>NZ_LR590470.1:0-676051 GCF_901472535.1 Sphingobacterium daejeonense | reverse complement strand
TATAAAGCAACATTAATCACATTCTTAAATGAACTGGGTTATACAGTTCAGGATTTTGGTCCTGCTACTGCTGATTCTGTGGACTACCCAGATTTTGCTCATCCAGTAGCATCAAGTGTTGAAAACAAAGAAAATGAATTAGGTATCCTAATCTGTGGAAGCGCAAATGGGGTAGCTATTACGGCTAACAAACACCAAGGAATCCGCGCAGCAATCTGTTGGCTCGAAGAAATATCAGCCCTTGCCCGTCAGCATAATGATGCAAATATCGTATGTATTCCTGCTCGTTTTATCGACCTAGACTTGACAAAACGAATTGTACGAACGTTCCTAACTACTGAGTTTGAAGGTGGACGTCATGCTAACCGTGTGAATAAAATCTCTTGTGCATAAAAACCAATTAAATCAATAATGAAAAAATATCTTATTCTATCCTTTTTGTTGCCAACATTATTCAGCTGTTCGGTAGCACAACAGGCAAATCAGAAAAAATATGCAGATCTTCTTACAGAAGAATCAGCAAAAAAACATCTTACTGTTCTTGCATCAAAAGAATTTGAAGGACGTGGAACTGGACAAGAAGGTGGTAAAAAAACTGTGGAATATATCGCCAATGTATTCAAAGAACTTGGCCTTAAACCAGCAGTCAACGGTTCTTATTTCCAACCTGTAGAATTGGAAAGGTCTTCTTACGTTGTTGAAAATTTCAACATTAACAACAACAAGCTCACCAATGGTAAAGACTTCTTTGTACAAGGAAACAACAATCTACAAGATTTCAAAGCTTCTGATATCGTATTCGTAGGATACGGAATCCAATCAGATAAATACAATGATTTAACAGGATTAGATATTGCTGGTAAGATTGTATTGGTTATCAATGAAGGTGAACCTACTAAAGACGGGAATTCATTGATCTCTGGCAATAGCACTCCTTCGGATTGGTCAACAAGCCGATTCAAAAGAATTCAAGAACTTAGCAAATTAAAACCTGCAATGATCTTGGCTGTCAATTCCCAAAATGCACAGATGATCGAACGTTTTGGAAATCGATTGACAGGTGGAAGATTTACGCTTAGATCTAACAAGGAAGAAACAAATCAACCGACAATGGGAATCCCTGTTGCGAATATCACTACAGAGACCGCAAATCAAATCCTTGCCGCAAAAAATACCAGTATTGAGAAAGTTAAAGAAAACATCAATTCAACAGGTAAACCAAATTCTTTTGACGTAAAAGCTTCTGTAGACGCTAAAATGGGTGTTAAAAAAGAAGAATTCAATGACCCGAATGTATTAGGTGTAATTGAAGGAACAGATTTAAAGGATGAGGTTGTCATCATCTCAGGTCACTATGACCATGATGGAATCCTTCCTGATGGAACTTTCTTCCCAGGGGCAGATGATAATGGTTCAGGTACGGTAGGTGTAATGGAAGTTGCTAAAGCATTCGCAGCTGCTAAAAAAGCCGGAAAAGGACCAAGAAGAACAATCCTATTCATGGCATTTGCTGCTGAAGAAAAAGGCTTATTGGGTTCAAATTATTACTCGCAACACCCTATCTTCCCATTGAGCAATACAGTGACTTGTTTGAATATGGATATGATCGGTCGTATCGATGATAAACACCTTGAAGGAAACCATAATTACATCCATGCAATTGGATCTGATATGTTGAGCTCAGAATTAAAAGCAATCAACGAAAAAGCAAATAAAGAATATACGCAAATGGAATTGGATTATATGTATGACGATCCAAATGACCCAATGCGTATATATTACCGTTCTGACCAATACAACTTGGCTAAGCACGGAATTCCAGTGATATTCTTCTTCTCTGGATTGCACCCAGATTATCACACGCCAAATGATACAGTGGATAAAATCGACTTCCCTATGATGGTAAAACGTGAAAAACTTGTTTTCCATACGGCTTGGGAAATCGCTAATAGAGATAAAAAATTAGTGGTAGATAAAACTCCTGCTCCTGCTCAATAATCATTCGCAGAACGTATAAAAAAGAAGCACTCTAAAACAGAGTGCTTCTTTTTTTTGATTTTTCTTGCAAATTAAAATCTCATGCATATATTTGTAGTGTACTACCATATTAATACACTAAAGCCATGAGATATGTTAAACATAAAATCATTATCGTATCATTATAAACCAAAAAGGAATATCCTTTGGAATATCAATTCAGACCTTCAACCTGGAAATATATATGGGTTGTTGGGATTGAATGGAGAAGGTAAGACAACATTTCTAAAACTAATCGTAGGCATGTTACTACCAAAGGATGGAACAATTGAATACAATGGACATTTAAGTATAGAACGTTGCCCGGAATACCTCAATGATGTTTATTTTTTACCTGACCACAGTAAATTGCCAGATTTAGCGATTGAGCAATTCGGAAAATTATATGGTGCATTTTATTCTAAATATGACCATCAGCAATTTTTGGACTGTATCAAAGAGTTCAGTATCCCCACCGAAAACAAACTGATAGCTTTGTCCTTAGGACAGCACCGTAAAGTTCACCTTTCTTTTGCATTAGCATGCAATAGTGCCGTGCTCTTAATGGATGAACCTACAAATGGCTTAGATATCCCCTCAAAAGCTATATTTAGAAAACTGCTTTCAAAATATATTAATGAAAATAGAATTTTCTTGATTGCAACGCATCAGATCAGGGATATAGATGTACTACTGGATCATTTACTCATCATGAAGAATGGAAGCTTGGTGTTGGATAAAAATATTTATCAGTTATCCAATCAATTTAAGATTAGCAAATCTCCCTCAGATGCTGAAAATGCACTGTATGTGCAAGATGATTTAGCTGGCCCCTTTTATCTAGTGAAAAATAATAGCGGCGAGGAATCTAGACTAGATATCGAGTTTTTATTCAATGCTTTTACTAACAACCCGAAACCAATTGAACTATGAAACCAATAATTAATTATCTGAACTGCATTTTTGCATCCCATAAATATCTCATATTTTCTATCCCACTATTTGCATTGGTATTATATGGAATAGGGCTATTTTTCTTTTCAGGAGAAATATGGGACCTTCTTAAAAATTCACCTGCTAAATTGGATGACAATGCTCTTATATCCATTTCCAATATTAGCTTTATGAGCTGGACGGTTTCGCTTGTTATTTTCCTCCCATTCTTGCACCTTTTATTTATTCCTAATCTGTTCTATAAAACCTATGACTTTACGCTACCGATTAGTGCTGGTCAGAAGCTTGCCTCATATATTATAATTACTTTGATTATTGCGCTCTATAACTCATTATTTATTTTATTAATGAACTTTTCAATAGAAGCAATTTTAAAAACGTTGTATTTGAATGACATATTGGAAGCATTTGATAGAAAAGGTTTATTATATACTGAGATCAGCAAATATTCTGTTTTTCATAACTCAAAATGGACCTTGGTTTTTTTCACGAAACTATACCTTATCTTCCTTTTCTTTCCATTTTGCTTATTTGCTGGATTATATTTCCGCAAATATAGCCTATTAATTTCTGCAGCTTTTATAGTGTTCGGTGCAATTATAGGTGTCACAATTAGATCATTGATCTGGAATGGATATTCAGAACGGATAACTAATCAATTCTATATCGATTTTTATGATTGGGGTCCCCTATTATTAGCTACCATTCTTTGTTATATAGGATTTTATTACTTTTTAAAGGAAAAGGAGGTTTAGATGAAGTTTGAATCAGACAAACCCATTTATTTACAGATCATCGATATCGTAACGGAGAAAATCTTGACTGGAGAATGGGCAATCGGTGAAAAAATCCTTTCAGTAAGAGAATTTGCCGCAAGTGTAGAAGTTAATCCAAATACGGTCATGAGATCCTATGACAAGCTACAACAAGATGAAATTATCTTCAACAAACGTGGCCTAGGATTATTCGTAGCAGAAAATGCCGTTGAAATTATTCTGAAAGAAAAGAAAGCTAACTTCTTGCAAGTCGAGGCTCCAAAATTCTTTCAGTCAGCAAAATTATTAAACATCAGTATCGAGGAATTAATCGAACTCTATAAATCTAACTAATTATGAAAAAGTCAAATATATTACTATTTACTTCCATTCTAATCATATGGATTTTCTATGTATTTATGGAACCTTTAAGAGCAAATGTATTCATAGATAAATTAACTGGAAAACCTAGGGATCTTTTTTCTGCAATGATCCTTAAACTCGATAAAACAAATGAGATTAAGTACGCAAAACTTGATGGAATCAATCATATAAAAGTGATTGGCAACAATGAAAATTTATATACCGACATTTATTATTCGGATTCAACGAGTGCCAAAGCTTCCTTGATGGGTCAATATAAAGATTTGCATTATGAAAAAATTAAAGATTCCTTGATTATTACCATTCAACCGAATGAAAGAAGATCATTAGACCTCAATGTGGATCCTAATAAATCTTATTCTCTTACTTTTGTAGGAACAACAGGTAGCCTTGGAATTTCCCCAGATGATAGCCCTACGAATGGGGTAAATTCAATCTATCTAAAAAACGCATCAAAAATTAACCTTTCAATAAATAATAGAGAAAAAATCTCTCCCTATTCAGCCTTAAAACTAAACGTTGATGGTAAATCCAGATTTGAAATCGATAATTTTTCCACCAAAAATTTAGATGTTAAATTAAATAATGGTTTATTGATTTTAGAAAAGAATACACAAGTTGATTCTCTTAACGCTGACCTACAAGGTCTGAGCAATATCATCATAGGAAAACATCCAGAAGAAAAACGAGTGAATTCTTTAACCTTAACAGGAAATCTTGATTATTATAACCAGAGAAAACCAAAATAAATGAGATGCAATTATGATATCAAAAATTATTTTGAAGCTCTTCAGCATCTTATTGATCTTTCTGACTGGTTTATTGAATTCAATATTCGATGATAAACCCAGGAACGACCAACATTCTCCTGAAAACAAAATCGAATCAGTCAAACAAATAAATAAAGTCCCGACCGTGGCAAATGTCACAACCATGGCTGGAGTCTCAACCGTGGTCAGAGAGAGTGCCGTGGCTGGTGTCTCAGCTGTGGTCAGAGGGAGTGCCGTAGCTGGTGTCTCAGCCGTGGTCAGAGGGAGTGCCGTGGCTGGTGTCTCCACCAGCCACCAAAATTCCAACGCCGTGGTAGATGTCACAGACATGGTAGTTGGAACAGCCTTGACAGGTTTCTCCAACGGCACCCGTGAGCCAGACGTAGTCGTTAAGATAGCAGTGGCAACTGGGACAACCCTGGTAAGTAGATAGCCGTGGTCAGTAGGACAGCCGTGGTCGGTAGGACAGCCGTGGTCGGTGTCTCCACCGACCACCAAAATTCCAACGCCGTGGTAGGTGTCCCTTCCTTCCACAGCAAACAAACCTCATCGAGGTTAAATGCCGGAGGCATGAAATATCTCTTAAATGCCGTAGGTATGCCATATCTATAGAAATGAAAATCGCCCCAAAAACCAACGCCGTAGGTGTGGCATATTTGTTAAATTCCCTGCTATAATAGTTTCATCCCGATGGGATTATGCTATTTTCGAAAATCACATTTCACGCTATCCAACCCTGTAGGGGTGTAACTATTATAGCGACAAAATAGTTTCTTGAGCTATTTCCTAAACATCAAAGGGCAGAAATAAATTCTGCCCTTCTTTGTTTTTCAAGTTTCATGGCATGGGGTGCAATGTATATTTTTGGATAAAATGTATTTATTCTGGATTATCGGCTGTTGATTCACGAGCCAAGGTAACCTCATCAGGAGCATTTCCCAAATGTTTGTCCAATTCAAACAACGATTCATCTGTAGCACGATCGCCGCCGGCAATTTTTAATTTATCAATCAACTCCATAGCTAACTTCTCTTCCTCGATTTGTTCTTTTACAAACCATTGTGCAAAATTCCATGTTGCCCAATCTTTCTCATCCAAGGACTGATTAACCAAACCATAAATAGCATTCGTATTATCAACCTCATGCTGGAAAACCATATCGAAACATTCCGAAATCGTCTTCGGTAATTTTTTATGTTCAGTAACTCCTTCAACCTTAGGTGTACCCCCTCTTTCCAAGATATACATCATGATTTTGATCATATGGTTTCTCTCTTCCTGAGCATGGCGAAATAAAAAATTTGCTATACCACCATATCCCATTGTATCTGCCCAGCATCCTAAGGATAAATAAATCTGAGATGCTTGATTCTCTTTGGTCATCTGTTTGATCAACGATGTTTCCATCGCTTTTGATAGTCTATTGGTATCCATAATATCTCTTTTTTAGTAGAACAGTTCAATTCTTACTTTGTTTCCGTAAACAACCTTTACTTTTAAACATTTAGATTGTAAATTTGATATTATCTATTAATAAACAAAACCCTACAATACTTGTTCTTTTTTTAAATCAATACACAATATGGCGTTTTTAGATTATTACAATGTTTTAGGATTGGACAAATCTGCCAGTCAAGACGATATTAAGAAAGCATATCGTAAACTGGCCCGGAAATTTCACCCTGATCTTAATCCAAATGATGAAAGTGCAAAGAAAAAATTCCAGGAAATAAATGAAGCAAACGAGGTACTGACCGACCCAGAGAAACGCAAAAAATACGACCAGTATGGCGAAAACTGGAAACATGGTGAGGAATACGAAAAAGCGCAGCAAGAATATGCACGTCAAAGGGGTTCGCGTGGAGGAGCTTCAGCTGGCGGTGGAAATCCTTTCGAAGGATTCGATTTCAATAACTACAACGGAAATTACAATACCGGAGAATATTCAGACTTCTTTGAAGATCTGTTTGGCTCCAGATTTGGTGGAGGAAGAACCTCTGGAAAAAGAGGAAGCTATCGTGGACAAGACTATGAAACTACAGTAGATTTAACATTGCTCCAAGCTTCCCAAACACACAAACAGACTTTCACCGTTAACGGAAAAAATATACGAATTACTGTTCCGGCAGGTGTTGAAGATGGACAAAAAATCCGCCTAAAAGGACAAGGTGGTGATGGTGTCAACGGTGGCCCCAACGGAGACTTGTATATTACTTTTTCCGTGAAACCTGACCCTCGTTTCAATCGTAGAGGAAATGATCTATACACCTCTATCTTAGTTGATCTTCCAACGGCCTTGATTGGTGGGGAAACCATCGTCGATACGCTGACCGGCAAGATCAATGTCAAGATCAAACCTGAAACCCAGAACGGTACAAAAATCAGACTGAAAGGTAAAGGGTTCCCAGTCTATAAAAAAGATGGTGAATTTGGTGATTTATACGCAGAAATCAACGTTAAATTACCGACAAACCTGACCGAGGAACAGAAGAAAATTGTAGAACAATTAGCGGAATCATTAAAATAAGCCATGGAAAAGACATTATTTAGAGTAATCGATATCTGCCGTACCAATAATATAGAACGCACATTTGTTCATGAACTCCATAACTATGGGCTTATTGAAATTATTGTGCAAGAGGAACAAGAGTTCTTAGAAGAAGAGCAGGTATATCATGTGGAACGTTTTTCCACCTGGCATTATGAATTGGACCTAAATGTACAGGGAATTGAAGTTGTCAGCAACCTAATCGATAAGATTGAAGAATTACAACGCGAATTAAGATCTTTAAAGGTTGAAAATAAAGGTGGAATTGAGGATAATTTAGGCATATAGGTCATTTTTTGATAAATTCGCCCTAATTAACTGAAACCATCATGGAAAAAATCTATCAAGGAAAAACAAAAGACGTTTATAGTCTGGGGGACAATCAAATTCTATTGCAATTCAAAGACGATGTTACTGGTGAAAATGGTGTATTCGATCCTGGAGCAAATACAGTTGGCTTAACCATCGAAGGTGCTGGAAAATCTGGCCTTAAGATGACAACCTACTTTTTTGAAGTACTGAACAAATTGGGGATTCCTACCCATTTTATCTCTTCAGATATCGATAAGGTGCAGATGATAGTTAAAGATGCCAAAGTTTTTGGCAAAGGACTAGAGGTCATTTGCCGTTATAGAGCAGTTTGGCAGCTTTTTGAGAAGATATGCAGCGTATTGTGAAGAAGGTCAACCATTGGACAGCTTCGTAGAAGTAACCATCAAAGATGATGAGCGTGGAGACCCTGTTATTTCTGAAGATGCCCTGGAGATGCTTGGACTACTGAACAAACAACAATACCAAGAATTAAAGGAGCTGACCAAAAAAATCTGCGGAATCGTAAAAGATGAATTAGCAAAGAAAGGCCTCGAGCTATATGATATCAAATTGGAATTTGGCCACGATAAAACAAATAACCAAATCATCCTGATCGATGAAATATCAGGCGGAAATATGCGCGTATACAAAGACGGCAATTATGTCCCGCCTTTGGAATTGGAAAAATTGTTTCTAGCTTAAGAGCTTTGAATGGTTGGTGGAGACACCAACCATGGCGTTAAAACCTTATAAACCTGTAAGGTTGGCCCGCCGTGGCTGGTGTCCTCACCTGCCACTGAAAACGTGATTGGCCTTAATAGATGGTTGGTGGAGACACCAACCATGGCATGTTCTTGTCCCATGGCATTTTGACCCTTCCAACCACGGCGACATGTCTAATGTCTTATGTCTTATGTCTAATGTCTAATGTCTATTGTCTAAAGCCTACTGTCCACCAACCCTAAACTCCTTTCTTCTAACAACTTCTCCTCTTCATCATAATACTCCATCACATAATCATTGGGACATAGCTTTAACCTTATCTCCCCTTCCTCACCTTTCTTGATCAATTTAAAATAGGATATCGTTTTATTGGGGCCATAAATATCAAATACCTTCAAATAAATTTTCTTTCTCCCTTTCATCAATTCCAGGTTAGGTTGAATGGTCCAATCCATCCTCTGATTTCCTCACAATCAAAAATCTGCCAGGTAGACTTATATTGCACCTCTTCCTTTAATTCCTTAGCATTGATACCTGCCAAATAATTAAACCTGTCCAAGGCCTTATCTTTGTTATTATCCTCGATTTTTAGCGCATAAAACAACATGCTGATACTTTCTTTATTACCATAAGGAATATAAACATGTTTAATAAACATATCCTCATTAGAAAAATCCTTGATATAATATGGGCCTTTTCATAAAACTTTTCTTCAAAACCTTCTACCTTATACGGTCTTTCCTATGCTTAACTACAACCATATTATACTTCGGCCTATTCTCTGGAACAACAGAAAACATGACCTTATCACCATTTTTGCCCAGACCAACCATCTTCATCATTCGAGTATCCAAGGGATAGTAACTTGTTGTCCGCAAACCGCTCTGACCTGTTTCCCGAGGCTGAAAAGCACGGTATACCCATATATTGACACCTTTTTTTTCATTGAAATACTTGTCCACATCCCCCGTAAAATATCCATCAGTGGCAAATTCTTTCGACCGACATGAAAAAAACAATAGCAATAGCATGCCCAATAGGAGCTTAAAAAGCAACCTAATCCATATTCCCATAAAATATCTTCTTAAAAAAAATGGATCATCCTTTGACCTTTACAGTCAAAAAACAAATCCATCTTCAAGCCTATAATGATTAATTGTTTTTGATTAATTTTCACATTGGTGAAAGATCAAACCTGATCGGAAGCATATATCTGACAGCAACACGTTTGCCATTATGGATTGCAGGCCTCCATTCTTTTTGTGTTTTTTAAAGCGGCAACACTTTGTTGCCCCATGCCATATCCTAAATCTTTAACCACCTTAATATCCTGAAGCTTTCCTTCCGTATCGATTACAAAACTTAGTTCAACAGTACCTCTCGCCCCAGCATCGATAGCAGCTTGTGTATATTGTACATTCTCCGATACCGTTTTTCTAAATTGATTTAACCCACCTGGATATACTGCTGGAAGTTCGACCTTCTCAAAATCCATAACATCATCAACCTTTGATTTTGGTTCCGGAAAAACAATTTTTTCCTCTTCGATATTTTTTGAGCTCACCTCAATAGGCTCAGAAGAACTGCTCTTCTCCTCCTGCACTGTTTCAGAAGCGACTTCTTCAACCTTTGAAACGCTTGAATCTGTCATTGCTTCAGGCCCAGTGGTTGCAATAGTATCTGCAGTACTAGAACTCGACTCCTTATTTGGTGATTTACAATTGATCGTCAGTCCTAAAAGCATAATGGCCATAGGCAAGATCAATAAGTATAATAATCTGTGTTTTGAATTTGATTTATCCTTAAATATCATTTTTATCCTTTCCTTTAAAATAGATTTATTGGAAAACTCATGGCTCAAATGATGAGGATGAATATTCATGGCATAAGCGACTAAAAGCTCCGCATACGCAACCTTGTCTTCAGAAAAATGATTATCTACGATACATTCATGTTGGAATTTAAGCTCATCCCTGATCCAAAACAATACTGGATTGAACCAATTGAATGCACGAATGAGTTCAACAAATAGTATATCATAACTATGACCTTGCTTAACGTGCAATTCTTCATGAGCTTTTATTAACGATTCATCCTTGACTTCAGCTCCAATTTTGATAGAATTGAAAAAGGAATAACTCCCCTGATGCTTCGCAGAAAATTGCTTCGAAAACAATAGTAAGATCCTATATCCTATCAATGCAAGCGTTACAATTACACCAATCCAATAAAACAATCGAACCCAATTATCTAGGATCCAATTCTTCTCCTGAACCATATTTACAGCAATTGGAGCCAGTTCTTGATTAACCTTTCCATTTAAGGAAAGATCCAAGACCGGCAAAGTGACTTGCATCATTTCTGGAACTTGGAAATCTATAAATAAAACCAAGGGAATCAAATAGGCAATAAAAATACTGCTCAATAAATACCAGCGGTTTAAATTGAAAAAAGTCAATCTCTTAAGTCCAAATCTATAGATCAGAAAAAATAATGCAAGAGCCAAGTTTTGATATCAATAGATAATTCATAGCGATCTATTTTATTTCTTATGTTTCTGAATGAGTTTCATGATCTCATCTAAATCCTGCACATCCAATTTCTTCTCTTCCAAAAAGAAAGAGAGCATGGAACTAGCAGAATTCTCAAAATAACCTTGTAACAGTTTTCCGGTTATAAGTTTTTTATATTCTTCTTTTTCAATCTTTGGAAAATAACGATGGCTTTTTCCAAAAGACTCATGATCCACAAAACCCTTTGTCTCGAGAATCCGTACAATAGTAGATACTGTATTATAGGCAGGCTTTGGTTCAGGAAAGATTTCAATGATATCTTTGACAAATCCACCCCCAATATCCCACAAACTATGCATAATTTGCTCCTCGGCCTTTGTAAGTTCTTTTAACTCGTCCATTATTCTATTAATATTTAAAAAAGACAATATTGCCTATAATCGATTATATAACGAATATATAACTAAATATATAGTTACACAACTAAAAACTTAGTTATATAACTATATATAGAATTAAAACACTGATTTTCAGCTAAATAATTTTATTTATATAAGATTAAAAAATTTAAAATGTATCGGAATTGGAGATAAAAAGTTGGTTAATCGTCAAATTTCCATTGTCGATTCGCTTTTTTCGATGATTGTTTTTTCTTGCGATCCAATCGATCTAGGATGACGGATTTAGGCGTTTTGGTAGGAATTCTTTTGGCATTGACTTTTAATGCGTCTTCAATAAGATTAAAGAATCTTTCGGTTACCAATTCTTTATTTTTCAATTGGCTTCTATCGATACTTGAGTCCAATTGCAATAATCCTTCTTTGGAAATTCTATTGGACAATCTTTCAGCAATCAAATCCTTCTGTTCGGCATCAAAAGCCTGAGAATTAGCAACATCCCAGTTCAACATAACCTTAGAGGAAACTTTATTAACATTTTGCCCTCCTTTGCCTCCAGATCTTGAAGTTTTAAAGCTCAGTTCTTGAATTAATAATTCTTTATTTACACGCATTTGTAATAAAATTACAATTTTTTCCATTCTGCATAAAATTTTGCACGACTATATTGATACCATTCTTATCTTTAAGGAAAGAAAACAGAACTTATGAAAATAGGCATTGTATGTTATCCTACCTTTGGGGGCAGTGGAGTTGTAGCAACCGAATTAGGTAAAGCATTGGCTAACAATGGGCATCAGGTCCATTTTATTACCTATAGTCAGCCTGCAAGGTTAGACTTTTTCTCAGAGAATTTATTCTACCATGAGGTAGCAATCAATCAATATCCATTATTTGATTTTCCGCCTTACGAAACAGCTTTGGCAAGTAAACTGGTGGATGTAGTCCGATTTGAAGGGCTAGATTTACTGCATGTACATTATGCCATTCCACATGCCTCAGTAGCATTTTTAGCAAAACAAATCCTAAAAACTTACGGCATCAATATCCCAGTAGTCACCACACTTCATGGTACAGACATTACATTAGTAGGCAAGGATAAGAGTTTTAGTCCTGTTGTTACCTTCTCCATAAATCAATCAGACGGGGTTACTACAGTTTCTGAAAACTTGAAAGAACAAACCCTAGAATATTTTGATGTACACAATGGAATAAAGGTTATCCCTAATTTTATTGACCTACAGCGGTTCCATAATAAAAATCACGAGCACTTTAAAAAAGCAATAGCACCAAACCACGAAAGGGTTATTGTACACACCTCAAATTTCAGAAAAGTAAAAAGGGTTGAGGATGTGGTTCGTATTTTCCATAAAGTTACCCAAGAAGTTCCCAGTAAGCTTCTAATGGTTGGAGATGGTCCTGAACGCCGCAATGCTGAAGAATTGGCCAGGGAATTAGGAATCACCGACAGCATCCGCTTTCTGGGTAAACAAGATGCCATAGAAGAGATCTTGTCTATTGCCGATTTATTCTTGATGCCTTCAGGTTCGGAGTCCTTTGGATTAGCCGCTCTGGAAGCCATGGCATGTAAGGTACCGGTCGTTTCTTCAAATACTGGTGGTCTACCGGAGTTAAATAAAGAAGGATTCAGTGGATTTTTGAGCGATGTTGGTGATATTGATGATATGGCAAAAAATTCAATCTACATATTGGAAGATTGCCAACGATTAAATGAATTTAAAGAAAACGCTTTGCAACGTGCTAAGGACTTTGAATTGAGCAAAATCGTACCAATCTATGAGAATTTTTATTCTGAGGTTATTGAAAAGGTAAAAAAAGGAAACATTTCTAATTAATCGCAAGCAAAAAGTCATATCTTTGGCTTTTGGAACTACTCCAAAAAGCAAATATGAAATACAAACGCATACTACTTAAACTTAGTGGCGAAGCTTTAATGGGCGAGCAAAGCTACGGTATCGACATTAATCGTGTTGCACAATACGCAAAAGACATTCAGGAACTTCATAGTTTAGGCATGGAAATCGCCATCGTCATCGGTGGTGGTAATATCTACCGTGGCCTAAGTGCCGAAAAAGCAGGGATGGACCGTGTTCAAGCAGATTACATGGGAATGTTAGCAACCGTAATCAACTCTATGGCTCTTCAAGATGCGCTAGAAAAGGTTGGAATAAAAACCCGTCTGTTGACAGCCATCAAAATGGAGCAAATCTGTGAACCATTTATTCGCAGAAGAGCTGTGCGTCACTTAGAGAAAGGCCGTATCGTAATCTTCGGAGCAGGAACTGGGAATCCATACTTCACCACCGATACTGCAGCCTCTCTACGTGCCATTGAAATCAATGCTGATGCAGTATTAAAAGGAACCCGTGTAGATGGAATCTATACCGCAGATCCAGAAAAAGATCCAACAGCGAAGAAATTTGACCATATCTCTTTTACCGATGTCTACGAAAAAGGACTCAACGTAATGGATATGACAGCATTTACGCTTTGCCAAGAAAACAACCTACCTATTATCGTTTTCGACATGAACAAACCAGGAAACCTATTGAAATTGGCAAATGGTGAACATGTAGGAACAGTGGTTAGTTAACAATTTAAAGCAAATAATAAATCAAGATATGAACGAATTAATTTCACTTCAACTGGACGACTGCAAAGATGGTATGACGAAAGCTGTAGCTCATACAGAATCTGAGTTAACAAAGATTCGTGCAGGTAAAGCTAGTCCTGGTATGCTTGATGGAATTTATGTTGATTACTATGGAACTTCTACAGCTCTATCGCAAGTCAGCAACATAAACACACCAGATGCAAGAACCATCGTAGTACAACCATGGGAAAAAAACCTCCTTCAAACTATTGAAAAGGCTATCATGGATTCAAATATTGGACTGAACCCGCAAAATGACGGATCAATTATCCGCTTAGCTGTTCCTCCTCTTACTGAAGAACGTCGTCGTGATTTAGTAAAAAAAGTTAAAGAAGAAACTGAAAAAGGTCGAGTAGCGATTCGTAACATCCGTAAAGAAAGCAACGAAGCCATCAAAAAACTTAAAAAATGACGGTGCTTCTGAAGACGAAATCAAAGTAGGCGAAGGTGAAGTACAAAAACTTACCGATAATTTTATCGCTAAAGTTGATCAATTAGCAGAATTGAAAGAAAAAGATATCATGACTCTGTAGTCTGAAAACCAAAAATCTCAGAGTTATTTCTAAAAAAGATAATTATCAAAAATTGATAATTATCTTTTTTTTATGCCGTATACTGTTAAAACCTAGGCTGATGTATTATTATTAATGAATGCTATGCATCAGTAGAGTCTTACCGACCTCAGCTCAGATGTAGAACTATTTAAAAAATGAACTTCATTATTCAAAAATTTAGCTATATTCATTTATTAAAAAACATTCTGCATGACACAATCAAGAAGAAATTTCCTAAAGCTTGCGAGCATGGGATTAGTTGGCGGTCTTGTTGCTCCTCACTTGATTTCCTGCGAAAGCATGAATAAGAAGTCAGGTTCTCCACTTAAAAACATCGGTTTACAGTTATTCACCCTTCGCGATCTGCTATCGCAAAACCCTCAAGAAGTATTAAAATCAGTTTCCAAAATCGGCTATACTCATGTCGAGACATACGGCGCTGACCCCAATACCGGTACTTTCTGGGGCGTTGCTGTTGATGAACTCAAGAAAGCATTGAATGACAACAACCTGAAAACGCATAGTGGACACTATGATTTGGGCAAATATCTAGACAAAGACAGCTCTGATAAAGAAAATATTGAAAAGTATATTGAAATTGCGCATAATCTCGGACAGGAATATATTATCGCTCCAGTACCACCAATGCACAAATTGAATAAACTGAACCAATCAGACTACCAATACATGGCCGAACAATTGAACAAGGCTGGGGAAATGTCCAAAAAGGCTGGTATCACCATGGGATACCATAACCACTTTTGGGAATTCAAAGAATTCGGAAATGGAACAAATGGGCTAGATGTCCTATTGGCATTCACTGAAAAAGATTTGGTAGCATTTGAACTCGACATGTTCTGGATCACTAAGGCTGGCGCAAGTCCGCAATCTTACTTTGAAAAACATCCTGGACGATTCCCATTATGGCATATCAAAGATATGGACAGAGCCTTCTCAACTCCTTTGGACATCAACAAGGTGGATCCTAAAACTGGAAAAAGAGATACTTTGGACCTAATGGAAACCATGAAAAGTATAAAATATACGGAAGTTGGAAGCGGAAGCATTAACTTTATTAATCTTCAGCAATTTGCCAATGAAAGTGGACTCAAATATGCATTCGTTGAACAGGATGATATCTATTCACCTGACAAATATGCAAGTATTAAAAAGAGCTACGACTACGTACAAAAAAACTTTAAATAAAATAAAAAAGGCGGAAAAATATTTTTCCGCCTTTATATTTTTCGCATCTGAGGATTAAAAAACCAAGCGTTCAACCTCTTCAGCACTTTCTTCAACTTTATCTCTTAGTTCATTCTTGAATTCCTGAATTCTAGCTACCAAGCTATCATCACTTGTTGCCAAGATCTGTGCGGCCAAAATACCTGCATTTTTTGCGGCATTTAAAGCGACTGTAGCAACCGGAATACCATTTGGCATCTGTAAGATAGAAAGTACAGAATCCCAACCATCGATGGAATTAGATGACTTCACAGGAACACCAATAACTGGTAATGTTGTGATAGATGCTACCATTCCCGGTAGATGTGCAGCACCACCAGCACCAGCGATAATAACTTTTATCCCTCTGCCAGCAGCTTGTTCCGCAAAATCAAACATACGTTTTGGAGTACGATGTGCAGAAACAATAGTCAGTTCAAAGGCTACACCTAAATATTTTAAAACCTCAATGGCATCCTGCATGACTGGCAAGTCAGACTTGCTACCCATAATAACCGATACTTTTGCGTTTTCCATTTTATCTTATAATTATGCTATTACTTTAATCAATTCCTGAACCTTGCGCGCATTCTCAATCGCTGTTGCACGATCTTGGTTTACAATCGTTACGTGCCCCATTTTACGGAATGGCTTGGTATATTTTTTACCATACAAATGTACATAAACACCGTCTATTGCTAATGCTTCCTCAATACCTTCGTATTTTGCCAACCCTTCATAACCCTCCTCGCCTAGCAAGTTCACCATTATCGCATTTGCCCTAGACTCCGTATTCCCCAAAGGCAAATTGAAAATCGCCCTCAAGTGTTGACCAAATTGTGAAGTGAAATTACCTTCAATGGTTTGATGACCAGAATTATGTGGTCGTGGTGCCAATTCATTTACTAAAATATCACCCTCCTTGGTCAAGAACATCTCAACAGCCAAAACGCCTACAATCTGTAAATCATTGGCAATTTTCATCGCAATACTCTCCGCTTTGGATTGGATATCAAAAGAATAGGTAGATGGAGAAATCAGGAATTCCACTAAGTTAGCTTGAGGATTAAACTCCATTTCTACCATCGGGAATGTTGCCATATCTCCTTTGTCATTTCTAGCAACCATCACCGCGATTTCCTTTTCAAAGTCTACCAGTTCTTCAACGATACTAGGCGCATCAAACGCATCTGCAAAATCAGCTGAAGAATTGATTTTCTTAACACCCTTACCATCGTATCCATCCTTGCGCAATTTTTGAATATATGGCAATTGGATTTGACAGTTCGCCAAACCTTCTTTATTGGAAACAAATTGAAAGGCGGAAGTTGGGATGTCATTTTGTTTAAAGAATTGTTTTTGCAATCCTTTATCCTGAATTAAGCGGATAACTCTAGATTGAGGGAATACGAGTACCCCTTCATTTTCCAAAGCCTCCAATGCCTCCACATTTACCTTTTCAATCTCAATCGTCACCATATCCAAATCCTTACCAAAATTGTAAACGGTATCAAAATCTGAAAGTGAACCCACTTCAAATTGATTGCACAATTTCTTACAAGGTGCATTTGGATCAGGATCCAATACATGAATGTTAACATTAAAGTTTATTGCTTCCTGGATTAGCATACGACCTAATTGGCCACCGCCTAAAATCCCTAGGCGCAAATCACCATAAAAATCTTTCGCCATAATTATACTTGCTCAACCTCCGTCGGAAAAATATCCCCCTTCAGTAAAGACTGTTCTTCTATTTTCTTTTGTAATTCTAAAAATGCACCTATCAGTGCCTCTGGCCGTGGGGGACATCCCTGCACGTAAACGTCAACTGGAATGATTTTGTCAACCCCCTTCACAACATGATAACCGTGCTGCCAATACGGACCTCCGCAATCTGAACAAGAACCCATCGAAATAACATATTTCGGATCAGGCATCTGTTCATACAATCGTTTAATACGATCTGCCATCTTGAACGTTACTGTACCTGCGATGATCATCACATCAGATTGCCTAGGTGAGGGACGTGGAAAAACTCCTAACCGGTCCAAATCATAGGTTGCAGCCATAGCGCCCATCATCTCAATCGCACAACAGGCAATACCAAAACTAATTGGCCACATCGAAGAAAGACGTGCCCAATTGAGAAGGTCATCCATCTTGGCGATAATAACTCCATCACGTTGTTGCAATTGCTTATCTAAACTCATGATTCTGAATTAGGTTTCTTGAACTTAGGTTTAAATCCCATCTTTACTGGGGAAGCCGCCTTTTCAGCTAATACTTCCTGAATTTCCTGCTCCCTAAAATCTCGCACCTCATATTTCCTTGAATTCAAATCTTCATACGCTGAGGATGGAATTCCAACCGGAACAGTAGGTTTTTGATGCGTAGGTTTTATCCAACTGATATCTCCACTCTTCCAAACATAAAGCAAACCAATTATCAAGACGCCCAAAAATATGGCCATTTCAATCAAGGTAAAACCAGCCCCACCTTGAATCTGCAGCAATAAATTCAGCATTCCCAAAAACTGTGGCCCATGGAAAAATAAATATCAACTCCACATCAAACAGCAGGAAAAACTAAAGCAATAACGTAAAAACGAGGGTTAAATTGAACCAAGAAGTTCCTGTGGTCTCTTCACCACACTCGTAAGTACTCAGTTTGATAGGATTAGGATTTTTGGGCGACAGAATTCGTGCTAAGAATATGGTGGCACAAACCAATACGATACCAATGATAGCCATTAAGAGTATCTTACCATATTCCGATATCTGCCCGGGGTCGTCCATGTTGCAAAATTAACAATTAATTTAAATTGTTTGAAAGGATTTTAGCTTTCTTGGCTAATCAATGTATACTAATATACAAAAGAACTCGCCAATCAATATGTAATAAATAAAAAAGGTTGCAGATTTTGCTGCAACCTATATCTTATTCAAGATGTAAATAACCTCTTGTTAGAAAGGTTTGCCTGGCATTTTTGGCATATTGCGCATCATCTTCGCTGCCATTCCAGGATTTGACATCTGTTTCATTACTTTACGCATATCTGAGAACTGCTTCATCAATTTGTTAACCTCATCGATACTAGTTCCTGAACCTTTCGCAATACGATTTCTACGTTTTTGATCGATTGCATCTGGGTTTTCACGCTCAAACGGAGTCATGGAATCAATGATAGCCTCAATAGGTTTGAATGCATCATCATCAATCTCAACATCCTTGATTGCTTTTCCAACGCCGGGAATCATACCCATCAAATCCTTCATGTTACCCATCTTCTTGATCTGCTTGATCTGTGATTGAAGTCGTTGAAATCAAATTTATTTTTGCGGATTTTCTTCTGAAGTTCTGCAGCTTCTTTTTCGTCAAATTGTTGTTGTGCACGTTCTACCAAGGATACAACGTCACCCATCCCTAAAATACGGGATGCCATACGATCTGGGTGGAAGACATCCAATGCCTCCATTTTCTCACCCGTACCGATAAATTTGATTGGTTTATTGACCACCGATTTAATCGATAAGGCAGCACCACCACGAGTATCACCATCTAATTTGGTCAATACTACACCCGTGAAATCCAGACGGTCATTGAAGGCCTTTGCTGTATTAACAGCATCCTGACCAGTCATGGAGTCAACAACAAAAAGGATCTCGTGAGGTTGAGTAGCTTCCTTTACAGCAGTAATCTCATTCATCAAAGCCTCATCAATAGCTAGACGACCAGCAGTATCGATGATAACGATATTATTTCCGTTTCTCTTTGCTTCCTCAACACCGGCAACAGCAATACCAATCGGATCAGTAGACTCACGATCTACATATACTGGAACACCGACTTGTTGACCCAATACTTCCAATTGATCAATCGCAGCAGGACGGTAAACGTCACCAGCAACCAATAATGGCTTCTTGTTTTTCGATGCTTTCAAGAAATTAGCAAGTTTACCCGAAAAAGTAGTCTTACCAGCACCATTCAGACCAGCAATCAAAATAATAGTCGGATTCTTCGTGATCTCCAGTTCGGTAACTGTACCACCCATCAATTCCGTCAACTCATCATTCATGATCTTGGTCAATAATTGACCCGGAGAAATGCTGTTCAATACGTTCTGACCTAAAGCCTTAACTTTAACTTCGTCCGTAAATGATTTTGCAGTCTTGTAGTTCACATCGGCATCCAATAATGCCTTGCGAATTTCCTTCATCGTTTCCGCAACGTTGATCTCCGTAATATTACCCTGCCCCTTTAAAACCTTAAAGGCTCTGTCTAATTTATCCTGTAGATTTGAAAACATCTTTTAACTTTCTATTAATCAATACTTTGCTTAACGGACAGTGAACAACTGGCCATTCTTGATAAACATCTGATTTGACTTTATCCTACAAATATAGCTTTTTGCTTTTTTAATTTCAGATTTGTATGCAATATGGCGGCCTATTATTGCAGTTTTTTATAGATAATCACAATAAAAGCCAAGACCTTTCGATCTTGGCTTATCATTATATTTTTTTGATTATTAATCTCTTCTTCCGAATAGAATCGATGCATAGTACAACAAAGTAACTAAGGCAGAAAGAGCAGCGACTACATAAGTCATGGCAGCCCATTTCAAGGCATCTTTAGCTCCATCATGTTCTTCGGTACTATGGGTAATACGTGAAGCATTCAACCAAGCCAAGGCACGGTTAGAAGCATCAAACTCTACTGGCAATGTTATAAAACTGAACAAGGTGGTCAGCGCCAATGCTCCAACTCCTATTGCTAGCACATAAACATTTCCTGAAAAAGCCATCATGATTACACCAATCATCAACACCCACGTCGTCAAACGAGATGCTACACTAACGATTGGCACCATCGCCGAACGAAATTGCAACCAAGAATAAGCCGTAGCATGTTGAACAGCGTGGCCACATTCGTGGGCAGCAACCGCAGCAGCAGCAACCGAACGACCATGATAAACATCAGGGCTCAAGTTCACGGTCCTGTTAGCGGGATTGTAGTGATCTGTTAATTGACCTTCCACAGAAATAACCTGAACATCGTTGATTCCATTTTCATTTAGCATCTTTTGAGCAATCTCTGCCCCAGATAGCCCGGAGGACAATGGCATCTCCGAGTATTTCTTAAACTTATTTTTGAATATAAACTGAACTATCCAGCTTACAACCATTATTCCGATAAAAATTATCCAATACATATCTTTAATATCTTATATTCTTTTTCAATTATACTATCAAAACTAATTCCAATCCTGTTATCCCTACAAAGAAAGAAAAAAATAGCACTAAAACAAGTCGAAATGTACATAAAATAGACAAATTGACAGAAATCAAACTAAATGTACAGACATGAAAAAGGCCCGCAATACTTGCAGGCCTTTTCTATTTATCCTATTTAATTATCCTAATTGAAACATCATGTTATTCTCCTCGATCATTTTTCGGAGATTACTCAATGCATATCTCATCCTTCCCAATGCTGTATTGATGCTTACATCTGTAATATCGGCAATATCCTTAAAGCTCATATCACAGAAAAGGCGCATGATCAATACTTCTTTTTGATCATCCGGAAGAAGTTGAATGATTTTCTTCAGATCAACATCGCGTTGGTCTTTTACCATTTTCATCTCTACACTGTCATCCGAAAATTGCAATACTTCAAAGATATCGAAGCCGTCATTGTTTACTACATTTGGCGCTCTCTTTTCTCTTCTGAAATGGTCAATCACCATGTTGTGAGCAATACGCATGACCCAAGGAAGAAACTTTCCCTCATCATTGTATCTGCCTGCTTTCAGTGTATTGATTACTTTGATGAATGTCTCTTGAAATATATCCTCAGCAAGGTATTGATCCTTTACTTGATGATATATTGATGTATAGATTTTCGTTTTATAACGTTCTAATAGCACTTGTAAGGCTCTCTCTTCACCTTTTACATACGCTTGGACCAATTCCTGGTCACTCTTTTTATTCAAATAGTTTCATAATTATGCCTCCACAAATCTTGTAAGAGTTTTCTATGTCTTTGTAATATTTTAGTTTAAGCGTAGTCGTGTTCCGATAGGCATTTTGTTTAAAGTTGTCAAATCAAAAGAGAACTAAAATTTCCGATTATTCAAAAAAAAGGTTAGGTATTTTAACATTTCTTCACATTCAATTTTTTATCACAAAAATGGCTCCAAAGTTATCCCTTGGAGCCACATAATTGTTATTTCTTACTCTATTATTTATATAGAGGGAATTGCGCCATCATTTCTTTCACTTTTCCGTGGATACGGTCAAGTGCCGCATTGTCCGAGCGACTGTTCAATGCCTCATCGATCAATTCACCGATCTGAACGATTTCATTTTCTTTAATACCGCGAGTTGTAATCGCTGCAGTACCGAAACGAACACCTGACGTTACAAATGGAGAACGTGTATCGAATGGAACCATGTTTTTGTTGGTCGTGATACCTGCTAGTTCTAAAACTGCTTCAGCTTCTTTTACCTGAAATATCTTTGTTTCTCAAGTCCACCAACATCAAGTGGTTATCAGTACCTCCGGAAATGATTTGTAATCTTTATCCACAAAGAACTGAGCTAATGCAGCTGCATTAGATTTTACTTGTTGATGTACTGTAAATAATCATCAGAAAGAGCTTCACCGTATGCGATTGCTTTAGCAGCAATAGTGGTGCTCCAAAGGACCACCTTGAGTTCCTGGGAAAACAGCAAGATCTAATAACTGAGTAATGGTACGTGTCTCACCTTTTGGAGTTTTGATGCCCCAAGGATTTTCAAAGTCCTTACCCACCATAATCATACCTCCACGAGGACCACGCAATGTTTTGTGCGTAGTAGTGGTAACGATATGACAGTGAGGAAGTGGATCGTTCAATAACCCACGAGCGATCAATCCAGCAGGGTGAGAGATATCAGCAACTACAAGAGCACCGATTTCATCAGCTACCTTACGGATACGCGCATAATCCCAATCACGAGAATAAGCAGATGCACCTACGATTATCACTTTTGGTTTTTCACGACGAGCAGTTTCTTCAAGCTGTTCGTAATCGATCAAACCTGTATCTTCTTTCACACCATAGAACAATGGTTGATATAATTTTCCTGAGAAGTTAGCTGGAGAACCATGGGTCAAGTGACCGCCATGGCTAAGATCGAATCCTAATATTTTGTCACCTGGTTTCAAGATTGCCAAGAACACCGCAGCATTTGCTTGAGCGCCAGAGTGTGGTTGAACGTTCACCCATTCAGCACCAAATAGTTCTTTAGCACGGTCAATTGCGATAGTCTCAATCTTATCGACTACTTCACAACCACCATAGTAAACGTTTTCCTGGTAGGCCTTCTGCGTATTTGTTTGTCAAAACAGAACCAGCGGCTTCCATAACCTGCTTGCTAACAAAGTTTTCCGAAGCGATAAGCTCAATACCTTCTTCTTGGCGTTTCAGCTCGTCGGCAATTAGATTAAAAATGGATTGATCTCTTTCCATATTGCTATTCTTTATTGGGGATATTAAAATTTCAATTTTGTTGCAAATATAGATAATTACAAAGAAACAGGCTTATAATTACCTAAATTTCTCTGATGTTTTTTAATAATTACAATTTTTACAACACCTACCCTGACTTGTTCTAACAATGACAGGCCGTTAAGCCTATGCTCCGCTAGCCATCTTGCATTGTATCAAATAATTCTTGAACTGCTCTTGCTATACTCTTGTTCCACTCTTGTTCCACTCTCCTTCCACTCTGAGTCCTCTTTCGTTCGCACCTTGTTCGGACCTCGTTCGGATGTATCCCGAAGCAGCTCCGAACAAGGTCCGAACGAAGTCCGAACAAGAGACGAATGAGAGTGGAAGAAGGTAGGACGGAGAGTGAAAGGAAAGTCAGGAGGAAGGCAGCACACGTGCATAAAGGCATCCGCACAACTCTTGCGCTCGCATCTTTGAGTGTTTATCCAGTGTCAAAATAAGATGCTGTTTTAAAAGAGAGTTTAAAATTGTGTATTTTTGTAAAAGTAAATTTTAGAGGAATTCAATATGGCTTCAGATAATTTTGACAGCTGTGGCTCCGGTTACTTTGACCGAAGGCGCATTAAGTGAACTAAACAAACTGATCGACCAACAAGAGATAAGTGAAGATTTCGGTCTTCGTATTGGTGTTGAAGGTGGTGGTTGTTCGGGAATGAGCTACATTTTGGGGTTCGACCAAAAGAAGGACGGCGATACAGAATATAATATTCAGGGCATCCGTGTTTTCATGAACAAAGCTCATGGTCTATATTTAGCTGGGATGGAGATTGACTTCAAGAATGGCTTGGATGCTCGCGGATTTACGTTCAACAATCCAAATGCTACAAGTACATGCGGTTGCGGAAGCAGCTTCTCAGCATAAAGAAAATGCCGAAAAAAGGACTCGCCATGCGAATGACGATTAGTTTCGCGAGTGAGATCACCCAAAAATCTGTTGTTTAATTTTTTCTCCGGCGGAGAAGACTATCGAAACAGTCAAAATGGCGAAGCCTTTTTATAAACTAGATGTGAGATATGAGATGTGAGAAATGAGATATTAAAACGGATATGAGATGTGAGATGTGAGAAGTGAGATATTAAAACGGATATGAGATGTGAGATGTGAGAAGTGAGAATTATATTTAATACCCCTCATGTTTTTTATCACTTTACTAAAATCTCAAATCCCAAATCTCAAATCCTTAAAATCATATCCCTTTCTGACACCCTTCCTATCGCAAATCGCATATCTCATATCTCAAATCGCCTATTGGCACCCTTCCTATCGCAAATCTCAAATCTCATATCTCAAATCGCCTATTGGCACCCTTCCTATCGCAAATCTCATATCTCACATCCCATATCCAATATTCAAACTTTTTCACTAAATTAGCGACCTTTAAAAAACAGAATTAGATTACGTGATGTATAAGGAATATAAGCAGTTAAATCTTTCAGAAATCGGCAAGGAAGTATTAAAACGTTGGAGACCAATGACATCTTTGCGAAGAGTATATCCAATCGACCAGCAAGCAAACCGTATACTTTTTATGAAGGTCCTCCTTCGGCAAATGGTATGCCTGGTATCCACCATGTTATGGCTAGGACGATCAAGGATATTTTCTGCCGTTATAAGACTTTAAAAGGATATCAAGTTAAACGTAAAGGTGGTTGGGATACGCATGGATTGCCAATTGAGCTTGCGGTTGAGAAAACTTTGGGAATCACGAAAGAAGATATTGGGAAGAAAATTTCTGTTGAAGAGTATAATGATGCCTGCCGCAAGGAAGTCATGAAATATACAGATGTATGGAATGACCTAACTCAAAAAATGGGCTATTGGGTAGATCTTGAGCACCCTTATATCACTTATCAAAACGAATACATCGAAACATTATGGTTCTTGTTGAAAGACCTATATAAAAAAGGGCTTTTATACAAAGGCTATACCATCCAACCTTTCTCTCCTGCTGCAGGAACTGGATTAAGTTCGCACGAACTGAACCAACCCGGCACGTACAAGGATGTGAAGGACACCACTATCGTTGCTGAGTTCCGCTTGGACAAACAACAAATCCATCCTATGATGGAGCGATTGGTAGAAAATGCGGATGAAGATGTTGTATTCCTTGCTTGGACTACTACTCCATGGACTCTACCTGGAAATAGTGCATTGACTGTCGGCAAGAATATAGATTATGTAAAAATAAAAACCTTCAACCAATATACTGGAACAGCTGTTTCAGTGATTTTGGCCAAAAACTTGATTTCAAAACATTTTAAATCAGATGGACAGCAGGTTTCCTTCCAAGATTATAAGTTTGGTGATAAATTAATCCCTTGGGAAATCGTTGAAGAATTCAAAGGTTCAGAAATTGAAGGATTACGTTATCATCAATTATTACCATATGTAACTTCAGAAGGAATTATTGGAGAAAGCATTCCGAGTGATCTTGGGTGACTTCGTAACGACTGAAGATGGTACAGGTATCGTTCATACCTCGCCTACTTATGGTGCGGATGACTTTAGAGTAGCTAAGGAAAACGGTATTCCTTCCATCATGGTAAAAGATGAAAATGGCAAGGAAGTTCCTACAGTAGACCGCACAGGTCGTTTTGTAAAGGAAATCACTGATTTTGCAGGACGTTTTGTAAAAGAGGAATACTACTCGGATGAAGAACGTGCTGATAAAGATTTCCGTCCTACAGATGTTTTGATAGCTATCAAATTAAAAGAGGAAAATAAGGCATTTGATGTCAAGAAATATGAGCACACCTACCCTCATTGTTGGCGTACTGACAAACCGGTATTATATTATCCATTGGATAGCTGGTTTATCAAGACGACTGCTGTAAAAGATGAGATGGTTGCTTTGAATAAAACCATCAACTGGAAACCTGAAGCTACAGGTACCGGTCGTTTTGGAAATTGGCTGGAAAACTTAGTTGACTGGAACCTATCACGTTCTCGTTACTGGGGTACACCATTACCTATCTGGAGAAGCGAAGATGAAAATGAAGAGATCTGTATCGGTTCTATGCCGGAATTGAAATCTTATTTGGAGGCTTCCGTAAATTCAGATGTCCTTTCTGCAGAGGAAAAAGCAACCAATCAATCTTATTTGGACAAATTTGGTACTGATCAATTGGATTTACATAGACCTTATGTAGATGATATTGTTTTGGTTTCGGAAGGTGGTCAGAAACTATTCCGCGAGCCAGATTTGATTGATGTGTGGTTTGATTCAGGCGCTATGCCATATGCACAGTGGGGTTTAGATTACGATAAACTGGAAAAAGGAGAAGCATTACCGTTTAAAGAGGAGTATTTTTCAGCTTTCCCTGCAGACTTTATC
This sequence comes from Sphingobacterium daejeonense, assembly GCF_901472535.1. Lineage (NCBI taxonomy): Bacteria > Pseudomonadati > Bacteroidota > Sphingobacteriia > Sphingobacteriales > Sphingobacteriaceae > Sphingobacterium > Sphingobacterium daejeonense. Next base: position 649,333 of record NZ_LR590470.1, on the reverse strand, counting down.
GCTGAGGGGGTTGACCAAACTCGTGGTTGGTTCTTTACCTTGCATGCTATTTCAACGATGGTCCGTGGCTCCGTTGCCTTCAAGAACGTTGTTTCAAATGGTTTGGTATTGGACAAAAACGGCAACAAGATGTCAAAACGTCTTGGAAACGGCGTTGATCCATTCGCTACCATCGAACAATATTCTGCAGATGCCACTCGCTGGTATATGATCAGCAACGCTGCTCCTTGGGATAATTTGAAATTCAATGTCGAAGGATTGGATGAAGTTCGTCGTAAATTCTTTGGAACATTATATAATACCTATGCATTCTTTGCATTGTATGCTAACATCGATAAGTTTAGCTATGCTGAACCAGAAATCCCTATCAATCAACGTCCAGAAATTGACCGTTGGATTATCTCTTTGTTGAACAGTTTGAGCAAAGAGGTAGATGAATATTATGCGGATTATGAACCTACGAAAGCAGCTCGAGCAATTCAGAGTTTTGTAGACGAGCATTTGAGTAACTGGTATGTTCGTTTATGTCGCAGACGTTTCTGGAAAGGTGAATATACGGAGGACAAAATCTCAGCTTATCAAACATTATATACCTGTTTAGATACTGTTGCTAAATTAATTGCTCCAATTTCACCATTCTTTGCAGACCAGCTTTATCTAGACTTAAATGCTGCAACTGGCAAAGAGTCTTTTGAATCGGTTCACTTGGCAGATTATCCAGCATATCATGCTGAGTTAGTAGACAAGGAATTAGAAGAACGTATGGCATTGGCTCAAGATATTTCATCATTGACACTTTCTTTAAGAAAGAAAACAGGTATCAATGTAAGACAACCATTGAGCAAAATATTGGTTCCAGTATTGGACAGTTCTTTCCAATCTAAGGTTGAGAAAGTAAAAGATTTGATTTTATCTGAAACAAATATCAAGGATATTGAATTTATTACTGACACTACAGGAATTATCAAGAAAAAGGTAAAACCAAACTTCAAAGCCCTTGGTGCCAAGGTTGGTAAGGACATGAAGGTTGTGGCAGCCGCGATCCAAGGCTTGAGTGGTTCGGAGATCCAGGAATTGGAAAACGTGGGTTCGATCAAGTTAAATGGCACGGAATATGTAATCAGCAGTGAAGATGTCGAAATTATCGCAGAAGATGTTGAGGGTTGGCAGGTTGCGAATTTAGGAAAATTAACAGTAGCATTGGATGTTCATATTTCGTCAGAGTTAAAGGCGGAGGGTATTGCTAGAGAGCTAATTAACCGCATTCAAAACCTTCGAAAAGAGAAGGGATTTGAAGTAACTGACCGAATAAAAAGTAACCTTAAGTCAAAATACTGAAATTCAACAAGCTGTAGATAATAATTTCTCGTATATTTGTACGGAAATTTTGGCCGACAGTCTCAATTTCGATGGTGGACTGGCAAATGGAGATGCCATCGATATTGACGGAGAGAATTTATTGCTATCAATAGAAAAAATTTAAAGTATGGGAAACACAGAGAAAACAAGGTACAGTGATGCTGAATTACAAGAGTTTAAAGCAATAATTCTTGAGAAGTTGCGCATAGCTAGAGAAGAGCTAACTTCTTTAACTACTTCTTTAAGCAATAGCAATGCGAATGGAACTGATGATACAGCAGGTACTTACAAAACATTAGAAGACGGTTCAGCGACATTGGAGAAAGAACAAATCAACCAATTAGCTGCACGCCAAAAGAAATTCATTGACAATCTTGAAGCTGCTTTAGTGCGTATTGAAAACAAGACTTACGGGATCTGTAGAGAAACCGGAAAGTTGATTCAAAAGGAAAGATTAAAAGCAGTACCTCATACGACATTGAGTATCGAGGCAAAAAACAAACAATATTAAGCAAAAGATTAACTGAATGGTCTTTGCACTAAAAAGCAAAGACCATTTTTATGCGATATGAAAGGATATACGAAGCCAATTTTACTAATTGTTATCATCTTACTAGTAGATCAAATCTCAAAGTTCTGGGTTAAATTAAATATGACCATAGGTCAGGATTTTAAAGTATTGGGTGATAAGTTTTTAATCCATTTTATTGAAAATCCAGGCATGGCATATGGGATGGAATTCGGCGGTGAATATGGCAAATTATTTCTTAGTGTGTTTCGTATCATTGCAGTTGTAGGTATTGGCTATGGTTTGCACTACATGGTCAAGAACAAATACAACCGAGGTTTTATCCTGAATGTGGCTTTAATTTTTGCTGGTGCTTTAGGTAATATTATCGACAGTGCTTTTTATGGTATGATCTTTAGTGGAGAGTACTCCATTCTCCAAGGCTGTTTTATTCCCTGAAGGTGGCGGATATGCATCTTTCCTACATGGCAAAGTAGTGGATATGCTTTATTTTCCATTATTGAGTGGCACCTTTCCTACTTGGTTCCCGATTTGGGGCGATGAAGATTTTCTGTTCTTCCGTCCTGTTTTTAACATCGCAGACTCTGCAATTTCTGTCGGTGTATTTTTAATCTTGATCTTCCAAAAAAAGATATTTTAAAGAGGAACATGATGAAAAAACGAATGTTAACAGCGAGATAGTCGAAGATTAGCTTTATCCGTATATTTGGACATGACAAATTTCCGAATATTTATCTCCATAACATGGCTGCTTTTTGATATTGGCTTCGCCAATGTGCTCTATAGGGCAGGTAAATCCCAAAAAATTTAAAAAAACACATAAAGTATTTGTCGACTGACAAGATGCTGGGCAGAGAAACCGGCATGAAGGGATCGTCCAAAGCGGCCGATTACGTTGAGAAATACTTTAAAAAATATAAACTTGAACCTAAAGGTGAAAATGGCTATAGGCAGAACTTCACAGCAAAAGTAACTCGCGTAAAAGTTGACAATCCTGAGAGAAAATCTGATAACATCATTGGATTCTTGGACAACAATGCTCCATATACCATTGTTATCGGTGCACATTATGACCATCTTGGCACTGGTCATATCGGTGGTTCCAGAGATTCTTTGGGCGTAGGAAAAATCCACAACGGTGCCGACGACAATGCATCAGGAGTGGCCGGTTTGTTAGAGTTAGCTCGTCATTATTCCAGCAATGATGTAAAAGAGCCCTATAATATGTTGTTTATCGGCTTTGGCGCCGAAGAATTAGGGTTGTTAGGGTCAAAATATTTCACTGAAAATCCAACTGTTTCCTTAGACTCTATTCAATGGATGTTGAATATGGATATGATTGGAAGATATAATCCTGAGAATGGATTGGCCGTTATTGGATATGGAACCAGCTCTGCATTTCCAAAGATTTTCGAAGGAATTACCAGCTCTATTAAATTCAACAAAAGTAAAGATGGAAACGGAGGGTCTGACCAGACCTCCTTTTATAAAAAGAATATTCCAGTTCTATTTTTTCATACAGGTGGTCATGATGATTATCACAAACCTTCTGATGATGAAGACAAAATTGATTATAAGGCCATGGAGGCTATTCTTAAGCTAGAAATAGATGTTCTAGACAATTCGATGAAACAACCGAAAATGGATTTCCAATGGACAAATTAATGAATCAAAAAAATCGAGTTCTACTGACTGGTTCTAATGGCTTTTTAGGACAGAAATTTACTGATTTGGTTCTTCAACGGAAAAACATTGAACTCTGCTGTACTTCCAATTCTGAAAACCGAAATCCAAATAATATAGGATACGAGTTTATAAAATTGGATTTATTGGACTTCGAAGGATTAGAACGTTTAATCCACAGGTTTCAACCAACCCATATTGTCCATACTGCTGCAATGACAAGTGTAGAAGCTTGTGAAATGGATCCTGTTTACTGTCAAGAATTGAATGTACATGTTGTTTCGAAAATAGCTGCACTATGTAAACAGGAGGATATTCACTTGACCTTTCTCTCCACGGACTTTGTGTTTGACGGCGAAAACGGCCCCTATGACGAACTATCTGCCACCAACCCAAGGAATGCCTATGGTCAGAGCAAATTGGACGCTGAACAAGCCGTAATCGAATCTGGCTGTCGGGCAACTATATTGCGAACCATATTGGTTTACGGAATTATTGCTGATAAAAACCGTTCAAATTTAGTTTTATGGGCAAAGTCTAAGTTGGAGAACAAGGAGGCTATAAAGGTTGTTTCAGACCAATGGAGAATGCCTACATGGGTAGATGACCTTGCCATGGCTTGTCTACTTTCTATTGATAAAAATGCTGAAGGTATTTATCATATTTCAAGCGACAAGATGTATACCATATTAGAGGCTGTTGAAGAATTAGCAGATTACTGGAATTTTGACAAATCATTGATCAGTGCTATCAGTGCCGCAGAAATTGGACAAGCAGAAAACAGACCGCGAAAAACAGGTTTTATTCTAGATAAAGCAAAAAAGGATTTAGGATTTACACCTACTCCATTTAAAACAACATTAGCCGCTATCGAACAACAATTTAAATACTTTAGAAAATAATTATGCAAGATAAATACGCAAGGGAGTCCTATACGGAGATGAATGAATTGGTTCTTCCCAATGATACAAATACCTTTGGCAATCTAATGGGTGGAAGACTATTGTATTGGATGGATATCTGTTCGGCAATGGCCGCTCAAAAACATTGCAACAATCAAGTTGTCACAGTTTCTGTTGACAATGTTTCCTTTAAACGTTCGATAAAATTGGGTGAGGTTGTTACCATTGAGGCACAAGTGACCCGAGCATTTAATACTTCTGTAGAAGTCAGAATGGAAATTTTTGCTCAGAATCTTCCTCAAGGAACTAAAGTTAAGTCTAACGAGGCTTACTATACATTTGTTTCCATTGATGAAGAAAATAAGCCAAAACCTATTCCAAAATTGATCCCGGAATCCGACAAAGAAAAGACTTTGTATGATGAAGCTATGCAACGCAGGGAATTGCGTTTACTGTTAGCAGGAAAATTAAAACCTGAAAATGCAACGGAGATCAAAAATCTAGTTAATTTATTTGAGCATAAATCTTAAAAATATACAACACATAGCATATCCCGGTCTAAGTATCTGGATATGCTGTTTTAGAGGTTGATGGCAAAGTAATAATAACTTTGGTAACAAAGTCAGAACCTTTTGCTTCCTTAACAATCTCTAATGAAGCGACTTGATTTGATGAGTTGCTATTTATAATATTAATTCTTTCCTGCACACCTTTTATTCCGAAAGAACTCTGCTTAAAAGAAGTAGATTTATATTTCGCTTGAGGACTAAAGCCAACTCCATTGTCCAATATCTGTATAATAATTTTTTCTTTGACCTCGTTCATTTTAATTTTTATCAAGCCCCTTCTTCCTTGGAGATGCCTAACACCATGATGTACGGCATTTTCAACTAATGGTTGAATTAGCATGGAAGGTATGGATTTGTTATCGTCCAGAAGGGCTTGCTGAATCTCCAATTCAAATTCAAATGCTTGATTGAACCGTTCTTGTTCCAATTCAAGATATAGTTTTAATAATTCAATCTCAGATTTTAGACTAACGGTGGAGTACTGTGAATTTTCAAGTACGAGGCGGCTAATCTTAGCGAATTTCTGAATTAAATCACTTGCACTTTTACTATCTTTTTCGACCACATAGGCTTCAATGGAATTTAAAACATTGAATATAAAATGAGGATTCATTTGAGAGCGGACTGCTTTTAGCTCACTCTCAAAAAGTTTTTGTTTATAATCATTCTCCAATCGCTCTTGTTTTTCTTTTTCAATTGCTGCAGCTTGTTCTTTGATCTTCGTAGCATTTCTCGTCAGTTCATCTTTCAATTTTAAATTATAATCTGCCTGCAGTTTATTTATTTTTTTATGCTCTTTAATCCTGTAGAAGTAGAATAAGCTGATAGCCGACACAAAAAGCAGAATAAAGAATATTTTAAACCAAATGGTTGCATACCAATGTGAGGCTAATTCTAAATCTATTTTTTTGATATGTGGAGACCAATTTCCAAATTGATCCCGCACCTTGACCATAAAAATATATTTTCCACCTTCCAGATTATTATAAAACAGCAATTTGCCTCGGAAGAACCTTTGATCCAGTCTTTATCAAAACCTTCTAATTTATATTCAAATTTAAGGTCATGTTCAATGATTTGTTCGGCAGAAGAATAATGAAAGGTGATATTATTGTCATCTGGAGCAAGCTTTATTTTTTCCTTTAGCAATTCATTACTTCTGTCTTGATGATAGACCGAGAAGCTATTAACCAATATTTTGATATTTGGGGCTTTATCTGCATAAAAGGCTGGTAAAGCACCAACTACCAAACCCCTTATTCGTGCACCAAAACTAAGGTATTATCAGCGATATAGAAACTATAAGTTTTGAATTCTTCTGGAGGATAAACACCTGCTGCTTTATTTAGATGCAGGAAGATTTTAGAATCAGGATCAAAAACCATAGTACCATCCAATGCTTTTATCCAAAACATATTATTTCGATCTTCCGTTAGTCTCACAGGAAATAACCATGGATGGGAACTATTATCTGGGTATTGAATAAAATCATATTGATTATCATGACCTTTTATTTCAGCAATCCCAGAATTTGAATTGCTATACCAGAATCTCTTTTTTGAATCCAAAAAAAATGTTAACACGGTATTGGATTGAATACTTTTGATGTCTTTCCATTGCTGAGTAAATTGTTTAAAGGTTGGATTTTGTTTATTTTCTAACAGCACTAGCCCATATCCATCCATACCTAGCCATATCGATTTATTGGCATCTTGGCCCATTGTGATGATTTTTGGATCTGGAAGACCTTCGTTTACAGAAAATAGTTCAAGAGATTTGGTTAATAGAGAATATTTATACAAACCTCTGTTCCATGAAGCAATCCAAAGTATGGGTTCCGTATTTACGGTATCCAATATAACGGTATTGCAGTCGGCACTCCTAAATTCATTTTCCTCACCAACAATCTCCAATGGTTTTATCAGGTCATAACCTTCCTTAAATTCAAATATACCTTGATCTATGGAAGAAAAATAGATGGCTTCCATCGTTGTTATTCACTTGGCCCAACTTAATTCCAGCTAAAGAAAAATTCGATTTACTAAAGGAAAGATCTGATGAAATCTCTCCAAAACTCTTTTCTGTTCTATACCAAGTTTTATTTTTCCAATCAAAAAGTTCTAGAATTGGATCATTTGATTCAGCAGGAATTAAGTTGTTTATTTTGTTCAATTTCGCTGAATAGAAAAATAGCCCGGATTCAGTTCCGACCCAATATCCATCCTTCACAGGACAGAAAGTATGGACCCTAGAAGGTTTGGGCAATTCGGGCATGAGGTCTTGCCAACTTATAAAATCAATTTTTTTAGCATCAATCTGATAAGTATAGATTCCTTTGGAGACATGACCAATTAAAATTTTGTTTTCTGCTTGCCAAAAAGACATCGCACTAATAAAATTATCATAATAATCTACATTCTTATCCCAATTTAAGATTGCAGTTTTTATATCACTGAAATTATAATCAGCCGATATTAAATCATGATCGTAATATCCGGCATAGAATTTTTCAGGTTGGAACACAAACCCACCGACTCCATTTTCTCCGGTATTTTCAAGATTGAGTTGCTTAGCTGTGTTTTTAATTGGGTTATAACAAATCAACCCATCATACCTTGTTCCCAGCCAAATATTGCCTTGATTATCTTCTTTTATGGTATAAATAGAAAGGTAGTTTTTGGACTTAATACCAGGCATTGGCAATTGTTTAATCTCTCCTGTTTCCGGATTCAGACATTGCAGATCTGTTTCTTGTCCGGAGAAGTAAATCAATCCTGATTTAGAAGCTAATACATCATAGAGGTTGGTTTTAATAAGTCCTACATCACTCACTTTAGCTGAAAAGACACTTAAATTCTCTCCTTTAGGTTTAGTTCTATCATAACAGATTAGTCCCCTGCTATTGGTAGTAATCCAAATTCGATTTTTTTGGTCAATAGCAATGCTTCCGAGATAGTTGGTCAATATCTCGGGATTTTCCTCGAATTTGATATCCCTAAATGTACGGCCATCAAAATATGATAAGCCTCTCTTGCTGGTTATCCATATCAACCCATTACTATCTTCTTCCAATCCTGCAATTTCGTTGCTTGCCAAACCATCTTTTTCTGTAAAATGCAGGAAATTATAGATTCTTTTCTGGGCACTGACCGTCAAGGTGCAACAGATAAGCGCAAAGAAATAATAAATAGCTATCCTCAATCTAAAAGGTTTAAAAAGCTGTAAATAACCTATCCATTAATTGTTTTTTCTTACTTGGGGAAACTTCGATTTCAGAACCATCCATCATTTCAATTGTTCCGCCCTCTCCTTTTTTATATTTAACTATATAATCAAGATTTACAATAACGCTTCTATTTACTCTTAAAAGTTGTGTATGTTCAAATAGTATTTCAAATTCTTTCAGGGTCCTTGAGACTATTATTTTCGAGAGATTGTTTAAAAAGAAGATGCTGTAATTGCTCATTGCCTCTACTTTAAGGATATCATCCTTTTTGACTAGGTGAATCCCTTCGGCGGTCGGTAGAGCAATCCGTGATAAATGTGGGCGATTTTCAATCAAATCTGCCTTTCGTAATTTTTCTTTTTGGACTAATTTCTGTTCTAACTTACTGATCGCTTTTTTCAACTCCTCATTATTTACCGGTTTTAATAAATAATCCAAGGCATTAGCTTTTAATGCATCCAATGTATAGATGTTATAAGCAGTTACAAATATGACTTCAAAAATTGAACTGACCTAGTTTCTCAAGGAATTCAAAACCATTCATAAATGGCATTTCAACATCCAAAAAAAAGGACATCGACCTCTATTTTGGGGATTTCTGATAGAGCTTTTTGTGGATCATTATAAATCGCATCAACCGAGAGGGAATTTTGGAATTCCTGTAACTTATGATGCAACAGATTGCTGCCGCGAATCTCATCGTCTAATATTACAGCCTTTATCATAAGCTCAACAATTGGTTATTAACAGATTAGCTCTATCAAAGTTATATTTAATTTAAGAATAATCATCGAATAATGAGTAAAGAAAGGCGTACAGATATTGAATAAAGGTTTAGGATTAGACAATAAAAAAACTCCCCGATGGGGAGTTTCAATTTCTATTCTGGATTTCCGAGTTCTACGATTCTGTCGAACTCTTCTTTTTTGAGTGGCATAACTGATAACCTGCCTTGCCTGACAAGTGCTATATCTTGCAACAAAGGATCTGCTTTAATGGTCTCCAATGTGACTGGATTTTTGAAAGTTTCTACAGGTGCCAGATCAACAACGACCCAACGTTCATCTTCAGTTGTAGGATCTTGATAGAATTCTTTGACCACTTTTGCCATTCCTACCACTTCTTTACCTTCATTACTATGATAGAAAAGGACCAAATCACCTTTTTTCATGGCTTTAAGGTTATTTCTGGCTTGATAGTTTCGTACACCATCCCAAAAGGTCTCCCCGTCTTTATTAAACTGCTCCCAACTATATTTAAAAGGTTCTGATTTCACTAAAAAGTAATCCATACTTGCTTTTTGGTTGCCAACCTGATGTTGGCAGTTATCGATTCAATTAATTTTGTTGTTCCAAGATTTCCATCTTGTCAGCATAATGCGCACAATAATCACGTAGGTCAGCGATTATTTTTTCAGCCATTGGATCACCACCAGATGACCTTAGGAAAGAGTCTCCCATTGTTTGTAGGGTTTCATAAAAGAAACGTTTCATTTCATCGTAAGGCATATCTTTTGTCCAAAGATCGATTCTCAATGAATTTTTATATTGCGCATCCCAAAGAGCCAAAAACAAAGCTTTCGCTGGAAGTTCTTCTGCCGTCTGCCCGTCTGTAGATGACCATTGAATTGTCTCAGGTACATTCTTATCATCCAACTCAATTTGGAGTTTGATTTCTGCTTTCTTCATATCTTAAAACTGTAATTTTATTAACATTGAAATTATCCCTACCACAAGAATAAAACCTATCTGCATGATCCACAATCGTTGTGTATTTTTAGTCCATAATCGAAACAAGATATCGACAACAATTAGAACTATGGACAAAATAACCAAAGCAGTCCATGAAAAAATTGGTTTTTGATCGGTTCCCATTTCAGAAAATGCCCATACCAATACGCACGCTAGGGTAATATTCAGTGGAGTTAATTTCATCTTTTTTTGCCGGGTTTGCTATTCCCTTTATTAAAGGATTTTGCTTTACCACGGGTTGATTTTTTAGCATTATTAGTCTTCGGGGCATATTTCTTTTCATGAAACGCACCTTTGAAGTCAGGGTTATCTTTTTTCTTTTGATTATCTATTTCCCTATCTATTGCCTGTTTTTCATCAAAAGGTGTTTTTTCAACAAACACATCTTCAGGAAGTTCTTTCACAGGAATAGACTGCCTAATTAATTTTTCAATCTTGGCCACATAATATTCTTCCGCCGGATTACAGAATGTGATTGCATCCCCCGTTTGGAACGCTCTGCCTGTTCTACCTATGCGGTGTACATAATCTTCGATAACGATGGGTACATCAAAATTGATGACATGACTTACTTGAGAAACATCCAGTCCGCGTGCTGCAACATCTGTGGCTACCAAAATTCTCACTTCTCCATCCTTAAATGCGTTTATTGAATTAATCCGTGTATTCTGTCCTTTATTTGCATGGATTACACGTACCTCATCAGGACCATATTTTCTTTCCAAGAATGAATATATCCGGTCAGCGACGACTTTAGTTTTACAAAAGACGATTATTCTACTGAAGGTTTCATCATCTTTAAACAAATGTTGCAATAAATTGATTTTTGTTTTAAGATTGGGCACATGATAGAGTTCTTGAGTCACTGTTTGTGCGGGAGTTGCCTGTTCTGTTACTTCAATGACCGTAGGGAATGCCAGGAAATCACCAGCTATTTTTCTCACCAATTCACTCATTGTTGCCGAGAAGAGTAGATTTTGTCTTTTTCGAGGTACTATCTCAAGGACACGGTGGATTTTTCCTATAAATCCCATGTCCATCATTTTATCGGCTTCATCCAGAACTAAGAATTTCAAGCTTTTTACATTGATATCCCCTTCCAAGTACAAATCTAGGAACCTTCCAGGTGTTGCCACAATAATATCACAACCTTTTGCCAATTGTTCTTTTTGGGTTTTAGGTCCCAGACCGCCATATAGTAGGACTGTTCTAAGATCTAGATAAGTTGAGAATAATTTGATATGCTCTTCGATCTGCATCGCAAGTTCACGCGTTGGGCTCAAGATCAATGCCCTAGGGTCATTCCCTTGAGCATATTTGAGCTTCATCAACATGGGAAGAACAAATGCCGCTGTTTTACCTGTCCCGGTCTGTGCAATACCCATCACATCCTGTCCTGCCAGTATTGGAGTAATCGCCTTTTGCTGGATTTCAGTAGGAATTGTATAACCTGCTTCGGTTATCGCATTTAGGATTTGCTTGTTAAATTTAAAGTCTTCAAATGACGCCATCTTGGCAAAGATAGTTAAAAGCAAGCATATCCTCTTGAATCAATTCGTGACAAACATTTTGATTTGCGCCTAAATTCAAGCAAATTTGCTTTTACTATTAAAAAGGTTGATATGAAAAAACTATTATTATTATGTGTGCTTACATTAGTTAGTACATTCTCATTTGCAGATGAGGGCATGTGGTTCTTGATGCACTTAAAGCGTCTGAACGAAGCTGACATGCAAAAGAAAGGCTTACAGTTAACTGCTGAAGAAATCTACAGCATCAACAACTCCAGCTTAAAAGATGCTATTGTTCAATTCAATGGCGGTTGTACAGCTGAAATCGTATCGGGTACAGGATTAGTATTTACAAACCATCACTGTGGTTATGGTGCAATCGCAGAATTATCCACACCTGAAAATGACCATTTAACAAATGGTTTTTGGGCGAAAAACTATGCAGAAGAGCTAAAACCGAAATCATTGTTCGTTCGCTTTTTTGTTCGTATGGATGATGTTTCGAAACGCATCTTAGGATTAGTAAATGATAAAATGTCCGAAAAAGAGCGTGAAAAAGTAATCAACCAAGAGATTGCTAAAATCCAACAAGAGAATAGTGAAAACGGGAAATATGTAGTTTCAGTTCGTCCATTCTATAATGGAAATGAATATTACTATTTCGTTTATCAAGATTTCACTGACGTTCGTTTAGTTGGTACCCCTCCAAACAGCATTGGTAAATTTGGTGGTGATACTGACAACTGGGAATGCCACGCCATACGGGTGACTTCTCGATCTTTAGAGTCTATGCTGACAAAGATGGTAACCCTGCAGAGTATTCTAAGGACAATGTTCCGTTAAAACCGAAGAAATTTCTTCCAATAAGCATCAAAGGTTTCCAAGATGGTGATTTTTCTATGATCTTGGGATACCCTGGTCGTACAAACCGTTGGATGAATGCTGGCGGAATTGATCAGAATGTGAATTTTGCTTACCCGGCTTGGGTTGAAGCATCTAAGGTTGGTATGGATGCCATGAAAAAACACATGGATAAAGGACCAAGCTGTGAAGATTAATTATGCTTCAAAATATTCAGGTGTAGCAAACTACTGGAAAAACAGACAGGGGATGATCGATGCCCTTAAAAAGCATAAAACAGCAGCTGCAAAACGCAAGCAGGAGAAGAAATTCAACAAATGGGCAAACCGTGCTGAAAATAAAGAAAAGTATGGTCAAGTTTTAGCAGTCATCAACGATTATTATGCTAAGACCAATGAGGATGCTAGACATGACAATTACCTAATGGGAATGTTACGTTCATCCACATTTGCTGCTATGCCAGCTTCTCTAGGTGCAGGTTTAAAACAATACGCACAGGAGAACGAGGCTAAACGCAAAGAAATGGCTCCTCGTCTTGAAGCTTTTATCAATGACAACTATGAGAAGGCTTATATGCCTTTGGAAGTAGATGTTTTGGCAGACGAATTAAATCTATATGCCGCAAAAGGAGGTGAAATCGCTCCTTATGTTCGTGAAATGGCGAGCAAGAATTCAGGAAACTTTCAGTCTGATATTCAGTCGGCATTTGACAATAGTGTTTTCGGATCAAAAGAAAAATTGGCTGCCTATCTAAAGAATCCTGATGCAAAAGTGATTGATGAAGATCCACTTTTCAAATTATCATCAGCATTGATGGCTAAGTATCGTGAGACATCTCCTGAAACAGAAAAATTGAACGATGAGTTCTTAACAGCATCTCGCAAATACATTGCAGGGGTATTAGAAATGGATCCTAAAGGCAAGTATTATCCAGATGCTAACTCTACATTACGCTTAACTTATGGCACAATTAGAGCATTGCCTAAAGATAAACGCAATGATGCTAAGGAAAATTTTTACACAACATTAAAAGGTACAATTGCGAAATACAAACCGGGAGATGAAGAGTTTGATTTACCTAAAAAATTAATGGAACTATATGAAAACAAGGATTATGGGCGTTATGCTGATAAGAATGGTTATCTACCAGTTAACTTTTTGAGTGATCAGGATATTACTGGTGGTAACTCGGGTTCACCAGTTTTAAATGGAAAAGGCGAATTAATTGGCTTGGCTTTTGATGGAAACATTGAAGCAATGGCTGGAGACGTGATTTTTGATCCTAAGTTGCAACGTACAATTTCGGTTGATATCCGATATGTTCTTTTCATAATTGACAAGTTTGCGGGTGCTCAAAACATCATCGACGAATTGCAAATAGTAGAGTAGATGCCACAAAAAAGGCGTTTATAAGACAAAAAAAGATTTTTAAAATTCGGATTGTTTGCATTCCTTTTGTATATTTATGATATATTAGAGAATTAATTAAGAAAAACTAAAATTATATTAATTAAAAAATGGAAAACTACACTAAATTAAAAGAGCTAGTAGCTTCAATCGAAGCTGACGCAGAAAAATTCTTCAATAACGGAAACTCTGCTGCAGGAACACGTGTTCGTAAAGGGTTACAAGAAATCAAAACTTTAGCTCAAGAAATTCGTAACGAAGTTACTTCAAAGAAAAACGATTCTAAGAAATAATTCGAAGAATTAAAGCATAAAATCCCGATCATCTAATGGTCGGGATTTTTTGTTTTAATAGGGTTTTCAATATTTGATAAAAAGAAAAGGAGCCGAAAAAATCGACTCCTCTGATCATCATTAATTTGAATTACTCAATAAAACCTTGATTTCTACAAGAATATAGCTGCCATAATCAACCCAAATTGTTTGTCGGTCATCCAACGGCCAAATATTTCCTTCATCCTATCTTTGGTCTGTTGCCTTGTATACACATCAGCCTTCTTTTTGAAAATATTTGAATCTACAGTTGTCGCTGTCATTTCCACCTTCGTTGCATAAATATTGAAATGTTGCTCAGGAACAACCAGTCCCAAGATCATTCCTGGCAAGCCATGAACGGTACTTGGCGCTCCTGGGGTTGGAATTTGGTCTGTGTAGAAAGCAACCACATAAACGGAGTCCAATGTAACCCCATTAGCCCTTCTACAATCGTATCCGGCAATGTTGCGGTACTCATTGGTGATTTTCCACTTTACGTTTGTCAGGGAGTCTTTAATGTTGATCTGGGATCCTCCCATTTCCATCGTCAATAACGACTCATTTTTATCGAAGTTCTGGTACAATTTTGCTCCATAATCCAATAATCCCATTCTCAATAAATTGGAAACCATTTGCGGTTGATCTTTTTCTACTGGTTCCACACTAATTGCATCAGCATTGAAGTTCAATTTTTTGGTCAACACGGCAGTTTCAGGAACCTTAGACATCATTTCCTCAAAATATTTTTTGGAAAAATCACCGTCTTTTAATGTTTGAATGTGCCTGCGCATTAAGTTCTTAACGTGAACTGTTTTGTCATATGTAATACTACCTTGTTCTGGAAAGAATGCATACTGTGCATTGGCTATTCCTATGGTTAATATTACTAGTATTATCGTCGATATAAAGTTTTTCATTTTCATAATTATTCCGCTCCTTTCATTGATGTAAATTCCCAAGTTAATCTCAACATATAGTATCTGGAGATATTATTGAATCGCTGTTGAGTAATAGCTTGTCCGCTTTGACTTCTGCTAAATCCAACATTCTGATTGAAAACATCATTGACATAGAAATTTGCTATCAATGATTCGTTCTTTAAGAATTTCTTCTGAATTCCTGGCGAGAACTTGAATCTGCTGAAATCGGTTGGCAACGATTTTGTTGCTGCCTCATATTCAAAGTCAATTTCACCCGTCAACTGAATTTTTGCAGGCAGGTTGTAGGTATATCTACCCCAAGAACCAAAGGTAAAACCTTCTGAATTCAACTCAGGATTTAATGTAGTTTTTAGCACTCTGTATCCCGGAGTAAAGTTGATATAAAAATCGAATCCTTTCGTTGTACTTTTTTGAAATCCGATTTGCCCATCAATATTATAACTCACGTTTTTATTGTCGCTAAAATCAAGGATGTTTGCAGGATCTGATTCGTCTTTAATTCTGTTATAATAATTATTCAAACTAGCATTTGCTCCTAAATCCATTTTAATTTGAAGTTTTTTGATCAATGTGAAATTGTATCCTGAATATAAATACCCATTAACCATTGGCTTATCAGAATTGACATAATACAATTCTCTTCTTAATCCTGGTTTTATGATAACATCTGTTTGGATGGCATCTAAGGTTTGCGTCAAACCCACTCCTGAGTAGAACCCTTTACCTTTCATCATGTCATACCAATAATAATTTAAATTATAATTGTTGGCCACCGAAGGTTTTAAGCTTTCATTACCAAAATATTGGTTCATTTGATCCTCATTTTGCCTCAATGGTTGTATCTGAAATAATGATGGCAGATTGTTTGACCTATTATAACTTAGATTTAATGACTTAGCTTTGGAGATATTATATCTAAACCTAGCTCTCGGATTATAGGTTAAATAATCTCTGCTTAAGTCTGAGTTTGCAAAATTATTTTTTTGGAACAAGTCGTCATGACGGATATTGTTCGTTAGGTTAAATTCAATCTTTTCAGCTTTATAATTAATCGATAAGTTTGCAGCATTTCTAACCGTATTGAAATTGAAATCATTACTGAACTCTTCATCAAAATCTGTATAGTTTCCAGCATCATTTTTGTTATATGCACTATTTACCGAATGTGCTTTGGAATTAGTGAATTCATATCCTAAGGCTACATTAATTTTCTTCGTAATCGGCTCTGTGTAAGTAGCAGCAGCCATAATCGAACTAGTTTTGCTAGTATTATCTTTAAATTGATCTATTGTATTTTCAGTACCATTTACGACATTCTTTAGTGATGAATTCAAATACATATCAGAATTTGTTTCACCATTATTACCCGTAAATTTCAAATTGATTGACCGACCTTCTTTTGCGAATTTCCTTGTGAAACTGGCATCATAGTTAAAATTTTCATTTGTTGAATTTATCTGTTGATCGCGAATGTCTTCAGATTGCAATTCATTGTTTTTAAAACTTTGCCCTTCACGATGAGTTTCATTTTCATTCTGTACCCTAGAAGCGGCAACACGTAGTGTCAAAGTCGTCAGCGAATCAAATGCAAGGTCATATTTTGTATTGAACCTATGCCCTGTACTTTTGGAGATATCTTGATTATCAGTTTCGGAATTCGACAATCCATCCTGCAAAGGGGTCTGACTGATGGTATTTGTATTCACTTCATTCTGTGCCTGACCAAATTTATAGTTGACATTCAGTTTATGTTTTTTCTCATTCCAAGCATTCATAAAGGAAAGTCCGGACGAAATTGCACGTGGCTGTCCTCTATTTGTATTGCTCAGGAATCCGCCACTACTAGTAATCATAATCCCACCATCATCCGTCATGGTCACATTATCGTTGGCTACACCAAATTTTTCAGCTTCTCTCCAATCTAAATCAGTAGTTCCATCATTGGATGCGATTCCATAAGCTGAAATTTTCATTGATCCTTTAAATTTATTGATAGCTGCTTTTCCGCGATAATATCCTGATTTATCATCGAGGCCACCGCCGCCCTCTAGCAAACCAAACATGCCATTTTTGGCATCTTCTTTTAGCTTGACATTTATGGTTTGAATTCGTTGTCCATCGTCAACGCCAGTTCTCTCAGCTTCTTCAGATTTCTTTTCGAAAACCTGAACTTTATCCACCATATCCGATCGGATATTTCGGGTAACTAATTTAGGATCATCCCCAAAGAATTCTTCACCATCAACAAGTACTTTTTCGACGGTCTTTCCTTGTGCTGTAATCTTACCTGTTGCATCAACTGAAATTCCCGGAAGGACTTTTAACAAGTCTTCAACTTTAGCATTTTTTTCAGTCACGAAACTTGAGGCATCATATTCCACCGTATCCCCTTTGATTACGACAGGTATCTTACCGGTAATCAGTACCTCTTCAATCAAGTTTGCAGCACTCTGCATCGTAATTTCACCTAGATTTTTATCGCCAGACCCTTTGGCTATTTCCTGAAAGAAATCTCCAAATTTAGGATAACTTATAATCAGCAGATAATCTGAGGTGTCGGGATTTGTAATAGTGAATTTACCATCTTGATTTGCTCTGGTAAAGTCTACAAGGATCGAATCTCGTGCATGCAACAGCATGACAGTTGCGTTGGTAAGTTTAGTTTTATCAGTTTCGTCGACTACGGAGCCCGTTATTTTAGTTTGGGCATAAGAGGTCAGTGCTGATAAACCCAATACGAGGCTTAAAATTACTTTGGTTAGTAGTTTCATAAAAAAGTTAAAGTTACAATCAAAAAAGGCTACGCTAAATTATCACTATTGCGAGAATTATCAGTAAATTATTAAGTATTTAACAATCATTTAACTAAATGCTTAATTAAGCCACTTTTATTAGCTGATATTTTCTATTAACATAAGTCGCATATAGAAAGGAAAAGTTACAGCTCTTGTAAAATTTATTTCATTACCTTTGTAAAAACCCTTTTGAAATGCAAAAAAATCAAAGACTATGTAGAAGCAAATAAGGACCGCTTCTTAGAAGAATTATTTGAATTATTGCGCTTTCCATCCGTTAGTGCTGACCCACAGTATAAGGAAGGCGTACTCAATACCGCGCAATTTGTAGCTCAAAAGCTTAAGGATGCTGGCGCAGATAATGTTGAGATTTGCCCTACTGCAGGATATCCTATTGTATATGGCGAAAAGATCATTGATGCTAGTTTGCCAACCGTATTGGTTTATGGACACTATGATGTTCAACCTGCTGATCCTATTGAATTATGGGAAACTCCACCCTTTGAGCCCACAGTTCGCGACGGCAAGATTTATGCTCGCGGATCTGCTGACGACAAAGGTCAGTTTTACATGCATGTGAAGGCATTTGAATATATGATGAAAGAAAATGAATTAGCATGTAATGTTAAATTCATGATCGAAGGTGAAGAAGAAGTAGGTTCTGCGAACCTGGGGATCTTCGTAAATGCCAACAAGGAGCGATTGAAAGCCGATGTTATTGTCATCTCAGACACTTCCATGATCAGTTTGGAAAACCCATCATTGGAAACTGGATTACGTGGATTATCTTATGTTGAGGTTGAAGTGACTGGCCCTAACCGTGATTTGCACTCTGGAGTTTACGGCGGTGCTGTTGCAAACCCTGCAACTATCCTTTCAAAAATGATTGCATCCCTACACGATGAAAATAATCATATTGCTATCCCTGGATTTTACGATGATGTCATTGAGTTAACAGAGGAAGAAAGAAAAGCATTGAATGAGGCTCCATTTGACATCCAAGAGTATGAAAAAAGATCTAGGTGTTGAAGAATTATGGGGAGAAAAAGGATTTTCTACTATCGAACGCACAGGTATTCGCCCTACCTTAGAAGTAAACGGTATTTGGGGTGGTTATATTGGTGAGGGTGCAAAAACAGTTTTGCCTTCGAAAGCATACGCTAAGATTTCGATGCGTTTGGTTCCTAATCAAAATTCCGAGCGTATTACGAAATTGTTCAAGGAGCATTTCGAAAAGATTGCTCCAAAATCAGTAAAAGTAGAAGTAAAACCTCATCACGGTGGTGAACCTGTAGTTACACCTACGGATAGCATCGCTTATAAAGCTGCTGAAAAAGCATTGGAAGATACTTTCAACAAAAAGCCAATTCCAACAAGAGGTGGTGGTTCTATTCCAATCGTTGCTCTTTTCGAAAAAGAACTAGGAATTAAAACTGTCCTTTTAGGTTTTGGCCTTGATTCAGACAATTTACACTCTCCGAATGAGAAATATGGAATCGAAAACTATTTGAAAGGTATTGAAACTATACCTTTATTCCATAAATATTATGCTGAATTGAGCAAATAAATAAAAAAAACAAAAAAGCTTCACAATCGTGGAGCTTTTTTTATTTTTACATCATCGAAAAAGATGTTCACAGGAAAATATGCCGTTAATATTAAAGAAAATTCATAGACTATTATACTTTATATCAGTTCTATTTTTCTTTTCTTTATGTTTTCCGATTTTATATTTTCTTTCCAAAAATCCCCAAAGGTATTATTCCCATATTGTTTGGTTTCGTAAATGGATTTCCATTATCAGTTTACATTTGGTAGGCATCCGTTTCAAGATCAACTATGAGGAACCCGTTGATTGGTCTGTTCCATATATCATTTGTCCCAATCATACTTCGATTTTAGATATTACAGCTCTCACTTACTTATGTCCACAAGAGTTTTCCTTCATTGGTAAAATTGAGTTATTAAAAAAACCCTGTTACTCGGATTTTCTTCAAATCGATTGATATTCCAGTAAAACGGGAGAGTAAGATCTCTGCATTTAAAGCATTTAAGCGCGCTACTGAACTTTTAAAGGAGGGAAAATCGATTGTTATCTTTCCGGAGGGGAAAATAGACGATGAATTTCCGCCGATGCTCCATAAATTCAAAGCTGGACCCTTTAAAATGGCAATTGAGAACAATATTGCGATCTTACCTGTTGTTATTCACAATGCCTATGAAATAATGTGGGATGATGGTTCGAGATTTGGATCAAAACCAGGAGTAATTGAGATTTCGGTACTGAAGCCGATTTATTTTAATGGTACTGAAAATCAGAAATATGATTCTATCGAAATAGAAGTTTATGAAAAAATGAGTAAAGTATGGAATAGGGAGTCTTGATTTTATACTTATACAACATTTTAATATACTGATTTTCTGAACTATACCCCTATTAACAAAGAATTAAAGATAATTTTCTTGCATTAGTTAAATTAAATATTATTTTTGCGAAAACGTGAAACTTAATTAAAGAGATATGTATTGGACACTTGAATTAGCTTCTCATTTAGAAGACGCTCCATGGCCAGCGACAAAAGATGAATTAATTGATTACGCTATACGCTCAGGAGCACCAGTTGAAGTGATTGAGAATCTTCAAGCGTTGGAAGATGATGGTGAACCTTATGAAAACATCGAGGAAATCTGGCCAGATTACCCAACAAAAGATGATTTCTTCTTCAACGAAGACGAATATTAAAATCGCTATAGAAAGCGCCTTGATTTAGGGCGCTTTTTTATTTAATCAAACTAACGCTAAGGATTTGACCCAACATATCCTCCGAATGATTATTTACTCAAGAAAAATAAAACAAATTAATCCTTTTTATATTTTTACGGTCAATAGAACGACAATAAAAACAATTTAATGAAACGTTTTTTACTATATTTCTTGCTATTCACTAATCCTCTATTCACTTTTGCGCAATATGAACATGATGATCAGCATCAAGTTTCATCAGCCAATGGTATGGATGTAGCCTGGGATTTTATAGCTGACCTAAATAATACCGAAATTCCTTTAGATGTAATCCTTAGTCAATGGGTCATTGTCAATGAACCTAGTGATGAGCTGTATGATTATTTAGAAGTAAGTCTTGAAGAAATCAGATTAAACTTGACCTATAAGAATTTTGATCAAATAGAGATTAAAAGTTATAACGAGCTCTCCCGAAAAGAAGTTAGAGATATAGATCCTGAGGGACTCCATGTTAACAATATGTATTTCATCTATTATCAAGACCGATTGGTAACAAGTATTTATGTAGAGGGAGATAAAATAGGTTCATTTACTTTGGTTTCTAAAGGTGATGACATGGCCCATTTTGTTACATATTAACAAAAAATCATTTTTTCAAAGGATTTCTTGCAATTATCAAAAACATCTTGGATATTTGTTGAACTAACAATGAAAACAATACAATTCAATACAGCTTGGTGGTGGCACAACAAATAATGTTGTGGCAAACACCTATTGGTTGAATTAAAAGAACTAAATAATAGTGGGCTTGCCTTTTTGGCAAGCCCTTTTTTATTGATTAAACATGAAAGAAATACTAGCGCATCTATTCGAATATAAGTCCTTCAGCAGAAAAGAGGCTTATGACATCCTTACAAATATTGCTACTGGCAAATACGACAATCATCAGATTGCTGCCTTTATGACTATCTATGGTATGCGCAGTATCCGCGTAGAGGAATTGGGAGGTTTTAGAGATGCCATGTATGACCTATGCAACAAAGTAGACTTCAATGGGTATGACCTGATTGATATGTGTGGAACTGGTGGTGATGGAAAAAACACCTTCAATATCTCGACATTAGCCTCCTTTGTTGTTGCTGGTGCAGGTTATCATGTTGCAAAACATGGAAATGTAGGCGTATCATCAAGCTGTGGTTCTTCCAATGTTATGGAGTATTTGGGTTATACATTTACGACAGACAAGGATGTCCTTGAAAAACAATTGGAGACTTCCAATATTTGTTTTTTACATGCTCCCCTATTCCATCCTGCGATGAAAACAGTTGCACCAATCAGAAGAGCACTGGCTGTAAAAACTTTCTTTAATATGTTAGGTCCTTTAACCAATCCTGCAAATCCTAAATTTCAATCTGTTGGAGTTTTTAGTTTAGAACTTGCTAGACTATATGCTTATCTCTACCAAAATACGGACAAACAATATAGCATTATGCATGCATTGGACGGATATGATGAGATTTCATTGACTGGAGATTTCAAGGTTATCAATAATCAGGGTGATAATTATTACACTGTAGATGAGCTTGGATTCAATGCTGTCAATCCAAATGATTTAGCAGGAGGAGATTCTATCGAAGAGGCAGCAAAAATCTTCAGACAAATAATTGAAGGCAAAGGGAATGATATTCAAAACAATGTTGTTCTGACCAATGCAGCATTTGGCATCAAGACTTTCCATCCAGAAAAGAGTTTTGGCGACTGTTATTATGAGGCAGAATCTTCATTGCTGGGGTTGAAAGCATTTAATAGTTTTAAAACATTAGTCAATGCCTAAGGAATTATTGGTAAAAGTCTGCGGAATGCGTGAGCAGCAAAATATTTTGCAGCTCCTGGAACTTCCTATTCAGTATATTGGTCATATTTTTTATGAGAAATCTCCAAGGTTCGCCGCTGATATTCCTAACCTGCCAATAATTTCCAGCATCAAAAAAAACAGGCGTATTTGTAAATTCCGATCATCAATATATTCTATCCAAGGTGAAGGACCTTTCTCTTGATGCTATCCAGTTGCATGGCTCTGAAAGTCCAGAAATGGTGGTCCAGCTTAAGGAAAAAACAGGCTTAGAAATTATCAAAGCATTTGGGATAGGTGAAAATTTCGATTGGAGCGAATTAAAGCCCTATCTGGAAAATGTAGATTATTTTTTGTTTGACAGCAAAAGCTCAGCTTTTGGAGGTACAGGTCAAACTTTTGATTGGGAAAAACTAAGAGTATACCCATTCGATAAACCATATTTCCTGAGTGGAGGCTTGTCCTTGGACAATCTCAATGAAGCAATTGGTTTTACGGACCACCGCTTAATCGGTTTGGATTTAAATTCTAAATTTGAAATTGAGCCTGGTCTAAAGGATATTGAAAAATTAAAATTAGCATTGAAAATCATACGTAATGAGCAAATATCAAGTAAATAACAAAGGTTACTACGGTCCATTTGGCGGAGCCTATATTCCCGAAATGCTGTATCCCAATGTTGAAGAACTACAACAACAATATTTAAAGATTATTGAGGATCCATCCTTCCAAGAAGAATTTGAAGATCTCTTACGCAATTATGTTGGGCGACCTTCTCCTCTTTATCATGCCAAGAGACTTTCTGAAAAATACAATGCGAGGATTTTCCTTAAGCGTGAGGATCTAAATCATACTGGAGCCCATAAAATCAACAATACGATAGGCCAAATATTATTGGCTGAAAAACTTGGCAAGAAGCGGATTATTGCTGAAACAGGGGCCGGTCAACATGGTGTTGCTACGGCGACGGTATGTGCCTTGAAAGGGTTGGAATGTGTTGTTTACATGGGAGAGATTGATATTGAGAGACAAGCTCCAAATGTTGCACGCATGAAAATGATGGGTGCCAAAGTAGTTGCCGCGACTTCTGGCAGCAAAACTTTAAAAGATGCTACCAATGAAGCCTTAAGGGATTGGATTAACAATCCGGTCGATACGCATTATATTATTGGTTCGGTAGTGGGTCCACATCCATATCCAGATATGGTTGCACGTTTTCAATCTATTATATCTGAGGAAACGAAAATTCAGTTATTGGAAAAAACGGGCAAGGAGACACCAGATATTGTCATGGCATGTGTTGGTGGTGGTTCAAATGCTGCGGGGATGTTTTATCATTTTTTGGATGACGAGGATGTTAAAATCATTGCTGTTGAAGCTGCCGGTCATGGTGTTAACAGCGGCGAATCGGCAGCTACGACAGTCCTTGGAAATGAAGGTGTACTGCATGGATCTAGATCTATCCTTATGCAAACAGAAGATGGTCAAGTTATAGAGCCCTATTCCATTTCCGCAGGATTGGATTATCCTGGCATCGGACCTCAACATGCTTGGCTTTTTAAATCAGGCCGTGGAGAATATGTTAGTGCGACTGACGAAGAAGCGATGCAAGCAGGATTGCAACTTACCAAATTAGAAGGTATTATCCCAGCTATCGAAAGTTCACATGCACTAGCTCACCTAGAAAAGATGAACTTTAAAGGTGATGAAACTGTTGTAATCTGTCTCTCTGGGCGCGGAGACAAAGATTTGGATAATTACATGAAATATTTTGGTTTTTAGTATGATAGAAATTAATAAACAAGCAAACGGTTTGCTTTCGATATATTTTACTGCAGGCTATCCCCAAATTGACAGCACGATTGATATTGCTGCAGCATTGGAGAAGGCTGGCGCAGATTTCCTTGAAATAGGTTTTCCTTATTCTGATCCTGTTGCCGATGGTCCTACTATCCAACATAGTTCAGAGGTAGCCTTGAAGAATGGCATGACTTTGAATGTCCTTTTTGACCAATTGAAAGAACTTAGAAAAAGGGTTTCAATACCGGTTTTTTTGATGGGCTACGTAAACCCTGTGATTCAATTTGGTGTAGAAAATTTCTGCAAAGCATGCAAAGAAGTAGGTGTAAATGGAACGATTATCCCAGACTTACCTATGTATGAGTACGAAGATTTATACCAAGGCATTTTTGAGGAGAATAATGTGAGCAATGTATTTTTGGTTACTCCTCAAACCTCGTCGGAAAGAGTAAAAAAAATCGATTCTTTGTCGACCAGCTTTATTTACTTGCTTTCCTCAAATGCTACCACAGGGACCAAACTAGATGTTCAAGAACAATCAGAGTCTTATTTCAAAAGGATTAAGGATATGGATTTGAGAAATCCTTTAATCATTGGTTTTGGCATTCACAATAGAGACACATTTGTTAAAGCCACACAATATGCAAATGGCGCCATTGTCGGAACTGCATTTGTCAAATTATTGGCGGAGGAAAACTATCTGGAGAAGATTCCGGATTTTATCTCTGCTATCAAAGGATAAAAAAAGGGGATGATTTCTCATCCCCTCTTATTAGTTAACTCTTTTCAGAATTTTGTTGAACAGGAAAATCACCAAGATTCCTGCTGATACGAGGCCGAATAAGCCAAAATACAACAGATTTGGATGTGCAGCTAATGTTTCCATAAAAAAAGGTTTATAAAGTATTAAGTCAATTCGAATATAATTAGTGTGAATTCTTTTGACAAGAAAAAATTACTATTAATTATCCACATTTTATTAACTACTTTATTATCTTTGAACTGGTCATGAAAAAAATTGTAGCCATATGCTTACTATTGATTTATTCTGTATGTAGTACGGGAGCTAGTATTTATATGCATCATTGTGGAAAAAGCACATTATTTTCAGTTTTAGAAGAGGCCAAAGTATCACATGATAGTTGTCCAATGTGTGTTGATATGCACAAAGACCACGATCATGAAGATGATCAGACCAGTAAATCTGATTGTGAGGACAGTCACTCATGTCAAGACTCACAAGTTGATTTGGAGCTATCTGCTGAAAGCGACCAAGTTAGGTCTAAAATCCTATTTGGCAATATATTTGATTTTTCCCCTGCCGTTGTACTGATTCCTTGGATCTTAAGCAGCTGGGAATTAATCATTGAAGATCAACCCCAAGTTCCTATTCCCTTTAAACCCGCATTATTTGCGAGAAACCATTCTGTTTACTTATTAAACTGCAGTTTTATCATTTGATATTAATGTTTAAAAAATCGATCTAGACTTTTTAAATCATTAATAACATTTGAACTATGCACATATTTAGATATTTAATCGTATTTATTTTTATTTCCGTGGGCACCGGATTATTTGCCCAAGAAAAATTACAGACAGAAAAATTTGAGGTTGCCGGCAATTGTGCCATGTGTAAAAAACGCATTGAAACAGCTGGAAAGGATTCAGGTGCTGAATCCATTGAATGGGATGCAACAACAGGTATTGCTACTGTTACATTTGATGCTGATAAAATCACAGTAGATAAAATAAAACAAGGCATTGCTGCTGTAGGGCATGATACAGAAGGATTCAGGGCTGATGATGCCGTTTATGAGGAACTGCATGAATGTTGTCTTTATGATAGATTAGGTTCTGATGACCATCATTCGGCAGATACGACTCATGCAGATCATGCCCATGATGAAAATGGAGGACATGACCACGACCATGACCATGAAGTAACTGGCGTTGTTGTCAATGAAAGTGAAAAAGGCGACTTAACACCTATCACAGAGGTAACAATTTATTGGCTAGATGATCCCAGTAAAAAAGTTAAGACGAATGAAAACGGTGTTTTTAAGATAATGCACCAAAAGCCCTATCGTCGTTTGGTATTTTCACATGCTAGCATGCAAGGAGATACCGTTGAGGTAAAGAACCTTCATGAGGTTTTAGTGATTCAAGCTAGGAACAATACCTTACAAGAAATTGTAGTAACAAGGCGTCAAAAATCTAATTATATTTCTAAACTATCTCCAAACAGGGTTGAGACCATTACTGCCAAGGAGCTTTTCAAAGCTGCATGTTGTGATTTAAGTGAGAGTTTCTCCACTAATGCGTCTGTCGATGTTGTGAGCAGTGATGCCGTAACAGGCAGTAAGCAGATTCAGATGCTTGGATTAGCAGGAATATACTCCCAATTGACCGTGGAAGGTTTACCAGGACCTAGGGATTCGCATCACCATTAGGGCTAAACAGTATCGCTGGCACCTGGATTGAAGCAATTAATATTAGTAAAGGTATTGGTTCTGTTGCCAATGGTTTTGAGAATATGGCTGGACAGATCAATGTAGAATTAAAGAAACCTCACAACAGCGAGAAGCTTTATTTTAATGCCTATGCAAATAACATGGGAAGAACTGATGTGAACTTAAATTTATCCCATCATATCAATGAAAAATGGTCAGTTGGCCTCTTGTTGCATGATAATTTTATGTACAACAAAGAAATGAATTTCAGCAACAATGGTTTCCGCGATATGCCTGTAGGGAATTTATTTTCAGGAGTTAATCGTTGGCATTTTGAAAATGGGAAAGGTATTATTGCTCAATTTGGTGTAAAATTCTTGCATGATGACCGTGTCGGTGGACAGATTGATTTCAACGAAAAAACTGATAAGTACACGACTAACAAATATGGTCTAGGCTTCAAGAATCAAAGGATCGAAGGGTTTGGTAAATTAGGCTATGTATTCCCAACGAACAAACACCGCAGTATTGGTTTGCAACTATCAGCAAGTCAATATAAACAAGAAAGCTATTTTGGACTTAATTCATATGATAATGAACAGAATTCATTTTATGCGAACCTTCTTTTTCAAGATATTTTAGGAAATGTTGCGCATAAATATAAGGTTGGAGCTTCACTGCAATATGATAAATTGAATGAGGACCTGAATCGATATAATTCAGAGAATGATTACAGTTATCAGTTTGGCAGGAAAGAAGCTGTTGCGGGTGCTTTTGCGGAATATACTTTTAGTCCTAACGAGAAATTTGATGCTGTTTTAGGACTAAGGCAAGATTACAACAATATTTATGGTTGGTTTACTACGCCGAGAGCGGTATTACGTTATGAACCCGTTTTGGGGACAACGATTAGGTTGAGTTCTGGCCGCGGACAAAGAACTGCCAACATTTTTGCGGAGAATCTAGGAATCTTTGCTTCTAGCAGAACAATCAATGGACTGGCAACCTTAGTGAATGGAGAAGGTGCTTACGGATTAAAGCCTGAAGTATCATGGAATACCGGTCTTACCTTTGATCAGAGCTTTCAAATATTCGGTAGGGAATCTGGAGTTTCAGTTGAATTGTTCCACAATAATTTCCAAAATCAAGTCGTAGTTGATTTTGAAAATCCTCGTGAAGTTTCATTTTATAACTTAGATGGCAAATCATATTCTAATAGTTTACAGGCAGAGTTAAGATTTATGCCGTTGAATCATTTCGAAGTGAGAATGGCTTATAGAATGTTAGATGTAAAGACGGATTATAATACAGGTACATTGCAAAAACCTTTGACAGCCAAACATAGAGGATTCATGAATTTGGCTTATAATCTCCATTCGGGATGGAGTTTTGATTATACTTTAAATGTAGTTGGTCCTAAAAGATTGCCAAATACGAGTAGCAATCCTGTAGAATATCAATTGGCAACACATTCAGATGCGTATGTAACCATGAATGCTCAAGTGAGTAAATCTTTTGGAAAGAATAAGAATTTCGACATCTATGTTGGTGGGGAGAATCTGAGTAATTTCTATCAGAAAGATCCAATCCTAGCATTTGATCAGCCATTTGGACAAAATTTCGACACCAATATGCTTTGGGGACCTATTGCTGGCCGAATGTTCTATACTGGAATCAGGTATCATATTAAATAATTTTGAGCAAATCCTAATGCTTCAAAAATAAAGGGCGAGAGTATATATTCTCGCCCTTGTTTTTTATTTGAACATTTTTTTCAGTTCTTTTTGAAGTCTTGCAGTAGGCAGACCGATTACGTTTTCATAGGAACCTACAATCCTTTCAATGCCAACTCTCCCGATCCATTCTTGTATGCCATAAGAACCCGCTTTGTCCATTGGTTTGTACCTCATAACATAATATTTAATCTCTTCACCAGACAACTCATTGAACCAAACTATGGTTTCTTCAACAAATGAAATTCTTTTTCCTTGATATGAAATAGCGACTGCAGTATATACTTTATGTTCTTTGCCTGAAAGTCCTGAAATTACGTCAATAGCTTCATTTTCATCCTTTGGTTTACCAATTACAGTACCCATGTGATCTACAACAACAGTATCTGCACAGATGATCAATTTATCGTACAATCCATTATCATCGAAAGCACCTAACTTTGTTTCAGCTATAAATTTCACGGCGGAAATAGGATCTAAACTTTCATCAAAGCTTTCATCTGTTTCCCTAATCTCTACAGTAAATGCAAGGTCCATTGAGGACAATAATTCTTTTCTTCTTGGAGATTTAGATCCTAAAATGATAGGAATATTTTTTATTCTTTCCTGTAAAATCATTAAACACTTTTAATTTCAGTTTGAACACCCCACTTACCTTTGAGTTTTAGTATCTTCTCCAATACATCTCTCACCACACCTTCACCCCCATTCTTTGGCGACATATAATGCGAGATAGTTTTGATATCTTCTACCGCATCATTTGGGCATACTGCAAGTCCAACCGCTTGCATTACCTCGTAGTCTGGCATGTCATCACCCACATACATTAGATCGAAATGATTCAATTCATATTTTGCCTGGAGCTGTTTCAATATTTCCATTTTATTCTTTACCCCCAAATGGATTTCAGTAATTCCCAGTCCTTCTAGTCTTTTGCGAACACCTTCAGATTTACCTCCGGAGATAACCCAAATATGCAAACCCATTTTTACAGCTAATTGCATAGCATATCCATCTTTTACAAAGAAGGAACGAAGCTGTTCTCCATTTTCGGTAACCAAAAGTTTCCCATCAGTTAATACCCCATCGACATCCAATACTACTGCTTTAATCCCAGCAAATTTTTTTAAGACCATAATGAATTGATATCCTCAAAAATAAATAAATTTTAGAGACCTTATTGAGTCAATTTTTAATCCGATTAAGCCAATTTTTTATTTGTTGCAACAGATAAATCAGAGAATTGTCAGAAAATGGTTGCAAAGGAAACTTTTTCTCTAAAACTCTTGGCTAATATTAATTCTCAGCGTACCTTTGTTTCATAATTCCACGTATAAGTAGAATTAATATTTAAAAATTGTCTTTTCATAATTTAGGTTTATAATTGGTTAGTATCAAACCCTGGCGCCCATCGTCAGGGTTTTTTTGTATTAAAAAAGCCATGCATTTATTTATTGCATGGCTTTTTTACTAATTGAATATTTTTTATTTTTTATCCGGACCTTGAGGTTTTGAGATTGATGTTCTCATTTCAGTATCTGCCTGAATATTCTGCATTTTATAGTAATCCATAATTCCGAGATTACCGTTTCTAAAAGCTTCGGCCATTGCCATTGGCACTTGCGATTCAGCTTCAATTACTTTTGCTTTAGCTTCTTGCGCTTTAGCCCTCATTCTTGTTCTGTTGCTACCGCCATTGCCCTACGTTCTTCAGCCCGAGCATTTGCAACTTTCAGATCCGCTTCAGCTTGATCAGTTTGAAGTTTTGCACCCACGTTTTCGCCAATATCGATATCTGCAATATCAATAGATAATATTTCAAAGGCAGTACCTGAGTCCAGACCTTTAGAAAGGACCGTTTTGGATATCCTATCTGGATTTTCTAAGACCTCTTTATGGTTTAATGAAGAACCAATAGTTGTTACTATACCCTCACCTACACGCGCCAGGATTGTTTCTTCACCGGCACCCCCTACTAATTGGTTGATATTTGCACGTACTGTTACTCTTGCTTTTGCAATCAATTGAATTCCATCCTTTGCTACAGCTGCTACAGGAGGAGTATTGATGACTTGAGGATTTACAGAAAGCTGTACCGCATCAAATACATCACGACCTGCGAGATCAATTGCCGTTGCCAATTTAAAATCCAAGGGAATATTTGCCTTATCTGCAGAAATCAATGCTTTAATAACTTTATTGACATTTCCTCCGGCCAAATAATGTGTCTCAATTTCATTAGATGTAATTTTAAGACCAGCTTTTGTAGAAGTGATCATTGCATTGGTTACCAATGATGGTGGAACCTTACGCAAACGCATCAGAACTAAATTTAATAGACTGATTTTTACATTTGACAATTGAGCTGTAAACCAGAGATTTACAGGGAGTATGTATAACAACAAAAAGATTGCTACTACAGAACCTGTGATAATGAGAACTAATTGAATTGGTGAATCCATTAACTTATAGATTAATATTGTTTTCTGACTTCTTAAAGATAAAAAAATAAATCAAACAGATTCTCATTATCCTCGTTATTAATCGATTATTTTTCAGGCACATTTCCCAAAAAGAGTTTAAAAATCTTTAAACATTAAGAAAGTATTTATATTTTTATATGTTGCGCCACACAGTTGGATGGATAGGCTAAATTCAAGAATTATTAATATTGAATTTAACACTAACTTGCTTATTATTAATTTTTTATCCTTAGTTAAGTGAATTTTTAAACAAAAAAACAGATTTTACAACGATCAATTCGTTGGATTTGAACCATTTGATTTAAAAAACAAGTATTTGTAAAAGAATTAAACAAGACTATGTTTATCATTTTCTTCCTTACATTTGCAAAAATTTTAGTCAAATGAGGTAACAGGCTAATTGCCTCAAAATCTTATATTTGAAAGTTTTTCAATGGACTTTAATTTTGTACTTATGAATTTTATCGCTAACATTCTTTTCTAACATGAATAAGTTTAGTCAATTAAGATGGCAATTTATTGCAAGTATTATTGTTGCCAATCTAATAATTATTTTTTCTTATTGGTATTTCCTCAACAAACAGAACGCCTATTCTAATAACATCAATCACTACATTGAATTAGGTCAAGAACGTTTTTATTTGATTCAAGAATGGGAGCTTGACCTTCAGAAACTTTCTAAGTACAAGAATCTAGAACGTAATTCAGAACCTTTGGTTGAAGAACAACTGAATGATGAAGTTCAAGAAATCATCAGAAAGATAGAAGAACCCAACGATCTATATGCTGTTGCGCCTGCTTCAGTCGAGTTTGTTAAAACTCTTACACAATCAATTGTCAATAATGACCATGATTTCAACACTGAAAATTCTGACGCTATTTTAAAGTCATTGGCTGAAGAACAGACTCGTATAAATGAAGCTAGAAACGCCTTCACCAATGATGTGATACTTGCACGGCAAACCTTGACCGATCAAGGAAACAAAGAACTTTCAAGAACTAGGATATTTACAGCAATATTAGGAGTTTTATCTTTGCTGGTCATTTTCTTCGCTTTTTTCCAAACCTTGAGGATCTTGGAATACCTGCGAAGAAATACAAGAAAAGAAAAAGAACTCAACAATAATCTGACGAAGACTTCCGAAGAGCTTGAAAATGTTAACTGGGTGTTGACGAATTCTTCCAAGCTTCATAATACCATCTCTAGTGTAAATTCTGAAGCTGAGATTGCAAATACATCTTTGGGAGTGATTTCCGAAGTCACAAAATCATTTGCTGGTGCTTTTTACATTCGTAAAATTGACTCTTATGAGTTTGCTTTAAAGGATTCAATTGGTCTCGATGAAATTGATAAAATTGAAGAGTTCAAATTAGGTGAAGGAATACTCGGTTCTGTGGTTGATTCTAAAAAACCTAAAATCCTTCCTTCAATCGACATCAACAATACAAAGATAAAAACCGGCACAATAAAAGCTATTGAAGCAGATGTAATCTTATATCCAATTGTATATGAAGATTATTGCATTGCCTTAATAGAAATTATTGGAACTTATCCAGAATCAAAACGTGAAAATATTTTAACGTACCTCAATAGAACAAGTCGTTCTATTGGTTCTTCGCTACACAGCAGACAAAGTCATGCATTGGTTGAAGGCTTATTGGAAGAAACTCAACGACAAACCGAAGAACTTGAGGCACAACAAGAAGAGTTGCGAATTACAAATGAGGAATTGGTTTATAAAACCAACTTATTAGAGGCGTCTGAGGAAGAATTACGTGTTCAACAAGAAGAACTCTCCCAAGCCAATAAAGAGCTTAATGAAAAAGCCGCAGAACTGGAAAAAAGAAATACTGATTTAAATCATGCACATACCATTGTTGAACAGAAGATAACTGAGGTTGAACAGGCCAGTAAATATAAGTCAGAATTTATGGCAAACATGAGCCATGAATTAAGGACGCCATTGAATAGTATCTTGATCTTGGCCAAACTACTTCAAGACAACAAGCATGATAATCTAAGTGATGAGCAGGTTAAATATGCATCTGTAATTCATAATGCCGGATCAGATCTATTGCAATTAATCAATGAATTGCTTGATTTGGCAAAAATTGAATCAGGTAAAGTTGAGATCCACAAGGATTCAATTAACAGTAAGTCATTTGCTTCCAATTTAGAATCCCTGTTTAAAGAGGTAGCGAAGGAAAAATCAATTCAATTTAAAATTGACACTTCTAATTCACCTGAGGAATTCATTACAGATGAATACCGTCTTGAACAGGTTTTAAAGAACTTCCTTTCTAATGCATTTAAGTTCACGGCTCCAAATGGTGAGATTAAACTTCAAATTTTCAACCAAACTGGCAATCTTCATTTTGCAGTTTCTGACAATGGAAAGGGAATATCTGAAGATAAACAAGCATTGATTTTCGAAGCATTCCGACAAGAAGATGGATCCACGAGTCGGAAGTATGGTGGCACAGGGCTAGGTTTATCAATTTCAAAAGAAATAGCATCCTTATTAGGTGGGCGTATAACATTAGAGAGTGAATCAGGGAAAGGAAGTAAGTTCACCTTGATCATTCCATTTAATGAAGTTCCAGAGGCAACTCAAAAGTCACATCCTATAGCTGCCAAACCTCTTATTTCTACAAAATTGCCACAAGAAGGTGATATTGTTTCAATTACTGAGGTCAAGCTGGATGACCTTGAGATTGAACTCCGAGAAAACAAAACCATTCTTATCATTGAAGATGATGTCAATTTTGCTGACATTCTGAAGGAATTTGCTGAAGAATTCGGGTTTCATGTTCAAAATGCATATGATGGCATGGCGGGTATTCAGATGGCCAAAGACTTCATTCCAGATGCCATCATCCTAGATGTTATGCTACCATTGGCTGACGGATGGGAAGTTTTGAAAACCTTGAAGGCAAATGAATCCACCAAGCATATTCCTATCCATATGATGTCAGCGGCCAATTTCAACAAGAAGGATTTCCTTGAAAGTGGAGCAATTGGTTTCATGGCAAAACCTGTGACAGGAGAAAGTATCAGTCAAGCATTTGAAAACATCAAGCTGAATGTGGACAAGGAATTGAAGAAGATACTTTTGATAGAAGATCAGGAATTCCAGAGTGACCTTATTAAAAAAGCTTTCGCAGAGCAGAACATCAATGTTATTCAAGCTTTCACTGTTGAATCAGGATTAAAAAAGTTAGAACAGGAGAAGAACTTAGATTGTATCATTTTAGATGTCAAGTTACCTGATGGCAGCGGTTTGGAAATGTTGGATGTCATCAAATCCAATCCTAAGTATGAAAAGCTACCTGTAATCATAAACACAGCGTATGATTTAAGTACAGAACAAACGGAAAGGATTATGAGACATACACAGTCTATGGTTTTAAAGTCTAGTAAATCAAACAATAGATTGATTGATGAGGTGAACCTTTTCTTAAATAAACTTTCCAAGCCAGCTTATAATCCTATAAAGCATCCTGAGAAGATAAGTCCTAAGGAGAATTACGGAACAAGTACTCTTGATCACAAAACGGTTTTGATTGCTGATGACGATATGCGGAATGTATTTGCCTTAACTTCTTCACTCCAGCAGTACAATATGCAGATTGAAATTGCAAACAATGGATTGGAGGCCTTAAACATTCTCAACGATGGCAACAAGACGATAGATATTGTTTTAATGGATATCATGATGCCAGAAATGGACGGCTATGAGGCGATTCAGGAAATAAGGAAAAACAAAAAGTTCAATCAATTGCCTATCATAGCCGTAACTGCAAAGGCGATGAAAGGTGACCGTGAGAAATCAATAGAGCTAGGAGCGAATGACTATGTCAGCAAGCCTATTGATTTAGACAAATTAGTATCATTAATGCAAGTATGGCTGAGTTAAAGGGTCCTTATGAGTTGAGTTTTCAAGAGGTAGAAGAAATCGTATTTCTACTGAAGAATGTATCTGATTTTGATTTATCAGGATATACACGTTCTTCATTAAAACGTAGGATTCAGCGGATCATGAATCTTGAAGACATGGATATGGTTGATTTGAAAAATGCCTTGATCAATGTCGATGGATTTCAGCAATACTTTATTCAGGAAGTGACCGTCAATGTTACTGAAATGTTCCGTGACCCTGGTTTTTTCAATAAACTCAACAAGGAAATCATCCCTTATCTACAGACCTTTCCTAGGATAAAGATTTGGAGCGCAGGCTGCTCAACTGGCGAGGAAGTTTATTCTTTAGCCATATTATTAAAAGAAAATAACCTGAGTGACCGATCATTTATTTATGGCACTGATATCAATAGCAAAGTTCTAGATGTCGCAAAAAAAGGGATCTATCCTCTGAAGAAGTTCAAGGAATATTCAGATAATTTCAATGCATATAATTCTACTGAAAGTCTGTCCAATTATTATACGGCAAGATATGATGCAGCGATTATCAATCACGATCTAAGACAGAACATTTTATTCTCGACACATAATTTAGCTACTGACCAGGTTTTTAATGAGTTTCAGCTCATCACCTGTAGGAATGTATTGATTTACTTCGATCTCAGGCTACAAGAACATGTCATCAATTTATTCTATCAATCATTAGCTTTATTTGGGTTTCTATGTTTGGGGACAAAGGAGACCTTGATTCGACATGATATCATGGAGAATTTTAAAGTGATTGACAAGGAATATAACATCTACCAAAAAATCAAATAGAAATGGAGATTCCATCAGAAAACATCATCGTTATCGGCGGTTCCGCAGGGGCCTATGAACTGATAGTGGAAATTCTTGACAGTCTTCCAACAGCATTCAGCGACGCTATTGTCATTGTGCTTCACCGAAATTCGAAGTACGAAACGAAAATAGAATCCAGTTTATCAAAACGGCTCAATCGCAATGTTATTTCAGTTCGCGACAAACTTCCGATATTAGGAAATCACATATATTTTGCACCTCCGGGTTACCACACTTTAGTGGAACCGGATCATATTTTTTCTTTGGACATTTCTGATCCTGTTCAGTTTTCCAGGCCATCTATCGATGTTTTTTTTGAATCAGTTGCTGCAGTTTATGGTAATCATGCGACAGCATTTATTCTATCTGGAGCAAATAATGATGGATCAGAAGGAATAAAGACCTTAATTAACTATGGAGCGGTTTGCTATGCACAGAACCCTCAGGAAGCAGTGATTGAGACTATGCCGCAAGCAGGAATGCAATCCTCGAAAAAGGTTAAGGTTCTTTCCAATCAACAAATTATAGATTATTTCAGTCAGTTAACGTAATGTCACCTATGAAAACGATCAATATTCTGATATTGGATGATAAGGAAGAAAATATCATCAGTCTTCATGCCTTGCTACAGGAAGTAGACCATGTAAATATCATAAGTTCCACTGATCCCAACGATGCTCTTAAAATTTGTTGGAAGGATGATATATCAATTGCTTTGGTAGACGTTCAAATGCCGGAAATCAATGGATTTGAGTTTGTTTCATTACTAAAATCAAATCCTAAAACCAGTCATATCATGGCTATCATGGTTACCGCCATTTCGAAGGAAGATAAATACCTCTTGAAAGGTTTAGAAAGTGGTGCTGTTGATTATCTCTACAAGCCATTAAATCCTGAAATCACTATTGCAAAGGTTAAATCTTTTGTTCAACAGATTTTGATTCAGCAGGAACTGATTCAAAAGAACAAGGAACTTGAAGAATCCAAGATTGAATTATTAAAAACTCGTGAGGAGGCTATTCAAGCCAGGAAATCTAAAGAAATATTTTTAGCCAACATGAGCCATGAGATCCGAACACCTATTAATGGCATTATGGGAATCATGCACATGTTCAAAAGTTCGGAGTTAACGGTAGAACAAAAAGACTGGTTAAAAAGGTTGGACAATGCTTCACATTCATTATTATTGATTATCAATGACATTTTGGATCTTTCGAAGATAGATTCAGGGATGTTGAAAATTGAATTTGAGGATTTCAGTCTGACAAAGATGATTGAGGACATCAATAGGATTTTCAAGATCAAGGCTACCCACAAGAACCTCAAGTTCAATATTGAAGTTGAAGAAGATGTTCCACAGTATATACATTATGATTCTTTACGTCTACAACAAATCATTAGCAATTTCGTATCAAACAGTTTAAAGTTCACTGAAAAAGGATCTATTAAATTGACTGTTCAAGTCATTAACAAGGATTTTGAGCGTTATCAACTTCGTTTTTCGGTAAAAGACACTGGAATTGGTATTCGTGAGGATTCTGTTGACAAAATATTTATGGCTTTTGAACAGGCAGACGATGGTATTACCAAAAAATTTGGCGGTACGGGTCTAGGCTTGGCAATTGTTAAACGTTTGGCCAAGTTACTCAACGGAGATGTTGGAGCCAACAGTGTCTATGGTGAAGGTTCTGAATTTTATTTTGAGGGTTGGTTTGAGGAGTCGGCGCAGAGTGAAGTTGAAAAAGAGAAAGAAGTTCCTACGTACAACAGCTTTCCAAAATTTGAAAAGATGAAAGTTTTGGTAGCTGAGGACAATGAATTGAACTCGTTCATGTTGGCGCATATGTTAAGAAGTTGGAATTGCCATGTTGATATTGTCAAAAATGGCCGTCTTGCTCTTGAAAAGGTTGAGAGTGAGCAATATGATCTGATCTTAATGGACACCCATATGCCTATTATGAGTGGTTTTGAGGCGATCAAGGAAATCAAGAATCACATTATTCCTGAAAAGCATGGTATTCCAATCATCACTATTTCAGCTTCGGTATTGGAGCATGAGCAAGCTGCGGCCTATCAAGCTGGTGCCGACGGTGTTATTGGCAAACCATTTGATCCGATCGAGCTATATCAAAAAATAATTCAGGTAACTAATAAAAATAAGAATCCAAAAATGACCTCTTAACAATTTAAAGCTCGTTTAAATCAATAATTTATGTTAAATTCGTATAAAATTATATTATAAAAATAGCTATGAAGAAATTATTCATCATTCCAGCGCTAGTTTTAGCAATTGGAATTACTTCTTGTGGCAATAACGCTGAGAAGAAAGAGGAAGGCGCTTCAACCGAAACCACTACACCAACAGAAACTGAAGCAACTACGACAACTGAGACTGTACCAGGGATAGAGAATGTTACTCTATCGAATGCATGGACAGTTGAAGGAAACGATCAAATGCAATTTAATACAAACTTAATTCGTGTTAAAGCTGGAGAGCCTGTAGAATTAACGTTCAAAAACGTAGGTACTATGCCAATCGAGTCAATGGGTCATAACTTTGTAGTTTTGAAACCAGGCGTTGATATCGCTACATTTGGAGGAGAGGCTGCGGCTGCAGCGGATAATCAATATATCCCTAAATCTGCATTATCTTCAATCGTTGCGCACACAAAATTATTAGGTCCAGGTCAAGAAGATAAAATTACATTTACTTTAGAAAAAGGTGTTTATCCTTATCTATGTAGTTTCCCTGGTCACTTTGGAATTATGCAAGGTAAAATCGTTGCAGAATAATTTTAAAGAAGAATATAAAAATCTAGGGCCACCATTTGGGGCCCTATTTTTTTGTCATTGATTTTCTTCCTTCCCACCGATTTGAATTGGATTCGGGTCATGATTGATTGAAAAATCTAAATACTAAATACTCCTTTCTAAATACTTTATTTCCGTTTTAAAACTGTAAATTTGCCACGTAAACAAAGAAAAAATTCTATGCAATACGACGTAATCGTAATCGGAAGTGGTCCAGGTGGTTATGTTGCCGCTATCCGCTGTGCGCAATTAGGCTTAAAAACAGCTGTTATTGAGAAATATAGCACTTTTGGAGGTACCTGTCTTAACGTTGGATGTATTCCATCAAAAGCATTGTTAGATTCATCAGAACACTATCACAATGCTGCTCATAATTTTGAACAACACGGTATTAGCTTGAGCAACCTGAAAGTTGACATGAAAAAAATGATCGACCGTAAGAATGATGTAATTGCTCAAAACACTGCTGGTATCACATTTTTATTTAAAAAGAACAAAATCGACAGCTTCCAAGGCGTAGGATCTTTTGTTGACAAAAACACGATCAAGGTTACTGCTGAAGATGGCAAGGTTGAGGAATTAAGCACTAAAAATGTAATTATAGCTACCGGTTCAAAACCAACTGCATTACCTTTCCTTCCTATCGATAAGAAACGTATCATCACTTCTACTGAAGCATTAAATCTTACAGAAGTTCCTAAACATCTGATTGTCATTGGTGGTGGAGTTATCGGTTTGGAATTAGGTTCAGTTTACGCAAGACTTGGTGCTAAGGTTTCAGTAGTCGAATATGCGAAATCAATTATCCCTACCATGGATGCTGGTCTTGGTAAAGAATTACAACGAGTTTTGAAGAAAAACTTAGGTATGGAATTCTTCTTGAACCACAAAGTTACTGGTGCTACAGTTAAGGGCAAAAAAGTATCTGTTACTGCAAAAGATTCTAAGGATCAAGATGTTGTATTAGAGGGAGATTATTGCATTGTTGCTGTTGGAAGAACGGCATACACTGAAGGTTTAGGCCTTGAAAACATTGGCATCAAAACGGAAGAAAGAGGAAACAAAGTTCCTGTTAACGAGCATTTGGAGACTTCTGTTGCTGGTGTTTATGCCATTGGGGACGTGATCAAAGGTGCTATGTTGGCTCACAAAGCAGAAGATGAAGGTATCTACGTAGCTGAGGCAATTGCAGGACAAAAACCTCATATTGATTATAACTTAATCCCAGGAGTAGTTTATACATGGCCTGAGGTTGCTGCAGTAGGTAAAACTGAAGAGCAACTAAAAGAAGAAGGTAAAAAATATAAAGCTGGAAGCTTCTCATTCAAGGCATCTGGACGTGCTAAAGCATCGGGTGACACTGATGGTTTCATTAAAGTATTAGCTGATGCTGAGACTGATGAGATCCTAGGAGTTCAGATGATTGGTCCACGTGCTGCAGATATGATTGCTGAGGCTGTGGTTGCTATGGAATACCGTGCATCTGCAGAAGATATCGGTAGAATTTGCCATGCTCACCCAACTTTTACTGAAGCATTCAAAGAAGCTGCACTTGCAGCGACTGCAAACAGAGCGATCCACGCTTAATAAAAATTCAAAAGGGCAAACAAATTAGTTTGCCCTTTTTATTTCTTCTTCCCGTTTTTTCTTGATACTTATCGTCAGATTTTCATATTTTGTATTATGAACTTTTATACTCGAAAATGGGTCAAACCCGAAGACCTAAACCCTAATGGTTCTTTATTTGGAGGAACATTACTAAGATGGATAGATGAAGAAGCAGTTATCTATGCTATTGTACAACTCGGGAATCCTCATGTAGTTACAAAATACATTTCAGAAATAAATTTCGTCAGCTCTGCAAAGCAAGGGGATATTATTGAGCTCGGTATTGAGGCCACTAACTTTGGGCGGACCTCCTTGACCATGAGATGTGTTGTGAGGAATAAAATCACCAGGATGGTTATTCTATCGATTGATAAGTTAGTTTTTGTCAATTTAGACAAAGACGGTACCCCAACCCCACATGGCAAAACAGAAATTACGTATGCC
This sequence comes from Sphingobacterium daejeonense, assembly GCF_901472535.1. NCBI lineage: Bacteria > Pseudomonadati > Bacteroidota > Sphingobacteriia > Sphingobacteriales > Sphingobacteriaceae > Sphingobacterium > Sphingobacterium daejeonense. Next base: position 608,802 of record NZ_LR590470.1, on the reverse strand, counting down.
TATATGGGGATTGAGCCCAATATCAACAAGAGGGATTAGGCTGTTCTTTGAGCGTTAATTTCTTTTTTAAGATCTTTTTCTACCCAAAAAGAAACTATTGGGATCAAGCTCAGGGACAAAATATTTCACAACTCGACCAAATTTCCAGTTATAAGTTTGCCAACATGCTATTAAAAGGACAACGAATAGGACCACTAGAAATCCATGGATTGACCCTGCTACGCGTACAGCTTCGGGGATTCCACCAAAATACTTTAAAGGCATAGCGACAAAAAACAACAAAACGGTAGAGATTGCCTCCCATAGGGCAACTTGCTGAAATATTCTTAACATATAAATTACTATTAGTCAGCGCAAAGAAAAGGAAAACCTTTATGTAAAGGAAATGCCCAAGTGGGAAGTGACCTCGATATGACATATAGGGCATAAAAATGACTTTCTTGCCGAAAAGATATGACCTGACTAAATAAAAAATGTGTATTTTTGATGAATTGTATTTTGCAAACATAACGACAATTAATATTTATGAATTACGACATTATTGTTATCGGTAGTGGTCCAGGTGGATACGTTGCGGCAATCCGCGCTGCTCAATTAGGATTCAAAACTGCCATTATCGAACGTGACGCATTAGGTGGAATTTGCCTTAACTGGGGTTGTATTCCTACCAAAGCACTATTGAAAAGTGCTCAAGTATTCGAATATTTAAATCATGCTGCTGATTATGGTATCAAAGTAAATGGTGGGAGAAGCCGACTTTGACGCTATTGTGAAAAGAAGTCGTGGTGTAGCAGATGGCATGAGTAAAGGTATCCAGTTCTTAATGAAGAAGAACAAGATCGATGTGATCTTGGGTACGGCAAAGATTAAAAAAGGTGGTAAAATCGAAGTGAAAGCGGCAGACGGATCTACCAATGAATATACAGCGAAACACACTATCCTTGCTACAGGAGCTCGTTCTAGAGAACTTCCTAACCTTCCGCAAGATGGCAAGAAAATTATCGGTTACAGACAAGCAATGGTTCTTCCAAAACAACCTAAATCAATGGTTGTAGTAGGTTCGGGTGCAATCGGAGTTGAATTTGCATACTTCTATAATGCAATCGGCACTAAAGTTACCATCGTTGAATTTATGGACCGCATCGTTCCAGTTGAAGATGAGGAAGTTTCAAAACAATTAGAAAAATCCCTTAAAAAAGCTGGAATCAACATCCTTACCAAATCTGAAGTACAATCAGTAGATACGAAAGGTGATCTTTGTAAAGTTTCAATCAAAACTGAAAAAGGAACTGAGACATTAGAAGCTGAAGTTGTACTTTCTGCTGTTGGTATTACTCCTAACATTGAAAACTTAGGTCTTGAAGAGGTAGGTGTAAAAACTGACAAAGGCCGTGTTGTTGTTGATGACTATTATAAAACTAACATCGATGGTGTTTATGCTATCGGAGATATTGTAAAAGGACAGGCATTAGCTCACGTAGCTTCGGCTGAAGGTATCACTTGTATTGAGAAGATCAAAGGTTTACATGTTGACCCTATTGATTACAACAATATTCCAGGATGCACTTATTGTTCTCCAGAGGTTGCTTCTGTAGGTTTTACAGAAAAAGCAGCTAAAGAAGCTGGATATGAAATCAAAGTTGGAAAATTCCCATTCTCAGCATCAGGTAAAGCATCTGCTGCTGGCGCGAAAGATGGGTTTGTAAAAGTGATCTTTGACGCGAAGTATGGCGAATTCTTAGGTGCTCACCTTATTGGAGCAAATGTAACTGAAATGATTGCAGAAGTAGTTGTAGCCCGTAAATTGGAGTCTACAGGTCATGAAATCTTGAAAGCAGTTCACCCACACCCTACGATGAGTGAAGCGATTATGGAAGCAGTAGCTGATGCATACGGTGAAGTAATCCATCTATAAGAAAAAATCAATTCAATTATATAAGGCTACCTTACCGGGTAGCCTTTTTTGGATATCAATGATTGATAATCAATTTTTTAATCATTATTTTTTATACTTTTGATTAATATTTTTTATTAATATTATTAATAATTAAACTATATTACATCGACAATTCCAAAATTATAGATTTGATTATTGATGAATAAATTAATTATGGTGCTTGGAGCACCAAACGATGACAACGGACAACTATCTCCTATTGCTATCGATAGATTATACAGAGCATTTGATTTGGCTACCTGTTACAGCACAGCGAAAATTATATGTACTGGAGGAAAAGGAGAGCATTTCAATAATACTTCAAAACCACACTACTATTATGCACAAGAATTCCTGATCTTGAAAGGGATTCCAAAAGAAAGGTTTTTAAAAGGAATAGCATCTACTAATACGGTCCAAGATTTCTCGATGTCAAAATCCTTTTTAGAGAAATATAATCCTGATCTGTTGATAATCATTACTTCCGAATTTCATATCGAAAGGGTAAAATTAATTGCAGAAAAGATCATCCCAAAAATAAAAAAGTTTTATGCTTCCGTTGCTTCCTCTTTGACGGAAGAAGAACTAAAACCATTGAAGGAACATGAGAAAAATGCCGTATATTTCTTAAAGGAACATGGTATTAAATATTGATAAGCATTTATTTTTTCTTCCATATACTTTCTGCCCAGCGTCCTACAAACCAGAAAGATATGGCAATTAAAAGGAAGAAAATAGTCCTATTCATATTATCCCATAAATACTCTACAAATCGGGTGTACAAGTTTAGAATAAAGAATACAAAACCAATGTCTCTTGACACATGGTCTTTAGTTTTCATTCCATAAATCGCCAGCCCCAAAGAGATACCGATTCCCAACAATCCCCAGTAGAAAATTTCGTATTGTCGAACACTCGACCATTTATCGAAATCGCTATAATTTCCAAAAATAGAAAGCATCCACAGCGCGATCATGGTATATAACAACCCAACTACATATGACGTGGATTGGAAAATAGATAATGACTTAATTCTTGGTTGGATAAAAATTGCAAATCCAGTCAATAATAGTCCAAATATGGTAAACCTAAGGGGATAATTCATACCCCAGAATTTAAAACCCCAATTACTATGATAAGCTGTTTCTGTGGCAAACCAGATTCCTAATGCCACTAATGTAAATACCCACAATAATTTTGAAGATAGCTTAATGGATAACACAGCATAAATGATAATCGACAATAAGAACAATAAAGTGAAATGGTTTTCATTTCGATCGAGCACTTGCCCTAGGAAGCCGATACTTGCAGCAGTTGAAAAGGCGCCTGCCAACATCAAGGTTTCATTGGAAAAGTTTTTGTCTGGGTTTTTAGCTTTATTCCGAAACCCTAATAGGTAAAATAATATTGCTAAGCCTGCAAATCCTAAACAAAAAACCACGTTTGGAGTTTCGTAAAATTTTTCGACGAGATCTGAAAGGTAACTATCTGAAAACAAAGAAACCACGGAGAAAATCAATGATGCCAAAGCGATCCAGAAAGCATATCGTGCTAGCATTCCCCATTCAAAACCTTTATCATCTAAGTTTTCTTTTAATTCATCAGATTTTTCCTTGGTCAATAGCTGTTCCGATTCCCAATGTCCCAATGCCTGTTCTATAATTTCTCTTTCGGTTTTATTTACGTCTAGCTTCTTCAAAATGTGATTATTTGTTATTTAAAGGTAATACTTTTCAATTATCCTGCCTAATACAAGATTAGAGTTCAGGAACTTAAAAATCTGAGCCTAAAAATCTGTAACTTTGCATTTTGCTAAAAGGATAGATTAATGGCCGTAAGAAAAGCAGTAGACCTTGGAGATCAAAGCGAGTTAGAAGTATTTGGCGCACGGGTGCACAACCTTAAGAATATAGATGTATCATTTCCTAGAAACCAACTTGTCGTTATCACTGGTTTAAGTGGTAGCGGAAAGTCATCATTGGCATTCGACACCATTTATGCTGAAGGACAAAGAAGATATATGGAAACATTCTCTGCCTATAGCCGTCAGTTTTTGGGTGGCATGGAGCGACCGGATGTTGATAAGATTTCGGGATTGAGTCCAGTTATCTCAATTGAACAGAAAACGACTTCCAAAAACCCAAGATCAACAGTTGGCACCATAACAGAAATATATGACTTCTTACGTCTACTTTACGCTAGAATTGGAGAGGCATATTCCTATGTCACTGGAAAAAGAATGGAACGTATGTCAGACGATGAGATTACTGACCGAATTCTTAAAGAATTCAATGGTGAAGGGATTTATATCCTTGCCCCAGTTGTGAAAGGTCGTAAAGGACATTATCGTGAGCTTTTTGAGCAAATCAGGAAACAAGGTTACACCAAAGTAAGAGTAGATGGAGAAATCTTGGATATCGTTCCAAAAATGCAAGTTAACAGATATAAGATTCATGATATTGAAATTGTCGTTGATCGAGTTATCGTTGAAAAAGAAGGTCGTAAAAGATTGTTTACATCCATTGTTCAAGCATTAAAGACTGCCAAAGGAATTATCAAGATTTCAAGTAAAGATAATAAGGAACAGTTCTTCAGTAGATATCTTATGGATGCGGAATCTGGCATTTCATATGATGAACCGCAACCCAATACATTTTCGTTCAATTCTCCCTATGGTGCTTGCCCGAGATGTGATGGATTAGGGTATATTTATGAAATAGATAAAAAAATAGTCATCCCTGACCGTACATTGAGTATTCAGAAGGGTGCTATTGTTCCTTTAGGACCTGTCAAAGATTCTTGGAATTTTGCGGTATTGAAAGCAGTGGCTAAAAAGTATGAAATATCACTTACGACGTCCATTGATAAAATTTCTGAGGATTTAATTGACAACCTTCTATTTGGTGAAGAAGAGCCAATTTCACTTACAGTTTCTTATGGTTCTTATGGTGCCCGAGAATATAAGGTTCAATTTTCAGGAATCTTCAAGATGCTTGAGGAAAACAATGCCAAGTACAGCGATGAATCCCAAGGATTGGAAGAATTCCGCACTCAGGTAGTATGTCCAGAATGCCATGGTGCAAGATTGAAAAAGGAATCCTTGCATATCAAGGTTGATAACAAAAATATCTCTGAACTTGCAGAGTTGGACATTGTAGCTTTGAATGAATGGTTTGAAGGCATTGAAACACGACTTACTGAAAGACAGAACATCATAGCGACAGAAATCATAAAGGAAATAAAAACCCGGATTGGCTTCTTACTTGATGTTGGTTTAAATTATTTGACGCTGAACCGTAGTTCAAAAAGTCTTTCGGGCGGTGAAGCTCAAAGGATCCGATTGGCTACTCAGATTGGCTCACAATTAGTGAATGTTCTATATATTTTAGATGAGCCGAGCATTGGACTTCATCAACGCGACAATGAAAGATTGATCAATGCATTGAAGAACCTTAGAGACATTGGTAATTCGATTCTTGTTGTCGAGCATGACAAGGACATGATCTTAAGTTCGGATTATGTTATTGATATGGGTCCTGCAGCTGGGGTTCATGGTGGAAGAGTGGTTGCACAGGGCACACCGAAACAACTGATGAAGGAAAACACGTTGACCACAGATTATCTGAACGGAACCAAAGAAATTCAAATACCAGCAGAAAGAAGAAAAGGAAATGGCCATACACTATCATTAAAAGGTGCCCAGGGTCACAACTTAAAGAACGTAAGCATTGATATACCATTGGGCGAACTAGTTCTTGTAACGGGTGTTTCGGGCTCAGGTAAGTCTAGCTTAATTACCAATACGCTCTACCCCATTTTAAACCACCATTTCTTTAGGGCTAAGGCAAAGCCACTGCCTTATAGTAAAATTGAAGGTTTGGAGAACATCGACAAAGTAATTGAAATCGATCAATCTCCGATCGGAAGAACGCCACGATCGAATCCGTCGACTTACACTGGTGTTTTTTCTGACATCCGAGCTTTATATGTTCAATTGCCGGAGTCAAAGATTCGCGGATATAAACCTGGTCGGTTCTCTTTCAATGTAAAAGGTGGTAGATGTGAAACCTGTCAAGGCGCAGGGATGAAGATTATCGAAATGAATTTTCTTCCTGACGTTCAGGTTCCTTGTGAAACCTGCAATGGAAAACGCTATAACCGAGAGACTTTAGAGGTTCGATACCGTGGAAAGTCCATTTCGGATGTATTGGATATGAGTATTGATGAGGCTGTGACTTTCTTTGAAAATATACCGTCAATTTATAGAAAAATCAAGACCCTTCAAGATGTCGGGTTGGGTTATATTACGTTAGGTCAATCCTCAACAACTTTATCAGGAGGAGAGGCTCAGCGTGTCAAGTTGGCAACGGAACTTTCCAAGAAAGACACTGGAAAAACTTTCTATATCTTGGATGAACCCACTACAGGATTGCACTTTGAGGATGTTAACGTTCTTTTAGGAGTTATCAACAGATTAGTAGACCGTGGGAACACGGTATTGATAATCGAGCACAATCTCGATGTCATCAAAGCTGCAGACTGGGTAATCGACATGGGTCCGGAGGGCGGAAAAAACGGAGGAAAATTACTTTTCCAAGGAACTCCTGAAGACCTTATCAAACAGAAGAATTCTGAAACTGGAAGGTTCTTAAAAATTGAAATGAATTATAATAAATAATAAAAGGGAGCTTGATGAGCTCCCTTCTTTATTAATCTTGTTTTCTGTTTTTCACATATTTTTCCAGCCATTGGTGCTGTTCCCAAAATGTATGTAACACCCCTTCCCTACTTCTATACCCATGAAACTCTTTTGGCAACATTACTAACCTCACAATTCCTCCATGTCCTTTTATTGCGGCATATAAACGTTCGCTCTGAATAGGAAATGTACCAGAGTTTTCATCGTCCATACCATGAGTCAACAATAATGGTCTCTTGATTTGATGAGCATAAGTGAAAGGTGACATCGCATCATAAGTATCTTTCGCCTGCCAGTACGTTCTAGCTTCACCTTGGAATCCAAAAGGAGTCAATGTTCTGTTATATGCTCCACTTCTTGCAATTCCAGCAGCAAATAGGTCTGTATGAGCCAATAAATTTGCGGTCATAAAGGCACCATAAGAGTGACCTCCAACTCCAATCCTATTTCTATCTGCAACCCCCATATCTACAACATAATCAATCAATGCACTTGCATTATCCTTTATCTGTTCAACAAATGTATCATTTGGCTCCGAAGTCCCTTCACCTACGATTGGCATATCTGCTTGATCGATTACTGCGTAGCCCTGAGTAACCCAGAACACTGGCGATCTAAATGCTAATCTTGGGAATCTGTTCGGAGAACCTTTAACTTGTCCTGCTGCCTCTTTGGTCTTGAACTCTCGTGGATAAGCCCATACCAAAACTGGTAATGGAGCATCTCCTTTTTTGAAATCTGCAGGCACATACAAAACACCTGAAAGATTTAATCCATCTTTTCTTGGATAAGACAACAGGGTTTTTTGGACATTGGCGATACTTGGATAAGGGTCAACAAAGTTTGTTATTTTTTCTTCTTTTTTATTTTTCAAATTAATGGAATATACATTTGGAGCCTCTTTCGCAGATTCTCTAGATACATATACTACCCCTGAATTATTGAAGAAAACCGGTTCTTCATAGAATCCACGTTTTGACTTGTACAGCGTATCCTGTTTACCATTTACAACATTCCATTTCATCACAAAAGGACGGTCCCCTTCCGGTGATGCTCCTAATCCTTGAGTAAATAAGGAGCCCTTTCCATCCGTTAATAACATTCCTTTCGGATTTCTGATAAAGTAACCTGGATCAGTATAGGTATCTTCTGATTTCCGAGTCGACAATACCTTAACGACCTGATTGTTTTTAGGGTTTAAAAGAGTCAATTTGGAAGACCTATCTTTCCGCCAATTTTCAGAAATTATTGCTGCATCTTCTCCCCATTGAATATTTCTCACACGATAAGTGCCAGAATATATTTTCTTTGCAGTTGATAGATCAAATGGGGCTTCAAATTCGAAAACTTCATCTCTAATCTCAGAGGCAGTATTTGGGTTGCCTTTGTCTAAAGCTTCCACGTAAACTAATGTTGCATCTTTATCCTTACGCCATTCAAAATCTCTAGGCCCTTCAATCACTGCATCAAAACTAATAGGCAATTTATCACCCAAAGGAATGGTATAAATATCCTTAACTTTTGTTCCTGCAGATGCATACACAGACACTTCAGATGGAAATAAATAGATAGGAACAAGATAAGAATACGGTTTTACAACCTTTTCAGTCAATATGTATTTTCCATCAGGAGAAAACGAAACTGATTTAAATATCCCCTGAATGCCTAAAGGCTTGCTGCTACCTTGAATATCCACTTGAACAAGCTCAGCAGAAAGATAATAATCCATGAGACTTTCATCATAAGCATTTTCCAGAAGATATTGGTAGGTTCTTGAAGGAGTTATACCGCCTAAATTTTCCTGTACAATTGGCCCTGTTGGAACAGGGTTTTCCACAGGTACATTTCCTCTTGATGATATAACTTGCTTAGCTAATATAGCAGTTCCATCTGTATTCCATTGGAAAGTACCACCATAAGTATCATTTACTTTGCTCAGAACTTTCCTTACCGATTTATTGTTTAAATCTCCAATCCATAGTTCTGTGTCCTGAAGTGATTTGTTCAAGAAAGCAAATAAGCCAGGCTTGGACGACCATTTTACATCAGAAATCTGAACATCTTGAGGCAGTCCACTTAGCGTATATTCAGTTCCTTTTGAAAGGTCACGTACTTTTACGCCCTTATAAGTTCCTAATGTTGCAGAAACGGTTGTATTGTTGACAGGATTTATCCTCAACCCAGCTACCCCTACTACGGGTTGAGAGGCTTGGACGATAGTTTCAAATCCTGGAACATCCAATACCAACATATATTTACCATCCGGACTAAACACCTCAACTGGTATTTGTGGCGCATCAATTAAATCGACAATTGATTGTGGGGGTAATTGGTAGTTGATACCTTGTTGTGCATAGGTTAGTCCTGAACTTGCTAAGAAAGCTACAAGTAAGCCTGCTTTCAAAAAGTTTTGGTTTGCTTTTTTTCTGATTTTCATTAGCATTTTAATTAAAACTATCTAACCCTAAATAGATATTAGGGGAAGATGCATCTCAAAAATTAGTTTTTCCTTCTTATTAGGTTAAATTCCGTCCTAAAATAAGTAAACATTCCAATACTTTGGACAATGTATTAGAACTGATACAACTTCAGCTTTAATAGCTTTAAATGAAATAAAGAAATTTGAAAAATACGTTAGAACTGGTCTAGGATTGCAGTAATCGGTTGACGAAATCTGGTGCGAACGGCTTTGTTATTTTTCATTGCTGGTTTCCATTTTGGGGAGCGTTTCATAACGCGTACGGCTTCCTCAGCAAATGCTGGACTAATTTTAGATTCATTTAGGATATCTATCTCACAGACCTCACCATCTTCACATACTGTGAATTCCAATATAGCTGTCTGACGAAGACCAAAATCAACATATTGCGTACTATCCATATCCTCAATAGCATTCCTGATATCGATTGTTTTTTGTAAAAAACTTTGCCATGCCGCTTGACCTCCCCTGAATTGAGGCACTACATCAACATCGCGAACAATTGTAGTATCGACGTTGCTTTTAGATTGCGCCAAACCAAAACTCGAAATAAACAATAGCAATATAATGATCAAGAATCTCATACCTACCTAACAATCAATAATTTAAATTTACGGATTTTAAAATAAATATGTTTTTATTTTGGCAGATTTACTTCTGAAACAAAATCACCGTTTTGATCAGTTATAAAGGTCATTGGGTTTTTCAGGATCTTTGATGATCTCGAACAAGGTATAGCCCATGGCTTCCAAAAATTTTCCAGAACCTGTCCATAGGTTTTTGCTGTCCATTGATCAAAAATTGGCTTAAGAGTCCAATCGTTTAAGGGCATTGGTTCTACAAATACTTTTTCAGGGACTTCCATATAAGTATATTCTGGCAGCCTATTGAAGAGATAGGCAGAATAAAAATACTTTGCACAAATTTCCTCAAACTGAATAGGGTGCAACACTTTATCTTTAACCTTAGCTAAAACCTCATCATGGTATATTTCATGTACTCCATTATCCTGAAGTGTAGCAATAATGGCAAAATCCTTCATCCTGATTGAAAAAATCAAGGTATTGATTTCATCTCGATACATAAATGTTTCAGGACTACTGTCCACTGGAAAAACAGCTATGGTAAATGGATTTTTATTTTCGAATTCCATCGGGACGATCAAGGACTGTAGCATAAAATGTAGATTCTTGAACTTTTGCACCAATGCCTGAGAAAAATTCAATTGTTCGCCAGAAAGGAATGCTTGCCTAATCCCTACTTGTATCTCATTGAAGACGACGCCATATAAAATTTTTCCAACCCATTGAAATAAGGTCAATTGGTCAAGTTCCTTTAAAGCATTATAACCATTTTGAACAGCAAATTCTACTTTTTCCTCCACCTCGGCCAATTTATTTGCAACTTCAGCAGAACATGGCAATTGAAGTTGTTTATAGGTTACGATACTTTCATCCAACATCTTGAAAGGCTTATCCTCAAGATCAAAAGAGCGCATCATCCACAATGGAAATACCTGGATCTTTTCATCGTCGGAGCTCAATGCCTTACCTGACAAAAAGCAAGTTTTGTTATCAAATTGAAAGTCAAGAAATGGATTGTAAAGTTTATTTGCCATATGCTGCAAAGGTAGCAGAAAACTAATAGATGGAAAGACATGCTTTTACAATTGACCGCAACATGACTTTGATTGTTTTCTGCAATTAAAACAAGAAATTCCGAATTGGATAAGATAATTCTGCTGCCTTATTCCATACCATCAGGTGGCCACCGCCTTTAACTCTGATGGTGTAATCAACATATTGTATGGGAATAAGTCTGTCTTTGTCTCCGTGGATATGTAAGCAATTTACTGGCACTGCCGTATTTTCCCAGTTAACAATTTTATCGACGGCCCATTTTTGAAAATCAGGGTCACTGTCTTTAAGAATAGTGTCCAACATTCTCTTTTCCTCTTCAGTTTTAGCACCGAAAAGCCAGTGCAAAACTTTAGCTGCTGTTTTGGAATTTGCTGCCTCAGGTAATAATTTATGTAATGAAAGTAATTTTGATACCCCAAGTACTTTGGGTAACTCATCTTTTGTTTTTGCAGATGAAATTAGGATTGTTTTTTTAAAATCATAATATTTTGCCAGCTCTGCGATGCACATTCCCCCGAATGATACTCCCATCACTAAAGCCCCTTGCTTGGGAATCTGATAATGCTCAGCAAGACGGAACACATAACTTTCAAATGCTTCGGAAGGCCTAGGCTTCAACCAATCAACATAGATAACTTGTAAACCCGAAAGATCCAATTTTTCAAATACGCGGCGATCAGCTCCTAAACCCGAAAAAACATAGATAGTGTCCATCTATCTAAGTTAATGAAATCAGGGAAAATGATTTAGAAATTTTTATTGAAATTTTTCCATACATTGGAAGGATCAACGGTTATTAACTTACCTTTATTCTTTTCATTTCTAGCTTGAAGGATTTTTTGTTCCAAAACTTTTTTTGGTCTAATTCTTCACTAGTAATAATTGCATAGAAAATTTTCAAAATCCTATCATCTGCATGATCAACAAATTCATGTATTTTTTTCTTAAATCTATCGTAGTTGACATAATTTCAAGTATTTAAGCAATTCTAAAAACAATTAATAAAGAAGTTGTAAACAAGTCAACTTCGAAATTTTATAAATGAATGGACGATAATTGAATTTCAGATTAGAAATCAACCCACATTTACTTTAAAGTTTTCGAAAACCAAAGGTGCTGTGACAGTTTGGCCTTCTTGGTTTCTTATTCCTTGTAAGACGGATGTCTTTCCTTTTTCAAGGAGATTTTTCATTTCTTTTTCATCCAAGAATACCCCATTTAATGTCCGCCAGATTTTAAAGTCACATCCTCGTGCATAATGGTCACATTGTGCGACTTTATCATACAGCTGGATTTGTCCTTGCTTGCACTTAGGGCATTTTATTTTTCCTTTTTGGAGAGGTTTGAGTTCTTCATGCGCAATAGCAATGCGTAATTGTAAGAGTTCCTTGGTAATCTTTTCCGTATAGTCTTTGATATGTTTCATGAATACATCATAACTTACTTTATTTGCCCGCATTTCTTCCAGCTTTTGCTCCCATTTTCCAGTTAAGGTAACTTTTGCGATGGACCTGTCCTTTACCAAATAATATACCGACAAGCCTTTTTCAGTAGGGATAAGCTTTTTTTTTGTCTCTTTTTATATAATCTCTTTGAAAGAGGGTTTCAATGGTCGCTGCCCTAGTTGCTGGAGTCCCCAAACCACAATCCTTCATAGCTTGGCGCATTTCATCATCTTCTATTTCCTTACCAGATGTTTCCATAGCTTTCAATAAAGAAGCTTCGGTATGTATAGGCCTGGCTTTTGTAAATCTCTCTGCCAACTCCAATGTCAATACTTCCAAGATTTCTTCGACCACTTAGTTTTGGCAACTGTGCGTTTTCATTGTCTTGGTCATCATTGTTCTTATCTTCATCAGGCAATTCAACCTGATCTGCGGAAAGCCTCCATCCATATTGCCTGATTACTGTTCCTTTAGCAATTAATTCTACTCCTGCAGCATCTATAACAACGGTGGTAATATCTTTCAAACAAACCTCTGAAAAACTCTCTACCATACGCTTTGCAATCATATTGTAGATATTCTGCTGATCCATCGGCATTGGTCCCGGTTTTTCATCCGTCACCAATAAAGCATGGTGATCTGTTACCTTTTTATCATCTACAGAACGTTTGTTTAATTTAGCTCCTATTAAATTCTTACTGATAACAGCGATGCTCTCTTGAGCAGTATTTGCAAGGTGCTGAAACAACTCTTCTATTTTCTCAAAAACATCCTCTCCAATATATCGTGATCCTGTACGCGGATACGTTATGACCTTCTTTTCGTATAATGTTTGTGCAATGCTAAGTGTTTGATCAGCTGAATAGCCATATTTTTTGTTGGCATCTTGCTGAAGAGAAGTTAAATCGAAAAGAAGAGGAGGTTGTTCTTTTGTTTCTTTTCGCCTCTACATTCTTCACCGTTGCATTCATTCCCACTTGCATTCTTGCAATGGTCTCTTCAGCAATATCTTTTTTGTCGATTTTGTTGGAAGTGGCTTTGAATTGAATTCCTTCTTTTTCAAATCCTGCCTGAATCTTATAGAATGCTTGGGGTTTGAAATCTTTATTTTCAAGATATCGAGAACATATCATTGCCAAGGTTGGTGTTTGGACTCTTCCCAACGACAATAAACCTCGATTTCCAGCAGCCAATGTTAGCGCCTGAGTTGCATTTATTCCTATCAACCAGTCTGATTCCGACCTTGACCTTGCTGACATATACAAACTGTCGTATTCAATACCTTCTTTAAGGTTTGCAAAACCTTCTTTTATGGCTTTATCCGTTTGGGATGATATCCACAATCGTTTAAATGGAACTTTAGAGTTTAGGTAGTAATATATATTCCTGAAGATAAGCTCACCTTCACGTCCAGCATCCGTTGCTACAATTATTTCTTCAGCCTGCCCCAGCAAGGCTTTAATCGTGTTCAACTGTTTTAATGCTCCAGCATCATCAATCTGCTTTCCATCACGCTTAACCTTCTTGACCTCCAACTCAAACTGCTTGGGTATAATAGGTAAGTTTGATATGGCCCAATTATGATAGCCATAGGCTTGGGGAGTACATAATTGCACCAAATGCCCAAATGCATAGGTGAAAGCATACCCATTTCCTGAAATATATCCATCCTTCACCTCTTTCGCTCCCATTACTCTCGCCAAATCTCGAGCTACTGAAGGTTTCTCAGCTATTACTACTTTCATTCAATACTTTCCAAATCGGATTTCATTCTGAAACCCTTTTTACTTAAAAAATTTTTTGGTTGATTCCTTATTCCAATGATGCTATGGATATCCCTTGGATTTTTCGATAAAGCTCCACCGCATACACATCTGTCATGCCTGAAACGAAATCTAATACTGCTCCGGATCTTCGAATAGGTATCATCATTGTTGGTATGGAACTGCTCAGGAATCATAGCGACTAACTTTTTGTCAAACATAGATTTGTTTGACTTCAAATATGCTGGCACAAATTCTTCCAAACAGGGCGTTCATGACTTTGAAACCTGCAATTTCAATTTGAACGACCGTTGGTGCATTATAAATTCGGGCTACAGATATTTTTGAAATCACCTTCATGTGATCTACAATTTCGGAATCCAGGGCATCCATCAGTGGTTTTTCAAATGTTCCAGAAAGGAATTTTTCCTGGTTTTCTACAAACACTCGAGCACATGCCCATATCAAGGTATTGATGGCTTTAGCTCTCAAACAACGCTACTCTACTTGCAGTATCACCCAAGGAATCCAATCTCTCTCTCAAATCTTCACCAGCACATAATGGCAACAATAACTCTTCAACCTCTTTATAAGACAAAATCTTAAGATGGTGAGCATCTTCAAGATCAATAATATTATAACAAATATCATCGGCTGCCTCCACTAAATAAACTAAAGGATGTCTTAAGTATCCTTTTGGATTGGAAGGATCCTTCTCTAAGCCCAGTTTCGGTTTGCTATTTTTTCAAATGCTTTCAGCTCGGAATCGAAGAACCCGTATTTCTTTCTGTGGTGAGAACCTTTGATATGTCCATCAATAGCTGCACAAGGATATTTAACGATTGCTGCTAAACTAGTATAAGTCAATGCAAATCCTTTAGGGTCTTTACCATTAAAGGCATGGGTCAAAATCCGCAATGCATTAGCATTTCCTTCAAAATGAGTAAGGTCCTCCCACTGTTCTTTGGTCACCATTTCCTGATATTTTTGACCTTTTCCTTCGGTAAAAAAAGTTGAAATCGCTGCCTCTCCGGAATGTCCGAATGCGGGATTTCCCAAGTCATGGGATAAACAAGCTGCGGAAATGATATTCCCTACCTCCTGCAAAAAAGGAACCTCTTCATCTATATTCGGATTTTCCTTTTTTATCATATTGTAGAATAGCCTTCCCAAAGAGCGTCCTACTGATGCAACCTCTAAACTATGTGTAAGTCTGTTATGCACAAATACAGCTCCCGGCAGCGGAAATACCTGAGTTTTATTTTGAAGTCGGCGAAAGGGAGATGAAAATATCAGACGATCATAATCGCGCTGAAATTCAGAGCGTGCATCAAATTGATCACCATTTGCACGATCTTCATAACCCCAACGTTTTGCTGATAACAGTTGTTTCCAATTCATTTAAAATCTCGAATTTTGAATGGCAAATATACATTTTAAAAAACGGGAGCTTAATTCTCTTGTCCTGATTTTTCGGTAGACCAAACCCACAATTAAATTTAAAACATACAGGAATTGCATGATAATCATCATGATAAAAGTACCAACATAAAACTGCTGTATTCGTGTAAAACGATCCAGATCTGTAGTTGAAGGATTATTATTTGACAAGTTAGATTCAATATTTCCAAAGTAGACCCTTTCTACAAATCCCCAGGTCCAAACATTGATGATTAAACATAAAAAAACTAATCAAATGCATCACGCTCCATGTTTTTTGAGTAAAGCATATCCTCGGTAAAATAATATAGTCCTGCAAAAATCAACCCTAGCAAGCCCAAGAACTTGAAAAGGGAAATGGAGGACAACACATAATATGTTTCGTAAAAGTTTATAGTTATGGAGGAATCTTTTGCAGGAACAAAAACTGCAAAGGCAAAAATAAGGATACCGGCTACTAGAAACAAAAGGGAAATCTTGAACATAACGTTTGATTTATAACAAATTAACAAAATCCCATCGATTATTAAAAGGATAGTTCTTTGGAACCAAGGCCTTTATTATTATCTTTATCAGAAGCAATGTATAACTAATGACAACTTATAAACTTCCTCTTCCTAAAGACTTTTGAAGGCAAACTGAACAATAAAAACACACACCTCATTACCTTGACAAATCGAGCTGGTATGCAAATCGCTTTGACTGATTATGGTGCTAGGTTGGTGAGTGCTTTAGTGCCGGACAAAAACGGAGACCTGATCGATGTTATTTTAGGATTTGACAGTATCCAAGGCTACCTCAGTGCCGTAGAGCCTTACCATGGCGCAACAGCTGGAAGATACTGCAATAGAATTGCCAAAGGGAAATTTTCTCTGGAAGGCAAAGAATATACATTGGCTCAAAACAATGGCACCAATAGTCTTCATGGTGGCATCGAGGGTTTTCATACACGCGTTTGGGACAGGCAGGTAAGCTTCAACAAGCTGGTGAATTTTTATTACGTTTCTCCTGATGGAGAAGAAGGATTCCCGGGTGAGCTGAAAACAACCGTCACTTATGAGTTGACCAATTTCAACGAAATCATTATTCGATTCAGGGCTATCAGTGATGCTCCAACGGTGCTTAATTTAACCAAATCATGCCTATTTCAACCTTAATGGCGAAGGCAATGGTGATGTACTTAATCATGAAATCACGATAAGGTCCGAGGAATTCCCTTCCATTGGACGAAAATCAAATTCCAACAGCGAGGTGTTTTCTGTTGAAGGAACGGCTTTTGATTTCCGACAGCCAAAATTATTGGCCACCGACATCAACAGCCAAGAAGAACAAATTCAAGTAGCTAGTGGTTATGACCATAGCTTTATCAATAATCAACCTATCAGCGAGCCAATCGCCAAAGCATTTTCAAAAGAAACAGGAATTGAACTTCAAGTTTTTACAAATGAACCCTGGCATTCATTTATACAGTGGCAATTTCTTAAGTGACGACGAAGGGAAATCCGGAAGAAAATACTTGCGCTTATGGCGGCTTCTGCTTCGAAGCTCAACACTATCCCGACAGCCCGAATCAACTTGAATTTCCCTTCCGTAAGACTCGATCCGGGTGATGTATTTGAAAGCGAAGTGAGGTATAAGTTTACAATTAATAAATAAAACAGAATTTAACAGAATTAAAGACAGGATTGACAGAATTAAAGACAGGATTGACAGAATTAAAGACAGGATTGACAGAATTAAAGACAGGATTTACTGAATTTAAGAATAGACAGAATTATAGTAGAAAGGATATTGAAAGAAAATTTGATCACTTGCGGGGGTGAATTAATAACGCGAAAAGACAAGGGTCACTAGCGGAGGTGAAGTGAATAGATTAATCCGAAAAGATGACGATCAATGGGCGGGGGTGAATATATAACTCGAAAAGATGATGGTAAATGAGGGGAGCTGAGGCGAAAAGCATAAAAAAAATGTTTAGGAGTTATTCCTGAACCATTTTTATTTCTATTGTATGAACTTATATTATAGGATTTTACACTCACTGTATATTAAGGATCTAAGGGTTCATCACCATCAATGATATAAGATTCCAATTTGGGCTTAAATTCTAAAACTACATCATTTACACGTTTTCCTAATTCATAAGGCACATATCCCAGTTCTTTAATACATCGATCTGCCATATTAACTACTGCATTGATATGAGCTTCACTACTGGTTACGATTGCGTATTTATCATTAGGGAATCCATATGTCAACATAATTCTAGCGGTATTTCGCATATTGGTTGTTGTATGTCTTGCATGTGGGTCTAAAATAATTGCTGATTCTGGCACCATTAGATTTTGGATTAAATACCTTTTCATTTCAATTGCTTCAATGTATGGTGTCTTATATGGATGCACTCTTCCACCTGACAAAACAATAAATGGAGCTTGACCCTCAAAATATGCTCTTGCTGCCATCCTAGCACGCAGCATACCTCCAGGGCTGATGGGTTGGTCATACACATTTGGCCCTGCACCTAGAACTAATAAAAGACTGTATGGATATTTATTAAAATCAGCTTTTTTAATTGCTTCTAATGCGGCTTATTCTCACCATCCATTAAAGGTTCTAGTTGAGCAGCATCCATTCTTTCGTTGATTTCCAATAATCGAACCGCTGTTAACATCATAATAAAGCTAGATTGATAATCATCTTTTGTTATCTTTTAAAACATCTTGCCTAACATCTTTTAACAATAACAGATAAGATTTATTTGACACATCAAAAGAAATTGAATCAATCCTCGGATAATTCGGTTTTCTACCTCCAGCATAAACATCAATTACATAATTTTCGTTTTTCATGTCCTGTTGAATAGCTCTAGAAACATATTCTTTTGGATCCTTACTTCCATTTAGGCCATAACGATTTGAGGGGATAAGCCTGTTCTCTACAAAAAGATTTAAAATGGCTATTGGATTCATATGCCTTTACAACTGCCTTATTTAAGATTGCAATCTCGTTATTCTCCCATTTAAATGCTTGAAGGATACACGCTAAATCTTTGCAATCTTTTGAATCATCAAATCTTTTTCTTCTTTCTGAAAGCATGGATTTAACACGCTCATCAGAAAACAGAACTTTACTCAATTCTGTATCTTTAAACAGAATATAACTAGCAAAATAATTTTTTGACAGGACCCAATCTTGTGGAGTTTGAGGTTGAAAGTTTTCTTGTGCTTTTGAAATCTGCCACAAAGCAGATTCCAAAAACCAAGACCATAATTTGATTTATAATTGTTTTCATATGTCGAGTTGTTTAATAAACCGGAATTTTGATACATCTTCTCCGGATTTAACTTATACTCATCAAATGGAATAGGATAATATCTATCCTTAGTGGTAATATTGGAAATTTTAGCATTCCCATAATCTCCTTGACTTTTTTTCTTGAAATAAGCCACCAACTCTTGAGCATTATAATTTCTTACGAGATCAAACCATCTTTGATTCTCAAATGCTAATTCTACACGCCTTTCATGCAAAATAGCATCTTTCAATGTTGGATATTTTGATTTATAAGATGGATCTTTCTGTGCAACTTCATATGTTGAAAGTCCAGCTCGTGCTCTAACTTCATTTACTAACTCGATAGCTTCAGAATTTTTGCCTAAATTCATTTTCGCTTCCGCTAACAACAGCATCACATCAGCATAGCGAATCAAGATCCAATCATTTCCTCCCCATCCTGTAGTCCCCGCGGCTGTACTAACATCTCTGAATTTTGTAACAAACCAATCATTTACCTGTACATCTTTAGCAAATTTTACAGAAAAATCTTTACGAACATCATTTTCTTCATAATCCTTTATTAAATCTAATTTTACAACTTCTCCGGACCCTGTAGATTTAAACAAGGAGTTGATGTTTTCCCCCCTAGCTTGATAATTCCTAGCAATACTGGAACTGTAATTTTGATCACCAGCTAAATACTCCACCTGAAAAACTAATTCCTTATTTGTTTTCTTTTTTGACACGTCGAACACATCCGCATAAGGGATTTCATTTAGCTTTCCGAATTTCCTTAAGCCATAAGATGCGTTTAAGAACTGCTCTGCTTTTTGGAAGTTAGCTTGTTTGTTATTTGGCATAGTTGACCCCATTGTCAAGTAAACTTGTCCCAATATTGCATTAATTGCTGCTTTGGAAGTTCTCCCAATTTCATAATCATGCTGAGTATCGGGAAGGTTTGAAGACAGCGCTTCAGTAAGATCTTTTACGATCTGAGCATAAACCACTTCTTCTTTTTGTCTGAACGCCAATTCATTTGCTTGTTCCTTGGAAGTTACCTCAACTGTTGAAAGTGGAATATCTCCAAATTTCCTCACCATGTGAAAATATAGGAGCGCTCGAACAAATTTTGCTTCTGCCTTATAGCGCTCTTTTAAATTTTCATCATTGAATTTCACATTATCAACATGGGCTAGCAAGGTATTACACCTAGCAATCGCATCGTACATTGCTGTCCAATGTGTCTTTAGGTAAGTATTACTAGGTAAGATCGAAAAGTCATTAAATTGAAATGGCTCACCAGCTGAAGATTGGTTATCGTTTCTCCCTGAATTGTCTGACCTTTCTTCATTATACAAGGTACTTGATTCTCCAAGTGTACTTCCAGAACGCAATCCTTGATATAATCCATTGACCGCTAACAAAACATCTGTTTCAGTCTTATAGTAATTTGCTATTGTTACGGCATTCGGATCCTCTTGGTTCAAAAAGTCCTTTGAACATGAACTGAACGCCAATAATGCTAAGGGTAATAAATATCTCTTTTTCATCGATTCTTAAATTAGAAGGTTACTTTTAGTCCTAAGTTGTATGATCTTACCAACGGATAAAGCCCATAATCAACTCCTGGAGTTAGATTTCCACGTTGGTCATAATCTGGTTCTGGATTATAACCTTTGTATTTTGTAATGGTAAAAGGATTATCAACACTTGCGTATATCCTAACTCCAGCCAATGTCCATTTCTCGGCAATAGTACGAGGTAAAGTGTACCCAAGGATAACATTCGTCATTCGCAAATAAGAACCATCTTGTAAATAGAATGTCGATAAGCGGGTACTATTACTCTGTGTTCCCCCACGAGATGCTCTATATACTTTTCCATTACCGGGATTTTGTGCTGAACGGTATCTTTGTGCCACATCCGCATACTGATTTCCAGAACCTTCCATATTGTATAGGTAATAATCATAGCCATCTAATACTTGGTTACCTTGTGAACCATTAAAAGATGTACGGATGTCAAAATTTTTATAGCTAGCATCAAATGCAAAACCATAAGTGAAATCAGGATGTGGGTTGCCTATAATGCGTTTGTCTTCATCATTTACTATTCCATTTCCGTCTACATCTTCAAAATATAAATCTCCAGGTTGTAATGGGGTTGAGGAAGCTGAAGAAGGTGCCACCTTGTTGTAATTTTCCTCAGTAGCAATTCCTGCTACTTTAAAACCATAAAACATACCTATAGGACTTCCTTCTTGAGTAATGTGTGTCAAATATGAGCGCTCGGCCCCATTGGTCATAATGGTTGATGCTCCTCCTAAATCCAACACTTTATTCCTGTTAACATTGATATTTCCACTGAAACCAAACCTAAAATCTTGCTTTCTTATAATTTCAGCATCTACCTGAACGTCAAAACCTTTGTTTTCGACTTTTGAATTTGGCAAGTTTGTCAAGATACTCGTAGTTCCTGATACAGCTGTTATAGGTTGGTTGAACAAAAGATTTGAAGATTGACTTAAATAGAAATTCGTCATAACATTCACTCTACCTCTCAACAATCCAAAGTCAAGACCCAAATTGGTTTGTGAAGTTGTTTCCCAACTTAAACCAGGATCTCTTAAATCATCTGGCCAAAATGCAGTGGCTACCTTATCGCCAATGATTACCCCTCCTGGAGTATTATAAACGGTGATTGCTCGGTAATCTCCAATATTATTATTTCCACTTTGCCCCCAGCTAGCACGCAATTTAATAGTAGAACCATCACCTAACCAAGCATCGTAAAAGTCCTCATTAGACAATGTCCAGCCTGCAGAAAAAGATGGAAAATCTGCCCATTTACTGTCAGGCCCAAATCTTGATGATCCATCACGGCGATACGTAGCTGATAGAAAGTACTTAGAATCGTAACTATAATTTACCCGTCCGAAGAAAGACATCATTGTAGTTCTTCTTTTGAAGGTGTTATCCGTTAATAGTTGAAAATTTGAAGGATCAGCACCCTTATCTGTAATTTCTCCGGTAGCGTCATTTTGGAAACCTCTTGCTCGAACACCTACATAATCCAAATCTGTTTGTTGAGCGGAATAACCAAGCAATCCCATTACATGGTGTTTTTCATTTAAGGTCTTATTATAATTTAATGTTGCTTCAAGTAATTTATCGATTGAGCTTTTTGTTAAAGCATCTGCATAAGCTGCTGTTTTCGCTTGATCACTGAAAGGCGCATAATTTCCATTGGAAATACTTGTTGGACGATAATAATCATATTTCTCATCGTAGGTTGACAATCCTCCATTTAACTTAAAATTCAAACCTTCAATAATCTTGAAATCAGCATAGGCATTATACAGGCCACGTTTTCCCTTGCGACTATTTTTGATTTCTGACACATACGCCATCGGGTTTTCCGGATTTTGTATACCATAATTATTTGCACCTAATTCAGCCATCAAATATTTTGCATAGGTTCCATCTTCGTTATATGCTGGTAGGGTTGGCAAATAAATTAGTGCAGCCATGGAAGGGCTTCGGTCATAACGGCCAGTAGTAACCTCCTTGTTATCATTATATGTAAATGCTAGATTTGCACCAATATTCAACCAATTAGTAACTTTAGAATCGATATTACTTCTCAAATTAAATACCTTTTGACCAGTTGCCAACATAATTCCTTGTTGGTCTTGGTATGAACCGCTCACAAAATATCTGTTATTTTCATTTCCACCCGATACAGAAACATTATGCCTTTGGAAAGGTGCATTTCTATAGAGTTCATCTTGCCAATCCGTATCATATTTCGGAGCTTTTGCTGTTCCTGTTGCAAAATCATAATATTCTTCAGGGATTGTTACTGAACCTGCATTACCAACCTTGGATACCCTCTGTGCATTGGAATCAAACCTCATGTTATCAGACCATGTTTGGCCTTTTCCTAATACAAGATCTTTGTAGGTATTATTTCTTCCATCAATAATCAAGTCGATAAATTCAGTGGCATTTAGTAGGTCAATTTTTTTTGAAAGCTGGCCAAAACCACCTAGGAACTCATAATCAATGTTATTCTTACCTTGCTTCCCTCTTTTGGTCGTAATCAATACAACCCCACCAGCAGCTCTGGAACCATAGATTGCAGCAGATGCAGCATCTTTTAGCACATCTATTGATTCAATATCATTCGGATTGATGTTAAGGTTATTACCAGCTGGGTATCCGTCTATTACATATAGCGGATCTGAACCAGCATTTACAGAACCAATACCTCGTACTCGGATTTTTGTACCATCATAAGGTGCTCCAGATGTTTGAGATATTTGAACCCCTGCGACTTTCCCTACCAAAGCTTGGGATAACTTAGGTGAAGTCAAATTCAATTCGTCTGCTTTAACACTAGCAATAGCTCCAGTAAGATCCGATTTACGGATTTTTTGGTATCCAATTGATATCGTAATTTCTTCAAGCGCATTTTCTGCACCCTTCAATTGAAATAAATTTCCAGATTCCTTAGAAACTTGTTGATTTAAAGTTTCAAATCCCACAAATGAAACTCGAATTTGATTCCCAACGGAGCCCTGAAGGGAAAAATTCCCATACTCATCTGTTTGGGTTACTTTCTGATTCGAAAGATTTGTAACCGATGCTCCAATAACTGGATTTCCATCTTGGTCGACAACACGACCGTTAATTTCACTTTGAATTACATTTTCAATCTTGGTTGAGGTAGGATTTATTCCAGCCTCAACAAAAGTTGGAGTAATTGCAACAGCGAACAATAGCCAGAATAGCTTTGTAGATTTAGGTTGCATAAGACTAATTATTGTTTGTTTAAATTTCCGCAATGTTACCAGTCCTATGTTAAGCCATCTTTAAGCTATTGTTATAATTATGTATTGAAATTCGATATTGACATTAATAAGAAAATTATTGGCTAGATTGAATATTTTTTATTGAAATGCGATAAAGTAAATTTAACAGTAAAATAAAACCCTGGCATCTAATTCCGGATTTAAAATCTGGAATTAGATGCCAGGGAGCACAAGTGATTAAATTCCTCACGACCTATACAAGAGTCTCTCTTTCTATTATCTGTAGTCTAATATAATCCCTATCCTACCAGATCTTCCAAAGCTTTTTCGACTTTTTCAAATCCAAAATCTGCTTTGACTTCTTTGAACATTCTTTGGATGTGTTCATTGCAAAGGTTTCCGATGCTACCTTCATGTGTATGGTTTACTTCTTTGGCGGGTTTGAAATTTCCTTCTTCGATGTCGATTCCAATTTTGCGATATGCTTCACGGAATGGCACACCATTTAGCACTTCATTATTAACTACTTCTACCGAGAACAAATAATCATATTTTGGATCATCAAGGATATTGTCCTTAATGCTAATATTCTCAAGCATATATTTTGCAATTGCTAAGCAGTCATTCAAGGATTGAAAGGCTGGGAACAGATTCTCCTTCAACAATTGTAGGTCTCTATGGTATCCAACCGGCAGGTTGGTTGTCATCATCGCAATTTCGTTGGGCAATGCTTGAATTTTATTGCATCTAGAGCGGATCAATTCAAACACATCTGGATTTTTTTTATGAGGCATGATTGAAGAGCCTGTTGTTAGGTGTGCCGGGAATGATATAAATCCAAAGTTTTGATTTATGAACAGCGTCACATCCATTGCAAATTTAGCGAGGGTGGCGGCGATAGAACTCATGGCTTGCGCTAGAATTCTTTCAGTTTTTCCTCTACCCATCTGAGCGTATACCACATTATAGTTTAGATCTTCAAAACCTAATAGCTGAGTGGTCATTGTTCTGTTCAATGGAAAAGAGGAACCATAGCCGGCAGCAGAGCCTAATGGATTTTTGTTACATACATTCCATGCAGCCTTTAAAAGTTGAAGGTCATCGACCAAACTCTCTGCGTAAGCTCCAAACCATAGACCGAATGAGGATGGCATAGCTATTTGCAGGTGAGTATACCCTGGCATGAGAACATTCTTATATTGGTTGCTCAACGAAATCAATTCATTGAATAATTCTTCGGTATTTTTAAATATGCTTTCGATTTCAGAACGGAAATAAAGTTTTAAATCGACTAACACTTGGTCATTTCTAGATCTTCCGGAGTGTATTTTTTTTCCTGCCTCACCTATCCTTTCCGTCAACATCATCTCTACTTGAGAATGAACATCTTCAACACTATCTTCAATCTGAAAATTGCCGGCAAGAATTTCTTTGTAGATATTTTTTAATTCTTGTTGTACTTCTTTTAGGTCTTGATCAGTCATCAGCCCGATGCTGTTTAACATTTTGGTATGTGCTAGGGAGCCCAATACATCGGCTGCTGCCAAGTTCATATCCATCTCACGGTCTTGTCCGACAGTGAACGTCTCCACAAAGGAATCTACATCTATATTTTTTTGCCAAATTTTCATGTTCTCAATCTTGTCAAACAAAAGTACCAATTACAAAGGAAAATTCAAGACTAGTTTCCTGATCATTGATTATTGCTGTGAATTATTCATTTCTGCCAACTTGTTTTTTGTTGTTTTACAATTTATTTAGTCGCAGTATCAGGAAAAAAATAGATGTTTTTACATGAAAAAATGGTTAATGTTCAAAGTTTTTCTCGCACGTTAAATTTGTTAAAAAGTGTTAAAGCTTTTCCGTTTTAGCATAGCTTTAAAACAAGATATTGGGTTAATAAAACGGTCCTTAGAAAAATAATTTTTTATTACCAAAGGGTAAATAATTCATCAACTCAACCGTGTGCATTAACACAATGTGAATTAAGTAATCACTTACTTTTTTTTAAAATACCTCTTGTAGCAACGTAATTAAACCTCTATGTTTGTGATGTAAAGGGGAATGAAAAAATTAAAAGTGAGCTTGTACTCACGGCTAATAACCAGCTACAAATTACTAAACATGATAGACCGAAAAGTCTTAAAACTTTGAAAGAATTATTCTATCCAATTATAAACTAATTTTGATTAAAGACTTGTCACCATGCCCACGACAAGTCTTTTTTTTTTGTTTATAAAATCGGGCTTCCACATCATTATATGTTTTGGGAAGTCCAATGTATTAAGCTCATACTTTAAAAGTCTAGAATTGGTCATTCATCGAAAACCCTTATATTTGTATTAAGGAAAAGTAATTCAACTTTTCATACACAAATCAAAAGATGGGAACAGAAAGTAAAAGACAACAACGATTTGCTGGAGTAATTCAACAAGATCTTGCTGAGATGTTTCAGCGTGAGGGCAATTCTTGGGCTCCTGGGGCTTTTATTACCGTTACCAGGGTACGTGTTACTCCTGATTTAGCGATTGCAAGGGTTTATTTGAGTTTCTTGAACACCAAAACTGCTAAAGCGGACATGGACAGTATCAAGGCTAAAACCAACGAAATTCGCTATAAATTGGGAACACGCATAAAAAATCAAGCCCGTATCGTTCCTCAGTTGGAATTCTTCTTAGATGATACCAATGAATATGTTGAGCATATGGACAAGATCTTTGATGAAATCAGCAAAGAACCTAGACAACCTGATTAGGTAACATTACCATGTATTATTTATTGGATGAAAGCGAGTTAGTTTTCCCACATCCCTCTCTTGCTGATGAGGATGGTTTGTTGGCTGTAGGAGGTGATCTGAGTATTGAAAGATTGTTACTCGCATATGAAAACGGTATCTTTCCTTGGTACAATGAGGACAGTCCGATTTTATGGTATGCTCCACTTGAAAGATTTGTTCTTTCCCCAGCAAAAATCAGGATATCTAAAAGCTTAAAACAAGTTCTCAGATCCAATAAATTTCAAGTTACGATCGATAAGGATTTTTCTTCTGTTATAAAAAACTGTGCTGTGATTTCTAGAAAAGATCAAGATGGAACATGGATAGTTTCTGATATGCAAGATGCCTACAATCGTTTACATGAGGCTGGATATGCACATAGTGTAGAGGTATGGCAAGGAGAAGAATTAGTTGGGGGATTATATGGCGTTCAAATTGGCAAGGTTTTCTGTGGAGAGAGCATGTTCTCGAAGGTTTCGAACGCATCTAAAATTGCTCTTGTCCATCTTGCCAAGAACTTTGGTCTATCATTGATAGATTGCCAAATACCTTCAGAGCACTTGACAAAAATGGGGGCAGAATTAATTCCACAAGAAGAATATTTGTCAATACTTCACACACAACAATCTATACCATATGACTTTCAAAGAACAT
Source organism: Sphingobacterium daejeonense (assembly GCF_901472535.1). Lineage (NCBI taxonomy): Bacteria > Pseudomonadati > Bacteroidota > Sphingobacteriia > Sphingobacteriales > Sphingobacteriaceae > Sphingobacterium > Sphingobacterium daejeonense. The sequence continues at coordinate 581,878 of NZ_LR590470.1, read as the reverse complement.
TTTAACATTCCTAATGATATCATCTATCTTAATACTCCAGGAAATGGTCTTTTGCCAAAGAACAGTCTTAATTGGAGAAAGAAATGGGAAGATGATTTCTTTGAAACCAATGGAGAATTGCGCGATAAACAACCAGAGTTTATTGACGGAGTAAAATCTACCGTAGCCTCTTTTTTTGGAGCTAATAAAAATAACACTTTTTTGACTCCCAACTTTTCATTTGGGTATTCTACACTAATCGACCTTCTTCCAGAAAATCTTTCTTATCTAGTGCTTGAAGATGAATACCCCTCCCTTCAATACCCAATCGTAAACAGAAAACTACAACATTCCGTGGCACCCTTTTCTGCGGAAGTTGAGAAAGATTTGTTAAACGCAATCAAAAAGCAAAAACCAGATGTTTTAATTTTCAGTATTGTCCAGTATATCAGCGGCTTGATGATTGACCTTAATTTTATAAAAGAAATAAAATCAACTTATCCTAACCTACTGATCATAGCCGATGGAACTCAGTATTTAGGAACCGAACCTTTTAATTTTGAGACTTCTGGCATTGATGCTTTGGGAGGTTCTGGCTATAAGTGGTTGTTATCAGGTTTTGGGAATGGGTTTATGATGCTGAGCGATGATTTCAAATCTTGGCTGGAGGAATTAAGGTTGGATATCCCTCTACCTCAAGTTGCGATGTGGAAGGATAAAAGTTTATTGGACACCTTTTTTGAACCTGGTCATCAAGATACTTTAAGTCATGGGACATTGCAACAAGGATTGTTGTTTTTGGAGAATTTAGGATTAGACAATATCAAAGAACATGTTACAACTGTGAAAAATGAAGCTTACAAATTGCTCTTGGAACGAGATTTAATTTTGCCTTATATTGCAGAAAGAGAGGTTAAGTCCTCATTGATCAATGTTCAAATCAATCCGGAATTATATCCAAATTTGATAAACAGCGGTATTAAATGCTTCCCTAGAGGTACTGGTATTCGAATTGGAATACACCTTTATAATGATTTAAGGGATATACAGAACTTTGTTAACATTATTGAAAGTATAAGATGAATTTTAAAATAGGAGATTTAGTAAGATTTGTTGATGAGCCTATTGAAGGCCATATTACGGCTTTTTTGCAAAATGGCTTAGTTGGAGTAACGGATGATACAGGATTTGAAATTCCTGTTATGCTCGACAAGATTACATTAGTGCATGGAAATATGCGCATGGAAGAAGATGAAGAACCAACAACTATTGCTCAAACCGGAAAATTTATTGAAAAAGGGATATTCCTTGCATTAACCGGAGAACAAAAAGATGGGTTAGTTAAGTTCTTTATCGTTAATGAAACTTCTTTTGAGCTCATGGTTTCTGTTACAGAATCTATCGGCAACAAAAAGAACAGGTATCTTTGCCAATATCGTACCGGCGAGGGAATACAACCAAATATATACGGGAAATTTTGCTGCTATCAACAAATGGCCGAATTTGGAGTTTCAAATTTTAAGAACATCTAGAAGACAGCACAATTCATTTCCAGCCATTGAAAGACAATTAAAGTAAAACCATTGGATCTTATCAATTCAAAAGAGAACTCTGAGGTATTGCCAGAAAAAGCTTGGCTGTTTGAGTTGGATAAAATTGAGGAGAATATAGGTTTAGATAAATTAAAGCAGCATTTTATTTCGCATAGGCCTCGATAAGTGGCCAGAAAACATTTTTAAAAAATTAAGGCTCAATTTTATTGAGCCTTTTTAGAATCTTTTATTCTCCTACTTTTTTTCTTTTCCAACAGAAAACAAAATCATGATGGCTCCGGCCAGCAATACTGCCCATCCCCATTTTATATTCAGTGTTTTAGACAATAAACCATCTAAAAATTTAAACCCAACGTAATTGTTGATTTGGAAATATACTAGAATAAATGAAAAGAATTATCCAAGCAATGAGTGCTAGTGCTGCGATACGGAAGCCGGAAAGTTTCCTCATAAAAAACAAGAGAACACAAAGGCCCAATATTCCGTTTGTGATCATAAACAAGGCGGTATCTACTTGGTAAAGATTCCAGTTTGCTTGAAGTGGGACTTTCAGAAATGGGCAAAAAATCGTAGAAATAAACACTACAAAAAATCCCAATAATGCTAATGGTTTGTTTAAGCTTCTCATGAAATTAAATATTAACCAAAGATGAGAATTAGCGTCCAATTAGAAAAGTTAAAAAAGGGTTTTTATAGATAATAGCAACTGTTTTTGCAAGATTTTGTATCAAACCGACCAAGTACATACTGTAATTTGTGTCATTTATTACTGATAAAAGAAATGATTGTCATCACAATAAAATCTCAAATTGAATTGTAAGCATTTAATTATCACTGTTTTAACATTATTTTAACATTATTTATAATCGTTCTAAATTCGTTCTATTGACACATTCTTGACAATATCAACACTGTTTTAGTCTACATTTGCAAGTACAAAATTATTGGAGAAATAATAAGGCTTTGAAGAATTTAAAAGTTATAGCGTTTACCCATAAACATGTTGATCTAAAGGATTTGGGGAATCTGGTAATATGCAATGAGGAGTTGGATAGTCGCCTTATTAACCTTAAAAAACAATTTAGACATTCCTGAGATATTCTACATTGGTACATGCAACCGTGTGGAGTTTGTTTTTTATGGTTCGCACGAATTGAACGATGATTTTGTGGTGCAGTTCTTGGACAGCATGAATTTCTGCGTTCCTGCAGAGCGTATGCAATGTTATTTAGGTCAGGTCAACAGATATTCTGGTCTAGATGCGTTGAATCACCTATTCCGCACTTCCTGTTCGATGGAAAGTTTGGTTGTGGGTGAAAAAGAAATTTTGGCACAGATCCGTCGCGCTTACGATCGTTGTAAAGCTGCGGGATTCACAGGAGATTTCTTGCGTTTGATGATGGACCGTTTGGTTAAGACTGCAAAAGAGGTTTATACATACACCAATATTTCTCGCAATCCCATTTCGGTAGTCTCTTTAGCATACCGTAAACTGCGCGAAGTTAAATTACAGGAAAACCCTAGAATCCTGGTTATTGGTTCAGGTGAGACCAACCAAAACTTAGCAAAATACCTTAAAAAGCATAAATACAGCAACTTCACGATATTCAACAGGACCGTTGCTAATGCTCAGCCGTTGGCAGAAGAGCTGCAAGCCCAAGTTTATCCGTTGAGTGAACTGAAGAATTACAAAAAAGGCTTTGATGTGATGATTACCTGCACTGGTGCACCTGAAGCCATTATCCACGAAGATCTATATGAATCTTTGTTAAATGGTGAGGATGACAAAAAAAGTAATTGTTGACTTAGCTATTCCCAACGACATCGATGCAGCAGTAATTGCGAAACACCCAATTCATTACATTGAGGTTAGCAGTTTGCAGCAAATTGCAGAGAAAAACATTCAAGAGCGATATTCAGAGCTTGAAAATGCTGAAAAAATCATCGAGCAGAACATCAAGGAATTCTTGCCTATTTTGAAGCAGCGTCGTGTTGAGGTTGCGATGAAGGAAGTTCCTGAAAAGATCAAAGAGATTAAAGCAATGGCATTGTCCGAGGTTTTTGCGAATGAGGTTGAACAATTGGATCCTGCAGCTCGCGAAGTGTTGAACAAAGTCATTAACTATTATGGAGAAGAAATACATCAAAGTTCCTATGGTTATGGCGAAGGAGATCTTGGTAAAATCTGCCGAATCTGAAAGCAATTAATATTAAATTTTCTTAAAATATTACCGATTCCGGGTTTAAAATTCAGAATTAAAAGGCTATTTCTGTAAATTTGCCTGCGTAATATTCATTTGTAAATCTTTGAACGTGAACAGAAAACTAATTATCGGTACCCGTGGCAGTGAGTTAGCCCTATGGCAAGCAAATTTTGTAAAGGACCGATTAGCTGAAATATCAGTAGAAGCCGAACTGAAAATTATTAAAACCCAAGGGGACATTATCCAACATCTCCGACTTGACAAACTAGAAGGCAAGGGTTTTTTTACCAAAGAATTGGAAGAAGAGTTGTTGTCTGGTCAAATTGACTTAGCGGTTCACTCTCATAAGGACCTCCCTACAGTAAATCCTCCAGGATTAATTATTGCAGCAGTTTCTGACCGTGAAGATCCTTCTGAATTATTGATTATCCACAAAGATTGCGTGGATATCACCAAAAGACTTTCATTAAAACACAATGCAACGGTTGGTACATCATCCAACAGAAGAAAAGCTCAACTATTATCACTTCGTACCGATTTAGAATTTGAGGACCTTCGCGGTAACCTTCAAACACGTGTTCAGAAATTACGTGATGAGAAGTATGATGCTATTGTATTAGCAAAAGCAGGGATTGCAAGGATCAACATGGACCTTTCAGACTTCCATTTGGAAGAGATCCCTCCGGTTGAAATAATTCCAGCGCCAGCACAAGGGGTATTAGCTATTCAAATCCGTGAGTCAGACAAGGAACTATTTGACATCTTACAAAAGATCCATGATCCGGAGGTTGCCCAAGCGATCTCGGTGGAAAGAAAAGTTTTGAATTTATTTGATGGTGGCTGCCATGCTCCGCTTGGAAGTTATTGTCGCAAAAAGGATGGGGTTTACCAATCATGGACCTCCATCGCTGATACCAATGAGGATTTTCCAGACCGCGTATTCTTACAGTCGGAAACAACGGAAGGAATGGCAGAAAAGATTTTCTCAAAGTTCCAAAAAGACAGAAAATTACCATCATCTGTTTTTATCACTCGTGATCTTGCTGAAAATTCATACCTAGCAAGATTCTTGAAGAAACACAATATCCAAGTGGATGACCGCTCTTTAATACGCATCTTCCCTACCATAAATAAATTGGATTCATTTATTCTGAAGCGTGCTGATTGGATATTCTTTAATTCAAAAAATGCTATTGAGCATTTCTTTAAATTGGAACCTTGGATCTTGAAGAAGACAAAAATCGCTGTTTTAGGAAGAGGATCGGAAGATAGTTTACGAAAATACAATCGTGTTGCAGATTTTTCTGGGGACAATTTAGGTATTGACACAGAAGGAATAGCGAAGGAATTTGCCAAATTAGTAGATGGCCAAACCGTCCTAATTCCTAGAGCGGAGGGTTCTTTACAGACTATCCAAAAAGCTTTAACGGAAAACACAAAGGTCATCGATATGCCGATATACGAGACGGTAATTGAAGAAGAAGTCAACAAAACGAATGCACAAGTGATGATTTTCACGAGTCCTAGTAATGTTGAGGCTTATTTTAGGGAGAACCTAGCGGATCCTGACCAAAAGATCATTTGTATCGGGCATTCAACTGCCAAGGTCATTGAAGCCCTAGGATTAAAATATACGCTTCCTTATACTCCAGACGAAATCGGACTTGCAGAAGCCATATTCGGATTAGATTATTAATATTATACATATAGCAAAGGGGGAATTATCCCCCTTCGTTCTTACATAAATTATAAAAACATGTTACACCGTCCTAGAAGAAACAGGAAATCAGCAGTAGTTCGTGATATGATTCAAGAGAATCATGTTTTTGCTGCAAACTTGATTTTTCCATTGTTTATTGTAGATGGAGAAAATCAAAAAGTTGAAGTATCCTCCATGCCTGGTATTTACCGTTATTCTGTTGACAATTTACTTCGTGAAGTAGAGAGCTGTATGAATATTGGCTTGCAGGCCTTTGACTTATTCCCAGCAGTAGAAGAGTCTTTGAAAGACAAATATGCTACCGAAAGCTACCGTAAAGGCACATTATATTTGCGCGCTATAGAAGCTGTGAAAAAACACTTCCCTGAGGCATGTGTAGTTACAGATGTTGCTATGGATCCATACAGCTCTGATGGCCATGATGGTATCGTTGAGAACGGGGAAATATTAAATGATGAAACTTTGGAGGTATTAGGCAAAATGGCCTTGGCCCACGCAGAAAGTGGTGCTGATATTATCGCTCCTTCAGATATGATGGATGGAAGAATCGGTTACTTACGCAATATCCTTGATGAAAATGGATTCAGCAATGTTTCGCTAATGTCTTACACTGCAAAATATGCCTCTGCATTTTATGGTCCATTCCGTGATGCATTGGGTTCAGCACCTAAAAAAGGGGACAAAAAAACGTACCAGATGAATCCAGCGAACAGTAAAGAGGCATTGATCGAGGCACAGTTGGACACCCAAGAAGGTGCAGACTTCTTAATGGTTAAACCAGGACTACCATATCTTGACGTCATCAGATTATTGGCAGATAATTTTGACCTGCCAATCGCTGCCTACAACGTTTCGGGAGAATATGCTATGCTGAAGGCAGCTATCGCCAATGGTTGGTTAAGTGAGCAAGTTATATTGGAAACGTTGATGAGTTTCAAAAGAGCAGGTGCAACATCCATCTTGACTTATCATGCTAAAGAAGTTATTGAAAAAGGCTGGGTAAAATAGACCATAAGTCAATTATTTGGCTATTTTTGTAAGCCTCTTAGGCGACCATTAAATATTATTTTCTACAAAATGGAACATACACGAATAAAAGAATTATTAAAATCAGAGGATTTCGGAAAGGAAGTTATCGTTAAGGGTTGGGTTCGTACCTTCCGTAACAATCAATTTATAGCTATCAATGACGGGTCTTCAAATCAATAATATTCAAGCAGTCATTGATTTTGAAAACACTCCTGATGATATTTTGAAAAGAATAACAACTGGAGCTGCTGTCCGTGTTAAAGGTAATTTAGTAGAATCACTTGGAAAGGGTCAAAAAGTAGAAGTAAAGGCTACGGAGGTTTCCATTATCGGAGATTCTGACCCTGAGAAGTTTCCATTGCAGCCAAAGAAGCACAGCTTAGAGTTCTTACGTGAAATTGCACACTTGCGTTTCCGTACAGGAACGTTCAATGCTATTTTCAAGGTTCGCAATGCATTGGCGTTTGCTGTAAACAAGTTTTTCAATGAGCGCGACTTTGTTTATATGCATACCCCTATCATTACGGGTTCTGATGCTGAAGGTGCTGGTGAAATGTTCCGAGTAACCACCTTGGATCTGAATAATGTTCCTCGTACTGAGAGTGGAGAAATCGACTTCAAAGAGGATTTCTTCGGCAAGTCGACAAACTTAACTGTATCAGGACAATTGGAGGGTGAGTTAGCTGCATTAGCTTTCGGAAACATCTATACTTTCGGCCCTACTTTTAGAGCTGAGAACTCCAATACTACACGTCACTTGGCGGAATTTTGGATGATAGAACCAGAAATGGCTTTCTATGAGCTTGAGGAGAACATGGATTTGGCAGAAGACCTGTTGAAATACGTTATTCGCTATGCTTTGGACACTTGTCCTGAAGAAATCGAGTTCTTGAAAAACCGCCTATTGGAAGAGGAAAAATCAAAACCTCAAGCAGAACGATCAGAGTTGAACCTGATTGAGAAATTGAATTTTGTAATCGACAATAACTTCGAAAGAGTTACTTATACGGAGGCTATAGATATCTTGATGAAAAGCAAGCCTAATCAAAAGAAACAATTCAAATATTTGATCGAAGGTTGGGGTGCTGACCTACAGTCAGAACATGAACGCTTCTTAGTTGAAAAGCACTTCAAAAAACCTGTTATCTTAACAGATTACCCTAGAGAGATCAAATCTTTCTATATGAAACAGAACCCAGTAGATGAGAACGGCAGACAAACGGTTCGCGCTATGGACATTCTTTTCCCTGGTATTGGTGAAATGGTGGGTGGTTCACAACGTGAAGAGAACCTTGAAAAATTAGTAACGAGGATGGGTGAAGTTGGTATCCCGACGGAAGAAATGGAATGGTTCCTAGATACACGTCGATTTGGATCTGTCCCTCACTCGGGCTTTGGAGTTGGTTTTGAACGTTTGGTACTGTTCACGACAGGAATGACCAATATACGTGACGTGATTCCTTTCCCTAGGACTCCAAACAACGCAGAGTTTTAATAAAAACAAAATATTTAAAAACCGTCAAAACAAACTTTATTTTGGCGGTTTTTGTTTAAGTAATATTGAACAAGAAAATAAAATAGGCATATGCTATTAAAAATTTATAATGACAACCCGAATCCTAAGGCTATCGAAGAAGCTGTTGAGGTTTTGAAGAAAGGTGGAGTAATCATTTACCCGACAGATACCGTATATGGAATGGGCTGTGATATTACAAATCAAAAGGCAATAGAGCGTGTGTATGCCATTAGAGGGTTGAAGCCAGACAAAGCGAACTTATCCTTTATCTGTTATGATCTAACGGATATTTCGCAATACACAAAACCATTTGACACTGCAGTATTCAGGGTTTTGAAGAAAGCATTGCCTGGACCTTTCACTTTTATTTTCAATGCCAGTTCTCAAGTTCCCAAACTACTGTCTTCAAAAAAGAAAACTGTAGGTATCCGGGTTCCTGACAACAATATTGTCCGAGAAATAGTAAAGGAATTGGGCAATCCTATTGTTACAACTTCCATTCATGACGAGGATGAAATCATTGAATACTCCACAGACCCTGAACTAATCTATGAGAAATATGAGGACAAGGTAGACTTAGTAATCGATGGTGGCTATGGTGACAATGTAGCTTCTACTGTTGTAGACCTTACTTCTGGTGACTTTGAAGTTATCCGTGAAGGAAAAGGAGATCTAGACCAATACCTATAGTCTAGACTCTAACCTATCTTTTAGAGCTGCATTGAAGATTTCGAAACCTTTTTTTGTATTGCCATGGATCATTTTTTTAAAGAATGGAACTAATATTCCCGAAAACATTTCTCCTTGAATTAAAATGGTCTCACTATCTGAAATAGGTTTTAAGATAAAATAATGCTCCCCATCGAATATTCCATTCATCAATAGGCTCCCTTTCCATCTCAATTCCTTATTTGAATCAATCTTTAAAAAAACAGGATTCATTTTCATGCTAGTTTCTCCAGGTTGGCTCAACAACACCTTAGTTCTTTCACCGACAGTTGGATTTCCATAAAACTCTTTAATGGTCGGACTCCACATTGGGTAAGCATTAAAATCCACTAATACCTTCCATACGGCTGCTGCTGGTGCATTTATAATTATCTGTGATTCTATTAGTTCTTTCATATATCAAAGGTATATTGACAGAAGCTAGAACCACTTGACATTTGTCAAGAAGATAATTTATTTCGGATTCTGCTCAATGTTTCTGGGCTCATTCCCAACACGGATGCAATATATTGTAGTGGAACTTGGTTGAAGAGAAATTTGTTGTTCTCGAAATATTTTAGATAGCGTTCTTCTGCAGACAATGCAATAAAATCAAATACACGTTGTTCTAACACCATAAAACATTTGGCAATAAATCTCTTTTTCAAGGACATTCCAGTTTGGGATCTGATCCTGTATTTCCAAATAATCAGATTTATTTAATGTCCAAATTTTAGCTGGAGTCAGTGCTTCAATGGACCAATTTGCAGAAGCATCAAAAAAGAAAGAGGCCAAGTCTGTAATAAAATATCCTTCCCCTCCCAGCCATTGTGTTACTTCTTTGGATTCTGTAAACTTATATACTCGGAAAACACCTGACTCAATAAAGCTCAAGCAGTTGCAAGACTTCCCTTCTATTAAGAAAGATTCATTCTTGTTCAATACCTCTGGAACAAACTTCGAAATAATTAATTCAGCTTGGTCATCTGAGACCTCGAACATTTGGAATAACTGCTGTTTAAAGTTCATGAACATCAGGTTTAAGAACAGTTTGCCTTCTTCTTTGATAAATATAAGCAACATTAAAAATAATAACTGCCAAAAATATTAAGGCAAAAGCGAAGATTTGTGGCAAATTAATTGGTTCCTTATAATATAGAATTGCTAGAAAGAAACTGATTATTGGATTGATATATAACAATATCCCGACCACTGAAGAGTCTAAACCTTTCAAGGCATAAATATTCAAGAACAATGGAATAATGGTATAAGCAATGGCAATAACTAATATTAAGACATAAAATTGATCTGTTTTGGGAACTGATGTATCAATAACAGATAAAATGGGCAATAAGATAATAGTTGCCACAATTATATGAATGGTCAAAGTAAAGAACTTATCAATTTTGAATTTATTCTTTTGCAAAACTAAGTAAGCGGCGTATGATAGGGCAATAATAAAACTATAAAATAAGTCAATAAAGTGTCCATAAGCCATGATCAAACAGGCGACAACACTAAGGCCAACTGCTAACCATTGCCCCTTATTCAGTCGCTCATTTAAGAATATACTTGCTAGTACCGTTGTTAGAATTGGACAAATGAGATAAGCCAAAGAAGTTGCATTGACACTTACTGTATTCATTACATAGATAAATAGAAACCAATTCATCCCAAGCAGCAGAGCACTGGCAAAAATATTTACGGCAAGTTGGATTCTTTCCTTGTTGGAAGTTGACCTGAGGTACTTAATACTGGCAAAAGTTTGTTTTCTTCTGAAGAGGAAACATGCCAAAAAAATACAAACTGAGGCAAAGAGTACGCGATGGATAAGAATGTCAAGAGCACCGTAGGCAGCGAGAGGTTTTAACACCAGGGCAAATGTTCCCCAAATGATAAACCCTACCATTGCAGAAAGGTAGTATTTCATAAGGCTGTAAGAATAAAAGAACTATAGTATCACAAACTCTTCTATTACCACCTTACCAACGTATTCATTCACACGTCCAATTATTTGTCTACGCATCATAGCGAGTTCATTTTTAATGACTGCAGACTCTACACGAACAAATAATTTTTTATCCTTAATATAGATTTGTTGGGTTCGGTTGGCAATTGCAGGTCCAATCAGTTCAGGCCAAGCAGTAAGAATAGATGTTTCATCAAACTTTCGTCTAAGTCTATAGACATCCAATAATTTCTCCATTGCTTGTTTGATGGTTACATCGTCACTTCTCCTAAATGCATCATCATTATACTTCGCCATTTACCTGACCTCCTTGTATGTCAAATATACGAATTGGTTTTCCTATTTCTTGAAAAATTCTCCTAATCCTAATGGAGTCCGTATCAGTAAGGAAGATCTGTCCAAATTCATCTTCAGAAACTAGCTGCATTAATTTTTTAGTTCTTTGATCATCCAATTTATCAAAGATATCATCCAGCAATAACAGGGGTTTGAATTGCTTTCTATTTTTCAGAAACGCATACTGCGCCAATTTCAGAGCAATAAGAAAAGATTTTTGTTGACCCTGCGATCCAAATTTCTTTAATGGCATCCCATCATGAATAGAAAACTGTAAATCATCCTTATGAATCCCAACTGTTGTCCTTTCAAGGGTCCTATCTTTTTCTAGGCTTCTATTCAATAGCTCTAAAAAATCTTGGTTTTGGAGTTGAGATTCATAAACAAGATTTACCTGCTCGACATCATCGGACAGAAATTGGTAATAACGTCGAAATTCAGGAAGAAATTCTTCCATAAACTTTTGCCTTCTCTCGAAGATTCTTTCCCCGGCTTCTACCAATTGAAGGTTCAACACCTCCAACAGGCCTTTGGTCAAATACTCCAGTCTCCCGGATATTTTTTAATACCGTATTTCTATGAAGGAGAAGGCGATTATACGCTATAAGGATGTCCAGATATTGATTATCAGTTTGGGAAATCACGTTATCAACAAATTTCCGACGTTCTTCACTCCCATCCATTATGATAAAGGTATCATTAGGTGAGATCATAACAAGTGGAAATTGTCCAATATGATCTGCCAATCTTCCGTATTCTTTTTTGTTCTTTTTAAAATTGTTTTCTTCTGATTTCTCTTTATGCTACAGGATACAGCATCTTGGATCAGCTCTTTGTCGAATTGACCTTGAACCATAAACCAATCCTCTCCTTTTTTTGATATGCTGAGAATCGATGGGATTAAAATACGATTTACATAAGGAAAGGTAATGGATGGCATCCCAATAGATTAGTCTTTCCGGAACCATTCTGCCCGGTAAAGGCATTAGTTTTCTGGGAGGAAATCTAAAGAAGAATCTGTATAGTTCTTGAAATTTAATACGGATAGATGTTTCAGCCACATAGCAAGGCAAAGATATGCTTTTTCGTTGGGCTAAGCTTTATTTTACTTCTTCAAAATCAATAAACTCACCAGCTGTTTCTGTTCCTTTTCTTTTGTTCTCCTGTTTTGGTGGAGTATATTCTACTCGTACTTTTTCCATCAGGGCGATGCTGTTGTTGTTTGAACTGCGAAAAAGGATCATTATAATTTTGTTGGTTTGTTCTTTGATTCCCAAATTGACCTTGTGCACCCCCCAAACAATCTTCTCAGCCATTTTCTTCATAAAGAAAGGCATAAGTAGGCGCATACCTATTTTGAAAATGTAATAAAATACTACTACTGATATAAGGAAATATATAAATGTCATTTCAATTGCTTTTTACCAAATTTAACAAATAAAAGAAAGCAAAGTTTAGTCGATTGTCAAGAAAATCTCAGTTAACATTTTTTTACTTTTCGTTTTTGGCTTTTTCGACTGCCTGCACGAGCTGGGCAGGATGCTGAGAACCAATTACATAAACAAGTCCATCCTTGTCGGTCAACCATAATGCTTCCTTGCCACCGGAAATAGAATCTAATTTTTCCATTCTTATTGAAGATTATAAACCGGGTTGTTAAAAAAGAAATTGGAGTATCTCTTCTTTTCGATATGCTTGATAGAGTTTAAGTCGATTTTCACTAAACTCGTTGTCCATAGACCACTTAAAATAACATTGGGTTTTTGTCACTGTTGTCCTATAGCTTACCATATACAACATGATAATAGAAACTAGCAATATGCCTACTCCGACTATAAAAAACAATTGTTGAGAAACGACATGCTCCCAGTTAATGTAATAAGCAACAAAGCAGAACAAGGCTAAGATTAATCTTACACTGATCCAAGTCCAGTCTCTACCTAGGTATTGTTTTTCCTGAAATAAGATTTGTTCGTCCATATTTGCTATTTATACACTAAAGTAAGTACTTTCTTTGTATTTTCTGTCACTTTATAGCGATTATCTAACCTCATACCAACAATCCAGATTACTTCATCATTAGCATTGACCAAAATCGGCACCGCATCTTTCTCAAATCGATTCAATTTGTGTTGGATGAAAAAATCACTTATTTTTTTTGACCCCTCCATACCCAATGGTTTAAAGCTATCTCCTATTTTCCATGGCCTTAATACCAAAGGGAATACCAATTTGTCAAAGTCAACTTTTGCGGAAAATTTTTCAGGTTTTAATTCTGCATTCTTTTTCTTCATTCATGCTAAAGGATTTAGAACCCAGATTTACAAACAGTGTTTATGTTATCAAATCGTTATTTCGGTGAATTCATTTTTACCTTTTCCTGTAGGATTAAGTATGGATCTGTCAAGCAATTAATTTGTGGGTATCGGATTCGAATACCTGTCCCATTGGATTGTCAATAACAGAACTCAGATCCTCTAAGACATTCCTCTGAAATTGATAAGGCTTGAATAGTTCAAATAATAAGTAATGATCTTCAATATATGGCTTGATTAGAGTCCAACATTAATTTTTACAGTGCCCTCATCTTCTAAGAATAAGGACTTCCTGATTGCATCTACTTGCTTTTTAATAAACTGATGACTTTCATTGAAATGTTGGATATTCTGTTCTAGGACCGATTCGAAATCGGGTTGTATTTCCTTAAATTTTGGAATTATACTCTAATCGAATTTTGTTTCGAGCATATTTTGTAGAGAAATTGGATTGATCATCTCCTATATTGGCACATTTAATTTAGCAACCTCCTTAGCGATTTCTTCTGAATTTAGAAATAGTAAAGGTCTGATCAAATTACCGCGTCTGGGCTGAATCCCTGTCAAACCTTGGATTCCGGTTGATCTCGTCAAATTAAGGAGCATTGTTTCTAAATGGTCATTAGCATGTTGGGCGATAGCAATGACATCACAATGCTGATTACTTCTTAACTCTTCAAACCAGTCATATCGCAACTCTCTTGCTGCCATTTGAATGGATACTTTATTTTTTGGTCGCAAACTTCTCTGTTTCAAATCTTTTAACGATCACTGGAAATTCCCAATTCACTGGCATACTGCCGTACCAATTCTTCGTCCTTATCAGATTCTTGATCTCTTAATTGGAAATTGCAATGAGCGATGATGCAAACTCTGCTCCATATCATGAAACAACCTGGCCATCAACATAGAATCCTTTCCTCCGCTAACGGCCAAAAGGACTTTGTTTTCTTTAGCAAAAAGCTGTTTATTTTCGATGTAGTGCTTTAATCTATCCAGAATTGACATAGTCCAAAATTACAGATTATAATAATCTTAAGTCAGAGGCATTAAAATTTATTGTTTAACAAATTTTTGCTAATTAATTCTATATTTTTGCGCTTGTGAGATACTTATTGTTATTATTAATAAGCATGATATGCTTGTCTACCTATGGACAAGATGAGTTTACTCCCGTTGAATCAGCGGATAATGCCCCTATGCGTTTGGTATCTTCATCTAGCAGTAGATTTATCGATCAAAAGATTTTAAGAAGTTATAATGCTGTGTATGAGCACAAAGGTTCTACCTTGGCCGCAGATAGTGGTGATTTGTATAAAGATGAAGCTGGAAATGAGTTCTTTGAAGCTCATGGTCACATTGTTATCACACAACCATCAGGTACTGTAATCCAAGGCACTCACCTACACTACAATGCATCTACACAACATGCTATTTTAACAAAGAACGTCAAAATGGTAGATAATCAAAGTACGCTCACTACGAACTACCTTACCTATAACTTGCGGAGCCAACAGGGTACTTATACTGGGGGGCGGAAGAATTATTGGACAAGGCGACACCATTACTTCGCAAAAAGCTTATTATTTCGAGACTACCAAGGATGCCTATTTTAACAATAAAGTAGTCGTCAGGAATGTCAATACGATTATCTATACGGATACAATGCAGTATAATACCATGTATAGAGATGCATTCTTTTTTGGACCAACCACAATAAATGGTCGTGGAGGTGAAAAGCTTTATACTGAAAAGGGAACTTATAATACGGGAATTTGGGGTTGCGAAATTCAACAAAAACAACTTATATACAGAAGGAAGCCGATTCTTAAAAGGTGATAGTCTATTCTATGATCGAAACAAAGGAATTGGTGAGGCTTTTAGAAATGTAATTTTCGTGGACACATTGGATAAATTCTATGCCAGTGGAGAATATGGAAAATATTTGGAAGCAGATCAGTCTATTCTAATGACTGATAAACCCTTAATCAAATATGTTGTTCAGACAGATTCCACCGATAATAGCCAAGACAGTGTACAAGTAGACACTGTGAATAGAGAACAACTCAGTAGGCGCGAATTGCGAAGAATTGAAAAGGCTGAAGAAAAGGAACGGAAGGAAGCTGAAAAAATAGAAAAAGAAAAGCTTAAGGAACAACAGCTTGCTGGAATTAAACCAGCAGATGCTGATAGTTTAGTCGCTCCTCCACCTATACAGAAAACAACGAAAGTTGATACGGCATACATGACTGCCGATACGTTATATTCAAAAGTGATATTTGTACGAGACTACAGGCCCTTAGACCTTAAACTAGATCGCGACGGTGGTCAGCTAGAGGATACAACTGAGGTCGATTATGGTGATACTGAAGAAGTAGAGTTATTTGGCACAGATGATTCAACAGCAGTGGCAGATTCTACTGCGAGCCCATTGAAGAAATTGGAATCTGCGTCGAAGGAATCCCCTGTTATAAAAACAGCTCCTAAAACCCCTGCCAAAAAGAAAGCATCAGCTCCTATTAAGCCAAAAGCTGTAGAGACAGCCACAATTCAGGAAACCACAAAGGCTGACAGCGTGCTAAGGAAAAATGCCGTAATGCCTACAGGAAGAGAACAGGACAGTTTGATCAGCAATGCCCTGAAAGTTGCACAATCAACAGACACCTTATTGAAGGATTCTACAGAAAATCTACGCTGATACTGCCAGAACAAGAATCGTAAAAGCATATTATAATGTTAGGGTTTTCAAATCTGATCTACAGGCAGTTGCTGACTCAGTGTATTTATGGCATGGTGGATTCGATGTTCAGATTTATGGGATCACCTATGATATGGTCGGATGGTTCACAAATAAATGCAGATACCATTTTTATGCAAATCAAGAATAACAAGATGGATAACGCCTTGTTAAAGAAACAATGCCATTTATGGTCAATGCAGTTTTGGATACGGTCAAATTCAATCAGTTTAAAAGGCCGAAAAATTACGGCGTTTTTTGCTAATAATAACATTGATAGACTCTATGTGGACGGGCAATGCTGAGAATTTAGTATTTAGCACTAATGAAAAGACGAATAAAATCACCGAGATGTTCCATTGAATCGAGCAAGCCGGAATCAAGATCCGCATGGATGGTAAAAAAATAAATGATTATGTTTCTATTCGCAAGGTAGACCAGAAAGTTTATCCTTTCAGATTAGTAACGCAAGAAATAGAAGTATTACCTGGTTTTCTGTGGAAACCTGAGGACCGACCGAAATCTGTAGAAGATATGCTTAATCGGAAGAGAACGAAAGGAACGACAGTTCCAGACCAGAAAAAATCCTGAAAATGGAAGCAGCACCCAAAGAACTGATGAAGAGGATTTCCAAGAAACGACAGAATCAACCTCAGAAACTAACAAGGGGACTAATACGGGTTCCAAAAACAAATGTAAAAACAGATAGTTCCAAAGTTGCTAATCCAAATAATACTATTAAGAGCAAACCGGATAGTACTATTAAAACAAAACCAGATAATACCTATCAGATTAAAGCGGACAGTACGATAAAGGTAAATCCAGACAGTGTAAGAAAGAGGGTCAATTAGATCCTTTTTTTGTTTTATTACACAACCTAATCTTTAAATCGATTTCTACTTCGAGTATAATTTATAAAGTCGAGTACTAGCTTGTCTATAATATATAATTATTAATAACAAAACTAGTACCCCATTCTTTTAATATTCCCTTAGCTTGTTTTATTATTTTTCATAAGCCATTTTTTACAATAAACATTATAAAAGCTAATTAATATCAATTGGGCCGTATTCTACTGAATATGACTTATTTATAAAAAACCTGTAGTACAGGGGTCTGTAATTTTAAGATTTACCCGGACATTTGGATCATAAGGATCAATTTGGTCGGAAACCCGTATTTTTAACCGAAGATGTCCCTTGTCCCAGATAAAATCTGGGCACCTTCTATAGCCCATAAATAAGATTCGTTTACAGAAGGATTAATTTGTAAATCATATTCATTCCTTGGGGCCATTTTGGTGCTAGTGCCTAATTGAGAACAATATATTATCCCTTGATACATCTAATCCTAAAACAATATGATAATCGTTAGTTGGATAAAGGTAATTATTATTAGTTGATCTAAGTATAATTTCTCCTGATCCTATTCCTCTACTTGTTAAAGTCCAAGAATTTGGACCTGTTTGAGAGAGGTTCGCTAAATGAGAACCTTTCCAATATCGAAATAACACCTGGATTAATTATAGAATATGTTCCTTGAGAACATATTTTTTGTGGACCAGAAATAACAGTTTTTACCGGAAAAAGATATCTTAAAGCGGTTAAATCTCCCATGAGTAAAAAGATTGTGTTGGAAAAGATTGTCCCCTAAATCCACTATGCATTACAGATGATAAATCATTTTGAGGAGTTTGTGGAATATGAACACCTCCAGATTGATTGTTCTCTGATAAATAATCAGTATGTTTTAAACCAAGACAATGACCTAATTCATGCATTAATGTATAGATTTTATTTCCTTCTGACAAAGGTCTATTATTTTAGAAAATCTAAATTAATACGTAATACTTTTCCAGGAACATATTTATGTGAAAGAAAATCTTTAGCTGGAAGTTGCGCATCAGCTAAAAGTAGAATCTGGAAGAGCATTTGCATCACTTTTTATTGTAATATTTGCATCAGAAGATAATGTGGTCAACTGTAGTCTTATATTTATATTAGCAATATTATTATATGCGGAGATAGCAGTGTTTAGAGCAGTTCTCCAATTATCTTCTACTGTGGTTGGGATTGAAGAATCCATATAAATTTTCACTGTTTTCACCGAGCTACTTATAATATTAGTTGTCCTAAAACTGACCTTTTTTAGGATTATCATTCGGTTGATTTTCAATTTCTGTTTTAGATTCTTTTGGGAAATAATAACAACCTTCAACTAAAAAACTCTCCTTTAGCTCAACAATATTTTCTCTTTTAAAACCCAATTTTATGATTTCTTTAATTTGGTTTTCAATATTTTCTTTTTCTTGATCAACTAACATCTCCTTTTGACAAGAATAAAAGAGTAATAATAAAATAGCGATGGCGCATAGCCCGCTTAAATAGGTAAGATTTTTCATAATTAAGAATATTTGGTTAAAATTTATAATTAGCTTTTGTTGATTAATTTTAATTTTAACAAAAACCGAGAAGTATTTGTTTGTTGTTTTTTATGATTCTATTATTTAAACAATAATATTTAACTCTTATAATCCGAAATGAGTTTATTGGAAAAAATTAAACTTCAACAATTTTAGATTTAGCTTTTTCTTTGGATGGATTTATTGAAGGTCCGAATGGTGAAATTGATTGGAGTAGAAAAAATAAAAAATGCCTCAATTTCTTGAGGCACTTTCATCTTATTTTTTTATATGCTTTTTTCTTATCTGATTATCCAACGGTTTAGGACATTGTGTTGACCTTCCAATATAACTTTTAAGAACTTACTATTCTTTAATTCTTTTGGAAGCGTAATCTCACCTTTCCCGTCAGCTTGATTGAACTCAGTTAGATACACATATTCATCTTTTTTCTCTACACCACTTTTATTAAAGTGATTTGTAGGAGAGACAGAAATTTTTACCTTTCCATCGTTGGCAAAACTTGTCCAAGATACTTGAAGTTTATCTTCTTCAATTTTGGCTTTTGGATGGGCAATAGATACTTCACCTACAAAAAGGCACTCCGTCAAGTTCATATAACTGTTCTTTTTCAATCTTTACATCTAAATGTCTAGCAATAGATGGCAAGATATCAACGATTTCTGGAGTATGTGCATAAAACTGCTGATTCAAGTCCTTCTTATTGGTAGAAATCCAAATCGTTCTTTCACGATCTGTTTGTCCACCG
Source organism: Sphingobacterium daejeonense (assembly GCF_901472535.1). Lineage (NCBI taxonomy): Bacteria > Pseudomonadati > Bacteroidota > Sphingobacteriia > Sphingobacteriales > Sphingobacteriaceae > Sphingobacterium > Sphingobacterium daejeonense. Next base: position 562,642 of record NZ_LR590470.1, on the reverse strand, counting down.
TGATTTTTTCCAGTAGCCACATCACGGCCATGATCAGTAATTACAACAAACATCCAATCCTCATTGAAATATTGTTCTCTGAATTTAATGGCTGAGAATAATTCTCCAACTTGCCTATCAGCTTTTTCAATAGCATCTATCATCCCTTCACCGTCACCATATATATGCCCTGTATTATCTGTATATTGAAGATAAACCCAGCTAAAGTCAGGTGCAAATTCCCTAAGATTTCCAGTTGCTTCCTTGACAACCTCCTCATCAATCTTACTGATATAGGTTGTCATTTTATCATGCGGAAAACGAACAGTATCTATTTCATAACCATCAAAATGAACATCAAACTTAAGATTATTGGTTTGGGGCAAACCTTCACCTACTAATTTGGTTCTATTATCCAACCAAGTAGAATATATCCCAATCTTTTTATCTGGCTGATGGTTCTTAAGAAACCTGAACATTGTCCAATAGTTATAATTTGGATCTTCCAGGTCATTGTTCCACACATTGTGTTTATTTCCCCAAGTTCCAGTAATCATACTTGTATAACAGACCGCAGAAATCGTAGGTGTCTGAGAATATCCGCCCTTCTCTCCTCCCATTGTAGCTCTAGTATACCCTCCCACTTTGCTTACAGCATCAATATTTGGTGTATTCACCCTTTCAATCATATCTGCAGGAATCCCATCAACAATAATTACAATTGCTTTTTTTACTGGATTGGTTTGCGCAAATAAATTGCTACATAAAACTGAGAAGACAATTAATAAACATAGATTTTTCATATATGAGGTTTAGTTGTTTACCAGTCAAAAATTTGTTTTAAAGAATTATTTAGGTTAACGTCATTCTGTGGAATAGGACGATAATAGTATTTAGGCTCTTCAAATTGTCCTACCTTATCTACAACATCTACAAATCCTTTATTTCCTTCACTTAAGAATACTGACACATCCTGACCAAATACCCCCACTTTATAATATCGGAGGGTAACTCCTAAACTATTTTTTTCTCTAACTTCCGGAATAGATTGATCGTGTGCAATTAACTTAATATCAGCTATCCCATCTCCAGTTACATCATGATTTCCCAGGCCACTAAAATAGATACCTTGAGGTTTTTTCTCTAATAACTTTCCAGCTTTCCATCTCATTAAATCATTGAAGCGAAAACCTTCAAATGCTAATTCAACACGGCGTTCTCTTCTTATCTCTAATATCAAGCTTTGGTTTGCACCCGAAACTTGAAAGTCTTTAGCAAGCTTAGAATCTAATGGTGGATTCAACGTCATATCAGGCATTCCCGCTCTTTTTCTTAGAAGGTTAATAGATTTGTCCAAGTCTGTTTGATTATTCAAGATACCTAATTCTGCCTTAGCTTCAGCAAAATTCAATAAAACTTCTGCATATCTATAAAGCGGAATATCAGTATTGAACCTCTTCTCCTGAACCATGGTATTCAAGAATCCCTTGATTTGATGATATCCTGAAAAATTCTTGCTCAATTGTTGGACGTATACTCCAGGGCCTTGTGAATAAGTACTTACATATACTAATTCCCATCCAGGGGCAGCATAAGTTTGTGCTAAACGCGGATCTCTATTTTTAAATTCATCCACAAAGGAAAGTTTTTCATATGCTGAATTATTGGTAAATGGAGTACCATCCTTCATTAAATAGCTCTGAACTAGATCCCTTAATGGGTAGTATTCATAATTCCCGAACATTCCTGGCCAATCTGATCTATTGATAATGTTATTTGCGTAGAACCGTCCAAGAATCACCTCCTTATTAGTCTCCAAGGTTTCGCTATTGTACAAAGATGCATAATCAGACTCCACATTTCCTGTGTTATGAATGGAATAACCACCTTTATTCATAATGTCTTCTGCTTGTTTATAAGCTACTTCCAAAAATGTATTCGCGGTGTTCTGCAAATTCAGGTAAGAGTGATATTTCCTATAAGTACCTTCATATAACGCAAATCGACTATAATCTTGAGCAATTACCCACTTATTTACCTTTCCAGGCACCTTTACCTCTTCAACATTCTCAACAGCGAATTTAAAGTCCTCCATGATCTTATCGACAACTGTAGTTCTTGGGTCACGTTTGCCCATGAGGGTTGCTTCATCCGATACATCTACTACTTTATCAACCCAAGGTACATCTGAAAAGCGTTGAACCTTGTCTACATAGAATTTAGCACGGAAATATCTTGCTAAACCTTCGTAATGTTTCAGTTTCTGTTCAGAAATTTTTGCATTGGACAGATTCGCCAACATGAAATTAATATCTCTTAAGTCTCCCCAAGTCCAACCGCCATTCACTGTAGCCGCACTGACATTTCCCAACATGATATTCTTGATTTCTTTATTGCCTGTTGTACTTGCATTGTCAGTAGTTGCATCAGATTCATAAAAACCATTGTCTTGAAATCTATATAGATTTAGGACATACATTTCTAAGTCGGATTCACTTTTGAAGAAATTTTCTTTTTGAACAGTTGTTTCAGGCATTCTGTCCAAATAATCATCATTACAAGCTCCCAGTGAAAATAAGGAAATTGATAATATTCCAAGTTTTATATACTGTTTCATTGTTTTAAAAATTTAACTGTAGACCTGCTGAAAAACTTCGTTGAAATGGATACATTACTCCATTACCCTCACGTCTTCTTGTTTTGTTAGGATCGGTATAGGTATTAATGTTTAACACCTCAGGATCGAAATAACGTTTCACGGCAGACCATTCCATCAAGTTTTCTGCACTTACATAAATTCTGAAGTTTTTCACTTTCGCTTTTTCAACCCAGGAATTTGGAAGGGTATAACCGATGGTCAAGTTTTTGAATCGTAAGTATGCTGCATTCAAAAGATACCTTGTCTGCGGAATTGCAGCCCCTTGAGATTGATCCACTCTAGTTCCTAAGTTCAAATCTGCAAGCCAAGATTGTAAAATAGGATATTTAGCGTCTAGGTTTTGATCTGCCAAGCCAAGTGCCAAGTATGAAGCTGAATGTTTTGCCCTATCAGCTTCAGAATCACTTGTAGGTCGATAGAAATCCAATAAGTGCGTGTAGATATTTCCATATGGTTGTTGGTAAACACCCCAATAAAGGTAATCTAAAGGATAGTAATCCCTTTTACCTATTCCTTGGAAGAATGCTCTGATATCAAATCCTTTCCAACTAGCATTCATATCCAACCCGAAATTAAATCGTGGAGTTGAATTTCCAATCACTTTAAGGTCTTTGGTATTTCCGAGTTCATAACCTTTTTCAATCTTGCCATTTTTATCTTGGTCAACAAATTTTGGCCAACCCGGAACTATAGACAATGCGCCCCAAGGAATTATTGACGTTTGATCCAGTTTACTGATTTCTTCGGCATCCTTGAACAACCCATCACTTTCAAGCCCCCATATTTCACCCATTCTCATTCCTTCATAGAATTGGGTTATTCTTTTGTTTGGGTTGTCAAATTTGGTGATTTTTTGAATAAGAGTCAGACAACATAAATCGCGCTCCAAAGTTCAACATAGAGCCTGAAATTTCTTTTGAGTCATTATAGCTCAAACTTAATTCCCAACCATTGGTTGCCAAGTCGGCAGCATTTTCATTTGGCTCCTGAACACCTAAAATCTTAGGTAATTCTCGGCCATAAGTCAACATGCCCAATGTATTCCTACGATAAATATCAAATGAACCGCTCAGTTTATTTTGAAGAATACCAAAATCAAAACCTAAGTTATAGGTCCTTACTTTTTCCCATGTATAATTATTGGAAACCAACCCAGGGGATTTGATGGAAGGAGTTAATTTTCCATCAATCAAGTAACCAGAAATATAAGGTTGCATTGTTGGGAAATAACCAAAGTTTGTAACAGATTGGTTGCCGAGGTCACCATATGAGGCTCTAATCTTAAACTGACTTAACCAATTAACTTCTGAAAGGAAATTTTCTTTGTTTAATAACCAAGCCACTGATCCAGAAGGGAAAAATCCGAATCGGCTATCTTTAGGGAACCTAGAAGAGCCATCATAACGACCATTGAATTCAACGATATACTTATCATCGTAAATATAGTTTAAGCGGTAGAATGCACCTCTTAATGCATATTTATCAATTCTTTCACCAACATCTGAAGCACCTGTAGCCAAGGCAATGGTTGGGAAAAGATCGGAAATCAAACCTTTTTTCTCAGCATGATATTTCTCTTCTCGGAAGTCTTCTTGGTTGAAACCTAAAACAGCTGTTACTTGATGCTTATCAAAAGTTTGATTATATGTACCGAAGATATTGTAAATGTTATAATAAGAAAATCCAGCTTGCCTATATGCATTTGATTCTCCTTCTTCCCCTAATATCATCAGGTCCATAACCAATCTTATATTTTGTAGTATACCAATTGTAATTAATAGAATTTCTTTGGAAGGTATAATCTGCATTAATTCTGAATTTATTGTCAAACAATCTCAATTCAGCATTAAATGTTGATTGAAGGTCTTGAAATTTCGTTCTACTTTGACCACCATCAACCATTTTTGCAGCAATTCTTCCTGCTCCAACATTTCTTTGGACATCAGAATACGCCCAAGATCCATCCGGGTTTTTTCAGCACACTAGTAGGAAACACATGGAATATCTCCGACATTTCAACTTGAGACGGTGTCACTCGTTCATTCAGCCCCAAGATAGTATTGTTGCCAACAGAAATATAATCATTGATTCTGTAATTCACCTTAGAACGCACATTATAACGGTCGAAATAATCGTCAGCAATTTTTATTGGAGAGTTTTGTCTATTGTAGCCTGAACTTAGGTAATAACTCACTTTATCACTGGATCCAGAAATGGAAATATCATGATTGCTTGAGTTGTTCCAATCTGACATAAAAATAGCGTGTCCAATCTCTATTTCCCATATATTCCCATTGCTTTGGATTACTAGGGTCAACCCTAACATCTGGTAAATTAGGATTGTCAGACCTTTCTTTAGCATATTGATAATATTGCTCAGAGAAGTTCACATTATCCCATGGAGTATTATCGGTAGAGGTTTCCAACAACCATGAAAAAATATAGGGATCAGTAATTTTATCTGGAATTACAGTTGGGGTATTAAAAGTAAAGTTGTTGCTATAATTGATCTTTAAATCACCTTTACCTGATTTTGTTGTAATCAATATTACACCAAAAGAAGCCCTTGCCCCATAAATAGCTGCTGCTGAAGCATCTTTTATTACAGAAAAGGACTCGATATCCTGGGGAGCAATACGATTTAACTGTTCAGATGTAATCGGAACGTTATCGACTAAAATCAAAGGATCACCACCATTAATAGAGGTAATACCGCGAATGTTGATTTTGGCAGCTTCCCCTGGAGCGCCTGAATTGAACTGAACATTCAAGTTCGGAACCATACCTTGAAGACCTTGGCCAACATTATTTATTGGTCGACTTTCTAACTGTTTGCCGCTAATATAATCTACAGCACCAGAAAGATTTACCTTCTTCTGTGTACCATATCCAACAACAATTATTTCGTCGAGATTTGAAGAATTGGATGAAAGGACAAATTTCTCTTGTTGATCGTAAATAAAAATTTGAGAATCAAATCCCATGGAACTGATTTGAATAGATTCGCCCATTTGCATGGTTAAGGAAAAGAAACCATTTTCATCTGTTTGAGTGGATATTCCGGTTGTTAAATTCTTTACACTTGCCCCCCGGATAGGATTGGATAATTCGTCAGTAACCAAGCCCCTAATCTCTTGTAAGTTTTGGATATAGAACATATCCTTGGCATAAGAATGAGTATTGGACATTGAAAACCCGGCAAGTAAAAAAACTGATAGGAACAGTTTAGTTTTGTTAAATAATTTCATTGAATCGTGGGTTAATACTAGCGGCAAAGCTACCTTCACAGATTTAAGAAATTATTAAGAACCCAATAACTTTTGGTAACTGAATGTTTACCTAATTATTAACCAATGAGACATTATAAATACAAAATAAACTTTAAGGCAATAAAAGCACGCAAAAAGAGGTATTTTTTGGTTATTTATATTAAAAATATATTAAGCCATATAGGAAAATGGAATTTTTAACAAAAGAAAATTCAATTCAATAAGTGCTGTAAGTTACCTTATTGGTTATAATTGTTTAAAAAGTCAACTAATTTTGCAACGGCTTGCGATCTATGACTAATTTTATTCTTTTCTTCCAAACTCATCTCGGCAAAGGTCTTTTCATAGCCGTTTGGAATAAAAATCGGATCGTAACCAAATCCTTCGGTTCCTGTTCTTTCATTGATGATATGTCCTTCAACAGTGCCCTCAAAAAAATGTTGCTCACCATTAACAAATAGTGATATATTGTTTTGAAGCGAGCGCTACGGTGCGCTTTACCTTGCAGTTTTTCCAAAACTAGATCAATGTTTTTTTCCATATCTCTAGAACCAGAATATCTAGCAGAATAAACACCTGGTTCGCCATCTAAAGCTTTGATTTCTAAACCAGAATCATCACCAAAACAATTCACATTATATTTACTAACTAAATAATCGGTCTTTTGCTTAGCATTTTCCTCAAAGGTTACACCTGTCTCTGGAATGTCGTCTGTACATCCAATATCATTTAATGATTTCAAGATAAATTTATCTCCCACCATTTGTTGGACTTCCTCTAATTTATGCGCATTGTTTGTTGCAAATACCAGTTCCATAGCTAATAAATAAGCTTCAAAAATAGCATTCTATTATTTAAACAAGAAAGAAATAGGTAAAAACTAAAATCTTAGGATTGGATAAAAGATTTAAATTCTGTCCAGAAAAGTTTCTTTTTCTGAACATCGGCAAACATTTCCTCAAAACTAAATGTATTGAAGACGGTAGCTACCTTCCCATGCATATAAGAATTATGGGCGATTTCAGGTAATCTCAGGGAAGTTGGGTCTACTCCCAACAGTGTTATTTTTTTCGGATTAAAGAAACTCATAATGCGCTTCCATTCATTTGGATTGTGTGGATTTGCCAAGTTCAATATCGCCACATTTTCAGCGTTTAGCTGTAGAGCACCAATGGTTTTAAGAAATGCCTCCTCTGCCTGAGGAGAAAAGTATGGATAATCAGGATACCTAAGGATAAACAGCACACCTGTTGTTCTATCACCTTTATAAACAAACTCCTCAGCAGAGGATTCTAAATGCCCTTGCTGAGGAGTTGTAGTATTGCCAAGTGATTGTGTTTCCACAATCGGCATATTAGAATCAGGGATAGCAAATACCGTATCAGTCATTAAAGCCTGAATGGCTATTGGATTATCTGTAATTAGATTTTTGTCCAAAATATCCCCTTTCCTATTAAATTTCTATTGACCTAATACCCAAGCGAAGATTAAAGGAGCAACGATTGTAGCATCAGACTCCACTATAAACTTAGGAGATTCTGTATCCAATTTACCCCAAGTGATCTTTTCATTAGGAACCGCTCCTGAATAAGAACCATAAGAAGTTGTTGAGTCAGAGATTTGACAGAAATAAGACCAGAAAGGAACATCATGCCACTCTAAATCTTGGTACATCATTGGGACTACACAGATAGGGAAATCTCCAGCGATACCACCGCCGATTTGGAAGAAACCAACACCTTTACCACCTGAGTTAGCACGGTACCATTCAGTTAAATAAATCATATATTCAATACCAGTTTTCACGGTATGAACGTTTAACTCACCTTTGATAACATAGGAAGCAAAGATATTACCAGTTGTAGAATCTTCCCATCCTGGACAAATAATTGGAATATTTTTTTCAGCAGCAGCTAATATCCATGAATTTTTAGGATCAATCTCATAGTATTGCTCTAAATCTCCTGAAAGAACTACTTTATACAAAAATTCGTGTGGGAAATAACGCTCACCTGCAGCTTCGGCATCCTTCCACGCTTTCTCCAAATGCGATTGAAGTCTTCTGAAAGCCTCTTCTTCAGGAATACACGTGTCAGTAACACGGTTATAATGGTTTTCCAATAATTCCCATTCATCTTGTGGAGTAAGGTCACGGTAGTTAGGAACACGCTTATAATGTGAGTGGGCTACTAAATTCATCACATCTTCTTCTAAGTTCGCACCAGTACAAGAGATGATAGCAACTTTATCTTGACGGATCATTTCTGCCAATGAAATACCTAACTCTGCAGTACTCATGGCACCAGCCAATGAAACCAACATTTTACCACCTTCAGCTAGGTGGGTTTCATAACCTTTTGCAGCATCAACTAAGGAAGCAGCATTAAAGTGAAGATAGTTTTTCTCAATAAATTGAGAAATAGGACCTCTTTGTGTACTCATAATCTTATATTCTGATAAATGTTCACAAAGGTACTCATTTATTCAAGAATACCTTAGGGTAGGTTTCGCATTTTAACATTTGTTAAAAAATCAAAATAACCTTATTTCTTCTTCAATAGTTGGGAAAACAACCAAAAGAAAAACACCACAATCACCACCAATATCAGAAGGATTATGATTTCATTAGTTCCTAAATTCCAGGTGTCATTATTCATACTATTTTAGTTTTATGCAACAGTCCATTTTTCACATTTCTCCAAAAATGCAGGATCTATATCCGCCGCAATTCCATAACCTTCTGTTATCTTAATGCTGTATCCATCATATTGAATTCCCCCAATAACAGGATCTTCCAAATGGCCTACCATGCAAGTGTCCAAATCGAAGAACTTAACGTTTGGTGCTGCATAGGCAAAATGTGTTTTTGCCGCTAATGCCAAACGACTTTCCAGCATTCCCCCAATCATACATGGAATGCCAAACTCCTGAGCAACAGATTGAATTTTCAAGGATTCTGAAATACCAGAAGATTTCGAGAATTTAATGTTAATATAATCACAGCTATCAGTTCTACATAATCTTTCAGCATCACGATGGTCATAAACAGATTCATCAGCCATAATAGGAACTATGGTTTCAGAACGTAATTGAGCTAATAAATGATCATTATAGGTACGCATGGGCTGTTCACAGAACTGGATCTTTAAAGACTCTAATCCTTGGAGCGCTTCTATTGCTTCCTCAAATGACCAACCCTGATTAGCATCAATCCTGATTGGAATATCAAATCCCACTGCCTGTCTAATAGCCTTAATTCTAGCAATATCATCTTGTGGTTTTTTTCCCAATTTTACTTTTAATGCGACCGCACCATTGTCGTGGAGCAGCTTAGCCTTTGAAGCCATCTCATCAGGACTAGCAATACCGATTGTAATATCAGTCACAATATCACGAGGCTTTCCTCCTAAGAATTCATATAAAGGCAATTCAGCTTTTTTAGCTGCAAGATCGTACAAAGCCATATCAAATGCAGATTTAATGGTGGCGTTACGAGCGATATACAGATGCAATTCAGCAAGTCTTTCTTCGATGTTCAGAGGATCTTTTCCAATCCAGATTTTGGCAAAATCCTGAGCTAAGGCTAGGCAGGTGTTTTGTGTCTCGCCCACAATCATCGGAAAAGCAGAACATTCACCAACACCATAAAGACCTTCGTCAGAGATAATTTTGATAAATGTGTTTTGAGCAAAATCCATAACCCCAGTAGCAATTACGAAAGGTTCCATAGGAATACTCAATCTATAAATTTCAATTTCTTTGATTAGCATAATTTATTAGTTGAGAAAGCAAATGTAACGAATGATATTCCATTTTTATAAAGGTTTGGCGAAACAAATACGATTTCAAAAATTTTATAGCGCTAATTTTATATTAAGTGTAATGTTTTTAAACATTTATTATAATTATTGTAATTATTTTATGATTTTATTCATATATTAGCAAACTCGTTTGTTATTTTATCTAATTATCATATTACAATGCAGCAAGAAGGACTTTATAACCCAGCGTTTGAGCATGATGCCTGTGGAGTTGGATTCGTAGCCCACATTAAGGGTCAGAAGTCACATCAACAGGTAGCAGATGCCTTAACGATGTTGGAAAACATGGAGCACAGAGGTGCTTGTGGTTGTGATCCAGAATCAGGAGATGGTGCTGGGATCATGATTCAATTACCACATGAATTTTTATGGGAAGAATGCATTAAGCTTGGCATTCAACTTCAAGAACCAGGATATTATGGTGTGGGGATGTTATTCCTTCCTAAAGAAGAAACCATGAACAGCATCTGCCGTGAGGTAATTGCTGAAGCTGCGAAAGAAAGAGGAATGGAATTATTGGGATTTCGTACAGTCCCAGTGAACAAAGAAGGAATAGGTCCAACTGCTTTAAGTGCAGAACCTGAAATCGTTCAATTTTTTATCTCTAGACCAGCAGGTGTTGCTAATACAGAAGATTTTGAAAGAAAATTATTTGTCCTTAGACGCTTAATTATCCAAAAAATCAAACAACATCAAGAGTATCCTCTGCCTCTTTATATCGCATCCCTTTCTTGCAAAACAATTATTTATAAAGGACAATTAACAACCTATCAGGTAGGTTCATATTTTAAAGATTTAAAAGATCCTAGAGTTGTATCGGCATTTGGACTTGTACACTCGAGGTTTTCAACCAATACATTTCCATCTTGGTCACTGGCTCAGCCATTCCGCATGATTGCGCATAATGGTGAGATCAATACCTTAACAGGAAACTTGAACTGGTTTTATGCTGGAGTAAGGGCATATTCTTCGCCTTTCTTTTCTGAAGAAGAAATGGAAATCTTACTTCCTGTAGTAGACCGTGGTCAGTCTGACTCAGCTTGTTTGGACAATGTTGTTGAGCTGTTATTGCATAGTGGCCGCAGCCTTCCCCACGTTATGCTAATGCTGGTCCCTGAAGCTTGGGACGGAAACGAACAAATGGACCCGTTGAAAAAAGCATTCTATGAATATCACGCTACCTTAATGGAGCCGTGGGATGGACCTGCAGCGTTGTGTTTTACAGATGGCAAGATAATCGGCGCAACATTAGATCGTAATGGTCTTCGGCCTTTGCGGTACGCCGTTACTTCAGATGACCGAGTAGTTGTTGCTTCGGAGGCAGGAGCATTACCAATCGATGAATCTTTGATCATTAAAAAAGGAAGACAGCAACCAGGTAAAATATTTGTGGTGGATATGGAAGCTGGAAAAATCCGTTCGGATGAGGAAGTTAAGGGCGAATTAATTCGTCAACAACCTTATGGTGAATGGATCAATAATTATAAAATCAAATTAGAAGAACTTGCAGACCCTAGGGTAACATTTACTTACCTTTCTAAAGAATCTGTTTTCAAATATCAGTTATCCTTTGGCTATTCGAGAGAAGATATCGAAACGATACTCACTCCTATGGCGCTTACAGGCTATGAACCAATAGGCTCTATGGGAACTGACGTTCCTTTAGCAGTATTGTCAGACCAGCCTCAGCATATCTCAAGTTACTTCAAGCAATTTTTTGCCCAAGTAACCAACCCACCAATTGACCCGATTAGAGAAAGATTGGTAATGAGTTTGGCCACTTTTATAGGAAACTCTGGAAATATATTGGTAGAAGACAAAAAATTCTGTCACTGCGTTACACTTGAACACCCTATTTTAACTTCTAGCGAACTGGAAAAACTTCGTTCAATAGATACAGGAGTTTTCCAAGCAAAAACAATCCAAAGTTATTTCCGTGCCGATGGCAAAGCAGGTTCTCTGGAAGCTGGTTTAGAAAGGTTGTGCCGATATGCTGACGATGCCGTTCGTGATGGATTTGAAGTTATTATTCTATCTGACCGAGCAATTGACTCTCAGCACTGTGCTATCCCATCCTTATTGGCTGTTTCGGCGGTCCACCACCACCTCATCAAAACTGGCAATAGAGGCGCTGTTGGATTAGTAGTTGAAGCAGGAGACGCTTGGGAAGTGCACCACTTTGCCTGTCTATTAGCATTTGGAGCAACAGCTATCAATCCTTACATGGCCTTGGCAAGTATCCGAACAATGAAAGAAATCGGCCAGCTAGACACTGATTTGGTATGGGACGACTTGAAAAAGAACTATGTAAAAGCGGTTTGTAATGGCTTGTTGAAGATTTTCTCAAAAATGGGAATTTCAACACTTCAATCCTACCATGGAGCTCAGATATTTGAAGTATTGGGTATAGACAGCAAAGTCGTAGATAAGTATTTCTGCGGTGCTGTTTCTAGAATTGGTGGCCTGAACCTTGATGATATTGCAAAAGAAGCATTAGCTAAGCATTGGAGAGGTTTTGAGACCAGCCGAGTAGCTCCTACTTTATTGCCTGAAGGCGGTATTTATCAATGGAAAAGAAGAGGAGAAGGTCACTTATGGAACCCTCAGACCGTTCATTTATTACAACAAGCATGTAGGACAGATGATTTTTCTACATACAAGAAATACGCTTCACTGATCAACAACCAAAAAGAACGAATGTATACTTTGAGGGGGTTGTTGGACTTTGCGAAGCACCGCAGCGCTATCCCAATCGACCAAGTCGAACCGGCAAGTGAGATTATGAAACGCTTTGCAACAGGTGCGATGTCCTTTGGATCTATCTCTCATGAAGCCCACAGCACATTGGCAATAGCCATGAACAGAATTGGAGGTAAGTCCAATACTGGTGAAGGTGGAGAGGACGAAATGCGCTATCAAAAATTACCGAATGGCGATTCTATGCGTTCTGCTATTAAGCAGGTGGCCTCGGCTCGCTTTGGGGTAACCTCAAATTACCTGACACAAGCTGATGAGATCCAGATAAAAATGGCTCAAGGCGCGAAACCAGGCGAAGGTGGTCAGTTACCGGGACACAAAGTAGATGATTGGATAGCTAAAGTAAGACACTCAACTCCTGGAGTTGGATTAATATCCCCTCCTCCACATCACGATATTTATTCTATTGAAGATTTAGCACAACTGATTTTCGATTTAAAAAATGCCAACCGTCAAGCAAGAATCAATGTGAAGCTGGTCTCTAAAGCAGGAGTAGGTACAATTGCAGCCGGGGTTGCCAAAGCACATGCAGATGTAATCTTGATTGCTGGATACGATGGTGGTACTGGAGCCTCGCCTATCAGCTCTATCAAACATGCTGGTTTACCGTGGGAACTTGGTTTGGCTGAAGCACATCAAACTTTGGTATTAAACAAATTGAGAAGCCGTGTCGTTTTGCAAGCAGATGGACAAATGAAAACAGGTAGAGATCTTGTGATTGCTACTCTCTTAGGTGCCGAAGAATGGGGGGTTGCAACTGCAGCACTGATTGCAGGCGGTTGTATTATGATGAGAAAATGTCATCTGAATACCTGTCCTGTTGGTGTGGCTACCCAAGACCCAGAATTGAGAAAACTATTTTCCGGCAAACCTGAAGATGTAGTGAATCTATTCCGTTTCTTAGCTGAAGAGATGCGTGAAATCATGGCAGAGCTAGGATTTAGATCAATCAATGAAATGGTTGGAAAAGCTCAATTCCTGAAGAAAAGAGAAAACTTAGAACACTGGAAAGTAAACAAGATCAATTTCTCTGGAATTCTTCACGTAGCTCCAAATGCAAACGGTGAGACACTTTACAATACGGAAGAGCAAGACCATGGCATGAGCATGATTTTGGACTGGGGCTTATTGAATCAGTCAAAATTAGCTCTTGATTCCAAAACTCCGGTTTTCGGAACATTCCATGTAAAAAATACAGACCGAACAATAGGAACTCTATTGTCAAATGAAATCTCAAAGATTTATGGATCAGAGGGTCTGCCTGACAATACCATCAACTTCAAGTTCGAGGGATCAGCTGGCCAATCATTCGGCGCATTCAATACTAAGGGAATTTCATTTGAACTTGAGGGCGAAGCCAATGACTACGTTGGAAAAGGACTTTCTGGAGCGCAATTAGCAATTTATCCTGCAAAAGAGAGTGGATTAGTTCCTCAAGACAATATTATTATTGGAAATGTGGCGCTATATGGCGCTACATCGGGACATCTATTTATCAATGGAAAAGCTGGTGAGCGTTTTGCAGTAAGAAACTCTGGGGCTACCGCAGTAGTAGAAGGTGTTGGAGATCATGGTTGTGAATATATGACTGGAGGAAGAGCACTGATATTGGGTGAAACAGGAAGAAATTTTGCCGCAGGAATGAGTGGTGGTATTGCGTGGATTTATGATATCGCAGGAACATTCAAAGAAAACTGTAATAAAGAAATGGTTGACTTGGATCCATTGGAAACAGAAGACGAAACTGCCATCATAGCCTTGTTAAAGCGACATATTCATTTAACAAAAAGTGAAAGAGCAAATTATATCTTGACCAATTGGGCGACAGAAAAGAATCGCTTTATCAAAGTATTCCCTAGAGAATATAAAAACGTTTACAACAAAAAATTAGTTACAGCATAATCAGGAGGAACATCATCATGGGAAAACCAACAGGATTTTTAGAATTTGAAAGAGCGCTTCCTCAGAAAGATGCTGTGGAAAGCAGAAGACAGAATTACCAAGAATTTGTTCACGAATTCAGTGAGGATCAATTAAATAATCAAGCAGCTCGATGCATGAACTGCGGTATTCCTTTTTGCCATTCTGGCTGCCCTCTAGGAAATGTAATCCCAGAGTTCAATGACGCAGTGTATGACGGAAATTGGGAAGAAGCATATAATATATTGTCATCGACAAATAACTTCCCAGAATTTACCGGAAGGATTTGTCCAGCTCCATGCGAATCAGCATGTGTACTGGGAATCAACAAAAACCCAGTTGCTATTGAAGAGATCGAAAAACACATCATTGAGATTGCTTACAAAAAAGGTTATGTTAAGCCGAACAAAAGCTATCTTAAAACAGGGAAAAAAGTTGCCGTTGTAGGATCTGGACCTTCGGGCATGGCTGCAGCAGCGCAATTGAACAAAGCTGGTCACGATGTGGTTGTATACGAAAGAGATGATAAAATCGGAGGATTGTTAAGGTACGGTATTCCTGACTTTAAATTAGACAAATCCGTTATCGACCGAAGGGTTGAAATCATGGAACAATCGGGAGTTGTATTCAAAACAAACGCTGAAGTTGGAAACAATGTCCCAGTACATGAACTAGATCAATATGATGCAGTTGTTCTTGCAGGTGGCTCTACAATTCCTAGGAACCTCAATATTCCAGGAAGAGAACTGAAAGGAGTCCACTATGCGATGGAATTCCTAAAACAACAGAATAAAAGAGTGGGGAATTCAACGATAGAAGTTGAAGAAATCCACGCCAAAGACAAGAATGTGCTGGTAATCGGTGGTGGTGACACAGGGTCAGACTGTGTCGGCACTTCAAACAGACATGGTGCGAAGTCTGTAACTCAATTTGAGTTAATGCCTACACCTCCGACAGCACGTACAGAAGCAATGCCATGGCCCAGCTATCCAATGTTGCTAAAAACGACAACCTCACATGAGGAAGGTTGCCAAAGGCATTGGAGCATTAGCACTAAAGAGTTCTTGGGTGATGAAGCCGGTAACTTAAGAGCGGCATTAGTCGTGGATTTGGAATGGGAAGTGGATGCCTTGGGAAGACCGGTGTCATTTAAAGAGGTAGTAGGTTCAGAACGAGAAATTCCTTGTGAGTTGGTAACCCTAGCAATGGGCTTCTTGCACCCTCAACATGAAGGGCTATTGAAACAATTAGGACTTAAATTGACTGACCGAGGAAATGTCGATGCTACAGAATCAGAATATAAAACAAACCGTGACAAAGTATTTGTAGCTGGAGATATGAGGAGAGGTCAATCCTTAGTGGTGTGGGCAATTTCGGAAGGCCGTGAATGCGCCAGAAAGGTAGATGAGTTCCTAATGGGCACTTCAGTATTGGAAAGCAAGGAAGCTGTTTACAGCTACGCAAATGTGTAATTAATTTTAGTTTATATTTTGAACAAGCTGGAAAGAGATTCTTTCCGGCTTTGTTTTTTTATAGACAAAAGGCAGTAGAAGGCTAAAGTTTTGATTTAACCGCAGATCAGATAAAAAATAATACTTAAAATCCCCTGTTGGGTAGCAAGAGGAGTTTTTAGAGGAAAAAAGGAATTATATAAACGACAAAAGGTTCCAATCTTTCGATTGAAACCTTCAAATAGTAGCGGGGACCAGACTCGAACTGATGACCTTCGGGTTATGAGCCCGACGAGCTACCAACTGCTCCACCCCGCAATATATTCTTAAATGTCTTTGGATTGAACCTCGCGTTCAATCCTTTTTGTTTAGTAGCGGGGACCAGACTCGAACTGATGACCTTCGGGTTATGAGCCCGACGAGCTACCAACTGCTCCACCCCGCAATATATTTTCTAGAAATCTACTTTCACATTTGTTAAAAGCAGATTATGCTATCTCCGAATTGGAGTACAAAGATATTATTTGTTTCTTTGTAAAACAAATAAAAAATTAAATAATGTCACACAAAGCAGGATTCGTAAGTATAATCGGTAAACCTAATGCAGGTAAATCGACCTTGATGAATGCCCTAGTGGGTGAAAAGATGTCAATCATAACCCCTAAGGCTCAGACAACTAGACACCGAATCATCGGAATTGTCAATGATGACGATTATCAAATCGTTTTCTCGGATACCCCAGGTGTAATAAAACCAAATTATGACCTCCAAGAATCTATGATGAACTTCGTGATGAGTTCAATCATCGATGCCGACGTTATTTTATTTGTTACAGACATCCATGAAAAATATGATGAGAACGATGTTCTCGAAAAATTACGAAATACAAACACACCTGTCGCAGTAATAATCAACAAGGTGGATAAATCTTCTGAAGAAGAGGTAAAAGCAAAAATGGAGTTCTGGCAGGAAAAAATAAAACCTGATGCCATATTCCCAATCTCAGCTTTATTAGGCTATAACGTAGAGGCTGTAATGGGATACATTAAAAGCAAAATGCCTGTACATCCCCCATATTATGAAAAAGACGAGCTGACAGATAAATCAATGCGATTCTTTGTCTCAGAGATTATCCGAGAGAAGGTATTTAAATTATATGACAAGGAAATCCCTTACAGCACCGAAGTGATTGTGACTTCTTTTAAAGAAGAAGGGCATATTACACGGATTGCCGCTGAAGTTATCGTTGAAAGAGATTCACAGAAAAATATAATCATAGGCAAGGCCGGGTCAATGATCAAGAAGGTAGGAACTTATGCCCGCCAAGATATTGAAGAGTTTATTGGTGGAAAGGTATTCTTGGAACTTTTTGTTAAAGTTATCCCAGATTGGAGAAGCAAAAAGAATTATCTGAAAAGTTTCGGATACGATGATTAACGAAAAAGGGTAGAAAATAAATTCTACCCTTTTTTTATGCTTTTAATTTTCTTGGACTGAAGCTTCAAGATCGCTCAATTTTTTCTTCGGTTTTCGAGA
The DNA here is from genome assembly GCF_901472535.1 of Sphingobacterium daejeonense. Taxonomy (NCBI): domain Bacteria; kingdom Pseudomonadati; phylum Bacteroidota; class Sphingobacteriia; order Sphingobacteriales; family Sphingobacteriaceae; genus Sphingobacterium; species Sphingobacterium daejeonense. Next base: position 545,250 of record NZ_LR590470.1, on the reverse strand, counting down.
TACATCATCTTGTCCCGCCAATTTATTCCAGATGTTTCGTGACTCTTTGGTCAGCAACGGAGATACAATGGAAAGTATCAATACATAAACGACAACAAATGACTGAATAACCGGCAATAATTTACCAGCTTTTCCAATATTCGCCATAATAATTGAAAACTCCCCTCTTGCAGATAAGGTAAACCCTATATCTACTGAGTTTTTTGGTTTCAATCCAGAGAATCTACTTGCAAAATATCCGGAAGCTACGTTACATACAACAGTGATCGCAGCGGCAAATGTCGCCCAACCCACTGCTCCTCCCAAAGAATACATATCGATCGAAAGACCAAAGCTGAAAAAGAACATGGCACCAAAAAAATCCTTGAATGGCAATACCATGCCTTCAATCTTTTTGATATATCTGGAATCTGCAAACACCAAACCTGCCATTAAAGCACCAATCGCTTCAGCAACATGGATAGTCTCAGAAAACCCAGCAATAGTAAACAATAAGCTAAATATGATCAGAATAAACAATTCCGATGATTTTTCCTGAAGTAGCCTATCAATAAAAGGCACTAATTTCCTTCCCAAAATCAAAAATGAAAGAATGAATCCCAATGCAAGCAAGGAAGTTCCAGCCACAGTCCAGAATGAACTACTACCAGTTAATATTAACCCTGACAAAAATGAGATGTGCATGGCGATAAATAGATCATCGAACATGAATCATTCCCATAATAACCTCTGTTTCTCGATTTGCAGTTCTTTTTAGATCCGTCAATACTTTTGCAACAATGGCGGTTGATGAACTGGTCATAATTCCACAGAGCACCATCATTTCTTTGAATGGCAAATTCATCATCCAACCCACCAGCAATCCAGACATGAAATTAAGAACAACATATATACTTCCACCTGCAACAATCGACTTGCCCGATTTGATGAGCCTACCTACAGAAAATTCCAACCCTAAGTAGAATAGTAGGAATAGGACCCCAAGCCGACCCATAAAGTCTATGAACGGCTTGCTTTCCGTAAATGTCAAAAACGACCAAACGGAATTTACGGAGTTTGTTACGCCTTCATTGCCAATTTTCACCAACAAGTCGCCAACAAAGTCAGGATAAGATTCATTTCCCAACACCATACCGATCACGATAAAAAACGGAATCACCGAAAATTTAAGCCTATTGGCCAGTAAGCCAACAAGTGCTACCAATAAAACTGCTATTCCAATTTCTATAATGAGGTTACTGTGCATAAAAAATTATAGTAAGATTTCTTTTAAAAGTTTGATGTTCTTTTGCTTTCCGGCGATGACAAGAGTGGTGCCGGGTGTAATAACGTAATCAGGACCTGGGTTAATAATGGTCTCTTCTTCTCGTATTGCTGCAATAATCGATGCTCCGGTACGTTGTCTTACTTCCAACTGACCGATACTTTTATTTACGCCATCATTTGAATCTCCTACCTTGTACCATTCAATGCGCAAATCATCCAAAGCTACCTCAATGGTTTCCAAAGCTTTTGGTTTATATGACAACCCTCCTAAAATCCCTGCAACTTGACGTGATTCCTCATCCGACATGGTCATTACACAATGAGTTTCGTTGTCTTCATCTTCATGACGGTACAACTCCCTACGGCCATCATCATGGATGACAACGACCATACTGTCTCCAGCATCAGTTTCAATTTGGTATTTCTTACCAATACCAATCAGGTCACTTTCTCTAACTATCGACATGATTTCCTTTTATTTAATTAAAAATTAGAAAAATTATTAGTTCCGTTATTCTCAAATATATTGAATTCAGATGTATTATTCAGCATTTATGATCTTATAACTGCCGTCTGATTTCTTTTCTGGCCTACCAACAGCTATGTTTTTGGAATGGTAAAACAAAAATACCCAACCTTCAGGAGCACCTGCCGCCCAATATTCGGCCCTTAAATCACGAGCTTTCCTGCCATCATAATCATACTTGGCGATAAAACTCCTGAATATTTCTTCTGGCTCAGGCAATTCATCTCCCCCAAAGAAAAAATGTTCACCCTCAGTTTCAATATGAAACACTTGATGAAACTCACTGTGACCACCAGAAAGTTCATAGCGAATCTCGGGTGTAAGCTGACCATCACCATTTACAAACAGAATATTGCCACTGCGCTGCAATACATCAAACACTTCCGTGCGATAAGAAGGGTTTTCTGAACTATAGGCATCCTCCCACTCCTTTTCCTGGATAACATATTCTGCATTCGGAAATGCCAATCGTTTCACCCCATCTTTCACATCCACCATACCACTTGCATGGTCCTTGTGAAGATGTGACATCAATACATAACGAACATCATTCACCGAAAAACCTAATTTCTTAATGTTCTCATGGATGACCAACTCCCCAGCTTCATTGCGGAGGCCTAAACCAGTATCTAAAACGATAAGCCCGTCTTTGGTCTCTATTAAAAATGGATGTACATGAATAAACAAGGATCCAAGTCTATCTTTTGGATCATCTTTCTTTGGATCGAAGGGAATAAATTGCTTGCTTTTATCAACAGAATAAGAACCTTCAAACAGTGAGTGCGCTCGAGCCATTTGTATTTGTTTGTTATCTTGACAGTTATGTGTGTATATCAGGATACATCCTTGACCTCATTAGGTAAGTCGCTTGATATAATGTATCTTTACACGTTAATTAGAAGGCAAAGATATGCAAAAAAGGTGGGTGCTGAAACCTAAAAAGAACGTAGACAAAATAAACAAGCTCCAACAGGAACTGCGTGTAAACCCGATCATCATCGAACTTTTAATTAACAGAAAAATAGAAACTTACGAAGAAGCAAAAGAATTCTTTAGACCTTCCTTAGAACATCTACATGATCCATTTCTGATGAAAGATATGGATAAAGCTATAAACCGAATTGAAAAAGCAATCGGCAATAAAGAAAAAATATTGATTTATGGTGATTATGATGTAGATGGCACTACAGCAGTATCGGTAGTTTACAGTTTTTTCAGGGATTTCAACTCCGGTTTAGAATTTTACATCCCTGATCGGTATAGCGAAGGATATGGAATTTCTAATCAAGGAATTGATTATGCCGCAGAAAATGGATTCTCATTGATAATTGCATTAGACTGCGGAATCAAAGCCATCGATAAAATTGAATATGCCAATTCAAAAGGGATCGACTTTATTATTGGAGATCATCATTTACCAGGACCAGAATTGCCTAATGCAATTGCTGTATTGGATCCAAAACGCACCGATTGTCCTTACCCTTACAAGGAATTGTCAGGTTGCGGAATTGGTTTTAAAATAATCCAAGCTTTTATCAAACAAAATCAAATGCAAATGGAATTGGCTTACCAATATTTGGATTTGGTAGCAGTAAGCATTGCATCGGATATAGTCCCTATTACGGGAGAAAACAGAACGCTAACTTATTTTGGCCTTAAAAAATTAAATAGCAATCCATGCTGGGGATTAAAAGCATTAATTAATCTATCAACCCATAAAGCAGAACAATTCACAATTAATGACATTGTTTTTCAAATTGGCCCTCGAATAAATGCTGCAGGAAGGATTAAACATGCTAAAGATGCCGTCAAACTCTTGATTTCAAAATCGTTTCCTGAAGCAACAGAATATTCAGAAAGTGTAGATGTTCAAAACAATGAGCGCAAGGATTTTGACCTCAAAATCACCCAAGAGGCATTGGAACTCTTGGACAATGATGTGCAATTGCAGAAACAAAAAACAACAGTCCTTTATAAAAAAGACTGGCATAAAGGAGTCATTGGAATCGTTGCCTCAAGACTGACCGAAAGATACTATAGACCAACCATTATCCTGACGAATACGAATGGGCATATCGCAGGTTCTGCACGTTCAGTAGTTGGTTTTGACCTGTATGAAGCTTTGAGTGAATGCAGTGATCTGTTAGACCAATATGGCGGCCACAAATATGCAGCTGGATTAACCATGCAATTGGAGAATATTAACTTATTCCAAATGCGTTTTGAAGAGGTTGTCAGTAGAAGCATAAAACCAGAAATGTTGCAACAAGAGGTAGCTATCGAAAAAGAAATCAGATTATTAGAAATAAATTCTGATTTCTACAAATTACTACGTCAATTTCAACCTCATGGACCAGAGAATGAATCACCTACTTTCCTTGCTAAGCAAGTCACCATGGGTTATAATGCCAACGTCGTTGGAGGAACCCATCTCAAATTTTCAGTTAAACAATCTGATTCTCCCAAATTCGATTGTATCGGTTTCGGTCTAGGTGAATATTGTGAAGCTATCAATACTGGCAAACCATTCGATATTTGCTTTAGTATTGGAGAAAATACTTGGCGCGGCAAAAAGAATTTGCAATTAATTGTTAAAGCAATTCGATTTTAAAAAATATATTTGCATATAAGGGTTTTAAACACATGATTCTAAGAGCAGAACATTTAATTAAAAAATATAAACAGCGTACCGTAGTAAATGATGTATCCTTTCATGTTGAGCAAGGAGAAATTGTTGGTCTATTGGGCCCTAATGGTGCCGGAAAGACAACTTCTTTCTACATGATCGTAGGATTGATTAAACCAAACGAAGGCCACGTTTACTTAGATGATTTAGAAATTACCCAAGACCCAATGTACAAGCGTGCTCAACGCGGAATTGGGTACCTTGCCCAAGAAGCATCCGTCTTCAGAAAACTTTCTGTTGAAAATAATATCCTCGCAGTTCTAGAAATCCATTATCCCAATAAAGAAGAAAGAAAAGCGAAACTTGAAGAATTGCTTACGGAATTCAGCTTACACCGTGTTAGAAAAAATAGAGGTGATTTACTTTCCGGAGGTGAACGCCGAAGAACAGAAATCGCACGCGCACTAGCGGCAAACCCTAATTTTATTCTTCTTGACGAACCATTTGCAGGGGTAGACCCAATCGCTGTTGAGGAAATCCAGACCATCGTGGCTAAATTAAAAACCCGAAATATAGGTATTCTAATCACAGACCACAATGTGCAAGAAACATTATCAATAACGGATAGAGCATACCTCTTAACAGAAGGAAAAATAATGTTGACCGGAACACCTGAAGAAATTGCAGACAATGAATTAGCCCGCAAATTTTACCTAGGACGACATTTTGAATTAAGACGTAAAAAATTCTAAAATTAAAGATTACGCATAACCATGGCCTTATTGAACTCTCTTTTTACTTGGATAATGAAAAAGCGGATGCATCAGATTGATCTGTTCATGAAGTATCCCCATGATGTCCAAGAAGAGTGGTTTCAAAGTCTTATTTCAGCCGCTGAAGCAACTGAATGGGGCAAGAAATATGGCTATAACAGCATCTATACGCCTGAGGAATATAAAAACAGAGTCCCTATCCAGGATTACGATGATATAAAGGTATATGTAGACCGAATGATCAAAGGAGAGCAAAATATCCTTTGGCCATCAGATATCAAATGGTTTGCAAAGTCATCAGGTACAACCTCAGACCGCAGCAAGTTTATACCAGTTAGTATTGAAGCTTTGGAAGAATGTCATTATCAAGGGGGTAAGGACATGCTTTCCATTTACTGCCATAATAAACCGGAAAACAAAATTTTTATGGGCAAATCGGTGGTAATCGGAGGGTCATCCCAAATCAACAATTTTAGCCCCGATTCTTATTATGGAGATTTATCTTCCATCCTCATAAGAAACTTACCATTTTGGGCAGAATTTAAGCGAACCCCAACTTTAGAAGTAACGCTGAATCCGAATTTTGAAGAGAAAATTGAACAGATTGCTCAAATAACCATCAAAGAAAATGTTACGAGCTTGGCCGGAGTACCAACATGGAATATGGTTATGGCAAACAGAATCTTGGAAATAACTGGAAAAGAAAATCTCCTCGAAGTATGGCCTAACCTTGAATTTTACAGCCATGGAGGCGTAAGCTTCAAACCATATAGAGATCAATTTAAAAAATTGATCCCTTCAGAAAACATGTATTACCTTGAAAACTATAATGCTTCTGAGGGATATTTCGGCTTGCAAGATCGTTCTGATTCAGATGATTTGCTATTGATGTTGGATTATGGTATTTATTACGAATTTCTTCCAATGGAAAACATCAACGACGAATGGCCGAAAACGCTTTGTCTGCATGAAGTTGAACTAGGAAAAAATTATGCTTTGATTATTTCAACAAATGCTGGTTTGTGGCGATATAAAATTGGTGATACCATCAAGTTTACCTCACTATCTCCATACCGATTCCAAATCTCTGGTAGAACAAAACAATATATCAACACGTTCGGGGAGGAAATTATAGTAGATAATGCTGAACATGCATTACAAGTAGCATGCAAAGCAACTGATGCAAACATCCAAGACTATACGGCAGGCCCTGTTTATTTTAATGACAAAACCGCTGGGGCACACGAATGGATTATTGAATTTGAAAAAGAGCCAAATGACTTAGTAAGATTCAGTGAAATATTGGATGCGACATTGAGGGAAATAAATTCTGATTATGACGCGAAGCGCTATAAAGACATGGCACTTTCATTCCCCATAATTCACAATGTCCCGAAAGGAACCTTTTATGCTTGGATGAAAAGCCGAGGCAAGTTGGGTGGACAGAATAAAGTTCCTCGCTTAGCTAACAGCAGGGAATATTTAGATCCACTTTTAAAGTTAATTCAAAGCCTTTAAAACTATTCTTAAACCGAGTAGGTTCAAGTACTAATAAAACACCTTCACAGGCAAACAATCTATTAGGGGCGAATTGCAGTTTTATATAGATAGACAAAAAAGCCAAGGATAAATTTCCATCCACCTACTGTAGGTGTGGCTTGAGCATTTAAATCAGTCGATTCTCTTTCCATTTTGGATTTGTTAGTTAAAACCTTTAATTATATGCCTTCAATACTTTTACAAATAGTCTCTAAATACTAGCTATCAAATTTCCCGGCTACCGTCCTGCACTTTACTATTGATAATGGTTAGAAATCTTTCAATATGTTGTCAAAAGCATATGCTTTATTCCAAATACTGTACCGATAATCAAATTGTAGTTTAAACTCGCAATCTATCTTTAATTTCCAAAATCGAGTATAGCAAAGTATACACATCATTGCATAGGAAAACAGACAGAACATTTTTAAAACGACAAATCACCTCAGCTTTTATTTTTTTTCCCTAAATTGCACAGCAATAAACATTCTTTTTGACATGAGTGCCATAGAAAATATCACTATTCAAGTAGAGCCTACGCAACAATCTAGAATTTCGCAAGTAGACTTTGACAACTTAAAATTTGGTCAAATTATGTCTGACCATATGTTGGTCGCAAATTATGACAACGGACAATGGGAAGAAGTAAAGATTGTGCCTTACGGAAATCTCAGCGTAAGCCCATCCATGTCTGCACTGCATTATGGACAAGCAATCTTTGAAGGTATTAAAGGATATAAATTTGAAGACGGTACGGTTAGTATTTTCCGCCCCGACAAAAACTGGGAAAGATTCAATAAATCAGCAGCTCGTTTAGAGATGCCTGAGGTCCCTGAAGAAATCTTTATGGACGGATTGAAAAAACTATTGGATGTAGACCGAAACTGGATTCCTTCAAAACAAGGAACAGCCTTGTATATCAGACCCTTCATGTTTGGTACTGAAGCAGCGTTGGGTGTACACCCTTCAAAATCTTACCAATTCATAATCATCACTTGCCCAGTAGGTGCTTATTATAGCAAACCAATCAGCTTAAAAGTGGAAACGCACTATACACGTGCTGCAGAAGGTGGAGTAGGATTTTCAAAAAATGCAGGTAACTATGCATTATCATTACACCCTACACAATTGGCAAATAATGAAGGCTATGACCAAATTATGTGGACAGATGCGCTAGAACACAAATACATCGAAGAAGCTGGTACAGCAAACTTAATATTCAGAATCGGAGATACCATTATCACCCCACATGGCGATACCATCCTACATGGTGTTACCAGAAGAACGATCATGGAACTTGCCGAAAAATGGGGTTACAAAGCTGAACAAAGAAAAGTATCTGTGAAAGAACTTATCGATGGTATAAAAGCTGGCGAAGTATCAGAAGCATTTGCCGCAGGAACAGCCGCAACAATAACACATATCGACAGAATCGGATTCGAAGGACAAGACTATACCCTACCTCCGGTAGAAGGACGCGAATTCTCAAACAAGGTTTTAGCGTACTTAAATGATTTAAGATACGGTAAAATCGAAGATCCATTTGGTTGGAACTTTATTGTTGAATAACAAAAAATTTAATTATTTAAAATAAAAAAGGTTGCCACATGTGGCAACCTTTTTTATTTCTTTTAAAATTATACTTCTCCGCAATTTACGATTACAACATCTATCAACTCAAACGATTTCGTAATTAAAACAATCGTTTGCTTTCGTCAGACATTCGATTATTATAATTTATCTCCCTAAAATTAGCACATAATAACCAACAAATCTGACAAACAACCATTCATTTAGATTCAAATGAGAAGTAAACATTACTTAACCCAAGTAAGGTGGTCCAAAGCAATTATACATTTAGCTTTGATATCTCCTTCCCTACTTTTTGCCTCTCCAACTTTTGGAAAGGTGAAAAAACCAAATTATGCATTTAACCATGCTTTTAATTTAAACAATTCTGTGCAAACAGAAATATCAGGAACAGTACGTGATAAGGATGGAAACCCATTATCAGGTGTCACGGTTTCTGTTAAAAATGAAGGTAGAACCACTTCTACTGACTCGGCTGGTAAATTCAGCATTTCAGTCAACAGCAATTCTTCAACCCTAACATTTTCCTACATCGGTTATCAATCAAAAGAGGTTGTAGCTTCTAATGCTGTCAACGTAACTTTAGACTCTTCGGAAGATGTTCTTGATGAAGTTGTTGTAGTGGGTTATGGGAATCAAAAGAAAACCAACCTGACTAGTGCTGTGTCTCAGGTAGATGCCAAAGTTCTTCAAAACAGACCTTCACCAACTATTACAAACATGTTGCAGGGAGCAGCACCAGGATTAGTAGTAACTAGAAACTCAGGAAGACCTGGTGGACAAGGATTAAACATATCTGTCCGAGGCGAAACATCTGCAAATGGATCTGTTGGTCCTTTAATCGTTATCGATGGGGTAATTAGTTCTGAAGAAACGTTTGTAGCATTGAACCCAAATGACGTCGAAAACATTAGTATCCTGAAAGATGGAGGTGCAACAGCAATTTACGGTGCTCAATCTGCCGGAGGTGTAATCTTGGTGACAACAAAAAAAGGAAGTTCAGGTGCAGGGAGAATTTCATTCTCTAGCAATTTAGGAATACAAAGACCTGGTGCAATGCCCGATAGACTTTCTCTAATAGATGAAATGAACTATGTCAACCTTGCAAGAAGGAACGCTGGAATTGCAGAAGAATATTCGGAGGAAGACCTCAATTATGCAGTAAATGGTCCAACCTTCGTATTAGGATCCAACGGTCAATGGAGAACTTATAACCAACAGAATATTTTAGATCAAGTTATTCAAAAAAAATACAACATCTACAACAACAACATTCAGTTTACTGGAGGCTCAGATAAAATAACCTATATGGCTTCGTTGGGTAATATGACTCAAAATGGTATGTTCAAAGTGGGTGATGACAAATTCTCCAGAATAAACGCTAGAGCAAATGTATCTGCTCAAGTAACAGATTATTTGAAATTAGATATAGGTAATGCTTTTATAAATCAAAAAACTGATAATCCACAAGATGGAGGCTACTCAATCGACGGAGGAGGAAACTCAATCCTAAGACAGTTTTATTCCTCAAGAATGAGATTCCCAATCTATAATGAGGATGGCACATTCTATAAAAGTGGGACTTCTTCAGCATTTGGGTATGCTTTGATGAAAGAAGGTGGTTTTAACGATGATCTTAAAAGGACATATTTCAATAATGTAACCGCTACGATCAATAATTTTGTCAAAGGATTGGAAGTAAAATTAATGTACAGTAGAGAAAACATTGATTTACAAAATAGAAACTTCCGCAGAACAGTTGATTATTATTCTGGACCTACTCCAAACACGAAATCTCAATTGAACAATCCAAACAATTATTCCGTAACCAATTATAAAACATTGAAACAAAATGTTCAGGCTGTAGTTGATTATGATTTAACTGTTGCAGAAAACCATAATTTTCACTTGATGGGTGGATATCAATTTTATGACAATGATTATGAATATATTTCAGCCTCAACCAAAAACTTATATGTTAACGACAACCCTAGTTTAAACTTCACCTCTGACCCATTAAATAAGTCCCATGTTCAATATGCGTATAGAGAAAAAATGCAATCATATTTCGGACGCTTTAATTACAATTATAAAGAAAAATACCTTTTTGAGGCAACTGTACGTAGCGATGAGAGTTCAAGACTATCTCCTGATGTTAGAGTAAAAGTTTTCCCATCTTTTTCTGCGGGTTGGAATGTTGCAAAAGAAGATTGGTTCCAAGGAGCAACTTCTATTATTAACGAATTGAAACCAAGGGTATCTTGGGGTAAAGTGGGTTCGACAGTAGGAATAGGATATTACGACTTCATTGCAACTCTATCAACAGGATCAAATGTATTGATCAATGATATCAAACAAACATATATTAATCAAGGACGCTTACCAGGTAGAGACCTTAGCTGGGAAACTATAGAAACTCGAAATTTAGGTTTAGACTTTAACTTGTTGGACAGAAAATTATTTGGAGCATTTGAATATTTTCAAAAATTCAACAGAAATATGCTAGTAAATATCAGTATGCCGGCAACTATTGGTGCAGGTGTACCTAAGACCAACCAAGGGGAATTGCATACTTGGGGTTGGGAATTTAGCCTTGGTTATAGAGATAAAATTGGAGATGATTTTAACTATAACATTGGTGTAAGCTTGGCAGATAACAAAAACAAACTTATTCGTTATGGTGGAGCAAATGATATCGTTTATTCAGGTACTAACAAATTAGTTGAAGGGTATGCGATGAATTCAATATGGGCATATAAAACTGATGGTTACTTCCAAAAATGAAGCTGACTTAGAAAATGCACCAAGCTACGAACGTTTTATCAATAAAACAGGTGTTCCAGGTATTGGAGATGTCAGATATATCGACATTGACGGAGATGGAATAATTACACCAGGAAAAAACATCGTCGGAGATACAGGGGATTTAGTTTATATGGGTGATACAAATCCAAGATATCAATTATGGTATAAACGCCTATTTTAATTACAAACACTTTGACATGTCCTTCTTTATCCAAGGTATTGGAAAACGCTTTTTAAAACCAAGTAATGAATTAATTCAACCTCAATTATATTCTTGGTATCTGCCAATGGATTTCCAAATGGACTATTGGTCCGAAGAAAATAGGGATGCTGCATTTCCGAGACCATATTTAGAAGGCAGTCATAACTTCCAAAATTCTGATAAATGGTACAGAAGCGGAGCTTATGCCCGATTAAAGAACATCCAACTTGGTTATACATTAAGTAAAGATCAAGTAGCGAAATTACCTTTCAATAGAATTAGGGTTTATGTATCTGCTGAAGATATTCTTACAGTATCAAAATTAGGTGTATTTAAAGGAGCAATTGATCCGGAGATTAGACCTGAAGACAATAAGATTTCACCTTATCCATTTGCTACAACTGTATCGTTTGGATTGAACATCGATTTATAATATTGACACAATGAAAAAGAGATTTATATATTTATTAATAGGCTCCTTGATTTTTACAGGGGTGAGCTCTTGCGAAGTTGATGAAATACCTGAAACTTCAATGAGTGATGCAAATTACTGGAATACAGTAAATGATTTAAAAATGGCCGCAAATTTTTTCTACACGACTCTTCCAGGATTGACTTCCGATGATGTAGCTGAAGATGTTTGGTCGAGTTATGGATATTCAAATAGTGGATCAGGGACCGGCATTAGCGATGGATCAAGGGCAACACCAGCGACCAGTGGTGACTATAACTATTACAACATTTTTCAAGCAAATAAACTTCTTGAAAATGCACCCAACGTGATTGAGAAAGGAGGAACTGAAAAAGAAGTAAATTGGTATGTAGGAGAAGCTCATTTCTTCCGTGCAATGTATTATTATGAAATGTTCAAAACGCTTTGGAGGCGTGCCATTGATAATAAAAACATTATTGCCAGATGACCCTGAAGTTTTTGCACCAAGAGCTTCTCGTGAAGATATTATAAATCTGATACTTAATGATTTGGACATTGCTGTGAAAAATTTAAGAACTCATGAAGAATTGATTGCAGCAAAAGAATACGGAAGGATTTCAAAAACAGGAGCATTAGCTTTTAAAGCCAGAGTAGCTTTATTCGAAGGTACAAGAGCAAAATTCCATAAATACGGAGATGCTAAAAAATACTTGACAATGGCGCGTGACGCAGCAAAAGAAGTTATGGACTCAAAGCAACACGCTCTTTTTTCACAGTCAAAGATCGAAAGTAACGGACAAAGAACTGACAATGCTTATTACAATCTATTCCAACAAGCAGGAGAAGGTAGCACTAACAAAGAAAATATAATTGTGAGACAATATGGGGTTAATAGGGAGAACAGTGTTTCTAGCACTGCTGTACAACGCTATTATGAAGGAAGTAACATTTTGCCTACACAGAACTTCGTTGACAACTATTTAATGGCTGATGGTTTACCCATTACAAAATCAAAATTATACGAAGAACCAACAAAAGAAACTAAATATTCCGAATACTTCAATAAAAAGGATCCTAGGATGAGTTTCACCATATTTAAAACGGGAGATGAATTTATCTCTAGCAGTAATTATACGATTCCAAATCCAAGGCAACATCGCAGTGGTTACGGAATTCGAAAATATGCCAACAAAGAATTCTGGAACCTACAAGCATCATATATTGACAAACCAATTTTAAGATATGCTGAGGTACTTTTAATTTATGCAGAAGCCACTTATGAGCTTAATGAAAGCATTTCTGACGCTGATTTAGATCAAACTATAAATTTATTAAGAGCGCGACTTCCTCAAATAAATATTGGCACTTCAGAACTGCCTAATTTCGTAGATATGCCAAAATTGAGCAATGATTTTGTAAATGCTAATTCACTAAATATGCGCGAAGAGATACGCAGAGAAAGATTAGTAGAACTTGCTTTTGAAGGCTTCGGCTATTGGGACCAAATCCGTTGGAAAACTGCCGAAGTCGAAATGAAAAAACCGTTAATCGGCAGCTACCTATTTACTGAATTCTTAACGACAACAGGAGAGAAATGGGCAGCAAATACACCAGTAAACAGCAAGAACTATATTATTCTTCAAGATGCCAATCTTCGAAAGTTTGATCCTGCAAAAGATTATTTATGGCCTATTCCGACAAATCAGATTGCGATCAATCCAAAGATTGAGCAAAACCCTAATTGGTAAAACAGAAGGATAGATCAAGAAAGATTTAATCAAATAGTTTAAAATAACCATAGTAATAGGGTACTGTTGTTATAAAAGGGCTCGATAAATATTGAGCCCTTTGCATTTATTTTATCCTCCGCTTTCTGTTCCATTAAAAAAAAGGAGATCTCACGACCTCCTTTCAACAAAACTTAACAAACTATATATTATTACATTTTTGCATCCATCAGCTTCTCAGAAGACTTTGAGGGCTGACCTAGCTCCATTTTAATAACAAAAGCACGGTTGGATTGGAAATCACTTGGAATAATCACATCGTAATAAGTGTTTTTATCCAAATCCAAACCAATATCTGAATGCGAAACCTTCAATTCTTGCCCGTTTGCCAATAAAACTGCCTTTATTGGAACTTCTGTAGATTTCTTAGGTACTGCAATTCGTGCAATATTATGTACTGGTCTATTGAATACCGTTAGGTATAGATTTTTATCTTTTTGAGTATAATATCCTAGCTTGGTTTTAGGAAGGTCAACATGTCTGACACCATATACAGCCTCAGCATTCACCTTCATCCAATCGCCTAATTCTTTAGCGATTATATCTTCTTCCGGATGCATTAATCCGTTGCCATCAGGTCCAAAGTTTAAAACAAAATTCCCATTCATGGATACCGTTTGCATGAGCATATCCAAGAGGTCATCAGTGGTTTTGGTATAGAGTCCAGACCAATCCTTCATATATCCCCATCCGTTTGGTGGAATCGTCATAACTGCATCCCAATCATTACCATCTAACCATTCATATTCTTGAGGAAGTTTTCTCTCCCACCCTTGTTCATAGTCTCCCAAGATCTCACCGTTGCTATCAAAATGTCGTTTGCCGAATTCATCATTCCTAAATCGAGAACCAATAATCAAACCTGGATGTTTTGCACGCAATTCCTTCTCCAAATTATAGGTAAAATCATATGCCTTCACCCAAGACTGATCCCATGTTCCATCAAACCAAAAACCTTTGATTTCAGGATACAGGTCAAGCAGCTCCATCAATTGATTTTTTGTGTACTGCAAAAACTTATTGTATTTTTTCTTTTCCTCCTCGGTTTGTGGTTCTTTTGTCAGATAATCAGGATTATTCCACTCCAAAACAGAAAAATATAAATACACATCGATTCCTTGTGCAGTATAGGCATCAACCACTTCTTTTACAATATCCTTTTTATAGGGAGATTTAGTGATATTGTAGTCCGAATATTTTGTTGGCCACAATGCGAAACCGTCATGATGTTTAGTGGTAAAGATCATATATTTGGCTCCCATGTCCTTAGCTTGTTTAGCCCAGGCATTGGCATCAAAATCTTTTGGATCAAATTTCTTATAAAGATTGTCATATGTCTTCTTCCAATCCTTTGGCGCTGTCTCACCGCTCCATGTACGAATCCATTCTGAAGCAGCAGCACCTTTTCTTGCACTAACGCCCTCCCATTCATTTCCAGGTATAGCATACAGTCCCCAATGAATAAACTGACCAAGACCATAATCCCTGAATTTTTCCATAGCTGGGTCTGTTCGATGCTTTGGAGTAAGCGTACCATACTTGACTTCCTTTTTCTCCGTCGGCTTCACTTTAGGACCTGTCCATTGAGCATTTGCTAATTGGCATGATAGCACAGTAAGAGCAGAAAGCACGGAGTATTTAAATATCTTTTTCATAATAAATTCTCTATTGTAGTGTCCAAATCATTTCATCAGTAAGCTCAGTATTTCCATTTTTACCTGAAGCTTGGATTTTATTTTCTCCTTTTTGAAGTTGTACATTATCAATCACCCAATGCCTCGAATTAACACCTTGTTTGGTACTATAAGCTTTTCCATTTACCGTTACCTCAACATTGGGAAGATTTGAAAAAAGTTGAATTTTTGCCACGTTATTAGATCGTAGGCTATCCCTTCTATTTGCCAAATAAATCATGGGTTCTGGATTCCAGTTTGCTTTGTACCAATAGAAAGAATCTTTTTTCCGCTTGCGGTCAAAGGTGATCAACCCTTTTAGATTTCTGGCGTTAACACCACCCCGATTCCAGGCTGGAACTGCAAATTCAAAGGCATTCCATAAGTAAGAGGCCAAAATAATTGGATTCTTTTCGATTGCTGCCCATTGCTGAATATGGGTTTCAGTCTGATAATTTTCAGGAAATGCTTTTCCGGAAATCACATCAGTTGGAGGTTCCACCGTTTCTTTACTGATATCTATATTTCCATCAGCACCATATTCTGACAACATGATTTTGTAATCAGGAAAATCCTGTTGTACTTTCTGAGCCCAAGGACCTAAATCTTCGATTTTTCCTCCATACCAGCCAAAATAATGGTTGATTCCTTGAACATCGGTACTTAAATTTTCCTGCCTGTCAATAACATTATAAACCGGTCACAGCAACAGTATATCGATCTGGGTCCAACGTTTTTGCAATGTCATTCAACTCTCTAGATAATACAGGAACTTGTTCATCAGCAGTCTTTGAATAAACTTCATTGTGAACACCCCATATATAAATTGCAGGATGGTTGAAATTCTGTTTTACCAATTCTGACATCTGCTGTTTAGCATTATCATTTTCATAGTAAGACACACGGTTTACAAATGGAATTTCAGCCCATGTCAAAAACCCTATGGAATCAGCTAAAGAATAAACATCAGGAGATTGCTGATAATGTGCCAGACGAATTGTGGTAGCTCCCATTTCTTTAATCAACATCAAATCTTCCTTATGCTGCTCAAAGCTCAGTGCAGAACCAAAACCTTCACGATCCTGATGTCTCGTCACGCCATACATTGGATATTTTTTGCCATTTAAAAAAACACCTTTGCCTGCAATTAATTCAACATGCCTTACACCCAGAGGTTGTTTTACAACATCAAGCTCCTTACCATTGGAAACTAACTTCGCCGTTAAAGAATATAAATATGGATCCTTAATCCCATCCCACAAATGCGGCGATTTCATGTTTATTATTTCATTTACATAAGTTACACCTTGTGGAGAAACTGAGATAGCCTGTTTTTCAGTTAATATGGTTTTACCAGCCATATCTTTAATCTCAATGACAAGGTCTGCGTTTTGGGTGTGCTTTTCCTTGGTTTCTATTTTAGCTTCTACATGGATTTCAGCAGACTTAGCGGATACATTTTTTTGTTTAATGAATATACCCGGTGCTGCCTGGTCTGTGACAACAAAATTTGTCTTATTAGTCGTTATGATATGTACAGGTCTGTAAATTCCTCCGTATACTGGAAACAAAAAATGATTGATAGGAATAATGTCTTTCCTCGATTTATTATCTGCAACAACCGTAATCGTATTCTCCTTCTCATAATCTATTGAATTCGTAATTTCAAAAGCAAACATAGAATAACCACCCTTATGCTCACCAATATAATTACCATTAACAAAAAGCTGAGCTACAGCCCCAACTCCTTCAAACTTCAGAAATGTTCTCCTGTTTTTATCCTCTGGAGATGCAGTATATGATTTTTGATAAACAGCCTTGCCTTCAAAAAAATTACGGTCAAGCTGCATATCGGTTTTGTTATAAGTATGTGGAAGTTGAATGTCTTCCCAGACTTCAAGCTTCGTCCATTGGCCCTGATTTTCAAAATATTTTTGGCCATTTTCGAAATCAGTGAAAAATGTGGAATTGTTTGCTTTGTAAAATTTCCAACCCTCATTAAACGATTTCTGAATCCTCGACTGCCCAAGTGAAACTTGACTAATCAAAAGACCAATTGAAATGTATAAACTTTGTTTAAATAAGAATTTGTTCATGTGATAGGTATATAATAAATCCGAAGATAAGTAAAAGCATTTGGTCAAAATTCTAACAAACGATTGCGTAACTAACGAAATGGTTTTCGTAACAAATAATTACCCGAAAACAGGTATTTATACCCTAATCATTATACTATACCTTTGAACCATCACTAACATGTGCCTTATTTAAATCCTATGAAAAAGAAATACACTATTCCTTTTATGCTCGTTTTGGCAATTTCATTTTTATTGAATACTTCTTGTAGCAAAGATGAAAAGGGAGATGACCAAATACAAATTACTGAAGATAAACCTGGTGAGATTCCTGGCTTGGGCGAAGCCGAAGGAGAATTGACAGGACAAAAATATAAGTTGCCGGAAGGAATTGAACAAGTAGGGGAAATCATCGGATATGAAGGCGATATAAATCCTACCGCAAAACAAAAGTCTAGAGAATTAAGAGCCAGCGGAAAAAATAATGCTAAAAAAGCTGAATCGCCAGCCGAAGTATCAACAGATTTTTCAAGAGGAAGCGGGTATTATGTACGTGTGAGAATAAATTTGAAAAACACAACTTCTAGCAACAGAAAAGTAGAACTACCAGCAGGATTAGTCATCAAATCAAGATCTGGAACCTATCAAAATGGTGTTCTCCTGAAGAAAACATCTATAGATATTCCTGCTAATAAAACTATCCTGTTAGACCTTCACATGTATTGTGGTAATGCTGCGAAATCATCATCTTCGCCAAGTGAGAAATATGATCTTGCCGTGATTTCAAATTCATCTAGCCTACATGATTTAATCAACAGATTGAAAAACAAAAAGATAAATATTGAACAATATTTTAAGGAAACTGATGGTATGGATGAATATGAAGACATCGTAGCTTTTTTACAAAATATACTTTGGAATGTCACAGATTCAGAATCTGGATTATTAGACGATGATATCGAGTATATCAATTCTATCCCAAATGACTAATCCATCTAACTATTAGTACATACACTATTATTAAAATAGCCCTTCTTAGGGCTATTTTTCTTTTATAGTTTCTTCGATAAACTCCATTATCTCCTTTGTTTCACCTGGTTGAAACCAATTCGTATTTCCATACTTCTTAAACCAAGTTATCTGCCTTTTGGCATACCTTCTTGAATTTTGCTTTATCTGAGAGATTGCATCCTCAAGGGAAATTTTAGAATCTAAATATTCAAATAATTCAGCATATCCTACAGTGAGTAAAGCTGGTTTATGTCGGAATTCTTCTAATGATTTTACCTCTTCTAGGAGCCCAGCTTCCATCATTAGATCTACGCGGAGATTAATACGCTCATATAATTTTTCCCGATCCATATTTAAGCCAATGGTCAAAACCTCAAAATCTCTTTGTGATTTTTGATTGGTCATAAAATGGGAAATGGGCTTTCCTGTTGCTTCATAAACCTCGATTGCCCGAATAACACGTTGAGGGTTGTCAATATCCGATTTGGAATAATAAGAGGGGTCTATCTCTTGTAATTTTTTTTTCAAAGGTTCCAACCCTTCTTCCTTAAACCAATTGTTCAAAGAATTTCGAACTCCTTCAGGAGCTTTTGGCAGGTCATCCAATCCTTCTGTTAATGCCCGCACAAACAAACCTGAACCACCTACAGCAATAACTATTTTGTTGTTTTCAAATAGATCTTCCAAACAGCCTAATGCCTCACGTTCGAAATCCCCAGCGGAATATTCTTCTGAAATGGAATGTGAATCGATAAAATAATGCTGAGCTTGAGCAAGTTCCTCAACCGAAGGCTTTGCGGTTCCAATGCTCATTTCTCGATAGAATTGTCTTGAATCTGCAGAAATAATCGATGTTTTAAAATGATTGGCAAGATCGATCGCTAAAGCTGTTTTACCAACAGCTGTAGGACCTACAACAACAATCAAAGTTTTCTTTTTACTCATTATTCACTAACAGATACTGTCAAAAAAAATAGATGATAGACTAATCTACCATCTATTGTGAATTTAAATATTATAAATATTAATAATCTTCTTCTTTTGAATTATTTGATTCTCCACCTTCAGACTCTTCCCCTTCCTCATCATCAAACATATCGTAATCATCCTCTTCATCCACTCCATATTCTTCACCCTCTTCTGCTACAAATTCATCTTCATCGTCATCATCTGGGCTGATAGGGAAATTCGCTGCTGTTAAATTTCTCGGAGCCTCGCCAATTTTCTTGAAAAGCGCAGGATATTCCTTGCCATCTTCTTCTTTTAAAATCTTGATTAGTTCAACGTGAAAATCATAAGGACGGTCGAAATTATACGTATAATAGAATTTTTGATGTGGATCATCAATAAATTTACTTAAACGGATCTCTTCAACATTCAAAACCCCATTTGCTTTTTTTCTATCATTTGGCAAATAAGCAATCTCAATCCCTTTTTTCCATTGATCATTGCTTACATAAAATGAGGATGAACGCTCAGTATCATAACCCGTAGTTTTTTGAATCTCTCTGTGTAAATCCAAAAAAGTACTTTTAGAAGGCATATCTATTTCTCTATAAACATCTTCGTAGTCTTCAAAAGTTATTCTAAATCTGTAAATCGCCATGTTATTTAATGTGTTTATTAGATTAAGCTATATTTCAAGCTTTAAAAATACATATTTTTTTAAAAAATCAATTTCTATAAAACTTGAGTTAAACCCAAGCTTTTACCCTTTTCTACCATGAAACTGAAGGCTTCCTGTTTGGAATTTGGAATATCCCCTTCTAAGATGGCTTCACGGATAGCATTCTTTATAATACCAACAAATCGACCTGGCCCAATGCCAAATGTTTTCATGATATCTTCCCCATCAATTGGAGGCTGCCAATTTCTTAAATGATCCCTCTCCTCAACATCTTTCAACTTCTGTTTTACTAAGTCGAAATTCTCCCTATATTTCTTCTTCTTATATTCATTCTTTGTTGTTACATCTGCATGGCATAGCAACATCAAATCATCAATATCATCCCCAGCTTCAAATAGCAACCTTCTTACCGCAGAGTCTGTAACTATATCCTTCACCAATACTATTGGCCTTAAATGAAGTAGGACAAGTTTCTGAACAAACTTCATCTTCTCATTCAAAGGCAGCTTCAAATCTGCAAACAGCTTGGGAACCATTTTAGCTCCTCTGTCTTCATGCCCATGAAACGTCCACCCAATTTTCTTGTCAAACCTTTTCGTAGCAGGTTTAGCAATATCATGCATGATAGCAGCCCATCTCAACCACAGGTCTGAAGACATTTCAGCAACATTATCCAGAACTTCCAAAGTATGATAAAAATTGTCCTTATGCCCTTTCCCGTCAATGTATTCTACTCCATGTAAATCATACATTGCAGGAAATATCTTCTCCAGAAGTCCAGTATCAAATAAATACTTAAACCCGATAGAAGGTTTTTCAGCTAGAATAATTTTATTCAGTTCGTCTGCAATTCTTTCTTTAGAGATAATTTGAATGCGATCTGCCTGTTCGCTGATAGCATTAAGTGCTTGGGCTTCAATCCTGAAATTCAGCTGTGTCGCAAATCGAATAGCACGCATCATTCGTAATGGATCGTCAGAAAACGTAATATCTGGTGCCAAAGGGGTCCTGATTATCCTGTTTTTAATGTCCTCAACTCCATTGAATGGATCCACCAGCTCACCATAATTTGCACTGTTCAATGAAAATGCCATAGCATTAATGGTGAAATCACGACGATTTTGGTCATCCTCAAGAGTGCCATCTTCTACAATAGGCTTCCTCGAATCCTTTCTATAGGATTCTTTTCTCGCACCAACAAACTCTACTTGAAGACCCTGATAGACTAACATTGCTGTGCCAAATGATTTATAAACAGCAACTTTGGTGTTAAGCTTTTCTCCCAATTTATTGGCAAAATCAATTCCACTTCCTAAAACAAGGATATCAATATCGTCTTTAAATGGGCGACCCATTATTCTATCACGCACATATCCGCCAATTACAAAGCAAGCGACTTGCTCTGTTTGGGCCAATTCTTTAATTATAGGAAAAATGGGATGACTTAAATTCTCACTCATAGCAACAAAGTGCAAAAGTAATGAAATTTATAGACAACAATAGGTGGAACCTTTAGTAAATACAAATGTTTACCTAATCGCGATCTTTTGACAATCGGCGGAAGGCAAGTGGATTTTCAGTAAGTACTTCTTGTTCTCTGCGTCTATTTACAATATGAACAGCTTCAAAAATAGCTTCCAAGAAAGATGCATTGGAGGCTAAGTTCTTCCCAGCGATATCATAACCCGTACCATGGTCTGGTGACGTACGAACAACTGGAAGACCAGCAGTAAAGTTAATACCATTGCGAGCAGCGATATGTTTGAAAGGAATCAAGCCTTGATCATGATACATCGCCAAAACCGCATCAAACTTGTTATACGCATCTGCTGCAAAGAATCCATCCGCTGGAAAAGGCCCAAAACAAAAGATATCCTCAGCATTCGCCTTTTCGATAGCAGGTCGGATAATATCACGATCTTCTGTACCAATAAGACCATCATCGCCTGCATGGGGGTTCAATCCCAAAACAGCAATCTTAGGCTTCTGAATCCAGAAATCCTTCTTAAGGCTTTCGTTCATCATTCTTAACTTATGAAGGATACTATCCTCAGAAATAGCTACCGAGACCTCTTTGACAGGAATATGACCTGTTACTACACCTACCCTCAATTCGTCACTAACCATAAACATCAATACGTCCTTTGCATCAAATGCATTTTGTAAGTATTCGGTATGTCCAGGAAAATTAAACCCTTCTTGTTGAATATTGTGTTTGTTGATCGGGGCAGTAACCAAAGCATCAATTACCCCCGCTTTCAAATCCTCAGTAGCACGTTGTAAGGATATAAAAGCATATTTACCGCCAATTTCATTTTGCTCTCCAAGGGAAATCTTGACATCCTCTTGCCAACAATTAATCATATTGGGACGTTTAGGATTTGCTTGGTCCGCTGAATTGATTACATTAAAACTAAAATCATTAACGCCAATCGCTTTACGATGAAATGAAGCAACTTTAGTGTTTCCATAAACAATCGGTGTAAAGAAATCCATTACCCTGCTATCCATCAAGGATTTGATAATAACCTCTAAACCAATCCCGTTTATATCACCTACAGAAATACCAATTTTTAATTTTTCACTCATCGTCAATGCTTTTAGATATAGTCAAAAATAGCAAAAAAACATAAACATTATGCTTGAATTGCCATTTAGCTATAAATGGACGATTAAATTAAATTCCCACAACGCTAAAAACACTATCTTTGTGACAAATACATCCTATGGGTTCAGTACGCGCAAAAAAACATTTAGGTCAGCATTTCCTTAACGATAAAAATGCCGCACAACGAATTGTTGAGGCTTTAACTCCTTCACTTGGATTCAAACAGGTATTAGAGGTAGGACCGGGTATGGGAGTTTTATCCGATTTTTTATTACAAAATAAAGAATATGAAACCTTCCTAATTGATGTTGATGATGAATCGATCGAATTTTTAGCAGATAAATACCCTGAATTGGACAATCGATTAATTCATGGAGATTTTTTGAACCTCGATTTCAACCAATATTTTGGCGATAAAATGGCCGTTATTGGAAATTTCCCCTATAACATTTCCTCACAGATCTTATTCAAAGTATTAGAGGAAAGAAATAGAGTAGTTGAGATGGTTGGCATGTTTCAAAAAGAAGTTGCTGAACGATGTGTTGCTAAACCAGGTAATAAAGAATATGGCATCCTGAGTGTGTTTTTACAAGCTTATTACGATGTGTCCTACCTTTTTACCGTCAAAGCGGGGGCATTCAACCCTCCGCCAAAGGTATTATCAGGCGTAATGCGAATGGTTAGAAATAACCGTGAAACATTGGATTGTGATGAAAAATTATTTTGGAGAGTCGTAAAGGCAGGATTTAATCAAAGAAGGAAAACACTGAGAAATGCACTTTCTGCAGTGGTTCCAAAGGATCGGATGAGCGACAATCCACTCTATGAATTGAGGGCTGAGCGTTTGTCAGTTAAGGATTTCGAAGCCTTGACCAATGAAATTGCAGCAAAACTTTAATCATGGAAGTTCAAAGTGAGTTCACAATAATCGGTGGTGGGGTGGCTGGCCTAACGGCAGCAATTGCCCTTAAAAACCTAAATCGTGAATTCCACCTTTTTGAACAATCAAAAGAACTGAAAGGAATTGGTGCAGGATTTGGCTTGGCAGCAAATGCCATGCAAGCCTTAGATTATTTAGGGCTACGCAATGAAATTGAAAACATTGGATACTATCTAGATTCCTTTGCAATCTTGGACAAAAACGGGGAAATATTGGTCAACCCCAATACCAAAAAACTTTCCGAAAAATATGACCAGAAAAACTTCGCCATTCACCGATCTGACTTACACTTATTCTTACTTTCCAAGATTGATCAAATCAATTTATCATTAGCAAAAAGAGCCATAAATTTCAAACAACACACAGACTTTATCGAACTGTATTTTGAGGATGGTTCCATATATAGGACAAAATATCTAATAATTGCCGATGGTGTCAAGTCTCCATTAAGACAACAATTAATTCCTGATTCGAAACCTAGATATGCTGGCTATAGCTGCTGGAGAGCAACAATAGACAATTCATCTTTAAAACTTCAAAAAGGAACAGAAACTTGGGGAGATAAAGGCAGATTTGGATTAACACCATTAATCAATGATAGAATCTATTGGTATGCTTGTATAAATGGACCTCGGCAGAACCCAACCTTTAAAAATTTTGCAATTGAAGATCTGAAAAAACAGTTTTCTTCCTACCATCACCCAATTCAAGAAGTACTTTCTCAAACCAAAAATGAACAACTTATTTGGAGTGATATCATAGATATTAAACCATTAAATCAATTTGCATTTGACAACATCCTTATAATTGGTGATGCGGCTCATGCATGCACCCCCAACATGGGACAGGGAGCATGCCAAGCGATGGAAGATGTAGCAGTATTGACAGATGAACTTCAAAAAAACAAATCTGTAAAGGATGCATTTAAATCCTTTGAATCCAGAAGATTAAAAAGAACTAAATATATTACTGACACCTCAAAATTTATTGGTGAAGTAGCGCAATGGGAGAATAAATTCCTAATTTCAATAAGAAATAACATGATGAAAATCATGCCTGAACGGATGAATCAGCAGGCATTGATTAAGCTTTTCAAACAAGACTTCATGAAATAACATTACAGCATATGAACATCTTAATTGTTGACGATATACACGAAATTCTATTAGAAAAACTTAGCAAAGCAGGAGTAAAATTCAATTATCAACCCGAAATAGACAAAATAGGTGCAGAAAAATTGATCCCTGAGTATGATGGGTTAATTATTAGGTCAAAATTCCAAGTCGACAAAGAATTTATTGACCTGAATCCTTCTCTTAAAATGATTGGAAGAGCTGGTGCAGGAATGGACAATATCGATGAATCATACGCTGAAAGCAGAGGAATTAAACTTATTCCTGCCAATGAAGGAAATAGAGATGCTGTTGGAGAACATATGATCGGTATGTTGCTAAGCCTAATGAACAATTTAAACCGTGGAGACAAAGAAGTAAGGACCGGCTTGTGGAAAAGGGAAGAAAACCGCGGCTATGAATTAAAAGGTAGAACGGTCGCTTTGATTGGTTATGGCCATAATGGCAAATCAATGGCCAAGAAACTATCGGGATTTGATGTCAATGTAATTGCTTACGATAAATATAAAACAGGATTTTCTGACCAATATGCAACGGAAGTTTCGATGGAAGAAGTTGTAAAAAGAGCGGATGTATTGAGTTTCCATATTCCATTAACGAGAGAAACAAAAGGAATGGTGGACGATGAATATTTATACCATTTCAGGAAACCAATATTTTTCTTGATGGGAGCAAGAGGAGGAATTGTAAATATCCCAGCAGTATTAAAAAAATTGGATGAAGGAAAAATTATTGGGGCTGCCTTTGATGTATTACCGATAGAAAAGTTCCCGTCCTTAGCGGATCAAGACTGGTATCAAGACCTTATCGATAGAGAAAATGTATTGCTAAGCCCACATGTGGCGGGCTGGACGTTTGAAAGTTATTACAAATTATCAGATGTTTTGGCGGATAAAATCATCTCACATCTTAATAAATAATAAGACCAATAGCCATTGAATGATCAGAGAAAGATCTAAAAGATAAACATGATGATAATGTTTTTCCTTGGAATAGATTATGAATCTAAGCATGATCAAAATCAACATCGTTGTTAATAATAGACCAATTTTAACATTTAAAGTGTTTGGGGATAAGGCAATCAAGATTAAATGAAAAAGCCCTATACCATAAGATAAGTTGATTGCTCGCTCTTTTCCTAATAATATGGGAACAGTTTTTAGGTTATAGAGACTGTCTTGTTCATAATCCCTGATATCAAAGGGTAAAGTACACAAAACTAGGAATACAATCTTTACCAATCCTAAATAATTTGCCGCATACCAATTGATATCTGCACTATTAGCAAATAGTTCTACCACTGGCAAGCCGACGCTACTTAATGACCACACTAGTGCAATATAAAAAACCTTGAGCCCAGGAACCTGACGCATGGAGATCCATTTACCTTTTGTTTTTAAAAGAGGTACTGCATATGCAAGACTAATTACACCTATAAACCCCAAAAAAACCAATGTTAAAAAATGAACATGAAACAGTGCCCAAATAGTAATCAGAAAGGATACAGCACTAAAAGTCCAGAAAAGCCACATGTTTTTCCCAATCCACCGAGTCCGGTGGTAAGGAGATTTACTGGGGTCTTGGGGAAGTGACAGATATAAACTCAAATTATAAAGCAACAAAGTTGTCGCCCCCTCAATCCATAGAATAGGGCTATTGACAGGAAAGTTCAGAACATAATACGTCAAGGCACATTGTGCCACAGCGGCAAATGCAATCAACAGGTTGGTATGTACCAAAAAATAATAAATCTTTTTCAAACCCATTATCATGTTAGGCTAACATTTAACACTCAATATTTGTTCCTGACGCACAAAAATTAGCATTTCAGTCGAAAAAAAATTAAATTAGCTAAACAGGTTCTTGTTTTTTCCGCTGCAAATAACTAATTGACCGAATTAAATAATTTCCTGATGTAAAGATAATGTAGACCTATAATTTTTTATTAAAAAATGAATTTTCAGCTAAAATCTTTTGATGAGTATCAAGAAGCTTACAATAAGAGTGTAGAAGAGCCAGAAGCGTTTTGGAGTGAGGTGGCGGACCATTTCTTTTGGAAAAGAAAATGGACCAATGTACTGAACTGGAATTTTAAAGATCCAGACATAAAATGGTTCGAAGGAGCTAAATTAAATATTACAGAAAACTGTTTAGACCGCCATATTTATAAATTAGGAGATCAGCCAGCCATTATATGGGAACCCAATGACCCGAATGAAGCACACCGAATTCTCACTTACAAGCAATTGCTACAAAAAGTAGAGCAATTTGCCAATGTTCTAAAAAACAATAATATCCGTAAAGGTGACCGTGTATGTATTTATTTACCTATGGTGCCTGAATTGGTTATTGCTGTTTTAGCCTGTGCTAGAATTGGAGCCATACATAATGTAGTGTTTGGTGGTTTCTCCGCTAGATCAATTGCAGACCGCATCAATGATGCTGAATGTAAATTGGTCATAACTTCAGATGGTGGATTCCGTGGACAGAAAATATTGGAATTGAAGTCTATCGTTGACGATGCCTTGATGCAGTGTGACACTGTAGAAAAAGTAATCGTACTGACCAGAACTCGTACCCCTGTATCTATGATTAAAGGACGTGATGTATGGTGGGAAGATGAAATCAAAAAGGTAGAAACACAAGGTAACCCGGCTTGCCCTGCAGAAGAGATGGATGCTGAAGACACTTTATTTATTCTTTATACATCTGGCTCAACCGGAAAGCCTAAAGGTGTCGTGCATACCACAGCCGGTTATATGGTTTATACAGGCTACACATTTGCAAATACGTTCCAATACAAACCTGGAGAAGTATATTTCTGTACGGCAGATATCGGATGGATCACAGGTCACAGTTATATTATCTATGGCCCTTTGTCACAAGGTGCTACTTCCTTAATGTTCGAAGGTATACCAACTTATCCGGATGCAGGACGTTTTTGGGACATCGTTGACAAATACAATGTGAACATACTTTACACCGCTCCAACAGCGATACGCTCGTTGATGGCATTTGGAGACGATTTCCTAGAAGGAAAAAACCTGTCTTCTTTGAGAGTTCTAGGTACTGTTGGTGAACCAATCAACGAAGAAGCTTGGAACTGGTATCACGATAAAATCGGTAAAGGCGAATGTCCAATCGTAGATACTTGGTGGCAAACTGAAAATGGTGGTCATTTGATCACTCCGATTGCCGGTATTACACCTGAAATACCAGGATACGCGATGTTGCCATTGCCGGGAGTTCAACCTTGCCTAATGGATGAAAATGGAGAAGAAATTCAAGGTAATGATGTATCAGGAAATCTATGTATTAAATTCCCTTGGCCTGGTATGTTGCGTACGACATGGGGTGACCACGAACGTTGTAGACAAACTTATTTCTCAACCTATGAAAATATGTATTTCACGGGCGACGGTTGTTATAGAAGCCCTGAAGGTTACTATAGAATTACAGGCCGCGTAGATGATGTATTGAATGTTTCAGGCCATAGAATTGGAACAGCTGAAGTAGAAAATGCAATCAATATGCACTCAGATGTTGTTGAATCAGCAATTGTAGGTTACCCACACCCAGTAAAAGGTCAAGGTATTTACGCCTATGTCATTGCAAATCACCACATCGATGCTGAAAAAACTAGACAAGATATTTTGCAAACAGTGACCCGCATCATTGGAGCAATTGCAAAACCTGATATTATTCAGTTCGTAACAGATCTTCCTAAAACCAGATCAGGAAAAATCATGCGCAGAATATTGCGCAAAGTTGCCGAAGGTGAATTGGAAAATTTAGGTGACACTTCAACTCTGCAAGACCCAACAGTGGTAGAAGCAATTATTGAAGGCGCAAAAGAAATGAAAAAATAATAAGTTGCTAGCGGAGCCGAAGCACGGTTGCTGAGCGGAGCCGAAGCAAAAACAAAGCGGTCGAATCTTTCATGATTCGACCGCTCTCTTTTTACCCTAACAATCTTTCTAGTCCAAGGAAAATTCAAATTCTTGGTTTTTTTCCTTTTTATATGCTAGGTTTTGTGTTGCTGGTGAAATGGCAAATAATGGTGAAAAAGGTTTTTACCTTAACAGTTTTGCCATCTGGTAGGAACTCCAAATATCTCAACCATCCATCGCCACCATTTCCAAACCAACCCCCTCCCATTGCTTGGGCATTGAATGTCATTTGAGTAACGGTCTTGCCTGCAGCATTTTTATCCTGTCTGAAGCCGAGGTGACCATCAAATTTATCAGGTTCACCAATATGTCCAGAGAATACCATCCTGATATTTTTTGAAGGTTTCACTAATTTCTCGAATACGGCTGCGCCATAGTTTGAATCTCCAATTTTATATCCCTCAGTTTTAATATGATTACTGTTTTTATCCAAATAAGTATGAGTTAACAATATGACATCATGGTTTTCATACTTTGGTTGTGCCAATGTTTTCTTTGCCCAGTCAATAACTTCATTTCGAGGTGCAAATTCCAGTACCATAACCAATATTTTCTTTGGATGAGGGGTTTGAAACTCATAAATAGCATTCACATTAGAAGAATTTCCATTTAATGCCGGCCCTACTTCACGAAGTGCTTTTGCATTAAATCCATTCTGTTCAGGTGAAAAATACTTATCATACTGTGTGGATCGATATTCCGCACTGACATGTCCATAATCATGGTTACCGGTAGCTAATACATAAGGAACATGATTGTCTAATTTGCGAAAAGCTTCACTCGTATTGGTCCATTGCTGTTTACTGTTTTGATTGGCAACCTTTCCATCTGGATTTAATAAATCATTTTGTTCTACTAAATCGCCTGTACAAAGAACGAATTGAGTATTTAAAGAATCTACATTCTCTCGTATCCATGATGTCATTAAATTTAAGACCCCGACATTCCTGTCATACTTCACATAAGTTTGTGGGTCTGGTATCAAAACTAATGACCATGATTCGTTGTTAATTAATTTAGGTTTGACATAATTTTCTTGACCAAATGATTGGGTACAAATTAAAAGAAATCCCAAAAATATGGACCAAAAGGAGATAGGTTTACATTTCATAATGATTAAAAAGTTGATTATTTAAAACTACCAAGAAAACTAGATTTATCCCTATAAATTTTAAGGTTTAATCTTAATTTAACACGAAAAATTCCTGTTTTTTATTATTTTTAACCCAATCCCATAATTCTTTAAGAGAACGCCCATGTTATTTACAATACTTTTAGGTTTGATTTCTTCGATTTTGCTAATCCCATTCGGCAAACGATTTAAATCATCTTGGAGTATATTATTGCCATTGGTCCCAACAGTACTATTCTGCTACTACTTAGGCTATATCCCTAAAATTGCGAATGGACTAAACTATATGCAAGAAATAAATTGGGTCCCTTCATTAGGTGTTAACTTTGACTTAAAACTTGATGGTCTATCTTTATTGTTCTGCCTACTGATTACCGGAATCGGAACTGGGATATTTTTCTATGCAAGAACTTATTTAAAGGGTCACCCCTATTATGATCGGTTCTTTGGGTATCTCTATCTTTTTATGTCAGCAATGATCGGCCTGGTCTTATCTGACAATATTTTCTTGTTGTTCATTTTTTGGGAACTCACCAGTATCAGTTCATTCTTCCTAATAGGATTCAACAACGACCAAGAAGCATCCCGAAAAAGTGCCATGACAGCTTTGACAATCACTGGAATGGGAGGATTTTTTCTCCTTGCAGGATTGGTGTTGATGGGGAATGTTGCGGGAACATTTAGAATTTCAGAACTTATAGAATATCGAAATGTAATTTTAGAACACCCTCAATATCCACTGATTTTAGGTTTGCTATTTTTTAGGTGCTTTTACAAAATCGGCCCAATTCCCTTTTCATTTTTGGTTACCAGGAGCAATGAAAGCTCCCACGCCAGTTTCAGCTTACCTGCATTCAGCAACCATGGTAAAGGCAGGAATTTATCTATTGGCTAGGTTCTTCCCGATTCTAAGTGGAACAGAATTATGGAGCTATACCCTCATGGGAGTCGGAGGATTTACCATGCTTTATTCAGCAATCCATTCTCTATTTCGGACAGATTTAAAATCGATTCTTGCATATTCTACCATTTCTGCGCTCGGCATTCTTGTATTTCTGTTAGGTGTTGGCTCAAAAGAAGCTGTGATAGCGGCAAGTGTATTTATATTGGTCCATGCATTGTATAAAGCTACCTTGTTTTTAGTTACCGGCATTGTTGATCATGAAACTCATACTAGAGACATCACTAAGCTTGCTGGTTTACGGAAAGTTTTGGGTCCTGTAGCGTTAGCTGCTGGGTTGGCGGCATTGAGCAGTGCTGGATTGCCCTCAACATTCGGTTTTATAGGTAAAGACTTAATTTATGAAGCAACCCTGCACGCAGAAAAAAATTGGATCCTAATCTTGACAATAATTGCT
This sequence comes from Sphingobacterium daejeonense, assembly GCF_901472535.1. Classification (NCBI taxonomy): domain Bacteria; kingdom Pseudomonadati; phylum Bacteroidota; class Sphingobacteriia; order Sphingobacteriales; family Sphingobacteriaceae; genus Sphingobacterium; species Sphingobacterium daejeonense. Next base: position 514,196 of record NZ_LR590470.1, on the reverse strand, counting down.
GTTGCTACCAATATATGCTTAGTAGCAGCCGGATTTATGGCTGGGTTTAAGCCCTTTTTTGGACCTTTGCATCAGGAATACGCTAAGGTACATCTTCCTTATAAATCAATGTGGATAACACCTTTGATCTTAGCCATCCTAGGTTTGATATTCGGTCTTGTGCCAAGTTTGGCAGGCAATTTCATCAATTACCAAGCAGCAAATTCTATTTTCGGTGGAGACACCGAAATGCATCTGGCCATTTGGCACGGCTTCAATACAGTTTTTGGTTTTAAGTTTGGTGACATTGGCTGCAGGAACATTCCTCTACATGGTCAATAAACCAAGTGAAGCCAAAGTAAATTATATTGAAAAATTTCAACGATTGTCTCCGCAAACAATTATTACAGGTTATGCCAATGATATAGTTCGTTTTTCTCAATGGTTTACCAACTTTTTCCACAATGGCTATTTGAGATCATATCACATGAAGATCATTCTTTTTGCTGAAGCATTGTTGATCTATAAATTATGGCAGAGTGGACCAATCCAAATAGATTTTGAAAAACCTTACACCACTTACAATTTATGAAGTGGCGGTGGTAATTATCTTATTGGGGGCATTGGTAATCGTCATTGCAACGCCTTCTAGGTTAACATCAGTAGTAGCCATGAGTGTGATTGGTTATTGTATCTGTTTGATGTATGTATTTTACAGTGCACCCGATCTTGCTATGACTCAATTTACCATTGATACTTTAAGTACTGTATTATTTGTATTGGTCCTTTACAAATTACCTAGCTTCTTAAACCTGGCATCTGCTAGAGAAAGATATCGCGACAGTGTTGTCGCACTGGGATTTGGAGCAATTTTATCTATAATAGCACTGAAGGTATTATATGAACCAATTCAAACACAAACCAGTGATTTCTATGGCGAAAACGCCTATATATTAGCTAAGGGAAAGAATGTCGTAAACCTAATCTTAGCGGACTTTAGAGGGATTGACACCATGTTTGAAACTGTCGTTTTAGGGATTGCCGCATTAGGCGTCTACAGCTTATTAAAATTAAGATTGAAATCTTCAGAAAAAGAATAAAGATATGCGAAGTATAATATTGCAAACAGCAACTAGGTATTTGTTGCCTATTTTATTACTGTTCTCTTTCTTTCTTCTATTGAGAGGACATTATTATCCAGGAGGAGGATTTGTTGGTGGATTAGTGGCATCCATAGCTTTTGTGCTGCACAGTTTCGCCAATGGCACCGAAGCAACCATGAAAATATTGAAAAGAAAACCATTGTCATTAATTCCAATAGGATTAGGAATTTCAGCTATAAGTGTCGTTATGCCAACATTTTTTGGCTTGCCGCCAATGACTGGATTATGGTGGGAAGAAAAAGTGCCAGTAATCGGAATGATTGGATCAGCTTTGTTTTTTGACTTGGGTGTATACTTGGTCGTTATCGGTGTTGTATTGACAATATTATTTACCATTTCATTAACCAAAGATTAAGAGATGGAGTTATTATTAGTTGTTGTATTAGGTTTTTTATATGCTGCAGGAGTCTATTTGATCCTGAGAAGAAGCATGGTAAAACTATTGTTGGGAATTATGTTACTCGGAAACGGAACTAATATCCTGATTTTCTTATTGGGATCTCTTACGAAAGGGAAACCTCCAGTAATAGACCCTAATCATAATGTTTTTCAAGATATATATGCGGATCCAATACCACAGGCATTGATCCTCACTGCCATTGTAATCAGTTTCGCATTGACAGCATTTGCCATTGTATTATTAAAACGTGTCTATGCATTGGTAGACACAGATGATTTGGACGATTTAAACACGCCGGAAGAAGAAGATATATGATAGATAATCACATTTTAGCACCTGTTTTCATACATCTTTTTACAGCCATTATCCAATTAATTGCCTGGAGGAAAACCGTATCACAAAGATTCCTTAGTGTCGGTGGTACCTTTATAGGCCTCTTGATTGCCATCCGTTTATTCACTAAAGTTTACACTGAAGGATCTCTGCATATGAATGCTTCCAATTGGGAGGCTCCTTTTGGAATTGTATTCGTGGCCGATTTACTCAGCACATCTATGGTTCTTTTGACATCCATAGCAGGTTTTGCGGTATCCATCTTTTCTTCTGTAGGCTTGAGTAGGCAAAGGATGCTGTACGGTTATTTCCCAATTTTCCATTTCCTTTTGATGGGATTAAATGGAGCTTTCCTGACTGGTGATATTTTCAATCTATACGTTTGGTTTGAGGTAGTCATTATCTCCTCATTCGTATTGATGACTTTGGGAGGTCGAAAAGCACAGCTAGAAGGAGCAGTGAAGTATATGGCCATGAACATCTTGGCCTCGACATTCTTTTTGACAGGAATCGGCATCCTATATGGGATTACAGGATCTCTGAACATGGCGGACCTTGCATTAAAAATCAGGGATTTTGACAATAAAGCATTAGTAGGAATCACCTCGATATTTTTTATTCTGGGATTCGGCATTAAGTCCGCTGTTTTCCCATTGTATTATTGGCTACCTTCATCCTATCATACTCCACCATCTGCAGTAGCTGCAACCTTTGGAGGCTTGTTGACAAAACTCGGCATCTATGCCATCTTAAGAGTATTCAGTTTGATTTTCATACCCGATGATTTTACCAGAACATTATTTATGGCACTCGCTGTTTTAACCGTTTTGACTGGAGCATTTGGAGCATTGATTAAAACCAATATTCGACGGATGTTCTCTTATCTGATTGTCTGCCACATTGGTTTTATGTTGGGTGGTATTGCCATGTTTACAAAATTGGCGCTGATGGGAACTGTGTTTTACTTGATGCACGATATCATGGTCAAAACAAATATGTTCTTGATTGCTGGATTTATCAGATTGGTCAGAGGATCAATGGATACACAAAAATTAGGTGGATTATATAAAAGTTATCCCCTCATTTCATTGATGATAGCATTGGTGCTGTTCTCCTTAGTAGGTATCCCCCCACTTTCAGGTTTTTGGCCAAAGATTTACTTATTTCAAGAAGCATTTGTTGACAAACAATACTTCTTTATTGCAGCTTTAATAATTGGAAGCTTGGTCACCATGTATGTGATTTCAAAAATGTGGGCCGACGTATTTTGGAAAGATGTGCCTGAAGGTGTAAATTATGAAGATAAATTCAAGGATGAACCTCCTTTTAAAAAAATATTGATTGTATTGCCGATCCTGATTTTATGCTCGGTGACACTATATATAGGTTTTAATGCAGAAAACATTATAACCGTTGTAGATAGAATTACGAATGAATTGTTGGACACAAGCCCTTACATCCGTACCGTTTTGGGCGATAAAGCTTTTGAACAATGATCAAGTTTTTTTTAATGAACCTCTTGCTATCCTTTATTTGGGTAGCACTTACTGGATCCCTATTTTATTCTAACTTTATCTTCGGATACTTGCTAGGGTTTGGTGTATTATGGATCATGAATAGAAATGAAACGGATCAACGTTATTTCTATCGTGTCCCAAAAATCATCAGTTTCTTTTTCTTCTTCCTATACGAACTGATTAAAGCGAATGTACAAGTTGCATATGATGTAATCACACCAAAATATTTTTTCAAACCTGGTATTGTTAGATATCCGGTAAATACAACCACAGATTTTGAAATCAATATTTTGGCAACCTTTATTTCATTGACACCAGGTACTCTTATTATCGACATTAGTGACGATAAAAAAGCTATTTATATCCATGTCATGTATCTAAAGGATGAGGAACAATTTATTAGGACGCTCAAAACAGGGGTAGAACGGAAATTATTAGAGATTTTACGATGAGTTTAGAAACCTATTTCGATTTTGTCATATTACCCATATTAACCATTTCGGTACTATTGGTGTTTATACGTCTGTTCAAAGGCCCATCGGTTGTGGATAGAGTAATGGCCTTGGACCTGATAATAACCATAGGAATTGGTATTATTACAGTCTATAGTATCAGACAAGAACAGGAAGTGCTGTTAGATGTCGCCATAATCTTGGCACTGATTGCCTTTTTAGGAACAATTGCCTTCTCTTACTATATTGAAAAACAAAAAGATGATTGATATTATTCTAGCAATATTGAGCACGGTAGGTGCATTTTCTATCCTTTTTGCCTCCATCGGAGTTTTAAGGATGCCAGATTTTTATTTACGCCTTTCTGTAACAGTAAAGGCATCCACCCTAGGTGTCGGATTATTATTGATTTGTGCAGCCATTATGTTCCCAGATGATGTGTCTGTAACAACCAAATCAATAGCTATTATATTCTTTCTACTATTGACAGCACCTATTGCTGCACACATGATCGCAAAAGCAGCCTACTTTATCGGCACCCCACTCTGGAAAGGAACGGTAGTTGACGACCTGAAAGGAATGTACAACAAAGAAACACACTGCTTAGAAAGTGATCCTGTGAAAGCGGACAAACTCGCAGAGGATAATATTGCAGACACAGATGATGCAACTGATTAAATCAAAACAAGATACAAACTGGTGTAAAGGCTTTAATCCGTTTTCCTGAATCACTTAGCAAACCCGATTTTTTATCTCTATTGAATAGTACAATTTCATCCGTCAATTGATTGGCAACCAACACAAAACGTTCATCAGGACTGAAATTGAAATTTCTAGGCCCTTTCCCAAAAACAGAACTTACCTGAATTTGCTTCAGCGTACCATTCTTAGCTACAGAAAATACCGTTATTGTATTAGCATCAACCCGGTCTGTAGAATAAAGGAATTTTCCATCAGATGAGAGCTTCAGGTCAGCCGCTCCACTCTTGCCATCAAAGCCTGCTGTTCGCATGGATATGACCTGTTGTGATTTCCAACCCTTCCCTACCTTCTTGAACACCTCAATATCCCCCGTCATTTCAAGTAAGGAGTATAAATACTTCCCATTCGTATGAAAAGCTATATGCCTTGGCCCTCCACCTAATTTGCTGGTTAATGTATTTACCTCTTTAAACTGAAGTTTCCCATCCTTATCCTTCACAACATCCAAGACATAGATTTTATCAGCACCTAGATCTGATACATATAAAAGTTTATCAGGCCCGATGAAAGTTGAATGAATATGTGATGCCTCTTGGCGTTTCTTGTCAACGCTAGAACCATTATATGTCTTCGTATCTTCTTTTGATAATATTTCGCCATTATCTGCTAGGGAAAACAAATCCAATGCGCCACCTAGATAATTGGATGCCACAGCAAATTTTCTTTCCTTATCCATCACAATATGACAAGGTGCAGATCCTCCAGTTCCCACTTTATTGATGAATTTCAATCCATTATCCGTGATCGCAAAGGAAGAAATAGATTGATTGCCATCCGTAAGCTCGTTTGCAGCTATCAAAAATCTACTGCTCCGATCAATGAATGAAGGACTCGGAGTTTCTGTTTCTCTGATGAGTTTCGCATCCCCAGTTTGAGTATCAAACTCAAATTCATAAATCCCCTTACTACCCTTATCTGAAGTATAGGTCCCAACATAAAGAGGGATTTTTGTCCCTTGAGCGGATAATAATGTGACAGTCATGGTCAAGATGGAAATAAATAATAAGCGTGTGATCATCTGTTAAATATGGTTAAATAGCCTTAAGTTTACTGCTGTTTAAGTATTTTAGCCCGAATATCTTAGTTTAGGCTAAGTATTAATTCAATTATTACATTATAAAAGTAGAAAAAAGGCATAATATTTAATAATTTTGCCTTCGGACTTAAGATCAAGAGTGACGACAGACAGCATGAAAAACTTTTCAAGTTTACTTCTATTAATATTATTAGCTTGTACATTCCAAGCTAAATCTCAAGAAAAATTAATTGACCGCGTAGTTGCGACAGTAGGATCAGGAATTATCCTGCAATCCGACGTTGATATGCAGTATTCGCAGTATCTAGCAAATGGTGGTACACCAAGCGACGACTTTAAATGTACGGCCTTGCAACAACTTATCATGACCAAATTGCTATCTCAACAAGCAGCAATAGACTCTATTGAGGTTTCAGAAGCTGAGGTTGATGATCAATTGAATGCTCGTATGCGCGAAATGACCCGCCGCGCGGGTGGTAAAGAAAGATTGGAAGGATTCCTAAAACGTTCATTGTTACAATACAAGGAAGAAATGAGACCTGTATTATCTGAACAAATGAGAGCGGAGAAATTCCAAAATACTATTATTAGTAAAATAACAGTTACTCCTCAAGAGGTTAAAAAATATTTTGAAGGACTAGACCAAGACAGTCTTCCTGCATTCAATACAGAGGTTGAAATTGGTGAAATCGTTATTTTCCCTGAATTGACAAAAGAAGAAAAAAGCGTCTTCAGAACAAAAGCTGAAGGATACCGTCAACAAGTACTGAACGGTACTGACTTTGGTACTGTAGCTCGTTTTTATTCTGAAGATCCAGGGTCAGCAAATCAAGGTGGAGAATTAGGATTCGCACCTCGTGAGAATTATGTAAAAGAATTCTCGGCAATGGCTTTCCGTTTAAAAGCAGGTGAAATCTCCCCAGTATTCGAAACAGAATACGGATTCCACTTCCTTCAAGTTTTAGAACGTAGAGGCGAAGAAGTGAATGCAAGACATATACTTGTAACAACAAAGCCTACACAGGCAAGCTTAGACCGCATCAAAGGAAAAATAGATTCCATTTATGATAAAGTGAATGACAAAAAAATGTCCTTCAGTAGCGCAGCGACCATGTACTCAGACAACAAAGAAACTAAGTTCAATGGTGGTATGGTAATAAACCCACAATCTGCTTCAAGATCAACTTTAATTCCTGTAGACCTTTTGGAGAAAGAAGTATTATGGCAATTGACACCTTAAAAGAAGGTGGAGTTTCAAAACCTTATCAATTCCAAGACCCTAGAAGTGGTAAATCTGGATAACAAATTTACCTATCTTAAAACGCGTATCCCTCCGCATAAAGCTAGTCTAGAACAAGATTTTGCTAAAATTCAGGAAGCCGCTCAAGAAGATAAAACTAGAAGAAGCTTAAGCGAATGGTTTGAGAAAAAGACTAAGAATACATTCGTTCATATAAACAGTGAGTTTGCTACTTGTGATGAACTGCAAATGTGGATGACCCCAGAAACAAATAATATTGCTTCTACTAAAGATGAAGAATAAATAAAGAAATTATATCAACATAAAAAGAGAGCCGATCAAATTGATCGGCTCTCTTTTTATATTTCAGATTCTATCTTATCTCTCAAACATCATTTCCAGAATTACTTTCCATTGAACTCATCTGTCAATTGCCAAATTCTGATATAATTAAACTTAACAACTTTGTCTTTTGTACCTACGGTTGCCGTTCCTGAAGTATAGGCAAATTCTCCACTGTACGAACGCCCCACATCATTGGGATCCGTATCGATTCAATTCTTTCTTTCTTTAAGAAAGCCAAAATATTGTCACGGCCTTCAATTTCATTCTGCCAAGGAAAATAGAACCTCGCATCATCAGCCATAAATTCAGTATACCCAGTCTTGGTATCTGCCTTTAGAATGGTAGAGAAAAGCTCATCTGTCTGCAACACCACTTCTTCACGTTGCTCTAAACGCTTTACAGAACGATGTTTCAGGTAGTTTTTGTCATCAGGTTCGTAATATTCTAATGGACTAGCTTTCTTCTTACCATAATCTCTACCTCGGCACGAAGGTGGCTCTCCAATTTCCTTTACGATCTCTCTTCCAAATGTAAGGTACTGACCATAACGCTTGATAGAACCCATCTTCTGGAACTCGATCGGACCAGAGGTCACACCCCAATCCAAACTCCTGGAAACCAGTGCAAAATTAGGATTCCATGAAAGCCTATCAGGAAGGTTGGGCCTATTTGCTAAATAATTTGATGCATTTACAGGTGATGGAACAAGGAAAGTAGTCTCCTTGTCAATAATATACTTGAGCCCAGCAAGTGACTTTCATTTTTAGAAAGGTTTCAGCTGTTCTGTCAACCGAAAGAAGCCCCCCTACCTTCTCAGGAAGTTGGGCAAAACTCGACAACGAAATCAGCGTGGCGGCCAATAGAGTTAAGCCTTTTTTATAAATCATTTTTGTAAATTTTACCTTACTAATCAAATCTTATTCCAAAGTGTTCCATCCTTGCTGTCTTTCAGTTGAATACCAACAGCTGTAAGATGTTCACGGATACGATCCGACGTCACGAAATCTTTGTTTTTCTTCGCTTCATTACGCAAATTAATGATGATTTGCATTAAATCATCCATATTGTCGGTATCTCCAACTTGATCATCTTTAAGACCTAAGATATCATATACAAAGGCACTCAAATAATCTTTAAGCTCATTTAAATCACCTTCAGTAATAGTTAGCTTACCATCATAAATAGAATTGATGATCCTCACAACCTCAAATAACTCAGCAATTAATACCGGACTATTGAAGTCATCGTCCATTGCTGCGTAACTGCGTTTTTTGATTTCTTCTAAATTTCCAAAAGTGGATTTTGGAGATGTAACAATTTTATCTAAAAGGCCAATAGCAGCCATTAAACGTTTATAACCTTTGTCTGCTGCCTCTAAAGCTTCGTTTGAAAAATCCAAGGTGCTTCTATAATGCGCCTGTAACATAAAGAATCGAACAGCCATGGGTGAATAACCGCGATTTAACAGCTTATGGTTCCCAGTGAACAATTCACCTGGTAGAAAACCATTGCCGGCAGACTTCGACATCCTAGCGCCATTGACAGTCAACATATTCGTATGCATCCAATACTTTGCAGGGCTTGTATGATTACAAGCTTCAGATTGAGCAATTTCATTGGTGTGGTGTGTAGCTGCAAGGTCCATACCGCCACCATGGATATCAAACTGATCACCTAAGTACTTCCTGCTCATCGCTGAACACTCAATATGCCAACCCGGAAAACCAACACCCCAAGGCGATGGCCATCTCATGATATGCTCTGGCTTTGCCTTGATCCATAAAGCAAAGTCCAATCGACCCCTTTTCTCATCCTGACCACCAAGCTCACGCGTGTTGTTCAACATATCCTCAAGGTTCCTATTCGTCAAAATAGTATAGTTATATTCCTTAACATATTTCTCTACGTCAAAATAAACTGTACCATTCACCTCATAGGCAAATCCATTGTCGATAATCTGTTGAACCATTTCAATCTGCTCAGAGATATGACCTGTAGCCGTTGGTTCAATACTTGGAGGAATTGTATTAAACATACGCAGAACGTCATGGAAACCAATCGTATACTTCTGAACGATTTCCATGGGTTCCAATTGCTCCAATTTCGCCTTTTTCGCAAATTTATCATCACCCTCATCATTATCACCCTCCAAATGGCCAGCATCAGTAATATTGCGAACATAACGAACCTTATATCCTAAATGAACCAGATATCTGAAAATCAAATCGAAGGAAACAAAAGTTCTACAGTTCCCCAAGTGAACATCACTGTAAACAGTAGGCCCACATACATACATCCCAACCATATTCGGATGTATAGGCACAAACTTCTCTTTCTTACGCGTAAGGGTATTATATAATACTAAATTATGCTCCATGCGAAAATTGAAACTAATTATTTTTGTCTAAAGAATATTTGAATTGGAACTCCTGAGAAATCAAAGTGCTCACGAAGTTTGTTTTCAATGAATCGTTTATAAGGATCCTTGATATATTGTGGTAGATTACAGAAAAATGCAAACATAGGTGACCTTCCTGGTAATTGAGTCACATATTTGATCTTAATGAACTTTCCTTTAGTTGCTGGAGGTGGATATTTTTCAATTATATCCAACATCACATCATTCAATTTTGAAGTCGGTATTTTTTTGGTTTTATTCTCATAAACCTCCATCGCCGTTTCAATAGCCTTGAAAATACGTTGCTTTTCAGTAACTGAAGTGAAAATAATAGGAACATCCGTAAATGGAGCTATTTTGTTCTTAATATTTTGCTCAAACTCTTTAGCCGTTTTATGGTCTTTCTCTACCGTATCCCACTTGTTTACCAAGATCAAAATCCCTTTTTTATTCTTTTCAGCTAAATGGAAAATATTAATGTCCTGAGCTTCAATGCCATCTTTAGCATCAATCATCAAAATCACAACATCGGAATCCTCCAATGCTTTTATCGTACGCATTACAGAATAAAACTCAATGTCCCTCATTGACTTTAGACTTTCTACGTAATCCAGCAGTATCTACCAACAGAAACTCATGACCAAACTGATTATAGTGAATCCGAATTGAATCACGTGTAGTTCCTGCTATTGGAGTAACAATATTTCTTTCCTTACCCAACAATGCATTGGTCAAGGATGACTTGCCAACATTAGGGCGACCAACGATCGTGAATTTTGGCAATTCAGATTCTTCTTCCTCTTCATTTTCAAAATTCTCAACCACTGCATCCAATAATTCTCCAGTGCCTGAGCCTGTCATCGAGGAAATATTAAAAACCTCGCCTAGACCTAAAGCATAGAATTCTGCTGAATCATGAGTCTGCTTTGCACTGTCTACTTTATTTGAGACAACATAAACAGGTTTTTTACTGCGTCTCAAAAGATCCGCAATTTCATCATCCAAATCAGTTATGCCGGTTGTCACATCGACAACAAATAAGATGGCAGAAGCCTCTTCAATAGCAATCAATACTTGATCACGGATTGCTGCTTCAAAACACATCATCTGAACCGTGAACAAATCCACCCGTATCAATAACGGTGAACTTCTTGCCAATCCATTCTGCTTGACCATAATGTCTATCACGAGTAACACCGCTAAAGTCATCAACAATAGCTTTCCTACTTTCAGTCAAACGGTTATATAAAGTGGATTTACCAACATTGGGTCTTCCAACAATTGCTACGATATTTGCCATATTTCTATTTAATCGTTACCTCACGGCAACGTTTTCAGGTATCATGTAAAGGTACAAAGTTACGGAATTATAGCACATCTTGCGTGAGAAATCGCAAATTGACAAGGAGTTCTGAAAAATAAAAATAGGCCATCCTTAAGAAAGATGACCTAAAAATAGTTTTGAAAATTAACAGTTAGAAATTTTATTTATTTATAAGTCTAGAATCCTTAAAGAAGACAGACTTAAATTATAATCTCCACAAAGACTTTTGACTTTCTTCTAATAATTCTGAAAGATAGAAAAATTATTCCTAAAACTTAAATAATTCGATGAGGAATTTTTAACTGATTTTCGCAAACAATCACCAAAAGAACCAAAAAAAGGATATTTTTTGTAAAATAAAGAAAGCTCAATAACCAGAGATTATAATTGCATCTCCCAACTGTTCGCTCCAGATAATAAATATAGATTTAAGGGATAAATTTGCTATCTAAAGGATTAAACACCAAAATATCCATTTTATGCACATCTTTTATTATAAAGACAAAATTAGTCCAATTAATAAATTCAAAAAAAGGCGGAGTAAAATCCCCGCCTTTATGTAAAACTTATTTTAGATTATGGATTTTGCTTCAAAATTCCATTTGACAGAACGATTTGTTGTTCTGGAATAAACTCAATCGCTTGATTGCTTTTTGGATCAATACTCAAAATTGGGCTGCTGCCAGCTGTATGAGTACCAGGATACTTTCTATCCATTGCTTTAGCATTCCTGAAAACATCAAACTTTCTGTGTCCTTCCCAAGCTAACTCCAATTGTCGCTCTTGCAAGACTACATCTAAAGCCGACTTCCCACCTAAATTTGCAGCAGTCCAAAGACCTTCCGATGGAATACCCGCTCTTTGTCGGATAACATTCACATCCTTCAATGCCTCAGTTACATTCCCAGTTTTGGCATGTGCTTCTGCACGTATCAAGTAAATTTCTGCTAGTCGAGAAATAACTGGAGACCATAAATGTGCTTGACCTTCTTGTCCAGAACATTTAATCACATAATATTTAAGATAACCATTCCTATTTGCCAATTTTCTGTCGATCAACACTGATCTTTTCTTTCCGGCAATATTGATGTAATATTGGAATGCGCCAGCACCATTTGATTCTTTGATCAAAGTTTTATTTGTCCCTCCTTCTGTATACGTATAATCACTGCCCGACTGCGTCACAATAACACTTGCGTATTTATAATCATCAGTAACATAGTACGCATGCAATTCATTAGCATTTTCAACTACAGGAAGAATCATTTTATAGCGAACATCAGAAGGATACTTACGCACCTCTTCCAAATATGGTCTTGAAGCATACATCTCACCCCAACCAGATCCTTGGAAATTCGCATACATAGACCCGATAGTATACCAACCATCGTCTTTATAGTCAATGTCTTTAACAAATTTGATGGCGAAAATGCTCTCTTTGTTATCCTCTGGAATGGCAACTGATAATTTGTTGTATTCTGAACCAGCCAAAAGCGAGAACTTTCCAGATTCTATAACTTTGTTAGCATACTGAAGAGCCTTTTGATTGTCGCCTTTGTATAGATAAAGTCTTGCCAACAATGCTTGTGCTGCATAAACATTCCCATAGACATTGCTTTTATATTCTTTGAACAAGCTTTCTGCTTTTAATAAATCAGCCTCTACCTGATCATAAACTTCTTTAACCGTATTACGTGGAAGAACCTCAAATGGATCATCGCTTAATTTAATCGGCACTGCCAATGAAGCTGGATCTTGAGTATAAGGCTTTCCAAATACATTCGCCAAATAAAAGTACATCATACTTCGCAAGTACAAGTTCTCAGCGATCATTTGGTCACTTGCATCACTTTCTCCTTCTTTTAATTTTTGAAGCAATAAGTTTGTGCCGGCAATTACACGGTATGAATTTTCCCAATAACTATTAACACGGCTATTATTTACAACTCTTTTATAATTATAATTGTAGAAAAGGTTGTCCGAAGTTGTTCCGCTTAAAGACACGTTGTCTCCAGGATATTCTGTTACCCTGTGCCAATTCTCTACCCATCCTTTTAAGGTGTGGTAATTTCCTAAGTGAAGGGCTTCTATTGCTCCTTCAGTTTTATCCACTGACTCATTCGTCAATGAGTCGTATGGTTCCTTATCCAATGAACATGAGGACATTAATACCCCAACAATTCCAATTGATAATAATATTTTCTTCATCGCTTAATCTCCTTAAAATGTTAGGTTTAGTCCAAATATCAAACGTTTTGGCGCAGGATATTGTGAGGTAGCATCCCCACCACCTGCTTTGTCTGCAGAGTTATCATTCCCCAAAATCGCTGCCTCAGGATCTAGACCTGAAAACTTCGTCGAAGTCCATAGATTGTCCCCTGAAACATAAACATTCAATCCTTTCAGCTTCAATCGGTTCACTAAATTCTCAGAAAATGTATAACCTAAAGTCACATTTCTCAAACGCAAGAAATTAGTGCTTTCCAAATATCTAGATGATACTTTATTTGAAAGACTGGTATTGTTGTACTCTGCTCTAGGATGTGTTGCATTCGGATTTTCCGGAGACCATCTTGACCATCCATCCATGAAAATCAATTGATTATAGGAAGCATAAGCCCCGTCTGAATCAAACCATTCCCTAGCAGTATTATAAGTCATACCTCCATTTTGATAGGCAAAACTTGCATTTAAATTAAATCCTTTATAGGACATCGCGGAATTGAACCCCCCTTGGAATTTTGGCGTTGCAGCCCCAACAAACTGTAAAGCAGCATCATTGTAATTGGAGGTCAAAGTTACCTCTCCGGTCTCAGGGTCTATCGCTTCCCATTGTGGATCCCCATTCTCAGGATTTACTCCTGCCCATTTACGCATGTACCATGACTCAACATCATGACCTACAGAAAATCGCTGATTCCCCTTTGGAATATCTTGATCGTTATTCAAAGAGGTGATGCGGTTGTTGTTATGAGCAACATTAAAACCTAGATCCCATTGAAATGGACTTTCTGGACCAAATACGGATCCATTTAATGCAACTTCAACACCTTTGTTTCTTAAACCTCCAATATTCAACCAATATCCTTCCCAACCTGCTGTAGAAGGAAATTCAACATAGTACAATAGTCCGCTGGTATTTTTATGATATAAATCTACTGAAAGGTTAATTCTATTTAAGAATCCTAATTCAAGCCCAACATTGGCATCATAAGATTTCTCCCAACTTACATTAGCATTTTGGAAGTTTTTCTGAATCGCAGCAGGATCTCCATTATATTGTGCGTCCAAGCGATAGGTCCCATATGAGGAATAATAATAGGTCGGAACATTACCAACACCACCATATGAAGCCTTTAATCTGAATAGATTAATTGCCGGAACATTGAAAAACTCCTCATTATGAATATTCCAAGCACCACTCACAGAATAAAAGGCACCATATTGATTGTTCTTACCAAACCGAGATGAACCATCCACACGGAATGAAGCCATTAAATTATATCGGTTGTCGTAGGCATAGGTACCCTGCAAGATTCCTGATTGAAAGGAATAATCATTTTTTGTACCTCCAAAATTTAAAACACTGGCTGCATTACCCAAAATCTCTGACCCTGGAGCAATACCCTTTCCGGTTGCGTTTAAACTTGAATACGTATAATCGGAATACTCATAAGCCGCAAAACCCGAAACCTTGTGCTTCCCAAAAGTCTCATCATACTTCAACATCTGATTAAAGAATCTTGTGATTCTTTTGTCAGAAAATTGCTCTATTGTACCTTTTTCATTTCGTCCAGCATTTGATTTTGGATCCGCATAACTCATCGTCGTTTGGTTGTAATAAGTTAAGTTGTTCATGGATTCAAACGTGAACCGATCTGAGATCCGATAAGAGAAATCAAAGTTACCTTGCATGTCAAAGGTTTGACCCTTGCCATAGTTATACTGTCGATCATACAAATAATTTCTATGATCGCGACCAAACCAAACAAAATCTGCACTTTCATCTTGAGGATTCTTCACTGAACCATCTGCATTGAAAGGATTATCCCAAGGCAAGTTCAACATCATATCGTAAAGTGAATGCTCTTTGTTCAAATAAGTGGTATAGGAAGCATTCAATTTTGGTTTGAAAGTAATCCTATCCGTTAATTTATGATCTACATTGAAACGACCTGTTAGTCTTTCATAATCATAACCCTTTATAGATCCTTTCTCCCCATAATAATTAGCACTTGCATAAACAGAAGTCCTTTCGGTTTTGCCCATATAACTTGCTGCAAAATCGTTTACCGCACCTGCTTTTATACCATTTTCCATCCAATCATAGTTCGTCCCTAGAACCTCGTCAGTTACATTCGGGTCGATGTCCTTTTGATTGGGGAAAGTCTGATAGAAATCCCACAGTTGTTGTGAATCCATCAATTTGAAATTCCCTTGATTGAATTTGCTCACTCCTGAAGATAGATTGACGGAGAAAACACCCTCCCCTTCTCTTAAGGCACGTTTGGTTGTAACTACAATGACACCATTAGTACCTCTGGATCCATATTGAGTCGTTGCTGCTGCATCTTTCAATACAGAAATATTCTCGATATCATTCGGGTTAATGTTTGGAACTCCGTGCATGATGACTCCGTCAACAACCCAAAGGGGATTTGTTCCAGAAGAAAGTGAACTTCTACCTCTAATCCGCACGTTGGCCTGTTGTCCCGGTCTACCCGTACCTACAACATCAACTCCCGAAACCTTACCTTGAAGTAAATTTGAAACATTCGGAGACTTAACGTCCTTTAATTGCTTTTGATCCAAAGAAACAATCGAAGCACTGATTTCTCCCTTTTTCTGGGTAGAATATCCCGTCACAACAACCTCATCAATGTTCTCCAAATTGGAAAACAATTCCACATTCATGGTAGGACCTGCTACTTCAATCTCCTTTGGATCATGACCAATTGCCGTAAAAACTAAGGTCTCCCCAACTTTTGCATTAATGGCAAAATCACCAGACTCATTTGTAGATGTTGCACGTGATGGATCTTCCTTTACCGTAACGGTAGCTCCTGCTAACGCGGCTCCTCCTGAACTCACTTTTCCCTTAACTTCTTCCTGTGGCGCCGTCACTCCAATGGTTTCAAATGCAAAATCGGAAGCAACCGTAAAACCACTGTTCAAGCATAAGCTAATAACCAAGCTACCAGCCAAAAAATGACGCTTCTTGAGGATGAAAAATGGACTTGAAAATCTCTTAATCATAATTAATCATTAAATAAAAAAAAGCAATATGTTAGTATCACATATCACAATCTAGATTTTGGAAGATAAATCTTTATCCAAATGATTAACAATAATTTAACGAACGAAACCGTTTGCGTAAATTACACAAACGTTTGCATAAGCAACCATTTGTAACTTGAAAATAAACTAATAATTAATGTGAAATTAAATCTTGATTTTCGTCTTCAGATAGGGATAAATAAACACTGCGGTCAAGACAATGACAGCACCAAAATAGAATCCTGTACTCATAGTTTCCTTGTGCCCAAAGATCAATAAAGCTAGTATAATCCCATATACAGGCTCCATATTAGTAGTTAGTGCAACAGTAAATGCTGATAGCTCACGCATGACCGCAACACCTAAAACATATGCAATGGCAGTACAAACTATTCCTAATAATAATAGATATAATAAGTCGGATTGATTCAATACCATATGGCTATTAAAATCTCCATTAACCAGCATAACTGCTGAAACCCCGATCCATGCACCAATCATTTCATACAATGTGATGGTCGTAGGACTGTCTTTTTTGACCATTCTCGCATTTAGAATCGAAAATATGCTCGCACAGAATGCACAAGAAAGTCCAAATACTATTCCCCAGAAATATTTAAACTCGAATTTGAAAATTAGGTAAATACCAAATATTATAACAAGACCTACAATAACATCAGCAATAGAAACTCGTTTTCGGTTAATGATAGGTTCTAATATCGCTGTGAATAAAGTGACGGATGACAATGTAACCAGCGTTACAGAAACCGTTGACACCTTTATGGCGTGAAAAAACAATACCCAGTGAAGCCCAACTATCATTCCCACTCCTAAATATTGAAAAAGCTGACCTTTAGGAACTAGTAAAGTTTTCCTTTTGAAAAGATAGAATAGAATTAAAGATACCGCAGCGATCAATACTCGATACCACACCAAATGAAGTGCAGGAATAGAAATTAATTCGCCCAAGACTCCTGTAAATCCCCAGATTAATACAGTTAGGTGCAATATCAAAATATTGCGGTTAAAGGTTAGTTTTGACATGGTTTGTGTTACTTATTTAGGAGCCTTTTTCAACAAGTAGAAACTCAACAGCAAAAAGATGACGTTGGGAATCAAAACCGATATCAATGGATCCAATCCTCCCTTTATGGAGAACATGCTTGAAAATCTTTCAAGTACGATATATATACAGCTCAGTCCGATACCAATACCTAGACTCAAACCGATACCTCCCCGAACCTTTTTGGAGGAAAGGGAAACCCCAATCAAGGTTAAGATAAAAGCTGAAAATGGATTAATAATCCTTTTATACTTCTCCAGCAACAACTCATTCATCATCCCTGTACCCCGAACTTCTTCCTTGCTGATCCTTTCATTGAGCTCATCCTGATCCATAGTCGTGAACACATTCTCATAAGACTCAAAATCCATAGGACGCATATCCAAAGTCGTATCACGTTTTTCGCCAGAAAGCATATTTTCCTTCAGGCCATTTATCTCCCTTGTTGTATAGGTATGCAAACTCCATTTATTGGCTACTGAATCCCAAGTAACACGCTCAGCCATTAGCTTCTCAACCATCTTGTCACCATCGAATTTCTCTAAACTAAAATTATACCCCACTTTAGATTTAGTATCAAATGAACCCATATAGACATAGGTATTCGAATCTACCTGCATATGGATGGATGAAGAGGTCGTACTTACCTTATTCGGTTTTACATAGACGTTTTCAAAGTCTACTTTTACTTTGTTGGTATATGGAATGACATAAACATTCGAAATCAAAGTCATGGCGAATATCAACCCTGCACAGATCATATAAGGGCGGAGCATTCTGTTGAAACTCATACCACCACTTAAAATCGGAACAATCTCGGTCTGATCCGCCATCTTGGACGTGAAAAAGATCACCGCAATGAAATTGAAAAGCGGCGTAAGCATATTGATAAAGAATGGTAAACTTCCAAGTGCATAATACTCAAAGAATACTTGCGTCATGGTCGCTCCATACTTGTTGAAATCATCGATTTTCTCAGATATATCAAATATCACAATCACTACACAGAAGATAGCAACCGTGAAAACAAAAGTAGACAAGTACTTTTTCATGATATATTTATCGATAATCTTTATCATATACTTTTAAAAGAATTATAGACGTTGATCTAAGACTTTAACCATTTTATTCTTCCAATCATAAAACGTACCATCCAAGATTTTCGCCCGGGCTTGTTCCATCAACCAAAGATAAAAATGTAAATTATGTAATGAAGCGATTTGTGCTCCCAAAATTTCTTGCGACTTGATAAGGTGCCTTAAATAAGCTTTTGAATGGATTTGATCGACCAAAAGGTCTGATTCAGCCTCAATAGGACTGAAATCATCTTTCCACTTCTCATTTTTGATATTGATAATACCATTTTGAGTGAAGAGCATCCCATTTCTAGCATTTCTCGTTGGCATCACACAATCAAACATGTCAATACCCAATGCAATATTTTCTAAAAGATTAACAGGAGTACCAACACCCATTAAATACCTTGGTTTGTCATGAGGCAGGATATTGGTTACTACTTCGGTCATAGCATACATCTCCTCTGCTGGCTCTCCAACTGATAGACCACCGATCGCATTTCCTTCTCTATTAAAAGAAGCAATAGTCTCCGCGGATTTCTCACGTAGATCTTTGTAAACAGAACCCTGAACAATTGGAAACAAAGTCTGATCATAGCCATATAAAGGCTCGGTACTGTCAAACCTATCGCAACAGCGCTTCAACCAACGGTGTGTCATCTCCATCGATTTCCTAGCATACCGGTAATCACATGGATATGGTGTACATTCATCAAATGCCATGATTATATCCGCACCGATAATCCTTTGGGTATCCATTACATTTTCTGGCGTAAAGAGATGCTTCGAACCATCAATATGAGACCTGAAAGTTACTCCCTCTTCCTTAATTTTACGAACTTCAGTCAGTGAATAAACTTGATAACCACCAGAATCTGTTAAGATCGGTCTCTCCCAGTTGATAAATTTATGCAAACCACCCGCCTTATTTAAGACATCTAACCCTGGTCTTAAATATAAGTGATAGGTATTTCCTAAAATAATCTGTGCTTGGATATCGTTTACAAGTTCATGTTGATGAACCGCTTTCACAGTACCTGCAGTTCCTACAGGCATGAAAATTGGAGTTTGGATCTTCCCATGAGCGGTTTCAATCTCCCCGGCTCTTGCTTTTGAAAATTTATCTTGTGCTTGAAGCGTAAAATTCATAGTATTCCTTAATCGACCGCAAAAATACTATAAAATTCTTTGGGAATGACATATCAAACACTTAATTCGCATTTCTTAACAATTAACAAACTATTTGAACGATAACCTTTATCTTTGAGGCTAATTTTATGGGATCATTCGTCGATATGAGCTTGGATATAACTCTAATTCCCTATGGAATTCTAGTCCTTTTGCTGTTCTTTCAATTGTACTATATACTATTCGTATATGGTAAACTAGCTTTATATAAAGTAAAATCAAATCAGGAAATCGAAAACTCAAAAGAAGTTTCCATTGTAATCTGTGCTCATAACGAACAGGAAAACCTTAAATCATTCCTCCCCGGAATTCTGGAACAGGATTATCCAAACTTCGAAGTTATCGTGGTAAATGATTGCTCCGAAGATGATACTAAATGGGTCCTCCAAGACTTTGCTTCCAAGTATGCAAACCTTAAAATCGTAGAAATCAAGGAACATATCCAATTGAAGCATAGCAAAAAGTTTGCTTTAACAATGGGAATCAAAGCAGCTAAAAACCCATACCTCTTGATGACCGATGCAGACTGTCAACCCAATTCCAGCAATTGGTTAAAGGAAATGACCGGATCATTTAATGAAAATAAAGAAATAGTTTTAGGTTATTCTCCTTATTTTAAGTTTCCTGGTTTCTTAAACCGATTGATTAGGTTTGAGACTGCACATACTGCTATGAGCTATCTTTCTTATGCCATAAAAGGAGATGCCTATATGGGCGTCGGCAGGAACCTAGCGTATACCAAAGACCTATTTTTCACAAACAAAGGTTTTACCGACCACATGCATATCAAATCTGGTGATGATGATCTTTTTGTGAATGCAACAGCAAATAGGCATAATGTTGAAATTAACATTGCACCAGATGCTTTTGTCTATTCAGAACCAAAGACAACATGGAAAAGTTATTACAAGCAAAAAGCTCGACACTCAGGGGCATCTACGCTATATAAGGGGAGACACCAGAGGATGCTGGGAACCCAATTGATCACTGCAGCACTCTTCTACTTGGCCATTGTCGTGGCCATTGCAATTGTCCCTCAATATTGGTATATCGGAATTGCTGCATATCTTATCCGCTTAATTTGCCAAGTCCTCATCTTTAGACCCATATACAAGAAACTTGAAGTCAGCGATTTATTGCTTTGGTTGCCAATATTGGATCTATATTACTATTTTTACATCTGTTTCAACGGATTATTCAACCGCTCGAAAAAACAGGTCTCCTGGAAATAACATCAAATTAAATTTATCAAATCGTGAATCCTACAGTCGATATTATCTATAACTACTTCCCTAAACTAACTGAAAAGCAAAAAGAACAATTTGCAAAGTTGGAGGAACTATACCCTTTATGGAATGACCAAATCAATGTGATCTCAAGAAAAGATATTGAAAGCCTTTACTTGAAACATGTTTTGCATTCTTTGGCAATAGGCAAGTTTGTAGGTGAGTTTACCCCAAAAACAAGAATTTTGGATGTCGGTACGGGCGGCGGGTTTCCAGGCATACCATTGGCTATCCTATTTCCAGAAGTACAGTTCCATTTGGTAGATTCAATAGGCAAAAAAATCAAAGTAGTTAGGGAAATAGCCGAAGCATTGGGTTTGACCAATGTAGAAGCCGATCATATCCGTGCAGAACAATTAGATTATAAATATGATTTCGTTGTATCAAGGGCTGTGACCCGCTTAGGAGACTTTATTCCATGGGTACAGAATAAAATCGAAAGAAAAGATAAAAACGGAATTCCAAATGGAATCCTTTACCTAAAAGGAGGAGATCTAAAAGAAGAAATCAAAGAAGCAAGAGTAAAAGCAGAGCTACATCCGATTTCCCATTATTTTAAAGAAGATTTCTTCGACACCAAATATGTAATGTATATCGCAATGTAATATTGCCATGCCAGACTTAATATAAAAAAGACTAAAATCCGGTGATTGAGCGGAGCCGAAATCCCGGATTTTTGATACAACCACCACTAGCGGTGATTATATTAAACCCTTACCCTTCCGTATTCTTCAATATCTCCGCCCCAATCAAATTAATTTCCTCATCCATCCCAAACAACGGCAAACCAGTTTCAGGATTTAATTTCAACCAACTTGTATCTGTATCTTTAATGATCTGAACGTATTCCTTCCCATCCTTAAAAACAGTGTAAGTATCTTTCTCATCCGGGAAAACTGAATATGTAATATCCCCTACTTCTATATCAAAAGGCTCTTGCATTTCCATAGTATTGTGTTTTAAACAAAGGTAATCAATTAAACTTATTTGATATTGCATAAGGAAAGTCGATTCCTTATCTTTAATGCTAAGCTAACCAAAATGAATGCAATAGAAAAAATTGCTCTGACCAAGATTAAAGGGATAGGTCCAAAAACAAGTCGTTTATTGTTGGCCTATTGCGGCAGTTTACAAGAAATCTTCAAGTCTTCAAAGAAAGAATTGTCCCAGATCCCTGGCATTCATAAAAACTCAATCGATCAATTGATTTCCAAATCATACTTAAGGGAAGCTGAATCCGAAGTGCGCTATATTGAAGACAATCAAATTGACATCTTATGGTATGAAGACAGCAGTTATCCTTCGAGGTTAAAGCATTGTGAAGACGCTCCCTTAGTCCTGTATAAAAAAGGAAATTGCAACCTGAACAACCAAAAAACGGTCAGTATCGTAGGTACACGAAATGCAACATCCTATGGCAGAAGGTTGACGGAAGAACTCATCCAGCAACTGAAAGAATTAAATGTCCTGGTAGTAAGCGGCTTAGCTTATGGAATAGATATTATAGCTCACAAAGCTGCCCTAAACAATCAATTGGAAACGGCAGCCGTCCTTGCCCATGGATTGGACAGAATATATCCGTTTAACCATCATGAAATTGCAAATGAAATTACAAACAAGGGTTGTTTGCTGACAGAATATCCTTCGGGCACCAATCCAGACAAAACCAATTTCCCGATGCGCAATAGAATCGTGGCAGGCTTGGCAGACGCAACCATTGTTGTGGAGGCAGCAAAAAAAGGAGGAGCATTGATAACGGCCGAAATTGCAAACAGCTACAACAGAGATGTCTGCGCATTCCCAGGCTCAACAGACCTCTACTATTCAGCAGGTTGCAATGAACTGATACGAACCAACAAAGCCCATCTCATACGACACGCAAAAGACCTGATTATGTTGATGCAATGGGAAGACGACCTGACAAAGAAAAACCAAAATCATGTTCAATTACCATTAATTTTTGATTTAAACAGTGATGAACAAAAGGTTTTTGACTATATTAAAGAATCAAAAGAGGCCAGCATAGATGATATTTCAGCTTATTGTGATTGGCCTCAGAGTAAACTTGCAATCATCCTACTGGAAATGGAAATGAATGGCATCATTCAATCCCTGCCTGGAAAAATGTATAAACAACCTTAAACCTAAACATAATTTATGCAAGAACAAGTAAGTAAAAAAGGAATTTGGAAGGTCATCGGGGCTTCCTCATTGGGTACTTTAATCGAATGGTATGACTTCTTTATCTTCGGAAGTCTGTCTATCGTTATATCTACCAAATTCTTTCCTTCAGACAATCCTACTGCTGCTTTCTTATCTACTTTGGCAACTTTCGCTGCAGGATTCGTGGTAAGACCTTTCGGAGCCCTATTCTTTGGACGATTGGGAGACCTCATCGGTCGGAAATACACCTTTATGGTCACATTGATGTTAATGGGAGGGGCAACCTTTCTCATCGGCTGTATTCCCAGCTACGATAGTATTGGCTTCTTAGCTCCTTTCTTGGTCCTAATCCTCCGTTTATTGCAAGGATTAGCACTCGGCGGTGAATATGGTGGCGCAGCAACCTATGTGGCCGAACACGCTCCAAAAGGTGAAAGAGGTTATTGGACTTCGTGGATACAAACTACAGCAACATTTGGACTGTTCATCTCATTAGTGGTAATATTGCTCACCAAATTCTTCTTGACGGATGCTCAATTTGATAACTGGGGATGGAGGGTTCCATTCTTACTTTCGATCCTGATGGTTTATGTATCCTACTTGATCCGCAAGAACATGGATGAATCTCCAGAGTTCAAAAAGGCAAAAGCAGAAGGCAAAACCTCTACCAATCCTTTAAAAGAAAGTTTTGGCAATAAATACAATTTAAAATTCGTCTTATTGGCTCTTTTCGGAGCTGCTATGGGACAAGGTGTGGTTTGGTATACTGGTCAATTCTATTCCATGAGCTATATGAAGACAGTTATGTTCTTGGATTCTGACCAGGCAGATATGATTTTGGGTATTGCTTTGCTTTTCGGGACACCATTTTTTGTTGTATTCGGGAAGCTTTCAGACAAGGTCGGCCGCAAATGGGTAATGTTAACGGGAATGCTGTTGGCAGTGCTGACCTATAGACCTATCTATCAGGCCATGTATGATATCGCCGATACTTCCAAAAAACAAGAGTTGGTCGAAAAGAATACAACTATTACTGCTCCTTCTGAAGGAGACGATCAACATGAAACAATCACTACCACCAAATATTATTTCGACGGAACATATACCAAGACCGAACAACAAAAGAAAATCGTCCCTAACAATGAGATACAAACTGAAGATGCTCATCTATCGAGTAAGTTCTCAGTGTTCCTTCATGGGTCCAATTACATGAAACTGATTGCTTTGATTTTCATCCAAATTATCTATATCACGTTAGTTTATGGACCTATTGCAGCCTTCTTGGTAGAAATTTTCCCTGTCAAGATCAGATACACCTCCATGTCCCTGCCTTATCATATAGGGAATGGAATTTTCGGAGGTTTATTACCGGCGGTTTCAACCTACTTGGCCACGAATGCCAAAACTTCTGGTGATCCTACTTTTTATTTGGAGGGCTTATGGTACCCGATTATTATTTCGGCTGTCTGTTTTGTCATCGGGGCACTTTATATTAACAAAAACATGGTCGCAAAAGATTTAGATTAACATGGAAAACATCAAAAAGATATTAGGATTTGTTTGGATCGCTTTGGCATTACTTACGGCATATTTCTGCATTGCTATTTTTGGCTTGCCGAAAATTGTTTCTGGAAAACAAGAAGACGTCGTTTTTGGAATCATTATTCTTTTTATCCTCACTCCGATCATGTCAATTGGTCTTGGAGTTTTCGGATATTTCGCTCTAACGGGTGAATACAATAAGGATAAAATGTAATTTTCGGGTTGAACCTCAGCCGAATACGCCAAGAATGCAATTTTCTTTTCCAAAAGATTAAATTTTTGTTAATTTTGCCGTGGGTAAGTCCTCTACGACCAGCTCCCAATGACTCCCCCAGGTTGGGAACAAAGCAAGGGTATTTGGTTGAGCGGTGCGATAGAGGTAGCTTACCCATTTTTTATTTGCCTCTATCCAATCCTTAAATTTCCTTCATTTCGTTTTCTAATTAAACATATTAGATATTTTTCGTTTATTTGTAAACCGAATTAACATGAGTCTATGAGTTGGTTTAAAAGAAATAAAGCAGGAATACATACTGCTACTGAAAATAAAAAAGAGGCCCCTGATGGGATGTGGAATAAATGTCCTAACTGTAAAAAACCTCTTTTGAATGTTGAACAGGTTGAAAACAAATACGTTTGCCACTACTGTGATTACCATATTCGCATTGGCTCAAATGCTTATTTCTCCATTTTATTTGATAACAACGAATACACCGAACTTTTCGCCAACCTTAAAGCAGGAGACCCTTTAAACTTTGTTGACACTAAACCATACAAGGATAGGTTATTGGACAGCCAAGCGAAAACTGGCCTCAATGATGCATTGAGATCTGCTGTAGGAAAAGTAGATGGTCAGGACCTTGTGGTAGCTTGTATGGACTTCTCATTCATTGGTGGCTCAATGGGTTCGGTAGTAGGTGAAAAAATAGCCAGATCAATTGATTATTGTATCGAGCATAAATTGCCATTTATGTTGATCTCTAAATCTGGTGGTGCGCGTATGATGGAAGCCGCTTTCTCATTGATGCAGATGGCCAAAACTTCCGCAAAACTAGCGCTTCTTGCAGAAGCTAAACTTCCTTATATCTGTTTGTTAACAGATCCTACAACCGGAGGTGTAACTGCTTCTTATGCGATGTTGGGTGATATCAATATCGCTGAGCCTGGCGCATTGATCGGTTTCGCAGGACCACGCGTTATCAAAGAAACTATCAAAAAAGACCTTCCTAAAGGTTTCCAAACTTCAGAATTCGTCCTTGAACATGGCTTCTTGGATTTTATTGTAGACAGAAGACAATTGAAAGAAAAGGTTGCAACATTCCTAAGAATGATTAAGTAACCAATCTTAAAATATAGGTAGAAGGTGTCTAAAAAGGCACCTTCTTCTGCTTTATAGCTTTCTGGAGCTCCATTATAATTTCATGAGCAATATTAGGCTGCAAGTCGATGTTTTGTGCTTTTCAGCATGTTGATGGCTTGATTTATCGCAAATAGGGAGTTTTTGCCAACTGGTTTACCGATAAAAGCTTTGTCTTTCCACTTTTTTGCCCATTTTCTGAGGTTATGGGCAATGGCCATCAAACCGAATTCCACAGCGACCTTCTCCAGACCTTTCATTGTGAACCGGGTAAACCTGTTGTTGCTTTTCATCTGACCGAAAACGGCTTCCACTTCTATGGGTCGCTTGCTCCGATGGTACATTCCCTCTTCCGACAGCAGTCTTTCCCGGGCTTTAGCCTTGAGCTTATTGAGCCTGTGGTTCACTTCAATGAGCCGATCGCCTGTAGCTTTATGGCACCCACTCCGCATCGGGCAGCCTTCGCATCGCCGAGCCTGGTAACAGCTGACCCGGGCAGTGTATCCGTTGGCACTGACTCTGGTTGCATGACCGATAAAGCTGAGCTTCTGTCCGGCCGGACATACATAATAGTCATCCTGCTGGTTGTAATATAGGTTCTGTACCGAGAAAGGATCCTGTTTATGCTTGCGCTTCTGTTCCATATGGAAGTAATTGTACTTCACAAAAGCGGTTATACCCTGTCCTTCCATCAGCTCGTAGTTCTGCTCGCTACCATATCCGGCATCTGCGACGATGGATTCACTCTGTTTTCCGTAATGGGACTCAAAGCCTTCCAGGTGTTCGGGCAGGGTTGTGGTATCTGCGGCCGTTTGATGGATGCTATAATGGGTGATGAACTGGTCTTCGGTGCTGATCTGGGTATTGTAGGCCGGTTTAAGCTGGCCATTTTTCATGTGGTCCTCTTTCATCCGCATAAACACGGCATCGGTATCGGTCTTGCTATAACTGTTGCGATCTCCCAGTACTTCCAGTTGCTCCTCATATTTCTGCAATCGGGGCAGATAGTCGTCTTCAAGCTTCCTCAGCTGCCTATCGGTGGATCTATCCACTCCTTTGAGCTTGGCATTGATCGCTCTGATCTTTTCCTTCAGCTGGGCACTATCGATGGCCTTGCTGACTTGCTGATCCCCTAATGAAGATTGGTCCTGGCTGATCTGTGCATCGATATCCGAAAGGACCGAAGCGATGTTCGCCTCCAGCTTTACCTTGTTCTTCTCGATCGATCTCTTCCAAACGAAGGTATAGCGACCGGCGGCCGATTCGATCTTGGTACCATCTACATACTGGACTTTCAGGCTGACATACTCCATTTCATGCAGCATCCGAACGATACTGGCAAACAGCTCCTGTATCTGTCCCTTAAGACGCTTTCCCCTGAAATAATTGATCGTACGGTAATCCGGCGTACTGTTGCCCGAAAGCCACATGAAATGGATGTTCTCGTGCAGGGCGCGCTCGATCTTGCGGCAAGAATAGATATTGCTCAGATACGCGTAGAACAGTACCTTGATGAGCATCCTGGGATGGAAACTGGTCGTGCCTCCGCCTTTATACTGACGGATGATATGTTCCAGATCCAACTGGTCAACAACCTGACTCACCAAACGAACCGGATGGTTCAAGGGGATACGGTCTAAAATATTCTCAGGAAAAAGACTCGGACTATTGGATGGAAGAGCTTTGAATTGTATGTTTGCCATATTGTTTTTTGGGTGCACCTTAAGATACAAAATCTTGAGGACAAAAAACAGAAAAACCCCGCCATTTTTTAATGACGGGGTTATTTTTTTAAGAGACCTTTTTAGACAGCCCCTTTTTTTGTCTCAAAATTAGCCATCGCTATTTTCCTATCCGTTTTTTTATTAAATTTAGGTAACAATAAACCTAAACTAATTCTCATGAATTTAAAAAATCTGATAATTCTGGCTTTGCTAGCGGTTTTTGGTTTGCACCAAAGCCTTATGCCCAATTAAGATTACCTAATTTCTTTTCTGATCATATGGTCCTTCAAAGGGGATCTGACATAAATTTTTGGGGCTGGGCACCTGCCAGCAGCAATATCAAAATCGTCGGGTCATGGTTTAAGGATACCGTTTCAGCAAAAACTGATGGAAACGGGGAATGGTTGGCCAAGCTTCCTGAAGGGAAGGCAGGTGGCCCTCACGAACTAAAGGTCATAGCAAACAACGAGTCCATAACCTTGACAGATATCCTCTTGGGCGATGTTTTTCTCTGCTCAGGCCAATCCAATATGGAATGGGGAGCAAACCAAAATCTGAAGGAAATAAAGGATGAAATGCCAAATGCCAACAATCCCAACATCAGACTATTACATGTCAGCCATGTAGGATCTGCAAACCCTCAGGATGATATCCCTAATTCTTGGAAGAAATTGAGTGCAGAATCCCTACAACCCTTCTCAGCAATAGGATATTTCATAGCAAAGGAAATAAACAGTAAGGAAAACATTCCTATCGGAGTAATTAACAGCAGTTGGGGTGGAACACCAGCAGAGGTTTGGACTCCAAGTTACTTAATTGACAATGACCCTTTCCTTTTGCAGCGCGCAAAAGCACAAGGCGCCAACGATTGGAGACCCCACAGTCCGGGTTCGTTATGGAATGCAATGGTACACCCTTTTGCAGGCTATAACCTCACCGCAGCGTTCTGGTACCAAGGAGAAAGTAATGTTGGAACTTGGGATGGATATGATAAATTAATGCGCACCATGATCAACTCTTGGAGATCAGCTTGGAACCAAGATTTCCCATTCTACTTCGTTCAGATTGCTCCTTTCCAATACAACAACAAAGAGCCACTTGCAGCATTCTTAAGAGAACAGCAAACTCTTACCGCAATGGAACTCCCAAAAACAGGAATGGTAGTCATAACTGATCTAGTCGACAATATAAAAGACATTCACCCTATCCAAAAAATTGCAGTGGCAAAAAGATTGGCAAATCTGGCCTCCGCCGAAATTTATAATCATCCCTTGAAGGATTACAAATCACCAATTTACAAATCCCAAGAAGTCAAGGGAAATACAATTGAGGTGAGTTTCAATAATCTCGATGGAAAATTAACATCAAAAGGTGATATCACGGATTTATATATCGCTGGTGAGGACAAAGAATTTAAACCGGCCACAGGAAAGATCAAAGGTGACAAACTGATCGTCGAATCTAAGGAAGTGAAAAATCCAGTTGCGGTTCGGTTTGGTTTCACTGAAATAGCGATGCCAAATCTATTTAATAGCAATGGATTGCCTGTTTCTCCATTCAGAACAGATAAGTGGTAGAAAGAAAACCGACATGGTTGGTGTCCCCACCAACCATCTTCAGCACTGCTAGCGCAAGTCTTAGCGCGATGGATTGTGAGTGGCCTGACTTGTGTTCTGCTTTCGCAATATTTCGCCCTTTCGTTTTATGACTCAGCCTTCCCTTCGGTTAATGCTTGCGCTCATCCTTTCCCCAGCTTGATTTACGAATTTAATTTGCGCCTTTCCATTTCTTATGTCTTATGTCTTATGTCTACTAGATACTGTCTACTTTCCTTCCACTCTCCTTCGTCTCCTTGTTCGGACCTTGTTCGGACCTCGTTCGGAGCTTCTTCGGAATACATCCGAACAAGGTCCGAACGAGGTCCGAATGAAAGAGGACTGAGAGTGGACTGAGAGTGGAACAAGAGTGGAACAAGGTACCTACAAGAGTATACCAAGAACATACGAATTAAAAGAGACAAACTGTTCTTTTTACCCCCTTCCTTGTTACATATTTTAAGAAGCTGTAGAGTTTTCTGGTTTTTAGGTAATCGAGGTTGTTTTCATTTTCATAGGCCTCTCTTTCAAAAGAGATATTGAGGTATGCCCTTGTGAAGTTTCTATATTGAATTAACCGGACTATAAATTCAGTTAGGTATAAAATATAAAAAGGTAATATCAGCAATTCAATTGCTTGCAGTATATGAATTCGCTCATGATTGATCAGTATTTTATTGATCTTGTCGCTGTGGTATTTCAGAAAGATAAATGGGAAAATAGTGATAGCTTGTGCTTTCCCTAAAGAAAAGAACTTGGTCCAGAACTTACTTACAATAACTTTACCTCTCATCTAAAGGATAAAATTACAAAATCAGGTTTAACTTTATATCAATCATGCTTTTTTGATTTTCAAACTTAGATTGTATATTTGTTAATACACTAAATTAAAATGTTCATGCCGTATAAAGAACGAGAAATCAACAAGCTGTATTATACCATGGGGGAGGTCACTGAAATGTTCGGTGTAAATGCATCTCAAATCCGTTTCTATGAGCGTGAATTCGATATTCTTCAACCTAAGAAAAACAAAAAGGGCAATCGTTTATTCACTCAAAATGACATCGCCAACTTAAAAATCATTTTCAATTTAGTTAAGGATAAAGGATACACACTCCAAGGAGCGCGCGAATTCTTGAGGAGCAACAAAAATGAAGCTCGTGAGAATCAAAGAATCATTGAATCCCTGGAAGGATTAAAAAGCTTCCTGATCGAAGTTAGAGATAGTCTATAAGGCTCGGCTTCCTAGCTCGATTACTTCAAGATTTTCTATCTTATCAGCATTTATTTCAAAGCGCATAATTGTTTTCACCTTGTGCCAACCTTGTTTTCCCGCAGCGCCGGGATTCAGGTGCAGCAACCGTAGCTTGGGGTCATACTGTACTTTCAAGATATGGGAATGCCCCGATATAAACAACTTTGGTGGATTGTTAACAATCTCTGGTTTTACAGCGGCAGCATATCTTCCCGGATAACCTCCAATGTGGGTCATCCAAACATCAACCTGTTCACATTGAAATCTTAAGTGTTCGGGAAATTTCAATCGAATATCCTTATCATCAATATTTCCATACACACCCCTTAAAGGTTTAAAAGCTTCCAATCTTTCGATAACTTCCATCGAGCCAAAGTCTCCAACATGCCATATTTCATCACAATTCTCGAAATGCGTGAAAACTGATTCGTCAAAATAGCCGTGAGTATCTGATATTAATCCAATTTTCATGTTAAAAGGCCAAAAAATAAGGTTTTAAAATAGTCTTATAAGAGTCAGAGTGTTGAGAGCGCTCTTTATAGATGATAAAATTATCCTGTACCAGCTTAAGATTTTCCCTTCCAAAACTCAGTATACTTCTAAACGGTTGGGAATCTGTAAATGATTGAATGTCGATTTGCTTTTGCAGGTGTAGACCGTTTGATTTTCCCTCTTCAATTAACTTATCTAACAATTCCACAGGAACAATGATTTGTAAACTGCCATGTTGTTCAAGATGGTCAGCAGCAAATTTAAACATACCTTGGAAGAATTCTACATCAGTATGTTTTGGCAACTTTTCTTCTCTGATCTGGATTATGGAGCGAATTAATATAAAATGGTGGGTTGGACACGATGAGGTCAAATCTCATATCATTCTTCCATTGGAATATATCGGAGTTGATAATCGTTAGTCTTTCGCTAAAGCTTGAGTTCTCGAAGTTCTCCTTTGCTCTTTCGGATGCTTGTTTGTCGATTTCAACTGCATAAACATGGGCATTTGGAAACTTTTGTGCCATCATCAAAGCTATTACCCCTGTTCCTGTACCTATATCTAAAACGGAACTAACATTTTGAATGGTCTGTCATTGCTCCCAACAAGACGCCGTCTGTATTGATTCGCATAGCACAACCCTCCTGATTTACAGAAAATTGCTTGAACTCGAAGATGTTTCCCATAATACAAAGGTAACCCATTAACTAATTTTTTATCCCGAAAATTCGGATTTCGTAAAAAAATTAGACATCAAGATTAATCTTATTGAATTATAACAAGTCTATTCAAGTATAAAAACAGAAACGAATATGAAAAATAGAATACTTAAAATCTTCGCTTTGGTAATGGTCATCGGACTATTTTCTGCCTGTTCAAAAGAATATTATAATGATTCTTTTTTCTATCCGGATGATTTCGCTGTTGATGTGGTTAATGTTTACAGCATCAGTCCAGATGCCATCAAGGTAGACTTTGAAGTAACTAATATATCAAGCCTGGACTATATCCAAGGTCCTGATGGCAATTATTTTGTAGAATTTGGGATCAGGAGCAGTTATGGTGATGAGTTTTATGGAGAAACAAGAATTGGGACTTTGTATTCAGGAGAATATCTGCGCGCCAGTTACGATCATTAGAGTCGATCCTAGGGCAGGATACAACCTCAACAATATAACTTATGATGTGTATTGATGCTGATGGATACTAACCATCAGCATTTTTTTTAGTTCTTCAATAAGCGCTGAATCTCATCCAATTTCATCAAGGCCTCAACCTGGTGTAAGCGTATTTACATCCAAATTATTCAGCATATCACGTATTTTCTCCAATACAGGATCATCAATAGCAAACATCTGTAACTGATAAGCTTGCTTTTGCATTTTGCGCATGCTGTCTTTAATCTTTTCGCCACCTGTTCTTTCCTGTTCTAATCTCTTCAATATTTCACCGGCACGGTTGATTAATTTCGGAGGCATACCCGCAAGTTTTGCAACCATGGATACCGAAGCTATGCTCAGATCCTCCGGGAACGAGTTTGCGCAAGAATATAACTTTATTGTTGACTTCCTTAACACTCACATTATAATTCTTCACCCTCGGCATGGAGTTACACAGTTCATTCAACTCGTGGTAATGGGTAGCAAATAATGTTTTTGCTCTAAAAGAGGGATGCGAGTGCAAATATTCTTGCAATTGCCCAAGCTATGGAGATACCATCATAAGTGCTTGTCCCCCTTCCGATTTCATCCAATAAAATTAGGCTTCGGTCAGAAAGATTGTTCATGATGCTGGCAGTTTCATTCATCTCCACCATAAAGGTTGATTCACCAGAACTTAAGTTATCAGATGCTCCAACACGGGTGAAAATCTTGTCCACTATACCAATAGACGCTTCCTTTGCTGGAACGAAAGAGCCTATCTGCGCCATCAATACGATCAAACCTGTCTGTCTCAGCAATGCTGACTTACCGGCCATGTTCGGTCCCGTAATAATGATGATCTGTTGACCCTCTGGATCCAAATAGGTATCGTTGGTGATATAATCTTGACCGATTGGCAGATTCTTTTCAATTACAGGGTGTCTTCCACCTTTGATATCAATGGTTCTGCTGGAGTTGACTTCTGGTTTGACGTAGAAATTCTTCTCAGCAATAATCGCAAAGTTTAAAAGAACATCAAGCTTTGCCAATAATTGGGCATTCAACTGGATTGGCTTGATATATTCCGAAATCGCAATTAGCAATTCATTATAGATCCGGCTTTCAATGGCTTGGATTTTTTCCTCCGCACCTAAGATCTGTTTCTTCGTATTCTTTGAGCTCTTCCGTAATATATCGTTCAGCATTTACCAAAGTCTGCTTTCTGATCCATTCTGTAGGAACCTTATCCTTGTGGGTATTGGTAACCTCAAGATAGTATCCAAAAACATTATTGAAAGCTATTTTTAGCGAAGGAATTCCAGTTGCTTCAGATTCTCTTCTTTGGATTTCCAATAGATAATCCTTTCCACCGAAAGCGACCTTCCTGAGTTTGTCGAGGTCAGCATCTACTCCATCAGCAATGACATTTCCTTTGTTGATTGCAACAGGAGGTTCCGCCTGCATCGTTTTTTCAATCTTTTCCCTGATCAATAAACATGGGTTCAACTGTTCAGCAATTATTTTGAGGGATTCAGATTCTTGCTGTTCACATAGTTCCTTCAGTTTTTCAACAGCATATAAAGCTCTTTTCAATTGAATGATTTCTCTAGGATTCGCTTTTTGCAAGCCTATTTTTGAGATCAATCTCTCAAGGTCTCCTACCTGTTTGATTTCCTGAACCAATTGATCCCTTAATTCTCTATTGCTGTAAAAATCCGCTACTACCTGCAATCTTTCATTGATGGATTTTTCATCTTTCAGGGGCATTACTATCCAGCGTTTCAGCAATCTAGCGCCCATTGGTGATGATGTTTCATCCAGAACATCAGACAATGTAGTAGCATTCTCATTGGTTGAACCGATCAATTCTAGATTTCGGATCGTAAACCTATCCAGCCACATATATCGATCCTCTTCAATTCGCGAGATATTGGAGATATGCTGCAAATTGCGGTGTTCGGTTTCATTCAAGTAATGTAAAGCTACACCAGCAGAGATAATACCTATAGGTAGTCTATCGATACCAAAACCTTTCATGGAATTAACCTCGAAATGTTTCAGTAGATTTTCGGTGGCATAATCGCCAGTGTATGGCCATTCATCCAGGGTATAGGTATAATAGCCACTTCCGAATTGCTCCAAAAACTCTTTGTATTGTTTTTTGGGCATGATGATTTCGGTTGGTTTGAAACCCTGAAGCAACTTATCAATATAGCCTACCGATCCTTGAGCGACCAAGAATTCGCCCGTTGAAATATCCAGGAAAGAAATCCCTAACGTCTGTTTTTCAAAAAATATGGAGGCTAAATAATTATTTGATTTTTGCTGGACAATGTTTTCATTGTATGATACTCCGGGTGTTACCAATTCAGTGACTCCCCTTTTTACGATGGTCTTCGTTTGTTTAGGGTCTTCCAGCTGGTCACAGATGGCGACTCTTTGTCCTGCACGAACTAATTTCGGTAAATAAGTTTCGAGGGAATGGTGTGGGAATCCCGCCAATGCAGTTTCAGATTCGGAACCATTTCCCCTTTTAGTCAACACAATTCCTAATATCTTGGCGGCTTTAACCGCATCTTCACCAAACGTCTCATAAAAATCACCCACTCTAAACAACAATAAGGCGCCAGGGTATTTGGCCTTAATGGTGTTATATTGCTGCATTAAAGGAGTTTGTTTCTTTGCTTTTGCCAAGGTTCTCGTGTTTTTGAATAAGATGTAAAAATAGCAGAATTGTGTCGATTTGCAAAACTATAGCTATATCCAAAAACCAGGTGCGAAATGACATGAAAATTAAAAAATACATCTTATTTTTGCATCAAATTTCATTGTAATGGCAATCAAGCGTTCTCCAACAAAGAACAAGAAGAAACAAACCAAATCATCCTTCGGCAGTATTTTAAAAACAAAAGTACTTCCTTGGGTAATCCGTGGATTGATTGCTTTTTTTGTATTGACCATCCTTTGGGTAATAGCCTTGCGATTCACCAACCCTCCAATAACTTATTTGATGCTAAAACGAGGCTTTGAAAGAAAAGCCGATGGAAAAGACTGGAAACTGGAACGGCAATGGTTGGATTATGAGGATATGTCCAATAACCTTAAGAAAGCGGCTTTAGCAGGTGAGGATGCTCACTTTATGTCGCATAATGGTTTTGACACAAAGGCTATCCGAGAAGCATTTGAGAAAAATAAAGAAGGCAAGAGATTACGTGGGGGAAGCACCATCAGTCAACAAACTGCCAAAAATGTATTCTTATGGCCAGGGAGATCTTGGTTAAGGAAAGGATTAGAAACTTATTTTACGGTATTGATAGAAGTATTTTGGAGTAAGAGAAGGATTCTTGAGGTCTATTTGAATGTCATTGAAACTGGTCAGGGAGTTTATGGTGCAGAAGCTGCTGCTCAGTATTATTTCCATAAATCAGCTAAAAGCTTGACTAAAAAGGAAGCCGCATTGATCATTGCCATTTTGCCAAGTCCGCAGAAATGGGATGCCAGAAGACCATCAAATTACGTTAATCGAAGAGCAAACAGCATTGCTCGATATTTGAATTATTATAAAATCCCTGAATAGCAGTTTATTTATAAATCTCTACGGTTATTTTTCCATCTGCTGTCACCGTTCCGCGGTACATTCCTTCGGTATTGAATGGCATAGCGACTTCACCGTTTTTATCAATAGCGATCATTCCGCCATCACCGCCTAATTTTCCGATTTCATCAATTACCTGTTGTGAAGCGTCCTTTATGTCCAGTTTGGCATATTTCATCTTTGCAGACACGTTGTATGCGGCAACAGAACGGATAAAAAATTCGCCCCATCCTGTACATGAGATAGCAACTGTTTCATTATTAGCATATGTACCAGCTCCGATTATTGGGGCATCACCTACTCTTCCAAATTTCTTGTTGGTCATTCCTCCTGTTGATGTTCCTGCCGCTAGATTGCCATGTTGATCGAGCGCAACGCAACCTACAGTTCCAAATTTTTCGTCTTTATAAGGCGGCAAGAAAGCTTGTTTATCGTCATGGTCTAATTCTGCCCTTTCAGCATCTCTTTTCAAAGCTCGTTGAAGTCCATCCCAACGTTGTTGCGTCCAGAAGTATTTTGGGTCTACGATCTCAATTCCATTCTTCGCGGCAAACTCTTCTGCGCCTTTGCCTACCATCATAACATGTTCTGATTTGTCCATGACAGCTCTGGCTGCAGAAATAGGGTTTTTTATACTTGTCACTCCAGCAACTGCCCCTGCTTTCAGGTTAGATCCATCCATAATAGCTGCATCTAATTCATTTTTACCTTGATTTGTGAATACTGCTCCTTTACCAGCATTGAAAAGTGGAGAATCTTCCATGACATGAATCGCAGCCTCAACAGCATCCAGACTAGACTTGCCCTGTTTTATCTGATCGTACCCAGCCTGTAATGATTCTGTTAATTTTTCTATATAGGCCTTTTCTAAGGAATCGGTCATGTTCTTTTTAAGGATCGTGCCAGCACCACCATGAATTGCTAAAACAAATTTTGGCTTTGGAGATGGCTGACCATTTGAAATAATTGGTTTCATCATCATACAAATTAGAATAATCAAGAAGAAAGCACTTTTACCCATATCTAGATTCTGTTTAGTAAAACAAAGAACGCGATAAAATCATAAAAAACAAAAAAGGGGTGGAAACGCCTTTATCCACCCCTAATTACCCAATCTATTAGTTTGTTTTTACTTTTTCGTAACTGTAAGTTTTGCTTTATTGTTTCCTTCAGAAAGGTCTACAACAAATACATAAGTTGCGCCAGCATCTAGTTTTTTGCCAGCTACCAGACCTAAGTTTCCTGGATCTCTACCATTCGTACCATTACCTACAAGGACAACATCGCTTGTAGTGGTAAGGTCTGTATTTCTAAACTCACCGTTCCATCCTTTTTCATGGAAGAACTTAAAGTTGATGTTATCGGTATTGATAGACTGTCCTGCTACTACGGTAACTTGGTATTTCTTACCTCCCATTGGTGCCATACACAATGCATTGTCAGGGTTCCAACCAACTTGGTTGTCAGCTACTGTAGGTTGTCCAATTCCTTCACCGATAATCCAGATTGCACCGGTTCCATCAGCATTTAATCGAGCTAGAGCATCTCCATTCATAGCCTCAACTTTGATCGATTTCTTAGCAAAATTGGCAATATAACGGTACTTACCAGAAATTACATTCGACAAATACTTGTCGCCATCTTTGCGGAAATAATCTTCATCAATGAACCACTCATTTAAGTTAGGAATACCTTCAAACACCAGTTCCTCATCTTTAGCAACTGTTAAATCAACAGCGTAAAGATCATCGGCAACCATTTCCATATCTGTATCGTTGATTGCATAACGAATAAATGGCGAGGCAGCATAGGTCAAGGTGTTGAAAGAAATGGTGTATTGTCCATCAAAAGAATTTGAGAAAGGAATTACGGCATTTATTCCTTGTGTAACTGCTTTATTTTCCCAACCGAATTGAATTTTATTTCCAAATTCTCCAACTGCTGGCGATTCGATATAACCTGGTGCCTTCATTAGAAACTCATCTGTTACTTCATATTTATTTGGAGCAACTTTATTCATTCTATACGTTTTCCCTTCCGATATAAAGTTCAAATACGGGAAGTCAGGTCTAGAAAGCGTTAATACTTTTTCTTCGACTTTATTGACCATTTGAACATTCTGCAAGGTAAATTTCAAAACGGCTGTTCCATTCGGAATATTTTTCATGAATGGCACGAACAATTTGCCTGAGTATTCACCGGCATCTTTGGTACGAATAGTTTTTTCAGAAACGACTTCTTCACTAAACAATAGCTGTACTTTTAGAGTAGATAGATCTACACTTTTGTCTGCTACATTCACTGTGTATTGCAAACTATCCCCAAACAGTGATGCGGTCGGCAATTTTACAATTTCAATTGTAGGTTCGCCAGCGCCATAAGGCACTATTAATTCATCCTCTTTACAAGAAAATAAAAGTGTAAAAAGAACTGATAAGGTTAAATAATTGACTAATTTTTTCATTTTTTCCAAGAATAAGAAACAACAGAACCTGCAGGGACATCATAACTGAAATGATTTTTCCCATCCTCAATAACTATTCTAGAATTACTTCCATTTGAATTAGCGATTACAAATGCATAAGTACCATCGGTATTTTTAAATGCAGCGTATGCTAATCCAGCATCTGTATATCCTTCAGAACCAATACGTACAGCACCAGGTTTTACAACTGCTGACATATGGCCAATGATATAATAATGCGAGTTTTTACGGATTGTTTTATAATCAGACTTGCTGATATCTACTGCACCATAACAAGTTTGGCAACCACCTTCACGGTTAGGTCCTCTTTCAGAATCCAACATCAGATTCCAAACAATTACCGCTTTACTCCAATTGTTGACAGTTCCTAGTGCTACCTCACGCATATCTTCCAACAATCTTTTTCCTAGTGCATGGCCATCATTCCAAGTTCCAATAGAAGTTTCAGTGAACACAATTTCTTTGTTTGGAGCTTTGGCATGAATATCTAGCAACTCAGCTTTGTCGCCACCGTAATTATGGTAAGCTGAACCAGCGAAATATGCCGCCGCAGCAGGATCTTCAAAAATCTTGATTGGATAATCCTGTTGTTCCTGCATATCGTCATAGTTGTAGTTATGATCGAACGCATAGATTTTTGTTTTTAATCCGGCAGCTTTCATTTTTGGACCCAATGCATTTTTCACAAATGCTTGTTGCTCATTCCAGAACATCACCAAAGAAGCTGAATTCTTATCATTCAATGGTTCATTTTGAGTAGTGATGGAATAGATATCGATTCCATGACCTTTCATTGCTTGAATCCACTTCACAAAATATGTTGCGTAATCTTGGTAGTATTTCGGGTTTAAATGACCACCTGTCCAAGAATCATAAGCCTTTAAATCGGTTAAGTTATTAACCTTCATCCATCTTGGAGGAGTCCAAGGTGAACCCATGATTTTTACGTCGGGGTTGATAGCCAAGATTTCCTTAATAACTGGAATTACATAATCTAATTCTTCAGATTGCAGGGCAAAATTTTCGATACCTGGTTTATCTGCCAGTGTATATTCTGATAATGAGAAGTCTGAACATCCGATGGCGATACGGATATAGCTTTGTCCCATCCCTTCAGTCGTTGAGAAGGTTTCTTTCAAGAATTTTGTACGGTCAGCAGCTTCCATTTTAAGCAAGTTATATGCTGTTGATCCGGTAATTGCTGTCCCAAATCCATCCATTGTTTGATAAGTTTTACTCTCGTCAATTTTAATGGTTTTGGTTCCCATATTGGTTGTTTTCGAAAAATCTAGGAAAGATTTTTTGAAATCATGACTTAAAGAACCAGTAGTGGTATAGATCATCACATCACCTGAAGTTGGTTCAACTGGGTCAATAGGATCACCACCACTGATATTATCATTGCCACATGCCGTCAAGATCGAAGAGAACAAGCTTGCAACAAATATGTATTTTTTTAAATTATTCATAGTTTATAAGATTAATAACCAGGGTTTTGTACAATTTTAGGATTCTCGTCAATAATACTTTGCGGTATCGGAAGACGGTATGAATTTTCATTGAAAGGATAAACTAGAGCCTTTCTGCCAGAATCTTTTGCAAAAACGGCATTCATTACCGATTCAACTTTATTCAATCTTACCAAATCATACCATCTTTGTCCCTCAAATGCCAACTCTAATCTTCTTTCATTTAATAATGCAGTCAACATAGCTTCTTTATTCGCTTTTGTTGCATTGCTTAATCTAGGAAGTTTCACACGTTGACGGATTCTGTCGATAATCTCTGCCGCAGCAGTTAGATTTTGAGAATCTCCATTGATCAACGCTTCAGCTTTCAATAATAAAAGATCGGCATAACGCAGTTTTATGATATTGCTGTAAGCTGAACGAGTTTTGTACATAAATGGATAGTTGCTAGCAGGGTAATAATTGCTCCAGGTAGCCTGATAATATACAATAGATTCACTATAGCGGATTTGATCATTTTCTCTAGTAAAGGCATTGATCAAATCTCTTGAAGGTGTTATCCATTTTGCCCAAGTAAAGTTGCTGTTGTAGTTGGAAAGGTCGCGACCGAACATCCAAGTTACCCAGTTACCAGAACCTGAGAAAAACTGAGTCTCCAGAATGGATTCCTTGCTGTTTCTTTTAAGAGCATCTGCATTTCCTTCATTGACTCCAAAAAGTGTTTTATAATCTTCTTCTAGATCGAAACCATCCGCAGCCAATTCATCAACATATTGAACTACTTTAGCATAATTTCTCAATGGTTTCTCAGCATATACTTTTGCTAAAAGAGCTTTAGCCACGGATTTTGAAAATCTTGTTTTATTAGCTGAATTATTTGATGGAGCATCTACTATAGCTTCCAACAAATCTTTTTCAATTTGCTCATAAGCTTCTTTCTCTGTTTTTTGTGCAGGGAAATAATCATCATATACTTCTTCGATGTTCTCTGAAGTAATATCTCTACCGACATTTGTTACGACAGGAATATCACCCCATAATCTCACCATATCAAAAAAGATCAGCGATCTTAAGATTTTCGCTTCTGCTTTATATTGTTTACGAAGTGCAGTCGTTAAGGAATTGTCATTTACAGAATCTACATTGACAATCAAAATATTGGCACGGGCCACATCTTCCAGGTAACGAATCCAATCACGTTCTACTACCGAGTTTGATCCTTCAATACTGTTATTTTCATAAGGCAATACCTCTGCTCCTGTTGTTCCTGCATAGGCATTGTCAGAATGCGACTCTGAAATAAGGAGTTGATCCAGATACCAATGCTCTTGTCTGTCACGCAAAATATTATACAAACCCTGCATGTAAGTATCTACAGCGGCTTTATCTTTAAATACTACTCTTTGTCCTTCCTCATTGGTAACACCTTCGGTTACATCAGAAT
Source organism: Sphingobacterium daejeonense (assembly GCF_901472535.1). Classification (NCBI taxonomy): domain Bacteria; kingdom Pseudomonadati; phylum Bacteroidota; class Sphingobacteriia; order Sphingobacteriales; family Sphingobacteriaceae; genus Sphingobacterium; species Sphingobacterium daejeonense. The sequence goes on along the minus strand of NZ_LR590470.1, from coordinate 473,093 downwards.
ATTCAGATAAAGGATCTTTGTCCAGAGAGCAGCTCGATATCATGGCAACAGTCAATATTGCCATCATACCCTTTATAAAATTACTTTTCATTGTTCTCATTATTTAAAACTTAGAACTCCATATTTAACCCAACCACAAAAGCTCTTGTTTGAGGATAAGTACCCCAATCCAAACCTTGAACTCTACCTGAATTACCCCATTGGTTTACCTCAGGATCCATACCTGTGTATTTTGTTAGCGTAATTAGATTGCTTGCAGAAATAAATGGCGCCAATTTGTTGATTCCAATTCTGCTCAATGCTGGAGCTTTGATATTGTAGGATAATGAAACGTTTTTCAAACGGATGTAACTTCCATCTTCAACGAAGTATGATGAGTTTTTCATATCATATCCTGCTCTAGGCACTTCAGTAACTTGTCCTGGCACTCTCCAACGTTGAAGAACTCTAGTAGATTGGTTTTTACCATCGTACATTCCTTCCATTTCCATTCTTGAGACATTGTAGATATCGTTACCTTGAGTTCCTTGGATAAATACATTCAGATTAAATCCTTTGTAATATAAATTGTTGGTAAAACCGAATGTAAAGTTTGGATTCGGATCTCCAATATATGTTTTATCGGATACGGATGTTTTCCCGTCATTATTTAAATCTGCATAGATCATGTTTCCGGTTTCAGGATCAACACCTTGGCTAACATAACCATAAAACCCTCCTACTGGGCGTCCAACTTCATTTTTCACGACGTCATCATTGACAAAATCTGAAGTTCTAGCATCGTAATAAACAGGTTTTAATTCCAGTTTTGTCAATTTATTTCTGTTGAAAGAGATATTGAATCCTGAAGTCCATTCGAATTCACCTTGGAAGATATCAGCATTGATATTGGTTTCAAAACCACGGTTAGTCATCTCACCTTCGTTACGCTGAATTTGCGAGATATTACCAGAACCTGGAAGATCTACCCACATCAACATATCGGATGTTTTCTTGAAATAATAATCCAAGTTTACGGTCAATCTATTATTGATACCTGTGAAATCTAAACCTACCCCTGTTTGAGTTGTTTTTTCCCAACGCAAATCTGGGGTTCTAAGGTTTTGTGGAGATATAGAAACAAAATCATGTTCTTTACCTTCTTCAAACCATGGTGAACGGATTACGTTATAACGTTGTAGGTATGCATAATCACCGATTCCATCTTGGTTTCCGGTTTGTCCCCAACCACCACGGATTTTAAGGTCATTGATCCAAGTCGCATCTTTCATAAATTCTTCAGAAGAAATTCTCCATGCTGCAGATACGGAAGGGAAAACAGACCATCTGTGGTCAGGATGCAATTTTGAGGAGCCATCTGTCCTTAAATTGGCAGTAATTAAATATTTACCGTCGTAATTATATGATAGACGTCCGAAATAAGACATCATTGCCCAATTTGAAGCTGCTGATCCTGTACCTGTCCAAGAAATCTGATTGGCTACATTTAATGTTTCAATGAGGTCATTTCTAAAATGTGAACCCATGATATAGCTGTTGGTATAGTTCGAGCTTAACCATGAAGAACCAGCCATCACTTCAAACGAATGCTTATCAAATGATTTGTTGTAATTCAATACATTGTCAAATGTCAGTACGGTATTCATATTTCTATTGTCCGTAGCTTCACCGTATTGGTTTCTACCCCATGAGGTCGACAATGGATCTAAAAAGGTCGAAGAAAAAGCATTTCTTCTATCAATAGCGAACAACGTTTTGAAATTCAATTCCGGTAGAATATGGATGGTTGCTGATCCTGACCCTATCAATCTATTTTCACGGTTTCTATTATTTCCTGTAGTCGCTAAATTTTCTAAAGGACTGTTAATATTTAAACCATAAAAATTATTGTAGTACTGCTTTGGATTGAAAGGATCCCATATTGGAGCGTAAGTAGGTGTATTTATTGCTGAAAGAACAACACCACCTCTATTTGATCCAAGGCCTTCAACCATTCCATTTCCATTATAATCTGCGTAAGAGAAATTAGCATTGATGGTTAACCAATCTCTAACTTTATTCTCGATATTCCCTCTGAAATTATAGCGTTTGTAAAAAGTAGATTTGATAATACCTTTATCATTGATATAACCACCAGAAAGGAAATATTTAATTCTTTCGGATCCATCAGAAACAGAGAATTGATAATCTTGGGTGTTACCGGTTGCGAAAGTTTCATCAAACCAATTTGTTTGGTCAGTTAAATTACCTGGTAGATTGACCGAACCAATTTCATCCATTAACTCCTTATACTGAGCAGTATTCAAGGGTTCAATGGAATTAGTCACTCTATTTTGAGTTGCCAATACATTTAACGTAATTTTTGGGTTACCCACACGACCTTGTTTGGTTGTAATTAAAATCACCCCATTTGCAGCTCTTGACCCATAGATAGCTGCAGAAGAAGCATCTTTCAACACTTGCATGTCTGCGATATCCCCTGGAGACAAGAAGTTGATGTTATCTACCGTCACTCCGTCAACCACATACAAAGGGTTGTTACTGCCATTGAAGGATGTTGTACCGCGGATTCGGATTGATGTTCCACCACCTGGAGCACCGGAAGGTTGAGACACGGTTACCCCTGCTGCTTTACCTTGGATAGCTTGATTGGCGTTAACAATCGGACGTTCGTTAATGTCGTCCAATGATACAGATGAAATTGCCGTTGTCACATCTTTCCTTTTCACGGAACCATAACCAATGACAACCACATCTTCCAATGTATTGGTGGATGTAATCAACGAAATCGTCATCTCCGTTGGCTGAGCGATTACTTCTTGGCTGTTATAGCCCAGATAAGAAACTCGAAGTTTTGAATTTTCAGGAACATTGTCTAACACAAATGCACCATTGTTATCCGTTGAGGTTGAAAGTGTCCCTCCGATAACAGTAATTGTAGCGCCAATAATAGGTTCATTGCTGGCTTCGTCCATGACCTTTCCGGTAACTCTAATCCCACCCTGCGCAAATGCCAGACTGTAAAAAATGGAAACCAAATAGAGGCAAAGACCGATACTAACTTTAGTAAAAAGTTTCATACGACTTATAATCAGTTATTAGATTAATAAAATAATTCAGGTTATTCTGAACTTCCCAATTCAAAGTTAAGGAGGTGTTATAGGTTTATTAAGCATTTGTAAAGTGCAAAATCAAAAAAGTAACCATAGTAAACCAATAAACACTGAATAACAAGTGTTTAAGCGCTTTTAAATTGAAAAAAAGTAAAGGCTTTTTCTAGTACTTTAGGTTACCTATCTCTTTTATTTGCTCATCAAAGTCTTCTTTGGTCCCTAAAACTTTGTTTCGAACCTTAACTCGGTAGTTATAAACCGTGCGTAAGGAGTAGCGTAAGAACCTTGCGATTTTGGTAGAATCTGAAATTCCCAATCTTATGAGAGCAAAAATCCGAAGTTCAGAATTCAGGAGTTCATCTTGTTTCAAGGTCAACCGTTCTTCGGGCTTGAGGAGCGAATTGAATTCTTGGATAAAGGTTGGATAAAGGTTCAAGAAAATTACGTCAAAGTTGTGATATAGATCATCGAGCTCAGTTTTGATGAAATCCTGAGATTTTAATTCTTTGGTCAGATCATCAATTTGATTATTGGAAACTTTCTTTAAAATTCCTTTTCGTGTATTGTCAAGTTTATCTATATAGGCTGAACATAGTTCAAAGAACTGAGCCATATATTCTTCTTTGATATGATTGGATTCTTGAAGGTCTTGGTTTACTTTCAACAATTGTCCGTTCAATCCTTGGAGTTCGGTATTCAGAGTTTTTAAATCCTGTCTTGTTTTCTTCAGTCGCTTCATCTGCATATAAAGAATAATAAATGCAACGAGCAACAATATTGACATCAAAGAAATGGTATACAAGAAATTCTTTAGCTGATTTTTATTGGCTTGTTCTTTTTCCTGAAATGCGGAGTTAATGATAGGATAAAAAGAAGAGTTTTCAATCGTTCTGAACCTTACATTACAGAATAAAGCATCTTCCATAGCCTGCTGTATAAATAAATAGGCTTTATCGATTTCATTTCGCTCGAAATAAACCAGTGCCAAGCTTTGTAAGGAAGCATTATCTTTTACGGTATTCTTAATATCCGTTATTGCGGACAAGCCAAGATAATAGATTTCTTTATCTTGATCTCCTTTATTCTTATAGAGAAGGCCCAAAAGATAGGCTATAACCGCACGTTCGGGTTGAGGGTCCTTATACTCATTTAATAATTGCAACAATTCAGACTCTGCTTTATCGAAGTTATTTCCGAACAATGCTCTTGTTGCGGAATTGATTCTGTATTCTTCTGAAGATTTTGGCAGGACATTCAGCAATGAATCTCTGTATACTTCACTTTGTGTGAAATATTGATAATGGTTGGTGCTTTGCCCATAGTGGGAATAGAAATCAGAGAATGCGCGGTAGTAATCTGCTTCTTGCTCGCTGGAAAGGCTTTGCCTTGGAATTCCTTTTAATATCTGGCTAGATTCAATAAATCTTCCTGCAGAAGAATACAGACCAGCCAATTGAATGTCCACTTCATTCTGTAGGATCGGATCATTTAATTGTTTGGCTATTTTTTTGTTTTCATTGACATAAAATATGGCGGAGTCGATTTGATAAGTCCGGAATTCTAAGTACAGTTTTTCCAACAATTGATACTTGTCTGTTGGAGCTTGCATGAGTCTCAACCTTTCCTTGATATCAAAGATCTTCATCAATTTTTCTTTTTCAAATTCGATCTTTCGTCCTAAGACTTTATTTAGTTCACGTTCTACAGAATCCTTTGGACTAACTGCATTAGCTGCCCATGCCGTTGATCCCTGAAAGATCAATGCTATTAATAATAAGGATGTAAATACTAATTTCTTAAATTCAAATCTAGTTATCATGTTCTTCATCGTCCCACCAATCGCTTTTCAAATCATCTATTTCTCTACGATCTTTTTTAGTTGGTCTACCTGTTCCACGGTCTCTTTTTAATACTGGAGCATGGAACGAAGATTTATATGCATAGGTATCTTCAACCGGTGTTTGGTCCTCATAAAATTGGGCGGCAGTTTTGGCATCAACCCTTCGCTCCAGCAAGCCAATGACCTTGACAACTTTTCTTTCTATTCCTTTCTGAATCGCATAAGTATCCCCTACCTTGACTATTGCGGAAGGTTTTACATTTTGACCATTCAATTTCACACGTCCTGCTTTACAAGCTTCAGTTGCCAGACTTCGAGTCTTAAAGATGCGGATTGACCATAGGTATTTATCGATGCGTAATTTCTCTGCTGCCTCTGCCATCCTACAAAAATAGTCATATCTTCTTAATATATTACCCTTGTGGTAACTTACTTATCATTAAAATTCTTCATATTTGTCATGAATTAAAATTTAGTTTAAAGAATATCATGATAGATTCCACAATCCTTAAGAAATTAGTTGAAGAAGCTTGGGAGAACAGACAATTATTAGAATATAAAGAGTATTACGAGGCTATTGAGTTTGTAATCCAACATTTGGACAAAGGAGAGCTTCGTGTGGCAGAGCCAGTAGGTGAATCTTGGTATGTTAATGATTGGATTAAGAAAGCTGTAATCCTATACTTCCCAATTAGGAACATGGAAGTGATCAAGAACGACCCTTTTGTTTACCATGACAAGATGAAGCTTAAGACTAATTACAAAGAATTAGGCGTTCGTGTTGTTCCAGGTGCATCAGCTCGTTATGGATCATATTTGGCAAAAGGCGTTATTATGATGCCATCTTACGTAAATATTGGTGCATATGTTGGTGAAGGCACTATGGTAGATACTTGGGCTACTGTTGGTTCATGTGCTCAGGTAGGTAAAAACGTACATTTAAGTGGTGGTGTTGGTCTTGGCGGAGTTTTGGAACCAGTTCAAGCTGCTCCAGTTATTATCGAAGACAACGTATTTGTTGGTTCCCGAGCTATTGTTGTTGAAGGAGTTCGTGTTGAGGAAGAAGCGGTTTTGGGTGCTAATGTTGTATTGACAGCATCTACAAAAATTATTGATGTATCAGGTTTTGAGCCTATTGAATACAAAGGTTTTGTACCTTCTAGATCAGTTGTTATCCCAGGATCATACACCAAAAAATTCCCTGCAGGAGAATATCAAGTACCATGTGCATTGATTATTGGCCAACGCAAGGAATCGACAGATAAGAAGACATCATTGAATGATGCGCTTCGTGACCACAATGTTGCTGTTTAGTAATAGATCATGCACAGGCCATTTATAGATAAAGAAGACATCAACAGTTCTTTGGAGACACTGCGGTCAGGTGGATTGATTTTATATCCTACGGATACGATTTGGGGTATAGGCTGCGATGCAACCAATCCCGATGCTGTAGAGAAAATCTTTGCTTTAAAAGGTCGTGATAAAGGGAAGAGCATGATTATTTTATTGGGCAATGACAACCAATTGAGCAGTTATGTTCGAGAGGTTCCTGAAGTAGCCTATGAATTGATCGAGGCCACTGATAAACCGCTCACCATTATTTATTCAAATGCAAAGAACTTAGCTGAGAACGTGGTTGCTGACGATGGATCTATTGGTATTCGGATTGTAAATCATCCATTTTGTGAGCAGCTATTACAAAGATTCCGCAAGCCAATTGTTTCTACATCGGCAAACATCAGCGGAGATCCTTCGGCAAGGAATTTCTCTGAAATTTCAGAAGAAATAATAAATGGTGTTGATTATGTGGTGAAATTCGGGCAGCAAGAGCTTGCCAATGGCACTGCATCCACCATCATGAAATTAGACCCAAGTGGTAAATTCGAATTTATAAGAAAATAGATATGAAAAAGTTTATCTCCATGTTAATCTGTGTTTTTGCTTTTGTAACCATTAGCAATGCGCAGTCATCGATTCAACCGGCAAAAGCTGGTGTGACTTACGGAAAAAAAGTTGACAAAAAAGGAGCTATCTCTGTAAAACAATTAGAAAAGGCTCTTGAAGGTAAAGATTCTTTCAACGGAAAAGTTGAAGGTGAGGTTGTTCAGGTTTGTACCAAAAAAGGTTGCTTCTTGACCTTAAAGAGAGAAGCTGACAAAGAGCCTATCATGGTAAGATTTACTGACTATGGATACTTTGTTCCTCAAGACCTGATCGGTAAAACTGTTGTTTTGGAAGGAAAAGCTAAAGTAAAGGAAACAACAGTTGAATGGCAAAAGCATTATGCTGAAGATATGGGCAAGAGCAAAGAGGAAATTGCTAAAATCAACAAGCCCCGAAAAGATATTTCTTTAGTCGCTGATGGTGTTCTAGTTGTAAAGTAGATACAAAAAACTTATTTTGGAGGCTGCAAATAAAATTTGCAGCCTTATTTTTTTTATTAATCTAACATACATGTCGGTTTTTCAACCTGTTTCTTGCCAAAGCATCAAGATAGGCTCCAAACTTATGACCTTTGAGACGCCAAAAGTCATGGCCATTCTGAATCTTACGCCCGATTCATTTTTTGACGGCGGAAAGCACAGTTCTCTAGAATCAGCCATGTTACATGCTGAAAAACTAATATCCGAAGGTGCAGACATGATTGATATAGGAGCATATTCTAGCCGCCCTGGTGCTCAGGAAATCTCGGCACAAGAAGAAATGGACCGTGCTATACCTTTTATCGAAGCCATCCATCAATCTTATCCCGATGTTATTTTATCCATTGATACATTTCGGGCAGATGTTGCTGAATCATGCGTTCAAGCGGGAGTTCATATCATCAATGACATTTCTGGTGGTACTTTAGATGAGAACATGTTTGAAACTGTGGCAAGGTTACAAGTTCCTTATATCCTTATGCATATGCGAGGCACACCTGCTACCATGCAGCAAATGACAGACTATGAAGATGTTGTAAATGATGTTGCTGAGAGTTTAGGTCATCATGTTTCAAGGCTTAGGGAGCTAGGTGTAAGGGACATCATCTTGGATCCTGGTTATGGCTTTGCCAAGACCATCGACCAGAATTACGAGTTGCTAATGCGGGTCAATGAACTGCATTATTTTGGATTACCAATCCTTGGAGGAATTTCAAGGAAATCTATGCTTTATAAAAAAATAGGTTTAAAACCTGATCAAGTCCTGCCAGGAACAATAGCACTCAATACGCTATTACTGGAAAGAGGGGTTCAAATCCTCAGGGTCCACGATGTAAAGGAAGCCAAACAATTAATTGACATATTTTACTAATATTATTTTGAAGAAAACTAGAGATATCGTTACGATCGGATTCGCCTTATTTGCCATGTTCTTTGGAGCTGGAAACCTGTTACTACCCCCATATATTGGAATTCAAATTGGAGACCACGTGTGGATAACCATTCTTGCATTTGGACTTACTGGAATATTACTTCCATTCTTTGGGATTCTTTCCGTTGTTAATTCAGGGGAATCGTTTCAAGACTTGGGTTCTAGGATTAACAAATTTCTGTCCCCGGTTTTGGGGTCTGTTATTATGTTGTGTATCGGCCCCTTGATTGCCATTCCAAGAACAGCTGCTACAACCTTTGAGGTGGGCATATTGCCTTCATTCCCAAATTCGGCTCCCATCTGGACTTCGATTGTTTTCTTTGCCGTAACTTGGCTGTTAACCATTTCACCTTCCAAAGTTGTGGATATTATTGGGAATTTCCTGACCCCATTATTATTGGTTTTATTGATTTCTCTTATAGCCTTGGGTATTTTTTCACCCATGGCAGATTATAGTGACAGCTCCCTCAATACTGCGGAGTCCTTTACGCTAGGGTTCGTTGATGGCTATCAAACCTTAGATGTTTTAGCATCAGTCATATTTGCGGGCATTATAATTACTGCATCTATTTCCAAAGGATATACTACTGTAAAATCCAAAAACCAAGTTGTTATTTCAGCGGGTATCCTAGCTGCGTCTTGTTTGTTTATTATTTACGGTGGGTTAATCTATCTAGGAGCAACATCTGGTGTTGAAGATTTGTCAATAAAGCGATCTGAATTATTGATCCTCATCTCCAGAGCTATTATGGGTCCCTTTGGTACGATTGCGATTGCTGTTAGCATTGCTTTGGCTTGCTTAACGACTGCAATAGCCCTGACCTCTGCCGTTGGATCATTCTTCTCTGAACTAACCCATGGAAAACTTGGCTATAAATTATTGGTAACTGTATGTTGTATTATTTCATGTGTATTATCGATCACCGGTGTAGATAACATTATAGCCTTTGCTTATCCCATTTTAACTTTTGTATATCCTATTGTTATTACGTTGGTGTTGTACACGGTATTTTTTGGACCTTTTGTAAAAAGCAAAGAACCCTATGTTTTGGCATTGATCGGATCGACCATTATTGCGACGCTATCTTTATTCAAACAATTGAACCTTCTGAGCGCAGATACAATTGGTACGCTGAATCATATTCCATTTTTTCAATATGAGCTGGGATGGGTAGTGCCTTCTGCAATTTTGTTTTTGGTAGGTTTGCTGATTTGGGGAAATAGACCGAAGACGATAGACAGTAGACAGTAGACATAAGACATTAGACATTAGATAGTAGACAGTTGCCCAATCGTCCAAGGCAAGTGGTGGGTCCTGCAATGTTTTCAGTGGCAGGTTGTGACACCAGCCACGGCGAACTAACCCCATCGGGGTAAAATGCCGGAGGCATGAAATATATCTTAAATGCCGTAGGCATGCCATATCTATAGAAATGAAAATCGCGACAAACACCAACGCCATCGGCGTGGCATGTTTGTTAAATTCCCTTAACTTAATGACATTGTCCTGTAGGGGTGAAACTATTATAGCGCCATTATAAAAAAGATTCCCTCCGTTTTTGCGGAGGGAATCTTTTTTTGTTGATTAGGTAATCTATCTTACGATGCTACCTGCTGAAATATCTGTTGATGGTCTTACAAAATCGAGTCTTCCATCTGCATCTTCGGCCATTAGGATCATTCCTTGAGACTGTATGCCTTTAATTTCTCGTGGTTCAAGATTAACAAGGATTGAAACTTGCTTACCTACGATTTCTTCTGGGGTAAAATATTCTGCGATACCTGAGACTACGGTTCTTTTATCGATTCCGGTGTCGATGGTCAGCTTTAATAACTTCTTGGTTTTGGCAACTTTCTCCGCTGTTAAGATACGGCCAACACGGATATCCATTTTCATGAACTCATCGAAATTGACATTTGCTTTTTGAGCTGCTTTTGGTGCTGCCAAAGCGTTGCTAGCTTTTGCATTTGCCAGTTTTGCCAACTGAAATTCTACTTGTTCATCAGTTACTTTTTCGAATAGCAATTGTGTTTCGCCCAACTGATGACCAGATTCTAATAAACCTGATTTTCCTGCTTCATCCCAGTTTTTTGCTGATAGATTCAACATTTCGAAAATCTTAGTGCTACTGAACGGCAAAAATGGCTGACCTATTAGGGCTAAGTTGGCTACGATTTGACTAGCAACGAACAATACTGTTTTTACTCGTTCTTCATCGTTCTTGATCACCTTCCATGGCTCTTCATCGGCTAGGTATTTATTTCCTAAACGTGCAGCATTCATAAATTGTGCTAATGCTTCACGGAATCTATACTGTGATAATGATTGTTGGATCAAACCCGGAAATGTTGCTAATTCTTTCAATACTTCTTGGTCTGACTCAGTCAATGGAGAACCCAATAATACTTTGCCATCGAAATATTTATGAGAAAGCACCATTACTCTGTTGATAAAGTTCCCTAAGATAGCGACCAATTCATTGTTTACTCTAGCTTGGAAATCCTTCCATGTGAACTCACTGTCAGAGGTTTCAGGGAGAATTGAAGTCAACATGTATCTCAATTCATCTTGTTTGCCGGGGAATTCTTCCAAATATTCGTGCAACCAAACAGCGTGATTTCTGGAGGTTGATAATTTATCACCTTCTAAGTTCAAGAATTCATTCGCTGGGACATTTTCTGGTAAAATATAATCTCCGTGTGCATGTAGGATTGCTGGGAAAATAATACAGTGGAATACGATATTATCCTTGCCAATAAAATGAATCAATGTTGAGTTGTCATCAGGATTAGCTTGTTGTTTCCAATAGTGTTCCCAATCCTTACCTTCATCAATTGCCCATTGTTTTGTTGCGGAGATATAACCAATTGGGGCATCAAGCCATACATAAAGTTTTTTACCTTCAGCTTCTTCCAACGGAACATCTACTCCCCAATCTAAATCCCTAGTCATAGAGCGTGGTTGCAATCCTGACTTCAACCAAGATTGACATTGACCAAATACATTGGATTTCAATTCATCTTTTTTCCCTTCGATCAACCATTTTTCCAACCAAGGTTGATATTTGTCCAAAGGCAAGTACCAGTGTTTGGTTTCTTTCAGTACAGGAGCTTTGCCGCTCAGGGTTGATTTTGGATTGATTAGGTCTGTAGGGTTTAATGAGGTACCACATTTTTCACATTGATCCCCATAAGCGCCTTCATTTCCGCAATGCGGACACGTTCCTACGATATAACGATCAGCAAGGAATTGATGATACTCTTCATCATAGTATTGCTCGGAGTAACGTTCGATAAATTCTCCTTTTTCATAAAGATTTAAGAAGAATTCTTGCGAAAGTTGATGATGAATAGGTTCTGACGTACGGTGATATATATTGAATGATATCCCGAATTGCTCAAAACTATCTTTAATTTGTTGATTGTATTTATCAATAATTTCTTTGGGAGTAACTCCTTCTTTTTTTGCTTTAATAGTGATAGCTGCTCCATGCTCATCCGAGCCACATACATAAACAACATCTTTATTGTTTAGTCTTAAAAATCGCACGAAGATATCGCCTGGGATATAAGCACCAGCAAGGTGACCTATATGTAATGGACCATTGGCATACGGAAGTGCCGATGTAATCGTATAACGTTGTTTACTGAATATATCCAATTGATCTAGAATTAATGTAAAATATTGAGCTTTTTCAGCTTAGAGAACAAAGATAACGCAAATTGAAGTATTCTGCTATTTCTTAGAACATTTTCATGAATTAACCTTTTAAAAAATTAAAAAAAATGTATTTTTTTTCACATCTTGATGTATGGTAATTTTTGCTTTTTCGGAATTATCTATTTTCGCTGATCTAAACTTATTAATAAAACGATATGAAAAATTCAAAAATTGACTTAGGACTTTTGATCATCCGGATTGGATTCGGTTTGACGATGATTGCATTTCACGGTTTACCAAAATTAATGGGAGGTCAGGAAAAATGGACTGCAATTGGAAAATCTATGCAGAATCTTGGTATAGACTTTATGCCTACAGTGTTTGGTTTTTCAGCTGGATTAGCAGAAACCGTAGGATCATTGTTATTGATGTTAGGATTATGGACTCGGCCGGCAGCTGTAATATTGGCCATTACGATGTTTGTTGCAACCGCAAACCACTTAGCGAAAGGAGATGGTCTTTCTGGAGCATCCCATGCAATCGAATTTATGGTTGTTTATATTGCTTTCGCTGTGATGGGTCCTGGTAAATTAAGTATCGATAAAAAATAGTCGTCTATAATAAAAGCGAATGCCATCCTGTTACAGAATGGCATTCGTTTTTATATTTTTATCAGCTCTATTTGAAGACAGTTGCATGCCAACTATCTTTCAAAGGAATTTCCCATTTGCTTTGATAATCGGCTTCCGTTTGGGCTAGGTTGTTGAATACAATGGTATCCGAATTCACTTCACCTTCTTCACAAAGCGCTTCGAAAACATCTCTTGAAACCAATTGGATGTTATTTTCATTATCTCGATAAGAGATTAATGTGCGATTGAACAAACCTATGTTCAGCTGTTCTTCCAATTCTTTAAGAATGCGAACGGATTTATCTATTGAACATCCTGTGACTTGAGCAACCTCTTCATCAACTGTCAATACCACAAAACAGATTGTATTTAATCTCAGCTTTTCCTGCCAATTGACTTCCATGGGCAGTCCATTCCTCGATAAAGGCATCTAATTTTGCTTGTGCTTCTTGTAGTTCAGGTTGTGTGAAAAAACGATCAGCCTGATAAATCCATACTTTTTTCATATCTCCATTTATTAATGAGCGTAATACGGAGAAATCATTAAATAAACGATCACTCCTGTTACAGCAACATATAACCACATCGGATAAGTTATTCTTGCTAACTTTTTGTGGCGTTCATACGCTCCTGCTATCCCTCTAACAAAAGTAAATAATACGAATGGAATAATAATGATGGATAAAATGATATGCGTCACAAGAATGAAATAATACACATATCGAATGGCTCCTTCTCCTCCAAACTTTGTTGATTCTGAAGTCATGTGATATCCCACATACATAATCAGAAATAGAGAAGAGAAGACCATGCACAATTTAATCAGGTTTTCGTGCAATTTAACATTACCTCTTTTAATAGCTGAGACTGCAATAACTAAACAAACTGCTGTCAAACCATTGATCGTGGCATAAATGGGAGGTAAAAAAACTTAATGGTTCTACATCATATCCCATTTTTGGCAAATTAATTCCAAATAATGCAGCTACGGCTAATGGGATAATTATCGATAATGTCCAGATAATCCCTTTATATTTTTTTTCTTCTTCGGTCATTGCCATTGTTAACTTCCTCTCTACTTTTAATGGGGTTATTTCTAACCTCTTCAACTAATTGTACTTTAATTTCATCTTCCAATCTATCCAACTCTGAACGAAGGCTGATATCATAAAAGCCTCTAATCCTCTTTTCAGAGTCTAACAATACAAATTGATTGCTGATGATAAATTTTGGTGCTATCCCCTTCAACAGGCATGGCTTCGATCAACATGGAAGATCGGGCAAATTCAAAGATGTCGACACTGGGTTTGTTTACGACATACCAATGTGAGCTCATCCCTTTTTTGTAAGGTTCAATGAATTTTTTGAGATCTTCAGCTGTATCATGAGGGTCTACAGACACTGAGAACAGCTGTACTTTGGGATTTTCTTTAAATCGCGTCGCGATTGCGCTCATATCATGAACCAATTGCTTTGACAATCCTTGATCTCTGGTATAGAAAAGATGTACTACCGATACCGAGCTATCATTTCCCAAAAGTGTTACTGGCTTATTGTCGTAGTTGATGAATTCTACTGGCTTTAATTGATGAAATATCGTATCGGGGATTTCTCTCCCCATCACGCGCCTCATTTCACCAGACAGCTTCTTTTCGCCGAATACTGGCAGTTTAAGGTACTCATTGGAGCCCATTTTATTGACCAGTATATATAAAAAACCTGGCACAAATAGAACGAGTGCCAGGATTATTAATTTTGATATATTCTTTGAACGAGTATTTTTACTCATTTCATATATGTTTATTTATGAGGAAAAATCGGTTGATGTGTAAAAGAATCGTTTAGGTGTCCACCTTCTATCATCATCAATACGATGAAATAGATAATGAAGATAAAGACAATCCCTACGGTCAAAATAAAACCTGATTTTTCAAATTTTAAGTGCATAAAGAATGCAACAATATAATATGCTTTAATTAACGTTAGGATAATATAAATGATGTTCAATACTGTTCCTTTTTGGATGATTCCCCAGTGATGAACAAAACCTAAAGCGATTAAGAACTCTAATGCTGTTAAAGCTAATAGAATAAAAAATACGGTCCAGATACGTTTTTTATCCATTCCTTCGCCATGCGCGTGCGCATCGTGGCCTTCTATATGATCGTGATTACTCATGTTCGATAGTTTTAAAATTTCTTAATAATTAGATTAAGTAGAAGAATGTAAATACGAATACCCACACTAAATCCACAAAGTGCCAATACAAACCAACTTTTTCAATCATTAAATAAGATCCTCTGTGTTCGAAGGTATTATTTAAAGTCATGCACAATACAATAATGTTCAATAGGATACCAATTGATACGTGGAATCCGTGGAAACCAGTAATGGTAAAGAACAAATTGGAGAATTGAAGCGCTGCTGTATAAGAAATATCTTTAGTAAAGTAAGGTTGAAGTGCCTCTACGATTGCGTTTGGATCTGTCAGACCAGTTGCAGGGTTACGACCAAACCAAAATCCTTGATGATGTAAGTGGCTCCACTCGATTGCTTGACATCCAACGAACATCAAACCACCTAAGATTGTCCATAACATCCATTTTACGACTTCATGTTTAGAATTTCGATGTCCTGCTTCAACGGCAAGTACCATCGTAACGGAAGACATAATCAAAATAAAGGTCATGATACCTACGAAAACTAGTGGTTGACCAGATTCAGCGATACCAGGGATAGATTGGAAGATTTTATCCGCATCAATCCAAGTAGGCTGTGCATATTTCTGAGCACCATAATAAATCAAGAATGCAGAGAATGTAAATGCATCTGATACTAGGAAAAACCACATCATGATTTTACCATACTCTAGGTTCCAAGGTGATTTACCTCCGCTCCAAGGTCCTTCTTTTACCTTATCCAATTGCGATACTGTTGTACTCATTGTTTACTGTTATTGATTCAAAAGTAAGAAAACATAAATATATATCCATAATAGATCTAGAAAATGCCAGAATATAGAGGCAAGTTCCATCCGGAAAATGTTGTTATCCAAGGGAATGTTTTTCAACGCTCCGATATAACATCTAACCAACACCAATACTCCGGCTATGATGTGGGCCAAGTGTAAGCCTGTAAATACGTAATATGAACGATTGTGATGCATTGCTGTTGACAAAAGTAATCCCTCTGTTGAACAATACTGACCACGCTTCTACTTGTAAAAAGAAAAACACAATACCTAATACAATAGTAATCAGTAAAAAATGTTTTCTGTTTTGATAATTGGGCAGATTTTACCGCTTTATAAGCTAAATGCATGGTAATGCTGCTCAAAACTATCACTGCTGTACTGTAGATGAATACTTGAGGTAAAATAGTTTTTATCCCTTTATCTACACCACTTGCAGTATACACTATAAATCCACTCGTCAAAGCTGCAAACATCATGAACATACCAATCATCCCAAGCCAAAGATTAAATTTCTTTGCTTTTCTTGATTTTAGTAGTTCTTCATTATACAACTCTTGCTTATCCATTGCAATCTGTAAATCCATTTTTTATTTAAAAGGTATAAAATCAAACAACAACACCAATTGTGTAAGGGGCAAATATGCAAATGAAGTAAACATTATCTTCTTTGCTGTACTTACTTCCATTTTCTGTAAGTGTTGAAATCCGTACCAGGTGAACAACAATCCTCCAGCTAACGATAATAGCGTGAAGACCAATCCTCCTATACCAAAGTACATCGGTAGAAAACCAACCGGGATCATCAATACGCATGAGATAAAAATAAACCATGCTGATAATTTATCCGTTTTCGTCGTTGGCAACAACCTAAATCCTGCTCTTTTGTAATCTTCGTCCGTTACCCAAGCAATAGCCCAAAAATGGTGGGAACTGCCAAAAGAATTGGATGGTGAATAATACTAGCGGAGTTATAACAACTGCTGCTTCACTGACTTCGGCGTATGCTAATCCAAATCCTGCGGATTGGAAAGCGGCATAATATCCGATCAGTGGTGGCAATGCTCCTGGGATTGCTCCAACCCAAACTGCAATTGGAGATTTCTGTTTTAATGGAGTATAGGACAAACGCATATAGGAAGATTGAAAATACAGAAAGTAATCCTGCTATAAAATTCAATTCTACGAGAATCAACGTTCCTGCAATACCCATGAACACGCTTAATATTAAAGCTTGTCCTGTGGTCATTCTTCCTGCTGGAAGTGGTCTGTCTTCGGTTACGCTTCATCAATTTATCAAGATCACGTTCGATGATCTCATTAAATCCATTTGCTGCTCCGGTTACCAAAAAACCCTCCGATGGTCAATAACGCCCAATTAAACCAGATGATATCACCTTGCTGTGTTGCACCTATCAAAAATGATATCGATGCGGAGAACACAACTGTAAGCGTAAGCCTCAGCTTGACAAGTTTGTTAAAATCTGAAATAAATTCCTTCATAATCAAAATATTTCCCTTAAACAGCTTTTGGAGTTAATCCGCTTTCTGGTTTATTTAGGATCAACAATAGATAATATTGCGCTCCTACCAATAAGCTTGCTACAACCAAGTGAACCGTTTGTGCTACAGCGGGAACATGAAACCTTGCCAAAATAATCCCTGATAACATTTGAATACAAACCAATATCAATGAAATCTTAGCATATTTAAACTGAACAGTATTTACCAGAACAGAAGACCTCAGCTTGAAGTATAAGAATACGACTAGAGCTAAAGTAACGTATGCAAGGATTCGGTGAGTATGATATGGTAATCCAATGGAATCAATCCATTCACTACGTTGAACACCTTGTTGATTGAGATGATCGATAATCTCACGAACATCTGTACCAAACACAACCTGAACAACTAATATTACGAGAGATATCAACGTTATCCACGTGAAACTTCTATCGGTATTTTTCAGGAACTGATTGTTTCTCAGTTTAATTGCCCAATAATATGTTTGAATAGCTATACAAACAATTACCAGTGCTAATAGCATGTGAATGGTTATCACCCAAGGGGTAAGATTCGTAGAGACTACGATTGACCCTAACCAGGCTTGTATCACAACGACAATAAGATTAAGAACGCTCCATATTGCTATGGCTTTTTTTCTTTTTCCAATAAGTAAAAGAATATATTGCTGTAAACAGCATACAGAAACCGGCTAAAACTCCAGTTAGACGATTGATATATTCAGTCCAAGTTTTTGCGGCATTGAATTCCTCATGTTCAACGATGGTTTCATCGTGACGAATTTGGTCTGCTAGATGTGAATAGCCAAAGGCTTCGATCAATTTTGCAAAACGCTCATTCTTCTTGATTCTTACCTTCCACATAATGTTGTTCATAGCCTTGCGGCAATTGCGAAACATCTGTTGGCGGTATAATTCTGTTGAAAACATTTCGGCCAATCCGGGCAGCCCATTCCTGAACCTGTACTCCGGACAATACCTCCTGCCGTTATTACTAAAGAAAAGAACGATAATCGTGATCTTGTTTATCCGTAAAAAACGCTTTTCAGCTGCTGGATACATAGATCTCTCCTTTTACATTTATAAAGTATAAAGAGAGGTAGGTATGAACCTACCCTTCTTCTTCTCTGTTATGCTCACGATTGTAAGCCTTTTGAGCTTCAATACCCGCTTCATTTCCATCCCAGTCATGCAATAAGTTTGAGCTCATTGTTTGTGAAAAGTGGTGTACTTTGAGGAATAAAGTCAGCATCATTTCCTGGCTTACTGTAATCATAAGGCCAACGGTATACTGTAGGGATTTCTCCTGGCCAGTTTCCGTGAATATGTTCTACTGGAGTAGTCCACTCCAAAGTATTTGAATTCCAAGGGTTTTGTGGAGCACGTTTTCCGCACCAAATTGAAGCGAAGAAGTTCCACAAGAATGCTACTTGACCAATTGCTGAAACAATTGCAGCCCAAGTAATCAATAAGTTAACTGATACCCATTTCTCCATGAAAGGGAACTCAGTGAATGCATAGTAACGACGAGGAACACCGTCAATACCCATAAAGTGCATTGGGAAGAATACCAAGTAAGCACCGATAAATGTCAACCAGAAGTGGAAGTAACCTAAACGCTCATCCATCATACGGCCGAACATTTTTAGGATACCAATGGTAAACACCACACAACATACCGAAGATCGATGCAGAACCCATTACCAAGTGGAAGTGGGCAACAACGAAATAAGTATCGTGTAAGTTGATGTCTAACGCAGCATTACCCTAAATATAATCCTGTTAAACCACCTGATACGAAGAACGAAACCATACCGATTGCAAACATCATCGCTGGAGTGAAACGGATGTTACCTCTCCATAATGTTGCAATATAGTTGAAGGCTTTTACTGCAGATGGAACCGCAATAATCAACGTGGTGATCATAAACACACCTCCCAAGAATGGACTCATACCTGTTACGAACATGTGGTGACCCCAAACGATGAAAGATAATACAGTAATACCTACCAATGAGTAAACCATCGCATGGTAACCAAAGATTGGTTTACGTGAGTTTGTAGAGATTACTTCTGAAGTTAAACCTAATGCAGGCATAACTACGATATATACCTCAGGGTGACCTAAGAACCAGAACAAGTGTTGGAACAAGATTGGAGAACCACCTTCATTAGGAAGGATCGTACCTTGAACAACTAAGTCTGACAAATAGAATGAGGTTCCTACTGAACGGTCAAAGAATAATAATACTACTGCAGAAACTAATACTGGGAAGGATAATAAACCTACGATTGCAGTTAAGAAGAACGCCCAGATAGTCAGAGGCATTTTCCATAAGTCCATACCTTTAGTACGCATGTTCAATACGGTAGAGATGTAGTTTACACCACCCAATACCTGTGAAGCGATAAATAAAGTCATGGAAATTAACCATAGCGTCATACCCAAACCAGATCCTGCGATAGCTTTAGGCACTGCGGATAGTGGAGGATAGATGGTCCAACCAGCAGATGCAGGGCCACTTTCAATGAAGAAAGATGCAATCATGATAACACAGGCAACAAAGAAGAACCAGTAAGATAACATGTTCATCAATGGCGATGCCATATCACGTGCACCTAATTGATAAGGGATCAATAAGTTACTAAATGTACCAGAAAGACCTGCTGTTAGTACGAAGAAAACCATCATCGTACCGTGGATAGTAACCAATGATAGGAAGAAGTCTGGTCTGATACGACCACCTTCAGCCCATTTTCCTAGGAAAACCTCAAGAATTGGAAACTCGTGGTCAGGCCATGCTAATTGAATACGGAATAAGATCGAAAGGATCATGGCGAAAACTGCCATAATGATACCAGTGATCAAGAATTGCTTAGCAATCATCTTGTGATCTTGGCTGAAGATATACTTCGTCAAGAAGGTTTCATGATGGTGATCATGAGAACCGTGATGAGCTGCGTCGTGCGATATAACTGTAGTTGACATATTCTATTTAAAATTCTCTGTTATATTTAATTGATTGAAGCCGCAATACGATCATTCTTCTCGGTACCTTCGTTTTGAGCGAACTCTTTTTGAAGATCTTCAGTGAAGAATTTAGCTTGTTTACTTAACCACTCTTTGTATTCAGCTTCAGTAACTACTCTTACATTTTTCTGCATGTTATAGTGAGATTCACCACAGATTTTCGCACATAACATTACGAAGTTGTATTGTGGGTCATTCATTTTATCACGCATTTCATCTGTAGTGATAGTCGGAGTAAACTGAAAGTAGTTTGTCATACCTGGTACAGCATTGATTTGAACGCGGAAATCAGGAATATAAAAAGAGTGAATAATATCTTTTGATAAGATGTGGAAACGAACTGGTTTATTAACTGGAATTACAATTTCATCACCTTTCACATCATCCCAAGCATTTTTATCATTGTAATCAATACCGTATGAGTTTAAAGGAGTTGTTAATTTGTAATTACGTTTTCCGAATTCACCGTCTGTTCCTGGGTAACGAACAGTCCACATAAACTGCTCACCCAAAACTTCAACTTGCAAAGCTGATTTTTTCAATTCCTCAGGAATGTTCGTAATTGAACGCCATGTAAAGAAACCGAATAATACTAAAATTGTTAATACAACCGCTGGAACGATAGTCCATAATCTTTCGATTGCATCATTGTGCGGGTAGAAATATGCTTTACGTTTAGCACGCATTCTATAGATGTAGGTAAAGGTAAGCAATGCGATATGCACCAATACCAATACTATAGTAATAATCACCGTAGTGATGATAAACATTCTATCAATATCTTTACCATGCTCAGTTGCAGCTGGTCTCCAAGACCAACTTCCCCATACAGCATATCCGTACCATACAAATCCCAAGAAACCAACTAGGAAGACGAACAATAGAATCGCTTGAAGCGTATTGTTTGCCAATGGATTGTATTTACCATTTACTTTCTTAGTCAATACATAGATTGATTGTACTTTTCCGATTACTGCAACAACAGTACATAATACTAGGAAAAGAAGGATATAATAAGTCAAGTTTTTATAGACTTGAGGATCAATTTTCTTTTCTTCTTTAGTTGTTGTAGCAGCAGGAGTTACCGTACTTCCTGTATTTCCTGATTCGGATACAGTTGCAGAATCTGTAGCAGCGGTAGTTGTTGCTGCAGAGTCAGCAGGAGCAACTGCTGCAGTTGAATCTGCAGTTGCAGCTGGTGCTGCTTGCTCAACCTGAGCCGTATCAGCCGCTTGTTCCTGGATGCTCGCCATCGCAGGAGCAGCAAACAATAGGTTAATAGCTAATAAGCCTCCAAATAAGGACTTAAATCTGTTATGTAATTTAAACTTCATCTCTTATAACACGTTTGAACGTTTTTTCAACTTAATCTCTATTAAATCTGGTGGTGTAAACTTTCATCCAAGAATGGGTGGTTTTTCGGAACCAGAGCGTGTTTGCTCAATTTCGAAAGTACCAAGAAAGTGAATAATCCAGCAAATCCTATTGCAGTACCAATTTCGATAATGCCAAATCCTCTGTGAGTATCAACAGTACCTGGCATAATCATGATATAATAGTCTAACCAGTGACCTAACAATAATATG
The DNA here is from genome assembly GCF_901472535.1 of Sphingobacterium daejeonense. NCBI lineage: Bacteria > Pseudomonadati > Bacteroidota > Sphingobacteriia > Sphingobacteriales > Sphingobacteriaceae > Sphingobacterium > Sphingobacterium daejeonense. The sequence continues at coordinate 451,379 of NZ_LR590470.1, read as the reverse complement.
ATCGCAACGATTAACATGTGGTTTTCTCTACGTTTCATATCGCGGTCAACCAATAATAATAATGGCGCTACAAAATTAATAATAATGCTTAACCAAAACCAAGGTTTATATTCTGGTTCCCAACGTTTGTAGAAGTAAACTGTTTCCTCTGGAATGTTTGAATAATAGATCAACATAAATTGAGCAAACCATACATAAGTCCAGAAAATTGAGAAACCGAACATTAATTTTCCTAAGTCATGAAGGTGGTTTTCATTCACCCATGACATATAACCAGCTTTCTTAAGTAAGATCAGGATTACTGTAATAACTGCAAGACCACTAACCCACATTGCTGCGAAGTTGTACCATCCAAACATAGTAGAGAACCAGTGAGCCTCTAGAGACATGATGGTATCAAATGACCAAATTGGAGTAGTGAATCCGAAGATTACTAGGAATATAGCTGATAATTTAAAACTTTTCTTGTAAGAATTCAAGCCACCTGCTAGGTCTTCATTGTATGACAATTTAGCTAAGATGTAAGCAAAGATGCTATAGCTTCCCATGAATAGGATTTGACGGATCAAGAATCCTGGTACATTTAAGAAAGCTGCTTTACCAGCAACTAATTTATCATAGTTAGGGCTGTTAGGATCTGTCAATCCTTCAGCATGCCAGTGGTGGTATAAATTATGAGTTGTTAAACCTAGAGCAACAATTACTAATAAGATGATTGATGCAATTGGAAGTATGCTCGCCATTGCTTGCGGGATACGGATTAATCCTGCAGACCAAGCTGATTGAGTTACTAACTGTAGGGCAACGAAGAATGCTCCAGCTGCACATACACAAGTAAAATAATATCCCATCAATAATAAATTGGCATATGTACGCTCAACCATTATATGGTCACCTGATAATAAGCCAAAAGCTATTGCGGCTATTCCTACAACGATAGCAACTAAACTAAGTACCTTAGCGATACCTGCGAATTTAAATTGCTCGTTGAAATTATAATCGTGATGATGATTGTGAGTTCCCATTTATAATATCGATGTTAAATTATTTTTTTTGTAATTCGTGAACATACATTACCACTTTCCAACGATCTTCTGGAGAAATCTGCGAAGCGTGAGAGCCCATTGCATTGTATCCATAAGTGATTGTGTGGTAAATTTTACCATCAGTCAATTGCGACATTTGACCACCTCTAGAAGAAGGGGTACCTGCCGATTGTTGGAATGACGGTGGCGGCGGGAAGTTTTCCAATGCACGCTTACCTCTTGAATCCTCTACTTCTCTATCTTTCGTAATTGTTCCATCTCCTGCTCCTTCTTTACCATGACAAACTGCACAGTAAGTAAGGAATAGGGTTTCACCTTGTTTCAAGTTTTCAGCATTTGCAATCAATGGATTTTTAACTTCCAATCCTGCACGCTCATATTCCTCTACAGAGTTTCCGTAATCGAAGCGTTCGAAACCGATTGGGTTTGAACCTTGCGGAGGTGTTTGAGCAGTACTGTTATTTTTAAAGTTTGGGTTTTGTTGATCCGGGTTAAAAGCAATCGGATCATACATATTTCTTGAGAATTCCCAACCTGCACTGCGAGTTGTGCCATCTCCACATGAAGAAACAACTGCTGTTAAAGCTACAGCAACACATACAGCTCCAAGAAAATTCTTCTTATTCATAACTAACATATTTTCTTTCATTGTATTTAACTTCTACTGCTCCGGCTTCTTTCAATAAACCATCGATTAACGTATGATCTGTGTTTTCTTGTGCATCAATAGCAATGATAAAACGATCATCTGTAGCTCTTAGATCCATAACGCGTGGTGCACGTCCTGGGAATAAGTGGTTACGATAGAAAAATGTTGCTACCATACCTAAGGCACATAATAAAATAGTTACCTCAAATGTTACTGGAACAAAGTTTGGCAATGGCATCGATGGCTTACCACCAATGTTCATCGGCCAATCATATGACATGGTATAGAACAATAGACTGAATCCTAAAATTGTACCCAAAGCACCAAAAATAAATGCTGCAATCGGTAAACGTGATGGTCTAACACCTAGCTTAGCCTCGATCCCGTGGATTGGCATTGGTGTATAACAATCATAAATGCTGATGTTGTTAGCTTGCAACTTGTCAATCCCGTGCATCATATCATCAGGATCAGCAAAACTACCTACTATATATTTTGTATTGCTCATTGCTTTTATTTTTGACGTAATGCTTTAATATCCGTTTCTGTTACTGTATCATATTTCTCCAAAGAGTTTCTGAAGAATTCAACTTGCTCCTCAGGGAAAGCTCCTTCTTGAACTGTTTTAGTTTTGTGCTGTAAGCTTGAGCTCTTCAACAACAATTTAACCTCTGCGATCGCAATACCTGGTAAGAAACGAAGGAACAATAAGAACAATGTAAAGAACAATCCAATTGAACCTACGAAAATACCTACATCCACCCAAGTAGGATAGAACATCGCCCATGATGATGGTAGGTAGTCACGGTGCAATGAAGTAACGATAATTACAAAACGCTCAAACCACATACCGATGTTCACGACAATTGACAATACCCAAGAGATAGGAATACTTGTACGGATTTTCTTGAACCAGAATAACTGTGGTGAGATTACGTTACAGGTCATCATCGCCCAGTATGCCCATGCGTAAGGTCCCGCGATACGGTTAGCAAATGCATACATTTCATATTCTGAACCTGAGTACCATGCAATAAACAACTCAGTTAAATAAGCAATACCTACGATCGATCCAGTTACCATGATGATCTTGTTCATTGCTTCGATGTGGAACATCGTGATATAGTCCTCGAAGTTCATTACTTTACGTAAGATCAACAATAAGGTCTGTACCATCGCAAATCCTGAGAAAATCGCTCCAGCAACGAAGTATGGAGGGAAGATCGTCGTGTGCCATCCAGGGATTACCGAAGTTGCAAAGTCCATGGATACGATAGTGTGTACTGAAAGTACTAGTGGAGTTGAAATACCTGCTAAAATCAAGGAAACAATCTCAAAACGTTGCCAAGTTTTAACGGAACCATTCCAACCGAATGATAAAATTGAATATACTCTTTTCTTAACTCCAGAAGCGCGGTCACGAACCGATGCGATATCTGGCAATAGACCACAGTACCAGAATACTAATGATACAGTGAAATATGTTGAGATCGCGAACGCATCCCATACAAGTGGAGAGTTAAAGTTTACCCATAATGATCCAAATTGATTTGGCAATGGGAAAATCCAGTATGCTAACCAAGGACGACCCATGTGAGCAACAACGTAAGTCGCAGCACAAGATAACGGCAAAGATAGTCATCGCCTCAGCCGATCTGTTGATGGAGTTACGCCAGTTCTGGCGGAAGATTAATAATACTGCGGAGATCAAAGTACCAGCGTGACCAATACCAACCCACCATACGAAGTCGGTGATATCCCATGCCCAACCTACTGTCTTGTTTAATCCCCAAGCGCCGATACCCGTCCAGAACGTGTATCCAACACTTATTACCCATAACATAGCGCCTAATGCGGCAACGGTGAAGCCGATCCACCATGCTTTGTTGGGTTTATTTTCAACCGGAAGTAAGATATCATCTGTAATCTTTGCATAGGTGATATCCTTGCCGGTGATTAATGGTTCTCTTAATATTGATTCGTTATGCGATGACATAGTTATTTTATTTCAGTCTAGAATAAATTATGCTTCAAATGTGTTTCTTACCTTCGTCATGTAACCAATATTCGGTTGAACATTGATCTCTTCAAGAACATAGTATATACGCTCATTGCGCAATGCTTTTGAAACTTCTGATTCAGGATCGTTAGCATCTCCAAAGATGATTGCATTTGCTGAACAAGCTGCTTGACAAGCCATTTGGATGTCGCCATCCTTAACTCTACGGTTTTCAACCTTAGCTTGCAATTTACCAGCTTGGATACGTTGGATACACATTGAACATTTCTCCATAACCCCACGAGAACGTGTAGTCACATCCGGATTCAATACTAATTGAGTGAACTCGTTGTTCAAGTAATTGTCGAAACGAGAATCATTCCAGTAGTTAAACCAGTTGAAACGACGTACTTTATATGGACAGTTGTTTGCACAGTAACGAGTACCGAAACAACGGTTATAAGCCATGTGGTTAAGACCTTCAGATGAGTGAACTGTCGCTAACACTGGACAAACAGTCTCACATGGAGCGTGCTCACAGTGTTGACACAACATTGGTTGGTGAACAACCGTTACATCTTCGTAATCTAATCCTTCTGCCTTAGCAATCTCTTTCTCTTCTGTTAATTTACCTTCACCTGTATTTAGTGTGTAGTAACGGTCGATACGCAACCAGTGCATTTCACGACGACGGCGAACCTCATCACGTCCTACAACCGGAACGTTGTTTTCAACGTTACATGCTACGATACAAGCACCACAACCTGTACAAGCATTCAAATCGATTGCCATCACCCAACGGTGACCAGGTTGTTCAAATTTATTCCACAAGTCATAAGTTTGGTGCGTATCAGCGAAACGACCAGACTCAGAGTTAGGATCTTTTAAATAATTTGCAAATGAAGTTTCGCGAATAATGTTACGACCTTCAATAGTGTGGTGAGTTTGTGTTTGAGCTAATTCGTAGATACCAGAAGCTTTAGAAACTGAAAGCTTTTGATGCGAACTGAATTGTACCATTCACTAAACTTGCAAATGGATAAGCATTAACACCTACATTATTACCTGCTTTACCAACTTTCGTACGACCATATCCAACTGCAACAGAAACAGTTCCTCTTGCTTGACCTGGTTGTAACAACACTGGTAAAATCAACTTTATATCCGTTTGCCTCTACTGTAACTTTTCCTGTTTCTTTAACACCTAGCTCTTCAGCATCTGCTGGGTTGATAGCTGCATAGTTATCCCAAGTTACTTTTGAAACTGGGTCAGGCAATTCTTGTAGATAAGCATTGTTTGCCCAACGTCCGTCTCTTAAGTTTGGAGACTCATAGATTTTCAATTCAACACCACCAGCAACACGCTTCGCGTCGTTTGCAATTGCCGCAGCTGCAGCATTCACATCAACGTTTGCAGCATATGCCGATCCTGTAGCTGAACCTTTGAATACGAAACCTTGTTGTAAAACATCTTTCCAAACTTTTCCAGTTCCTGCCAAGATGTTTGTTTCCCAGTTTTCTTTCACAAAGTCATGGATTGGTTTGTTAACACCAGCCCAATTGATTAAACTTTGCTCTGCTTGACGTGTATTGAACACTGGATTGATAGTCGGTTGAACGATTGTGAACAATCCTTCTTTAGCCGAAGCATCACCCCAAGACTCAAGGAAAGTGCTGTTTGTAGCGATTGCCTTCAACTCAGAAGAAGTCTCATCAGCGCGATCAGCAAAAGATACGGTATAATCGATTTTTGCGATAGCAGCTTTTACGTCGTCAGCTTTGAAGTAATCATAAACAGGGTTTGTGTTCCAGAAAATTGCCACACCTACTTGACCAGCTTTCGCTGCAGTCAAGAAAGCTTGGAATGCTGAATCCGAACCTTGATATTGTTTTGAGAAATTATCTAAATCAATGATAGAACCGTAAGCGCCAAGAGCTGTGTTGATAGCATTTGTCAATGCTTGAACGTTTGTATCGTTCGATCCAGAAACAACTACTGAAGTACCTCTAGCATTTACTAGTTCTTTTGCTGCCAATGCAATTGCTGTTTTAGCTTTTGCATTGTTTGTACCACCAGCTACTGATTGTCCAGTAATAGCATTGTACAAACTGATCAATACGGCTCCTTCTTCTGAAGGTTTGATCGCAATACGAACGTCAGCATTTGAACCAGTCATGGAAAGACCAGATTCAAATTGAATATGACGTGACATCTTACCACCTTTTAGTGATTTATGGTCACGGTTTTTAATATAATCTTGTGTATGTTCTTCACCAGCTAACCAAGTTCCCAAGAAATCAGCTGCTACTGACACTACTACTTGCGCTTTGTCAAAATGGTATGAAGGAATAACAGCTTTACCGAATGAAGCTCTGTTAGCTTCGATGATACCGCTGTAAGATACTGCATCAACTTGGATATGTTGAGTTGCAGGATATTTAGTTGCTAGAGCAGCGATCGCAGCCAATGATGATGGGCTGTTGATTGTATTAGAAACAATTGTGATTTGTTTTCCTGCTGCTTGCGCTTTATTCAATGCATCAACTACTGCTTGGTCTAATTTTGCCCAATCTACATCTTTACCACCGATTTGTGGATTTTGTAGTTTAGACATATCATAAAGATCAAGAACTGAAGCTGCTGTTGAAGCATCAGTACCTTGGTTTAATCCGATTGCATTAGGGTTTGCCTCCAATGAGATTGGTCTACCTTCTCTTGTTCTTACGATTACACTTTGACCATTGAAAGATGAAGCGTAAAAGTTAGGAACACCTGGAGTTACTTCTTCTGGTTTGATAACATAAGGTACCGCCTTGTGAATTGGCGTACGGTTACAAGCTGCCAATGTTACAGCTCCTAAACCAAAACCTAAAGCTTTCAAAAAGTCACGACGAGGTGTCTTGGTACTTAAACCAGCTTCATTTAAGACATCTTCTACGGGAATAGGCTCAGCAAACTCACTCTTGCTTCCGTCAACAAAAGCAGGAGTTTGATTCAATTCCTCTAAACCTTTCCAATATTTTTTATTGCTTTCCATTTAAGCTATATATAAGATTCCGTTATTCTAAATTAATTTATTAATAGTGACACTTACCACACTCTAATCCACCGATCATAGCTGCTGTCATCTTCTCACCTTTTTTCAATTTGTCGTGAGCTTCGATCAATTGATCGTAATAAGCATTATCTGTATTTACAGATGTCTCTTTGTGACAGTCAATACACCATTTCATCGTAAGTGGTGAGTATTGATAAACCTCTTCCATATCTTGGATAGGACCGTGACAAGTTTGACATTCAACTCCTGCAACCACAACGTGTTGTGAGTGGTTGAAGTAAGCGAAGTCAGGCAAGTTGTGAATCCTAACCCACTCGATTGGTCTTGTATTGGTACCGTAAGTTCTAGACTCTGGATCCCAATCTACCGCACGATATAATTTTGCGATTTCTGGTGAGATATTTCCATCGTAGTGATCAGATGCTGTTACTGTGTTGTGACAGTTCATACATACGTTAGCAGATGGAATAGAAGCATTCTTAGATTTGAACGCGCCACCGTGACAATATTGACACTCGATTTGGTTAACACCCGCGTGAATCTGGTGAGAGAATTTAATAGGTTGAACAGGTTTGTAACCTTCATGGACACCAACGTTCCACATGGTTTTCCAACCAGCAACACCTAATAAACCTACAAACATCAATACTACGAAGAAAACCAGTTTTTTGTTCTTCAAGAATGCCTTAGCAAATTTTACGGAACCATTTTCTGTTTCTTCATCATTTCTAGCTTGAGCTTCAGCAATCGCGGCGTGGTTGTTTGCAATTACGCGTTCCAAAGTTTTAGTAACTCTGTTTAGAGCAAAGATAACTGCAACAGCAACTACGAACAATGCAACTAACCCGATAATCATTAGGGTATTTGCATCAGAACTAGCAGCTCCAGCACCTCCGCCAGCAGCACCACCTGCAGCCTTCTTTTCAGCTAATTTAACCTCTTCAGCTTGTAAATAAGCGATGATGTCTTTAATGTCACCTTCTGAAAGGTTTGCATAAGGAGCCATGGTTGTAGCATACTCAGCTTTCAAAGCAACAGCTTGCTCATCTCCTGAATCGATCATCCCTTGCGGGTTGTGGATCCATTTTACAATCCATGCCTCATCACGGCGTTCTGCTAAGCCAGCCAAATCTGGACCGGTTAATTTTTTACCTACAGCGTGACATGAATTACAAGCGTTGGACTTGAATAGCGCTGCACCATTCGCAGCATCCTGCGCCTGCGTGGTAGTAGTAACGGCAAATAACAATACCAAACTGATTGATATTGACTTCGCAAGTCTTCCCAAAACGGATGAGATATTTCTCATATTTAGCACTTTATACTATTTTATGTGTAATAATTAATTGTTGACTCTCCAGTACATGTACACAATACCGTACAAAACAATGCACAAAAGTATAACTTATTAAGCAATCCCTGACAATTTGATGACCTAATTTATCAATTTATAATCATTCTAAATAGCTCCGTTATCGAGCCTCTACCACGTTACAAATTAACATTAGCCTGATTTTTTAACAATCTATTTTTCGTAAATTAGCATCACTATGAAAGCGATCTATTGCATATTATTTTTAATTATTTTATCTGGATGTGCTCATTCACAATCAAACTCAACTGATAATAAGATGGAACAAGACAAAAAATACAACAAATTAACGGCGGAAGAACAATACGTAATCTTACATAAAGGAACAGAAAGGCCATTTACAGGTCAACTCTTGAATAACAAAGAAAAAGGAACTTATGTTTGTAAGCAATGTGATGCACCATTATACAAATCGGAAGATAAATTTGAATCGCATTGTGGATGGCCGAGCTTTGACGATGAGATTCCGGGAGCTGTAAAAAGAGAAACTGATGCAGATGGAAGAAGAACAGAGATTCTATGTGCGGCATGTGGGGCCCACCTTGGGCATGTTTTTGAAGGCGAAGGATTCACCTCCAAAAAACACAAGGCATTGTGTCAATTCAATATCTATGAAGTTTGTTCCAGCGACTCCTCAGAAATAACTGACGAACCGCGAACTAATAACTCACTTGGAATTACAATCTTTTGTAATTCCTTGTTTTTACCCTTTATCTCATTCAGCAAAGTATGAATCAATTCATTTGCGATCGCCGATGTATCTTGCGTAACTACACTGATCCCAGGTTCATAAAGCTTAAACAGGGTATGGTCATCAAAGGCTACCATTTGAGGTAATTTCATTTTAAACTTCTTTACCGCTTTCAGTCCATCAATAGCCAAATAGTTGGTTGCAAATAAAACAGCATCCAGATTATTGGCATTGATAAATTCATGGATTTGATCTATCGAGGAATCCTCATTTTCATCAATTTTCACTTTCTTAATAAAAGCCTGTTGCTGAAAATCATCGATTGCTTTCATATAACCTTCAAGACGGTCGCGCATCTGAGTTTGGTTTGAATACAAGGAAACAAAGCCAACTTTTTTGTTGTTCGGATTTTCAAGCAGATGTTTTGTTGCTTCGAATGCTCCGTTAAAGTTGTCCAACACCACATAATGGGTTTCCAAATTGTGGTATGTATCTGTCAAACAATACCAATGGGACATTATTTTTAATCAGATTGGCCAGCGTGTCATCCAAGCCTTCAGGAGTGTAATGATATAGCCATCCACTTGTCTGTCATAAAATAATTGGATCAATTCACGAGCTTTAGTTTCATCGTTATCCATACTGCAATAAATAATATGGTAACCATTATCATATGCTATACGCTCGATATATTTGGCAACATTTGAAAAGAATGGATTTGAAATATCTTCGACAATAAGTCCTAAGATTTTCGATTGGCCTGTTCTTAAACTCTGTGCTAATTGATTTGGCTTGTAGCCCACTTTTTTTACATAATCTAGCACACGCTTAGTCAACCCCTCACTAATTCTTTTCTCTTTTGCTTTTCCATTTAAAATAAAAGATACTGTAGTTACTGAGACCCCTAGGTTTTTGGCAATATCACTAATTAATATACGTTTTCTCATCTTAGGTTAATAAAACTGCTATTCAAAATCTATCAAATATATAAACTCGGCTAAATTTTAGCAAATCTTTGCTAAATATAATGCTAAAAATTTGGCTAAAAGGGTTTATTAGGTTTAAAAATGTACATTTGTATAAGTACACTATTTATAACGACATTTATGAACTTACATTATAAATCACTTGCAATAATTTTTGCAGCAACAGGATTGATGTTTTGTAACACTTCAGAAGTTGCCGCCCAACAATATACGAAATTTGTTGATCCTTTTATCGGTACCGGTGGTCATGGACACACTTATCCTGGCGCCACAGTTCCATTTTCTCTGGTTCAATTGTCTCCTGACAATGGGAAAAATGGCTGGGATTGGGTCAGTGGATATCATATTTCTGCGGATTCAATCGCAGGATTTAGCCATATGCACCTGAGTGGAACTGGAATCGGTGATTGGCTGGATATTGCCATCATGCCTCTTAATGAACCTATTGCAAAGAAAGACTTTGACACCAAAGTTAAATTTTCGCACAACAATGAAAATGCTAGCCCGGGATATTATGACGTGAGATTAGATAATGGAATATTTGCCCGCTTAACTGCGACCGAAAGAGTCGGTCTCCACCAATATCTATTTTCCAAAAACTCTACGCCTACTATCCGTTTGGACCTCGCACATGCCTATAATTGGGATAGACCAATGGATACAGAAATACAAATTGTAAATGACAGCACCGTCGTGGGGAAAAGGTATTCATATGGTTGGGCAAATAAACAACATATTTATTTTGCCATCCGATTTAAACAATCTTTTAAATCTTATCTATTGAATGGTCAAAAAACCTTTGACAAACAAGTAAATCAGGTCAATCAAGATACTAAAGGGCCGGTTAAAGCAGTCAATGCCCAATTTATATTTCCCCACACTTCTCCCGTAGATTTAAAAGTAGCCTTGTCGACCACCTCTACAGATAAAGCATTAGAAGCTTTAAACGAGATTCCACATTGGAATTTCAACGAGGTAAAGCAGCAAGCTGAAAGCAAATGGGATAAGGAATTAGGAAAGATCAAAGTTGAATCATCAGATGAAAGTCTAAAGAAAATATTCTATTCGGCGCTATATCATACCGCTGTTTCACCCACTCTTTATTCAGATGCAGATGGTGGATATAAAAATTATAAAGGAGAGCTTCATAAAATGCCAAATAATGGCCAACGTTATACCCTTTTCTCACTTTGGGATACATTTAGAGCATTGAAACCATTGTTCACCATTACGCAGCCAGAACGTTATACAGACATGATGAATAGCATGCTGGCTTTTTATGATGAGAACGGCCTTTTGCCAGTTTGGGATTTAAGTACTTTTGAAACCAATACGATGACTGGCTATCATGCTATCGCGGTATTGGCTGATGCAGTATTAAAAGATGATCCAGGAATTGATCAAGAAAAAGCTTTCAAAGCGATGTTGGCCAGTGCAAATCAACAGATCAGGCAAGTTCCGGATTATATCGAGTATGGATATGTCCCTCAAGATGTCTATGGAGGATCAGTAACCTCAACACTTGAATATGCATTTGATGATTACTGCATTTCTTTAGTAGCCAAGAAATTAGGCAAGAAAAAGGAATATGATGAATTTACAAAAAGAGCTAAAAATTACATCCATTTATTCGATCCTAATTCAGGTTTTATGCGTGCAAAGTTAAAGAACGGAAATTTTGTAGAACCTTTTGATCCTTTCTATTCTGAGCATGATTTTGCAAAAAGTCAATACATAGAAGGTAATGCTTGGCAACATTCATTCTTCGTCCCTCACGATGTTAGGGGACTTGCGAAGCAATTCCCTAAAAAAGATGGCTTGGAAAAAATGTTGGACACTTTATTTACAGCTCCATCGTATATGACTGGCGAGAACAAATCACCGGATGCTAGTGGATTTATTGGTCAATATGCGCATGGAAATGAACCTAGCCACCATATAGCTTATATGTATTCATATTTAGGCAAACCATGGAAAACTCAAGAAAAAGTGAGAGCAATTATTGACTCCATGTATCATGAAAGACCAGATGGTTATGCGGGTAATGAAGATGCTGGCCAAATGAGTGCCTGGGCAGTATGGTCAATGATGGGACTTTACCCGGCTTCTCCAGTTAATGGAGAGTATGTTTTTGGTAGCCCTGTACTCGATAAAGCGGAAATTACCATGCCAAACGGGAAATCATTTACCATTGTAGCCAAAAACAATTCTAAGACAAATAAATATATTAATTCCATAACCCTAAATGGGGAAAAATACAATAAGTCTTTTATCACGCACGCGGATATGTTGAAGGGTGGAACCCTGGAATTTCAAATGAGCGATAAGCCTAACATGAAATTGGGAACTCAGAAAAAATCTTTGCCAACTTCCATGGAAAACTAAACAAATCTGAAAATATAGCGTTTTGTCATATATTGGCCTTGGGTACACTTATTGATATCTAAGGGAAAGGAGAGAAATAAAAATGAGTGAATTAAACAATAACATCAATATTAAAGACATACAAGACGACAGCAACAATCAAGATTTCTACAAAAACTTTAAAGAGAAATTGATTGAAGTAGAACAGTTTCCAACAATCTACACGTTCAAGTTTATTGTAAAAACTGATTCTGACCAAGCTGAGCAAGTAAAAGCTTTATTTACACATGCTTCTGCTAAGTTTTCTGAGAAAAAATCTTCAGGTGGCAAGTATACATCTATCTCCATCGAGAACTATGTAAACAGTGCAGATGAGGTAGTAGACTACTACAAAAAAGTAGGTGAAATACCAGGTGTAATGATGCTTTAAAAAAATAAGAGGGATGCCAAATTGACATCCCTCTTATTTTATTCATTCATTTCCTTAAGTGCTTTTTCCACGGCTACTGGATCTCTTAAATCGACATTCCGATCTTTCATTCCCATATAAAGATTCCCTGGAATGATAACATACCTATATTTTATGAAAGATCCTAAATTCAATAAAGCTCCTCCGTCATAAACCATTCTGTAAACAACAAGTTCGCTCTTCTTAAGCTTAAATGTTATGGTACTCATTCTACCTCCTGCTCTACTTGTATATGGCAATGGGAATAATCCACCACCATAATCTAGATACATCATAACAACTGAATTAGCAATAACAGCATCAGTGATTTGAGGAGCATAGATATGTGCGATACGAACGACTGTTCCATCCATGATGGAATCCTTTGTACGAACGGCAGTTTTCCATCCCGAATACATAACCCGAGCCTCAGCTTTGAGATTTGTCCCCACTCCCCAACCGGTTGCTGATTTTGGTCCATAAAGAACCATCTGAGCAGTATTGAAATAGAAATCCCCAACCTTACCTAACGTAGCTGCAGGAATAGAAGTACCAGATAAAAATTGTGATCCATCTTTACCATTGGTGCCATTTGTTCCGTTTGTTCCGTTTCTGCCATCTTTCCCGTCTTCACCTTTGATATTTGTTGCTTTTCCCCATCCTGCTACTGATTTGGGACCGTATAAATCATAAGTATTGGTTCTGAAGTAGAAATCCCCGACTTTTCCTAATGTTGCTGCCGGAACAACTGTACCGCTGTAAAACATCGAACCATCAGCACCTTTTTGACCCGTATCACCAACATCCCCTTTATCTCCTTTATCTCCTTTTTCCCCTTCGGGACCTATCGGGCCAGTGTCACCCTTTTTACAAGAACCCGCTCCAAAAATAATTAAAGCCAACAAAATCATTAAAATCTTCGTTTTCATAATCTTTAGTTTTATTTCATAAAATCATTTAATGAAACTAAGCTAATTGATTATGAAAGACTTGTTCAAGCAAAACGAGTGAAAACCTATGAAAATTGAGTGAACCTATAAATACAATGAGTAAATATTTTTGACCTTACACCTACTTAGTCACCTAAATAATTAATCAAAACTTAACCTATTTTCACCCTTCTTAAGCTCAAACCGCTTACTATTGCCTTTGAATTTAATAGAAATATTAGCTGTTTGATCTGAATTCACTACTAAATCTCGAATCTTGCCTTCAGACCAATTAAAGTTAAATTTATAATTACCACGAGCTTTTAAACCATGTACTGAACCGCTTTTCCAGCTTGATGGAATAGCAGGCAATAATACAATATCTTCATTTTGAGATTGGATCAACATTTCAGCAAATCCCGCAGCACCTCCAAAATTACCATCAATTTGAAATGGGGGATGCGTGCTGAACAGATTCGGCAAACAGGTCTTGCCAATCAATTCCTTTAAATGCGCATTAGCTTTCTCTCCATCTAACAACCGAGCATAAAAAATTAACGATCCATGCCTTACTCCAGCCTGTGTGTCCACCACCTGCAGACAAACGGTTTTCTATCGTTTTTTTAGCTGCTGAAAATAATTCTACTGTATTTGGATTGATAGAATTACCCGGATACAGGCCCAAAAGGTGCGACATATGCCGATGTCCCGGTTCTACTTCTTTATAATCATGAATCCATTCTTGAATAGCACCAGATTTGCCTACTCGAATTGGAGGCATTTGCAATCTAACGGCAACAATTTTTTCAACTAAATCCTGATCTACTTTAAGTTTTTTCGCCGCCTGCTCAAAATTATCAAACAATTCATGGATAATCTGAATATCGATAGTACTTGCATAAGAGAGTTGAGATTTAACTGTTTTCCCATTTACATCGGTCTCAAACTCATTTTCTGGAGAATGTGAAGGATTAGTTACCAAATATCCTTCCGGTGATTTAACCAAGAAATCCAAAACCCATAGCAAAGAACCTTTTAATATAGGATAGGCTATTTCTCGAAGGTATTTCTCATCTTTTGAAAAGGCATAGTGTCTATAAATTGGAAATGTCATCCAAGGTCCCGCCATTGGCGATACTCCCCATACTCCGTCAGCTACCCCGGTTCGGCCGAAAGGATCGGTGAGATGATGGATCGTCCAACCATTAGCATCATACATTTCCTTAGCAGTTTCTGAACCTGGTTTAACGATTTCCTTCATAAAATTTGCCAATATCAGACTTGTCTCACCCAAATCACCTGATTCCGCAGGCCAATAGTTCATCTGCAAGTTAATGTTGGTATGAAAGTCTGAATTCCAAGGAGCTTCATACTCTTGGTTCCAAATACCCTGTAAATTTGCAGGAAGTCGACCCGGAGATCTGCTGGATGACATTAATAAATATCGGCCATACTGATAAAATAGAACAGGTAGACCAAAATCCTCTGTCCCTTCGGAGAACGCCTTTAAACGCTGATCTGTTGGGAGTTCAGATTCTCCAACAGCATTTAAGGAAATAGAAACTCGGTCAAACATTGATCTGTGTTCATTTACATGCAAAGCATAGAAATCTCTATTTGAATTGCTTTTCAATCCGCTTAGCTGTCTTTCGATATTCTTTAAAGGATCAATTGAAGGATCAAAATCAAGTTTATCTAGATTATAGTCCGTTGCACCTGTGAAAGCTAACTTCAAATTCTTAATATTTTTAACCTTAATTCCAGATTTACCCTCATCCTTGAATACCTCAAATTCTCCATCAATTGATATTACTTTAAATCCCGCACTGAATCTCATATGATTTCCAGCAGGACCACTGTCTTTTTTGACCGAATCCTGTATCTGCCCTACATAATAAGCACCGTCTTGCCAAGCTCCATATTCCTTTACATCCCTCGCTCTATCTAATTCTATACTAAATGAAATAGGCTCATCAGATTTCCAATCTAAAAAAAGGGCATCATCAACAGCCGAGATAAAAGAAGTTTGATCTATTTTATTGCCATTGATGTTAAAAGAAGTTGTATGCAAACCTTCATTCAAAAGCAACGTACGTGAATAATCCTTTGAATCTGATTTACTCCAAGGATATATCACTCTAAGGTTTCCCATTGGTTGGTAAGATCGAATCCTTGCTGGAGTTCCTACCATATATTTTGTTGCCAATTCCTTGGCATCATCGAATCTGCTTTCAAAAATGGCATCTTGGATTTCCTTGAGATGAGCAGCTGATTGTTTATTGTTATTGTTGATTTTGCTGCCCGCCCATACACTCTCCTCGTTTAATTGAAATAATTCTTGATCAACTCGCCCATGAACCATTGCTCCAAGTCGCCCATTTCCAAGCGGCAGTGCTTCTGTCCATTTTGCTGCAGGCTGTTGATACCAAAGTTTTATATCCTCCTTTTGACCATATACAAATACAGGAAATATAATTAGGAATAGGTTTATTAGGTTTTTCATCTAATCAAGTTACAAAATATAAACACGCTATACTCGTAACATTTAAAAAACAAAAAAGTCAGAGCAAATGCCCTGACTTTTTTGTTTTTATATCTAGTACCTATTGTCTAGTGTCTAAATAATTATCCTTCCTTAGGTTTGTCTTCTTTTGGAGGGCGTGGCAATAAAGCTTTACGAGAAAGTTTCATTTTACCTTGCTTATCGATGTCAAGAAGTTTAACAGTAACCATATCACCTTCTTTGAATACACCGTCCATAGTTTCTAGACGTTTCCAATCAATTTCTGAGATATGTAGTAAACCATCTTTTCCGGCATAATTTCTACGAAAGCACCAAACGGCATGATAGATTTAACTTTACCTTCGTAAGTCTCACCGATTTCTGGTTTAGCAACGATTGCTTTGATTCTTGCCAATGCAGCATCGATTGACTCTTTATTATCAGCGAAGATTTGAACGACACCTTTGTTATCAACTTCTTCGATAGAAATTGTAGCTCCAGTTTCACGTTGCATTTCTTGGATGATTTTACCACCTGGTCCAATCACAGCACCGATAAATTCTTTATCGATCAAGATTTGGATGATACGTGGAGCGTGAGGTTTGTAATCTTCACGAGGAGCAGAAATAGTCTTAGCCATTTCTCCCAAAATATGTAAACGAGCTTCTTTAGCTTGATCTAAAGCTTGAGTCAATACTTCCCATTTAAGACCATTGATCTTAAGGTCCATCTGACATCCTACGATACCTTTTTCAGTACCGGTAACTTTAAAGTCCATATCACCCAAGTGATCTTCATCACCTAAGATATCTGAAAGGATAGCATATTTTCCGGTTTTCTCATCAGTGATCAATCCCATTGCGATACCAGAAACTGGAGCTGAGATTTTAACACCTGCATCCATCAATGCTAAAGTACCCGCACATACGGTTGCCATAGATGAAGAACCATTTGATTCTAAGATATCAGATACAACACGGATAGTATAGGGATTGTCTTCTGTAGGAAGAACTTGTTTCAATGAACGCATTGCTAAGTTACCATGACCAACCTCACGACGGCCTGGACCTCTGTTTGGTCTTACTTCACCTGTTGAGAAACCTGGGAAGTTATAGTGCAAGATAAACTTGTTGTAACCATGGAAGAATGCTCCATCGATCATTTGTTCATCATCCTTAGCACCTAATGTAACTGAAGTCAATGACTGTGTTTCCCCACGTGTAAACACGGCTGAACCGTGAGCAGCAGGTAAGTAATCTACCTCTGTCCAAATAGGACGTACTGTGCGAACATCACGACCATCCAAACGGATTCCTTCATCTAATACCAAGTTACGAACAGCATCATACTGAACATCATGGTAATATTTCTTCATTAAGAATTCAGTTTCTTCATCGATCTCTTCACCTAAAGTCTCAAAGAATGCTTTTCCGATTTCAGCGAATTTATCAGTACGTTCATGTTTTGCAGATCTTGATTTTGCAATAGCATAAACCTGATCATAGGTTGCTGCGTAAATTGCATCTTTCAATTCTGGGTTTGAAGGCTCGTGGTTGAAATCACGTTTTGCTTGAGAACCTACCAAGTTTGCCAATTCAATCTGACCAGCTACTTGTTTTTTGATCGCCTCGTGTGCAAATGCAATTGCTTCTACCATTTCAGCCTCAGAAATTTCTTTAGCTTCACCTTCTACCATGACGATATCTTGTGCAGAGCCGGCAACGATAAATTCTAATGATGCTTTTTCTAATGCAGAAACAGTTGGGTTAATGACTAATTCACCATCAATTTTTGCAACACGTACTTCTGAGATAGGCCCGTTGAAAGGGATATCAGAAACAGCAATTGCTGCAGACGCTGCTAATCCTGCCAATGCATCTGGCATAATTTCTTTGTCTGCTGAAATTAAACTTACCATTACTTGCGTATCAGCGTGGTAAGTTTCTGGGAACAATGGACGTAAAGCCCTATCAATTAAACGTGAAATCAAGACTTCATAATCTGACAATCTTGCTTCACGGCGTAAAAATCCTCCTGGGATACGGCCTGTAGCCGCGTATTTCTCTTGGTAATCTACAGATAATGGTAAAAAATCCACTCCTGCTTTTGGTTCTTTTGAAGATACTACCGTAGCTAGCAACATCGTATCTCCTTGCTTTAATACAACTGATCCATCAGCTTGTTTTGCTAATTTACCAGTAGACAATTCAATAGGTGCCAGTCCGCCACCCATTTCAATTGTAACTTTCTTTTCGTTATAACTCATTGTGTTTTCTTTGTGATGCATTTGCCTCTAATATAACATGCACCAATTTAATTTTGACATTTTTAATCGCACAAAGGTAATTAAAAATTTATTGCGTAACCGCATGACAGCAAAATTTTACTGCATGTAAAACCTCTTTTGGACCCAAAAAAATGAGGTAAAAAATAAAAAAGGGCTTTGACCATGTCAAAACCCTTTTGATAAAGCTCTTTACAGATGCTTATTTGATGATATCACGTAAGCCTAAGCCTTTGATGATAGCACGATATCTGTTGATATCTTTTTTGTACAAATAAGCTAATAATGAACGACGTTTACCTACTAATTTTTGTAGTGAACGTTGTGTGTTAAAATCTTTTCTGTTTGATTTCAAGTGCCCAGTTAAGTGAGCAATTCTTTTTGTAAATAAAGCTACTTGTCCTTCTGCAGAACCTGTGTTTTCTGCTGATCCCGCAAATTCTTGGAAGATTTCAGCTTTGTACTCTTTACTTAAATACATTTCGTGAATAATATTAAAGCGTTAAAAATTTTATTAATTGCGTGCAAAGTTAACATTCTATATTCAAAACAAGAAATATATTCTGCAAATATTAAACAATCTATATTTCAGCACCTTAAATTACACCTTGATATAGATTTTTCTTTGATCCAACCAGTAACAGATGGCCCACATAAATGCCAAGAAACACAATGAATATGCAAATGATCCCAACTCCGGAGGTCCAGGAAGCTTAGCACAAACATTTTGGTAAAACCAAGACAAAGGTGTGGTGAACTTTTCCTCACCCAATTCATTGACACCATTTGGAATCCGGATCAATCCTAATGTTTTCGGCAACAAACCACTCAACACAAAAATAAACAAGGGATTTTTTCCAAAAACATCAAAGAATTTAGTCAACCAATTCTTCACTCCCTGCACTTCAATATACCATATCATGGTACCGATTGTCAAAATACCCAATCCCGTGGTGTAAAGAACATATGAACTGGTCCATATTTTTTTGTTGATCGGGAAGCCCAAAGACCATGTCCAGGCTAATACCAATAAAATAAATCCTGTAACAAACATGCCAGACAACAACTTGAAATGTGGCTCATGACTTGCCGGGACTCTTGTCCATAACCATTCAACAGAGCCTTGCTTCTTAATAAAGACACCTGCCAGATATCCAAAAACTACTTGTATTACTGCTGGCATTGCACTCATTAAACCTTCCGGATCAAATGGAACACCCTCACCTTTATACATATGTGCTACTCCCAATATCTGTTTGTCGATCGCAGTACCAAACCAACCTTCTAAAGAATATGGATCTCCGGTACCCAACCAGGCACACAATCCCCAATAACCAGTTAAAATGGCTGCTGAGATATAAATCAGGGTCCGTGGTTTGAAATAATAAGCAAGTATTGACGCAAAGAAATATGCAATTGCTATCCGTTGTAAAACCCCCAATATTCGAACTCCTTTGTCAGGATCTGTGCTGCTCACCCATTCCCTGAATTGCAATGCTCCATCTGACCACTGGACAAATGGAAACCAATTCAAACCTAGTCCTATTAAGAATATCAAAATCGTTCTTTTGATTACCTTACGCCAAAAAACCTGATCTCCAGCCTCCTGCAATCGCGGAATTACAAAAAGACATGGCATTACCTACCGCAAACAAAAAGAAAGGAAATACCAAATCTGTCGGTGTACATCCATGCCATGGCGCATGTTTCAATGGTGAAAACATATGCGACCATGTACCAGGATTATTAACCATGATCATTAAGGCAACTGTCGCTCCCCTAAAGACATCTAAAGAATAATATCGCTGTTTCATAATTTATATTCAATCGAAGTTACAATTAAACAGTCAGAAAAATGCAAATAAGAATATTGATAATGGTTAAAATGGCATAAAACCGCACCAAAACGTCTAACATATATGCGTTTTTAAATATGATTTGCATGACTTATTAATTTTTTTAAAAAGTATTTGGATGTTACTTTATTTTTAACATAACTTTACCTCATTATTAACAACTCTTATTGCCTTGGATAGCCTTAAATTATCGATACTTAAGCGATTATATTTTACAAATCCGCAATCGATTGCCGAACTCAGTTCTTCAATCGGAAAAAGTGTGCCCAATATTACGAACGCAGTAAATAAATTGGTACAGCTAAACCTTGTGGAACAAGATGGTCTTGCTCCCTCAACTGGAGGAAGGCGTGCGGCTCAATTCGTGCCAAACCCAAACCAACTACCATTCATCCTATCTGTGGCTATCGATCAATTTTATACCTCTGTCGCTGTAATTGATTTTAAAAATCAATTTAAATCTCCTATTAATACAGAAAGTATAGACATAAAACAGGATGGCTCATTTCAAATGGTGATTGAATTGATTAAAAGAACCATTAAGGAAATTGATGTGAACCAAATATATGGCATAGGCGTTACCATTCCAGGTTTTTGTGGACAGCAAAACTGGCCGCAATAATTCTTACAATCAATCTTCTCATTTTTACGATTTAAAAACCAACCTTCAAAATGAGTTTCACATTCCAACTTTTGTAGAGAACGACTCATCAGCAATTGCTATTGCTGAACATAAATTCGGAAAAGCGAAAGCGACTTCCGATGTCATGGTGGTAAACTTAAATTGGGGTGTAGGCCTTGGAATGATATTAGACAAAGAATTATACCGTGGACATTCAGGATATGCTGGGGAATTCAGTCATATACCTCTTTCTGACTCAAACAAATTATGCTCTTGTGGAAAGAAAGGTTGTCTAGAAGTAGAAGCATCCATTTTAGCAGCGGTTGGCTCAGCAACCTCAGCATTAAAATCTGGTGAAGTATCCTCTCTACAAAGAGAATATCAAAAATTTGGCTTCATTACAGGTGACCAACTTTTAGAAGCATCAACAGAGGGAGATCAACTAGCTATGGAGGCAATAAATCGAATCGGTTATATGCTCGGAAAAGGAATCTCAACACTCATACATATTATCAACCCTGAGATGGTTGTCATTAGTGGTCGAGGTTCGAAAGCTAAGGAAGTTTTACTTCCAAAAATTCAAAGTGCAATTTTAGAGTTCAGTATTCAAAGATTATCAAAAAACACACTAATCGAGTTTTCAGACTCGGCAAATATCCAATTATTAGGTTCAGCTTGTATCTGCATTTTAAATGCGGATAAGAATATTTACAAACAACTAGTATCAGAATAATAACAAACTACTTAATTTAATTTATCAACAAATGAGCAATTTTTACTCTAAATGTTGCAGTATAACCTTAGTTATGCTTCTATGCATAACCACGTTATTTGCACAACAATCTGTTACGGGGAGAGTAACAGGCGCCAATGGAGCAGGTATTCCAGGGGTTAGCGTGACAGTTGTAGGTACCAACAAAGCAGCTCAAACAGATGCTGCTGGTAACTATACAATTGAAGCATCGAATGGTCAGACAATTCGCTTTACAAGTGTTGGACTTCAGCCTCTTGAGATTACAGTTAGCTCAAATACTCATAATGTAAATCTACAAGAAGATGAAAGTAACATCGACGAAGTAGTAGTAACAGCAATGGGTATAAAAAGAGAAAAGAGATCTCTAGGATACTCATTCCAAGAGGTACAAGGAACAACATTAACCGATGCAAGGGAAAACAATATTGCCAATGCTCTTGCAGGTAAAGTTTCAAATTTACAGGTGGTAAAAGGATCGGGAGGTCCAGCTTCCTCTTCAAAAATTATCCTTAGAGGTTTTAATTCATTAACTGGAGACAACCAACCGTTAATCGTAGTGGATGGTGTTCCAATGGATAACTTTGTAGGTGCATCAAATAATGATTTTTGGAACCCAACTGCGGATATGGGGAGTGGTTTAGGAGATTTAAACCCTGAAGACATAGAAAGTATGTCGGTTTTAAAGGGTGGTGCTGCATCTGCACTTTATGGCTCTAGAGCATCTAACGGTGTAATTTTAATTACTACTAAATCAGGAAAAGCGAAAAGAAGGTGTTGGTATATCTTATTCAACAATTACTGGTTTTGAGAACATTTTTATGATCCCTGAATTGCAAAGACCAATTTTCACAAGGTGCAGGCGGAATTTACGGAAGGTTAGCAACTACTTCTTGGGGTGAAAAAATCTCTGGTCAATCAGTTGATATGTGGGATGGTTCAAAAACTAATCTGTCTGTTCACGACAATATGGCGAACTTCTTTCAAACTGGATTTAACACAACTCAAAACATCAATTTCCAGCAAGCGATTTCTGACAAGGTTAATTTGTACTCATCTGCCACTTATTTGCATGACAACAGTAAAACTCCTGGAATGAAGTTAAATAGGTTAAACTTGATTAATAGAGTGAATGCGAAATTCGGCGAAAGAAACCAATGGAGTACGGACATCAAAGTTCAATACATGAAAAATATGGCTTATAATAGAGCCGTAGGTGGACAAAATGATGGCAACTATTATGCTCAAGTTTTATTGTTTCCAAGATCATTGGATATCACTCAATTTGAAAATGGAATGAACGTTTTAGGTGCTGACCAAACTTGGTATTTAGAAGACACTGGAATAAATCCATACTGGGCAGTAAATAATAAATTGAGCACTGACACTCGTGACAGATACCTCATGAATGCAACAGTAAAATATGATTTCAACAGCTGGTTGAGCGCCGATGTTAGATTTTGGAACAGATATGTACAATACTAAATATGAATCAAAAACATATACAGGTAGTCATATTAATAATTCTTACTCTACTGGTGTAGACAAATTCTACGAAAACAATTATATCGCAAGTCTACATGCAAGAAAAGACAATTTATTCGGTAAATGGGGTGGTGCTATCTCATTGTTTGGCCAAATAATGGAAACAAACAGAAATGCCTTGAACTCTTCTGCGGGAAATTTAAGAGTGCCTAATTTATTTACCTTAGGAAACAGTATTGGAAATCCTGGAATATCTGAAAGTATTTCTGAAAAACAAATAAATTCAATCTATTCAAGTTTAGATATCAATTACGATAATTTTTGGTACATCACATTGACAGGAAGAAATGACTGGACATCAACTTTACATCCAGACAATAATTCCTATTTCTACCCTTCAGTTAGTACATCTTTGATTGTCTCAGATTTGATTCGACGCACTGGTGAATTACCAACTTGGTTTAGTTTCGCAAAAATTAGGGCATCTTATGCTGAAACTGGTAGAGATATGGGACCTTATCAATTATACAACACATATAATATTGGTGTAGATCCTAACAACAACACGACAGCATCTAAACAAAATGTTAAATATGATGCTGGAGTAGTAAATGAATTACAAAAAAGTTTTGAGGTAGGTTTCGAAACAAGATTTTTTAATGATAGAATTGGATTAGACTTTGCTTATTACAAAAATAATTCAACAAATCAGTTGATTGACATTCCAATGAATAATCTTTCTGGTTACACTGCTTTTAAAGCAAATGCTGGAAACATTGAAAATAAAGGTTTTGAAGTAGTATTAAATGCGGATATCTTGAGAAACACTGAATTTAAATGGAATATGAAAGCTAATGTTTCAAAAAATGAAAACAAAATCATTGAGTTGCACTCAGAAGTGGATCGCCTTACCCTTGGTGGATATGATGATGTAAGAATTTTTGCTGAAGCTGGTAAAAGATACGGTGCAATATACGGAACTAAATTTTTTAAGAGTTGAGGATGAAAATTCTGAAACATTTCGGGAAATTAATCCTTGCATCTCAAACAGGACTTCCTCAAAAAGCGGACGGAGGCCCTTATTTTTTGGGGGACCAAACTGCTAGGGCCTTAGTAGGATTAAACGAATTCATTTTCTTACAAAAAACATCGGATTGAGCTTTCAAATTGATGGACGTTTTGGAGGTAAATTTTTCGCGGGAACACATCGTGCTATTCAATTAAATGGTAATTCTGCTGAAACTGTCGTAAATGGCGAAAGAAATAACTTTGTTGTAGATGGTGTGATTCAAGAAAATAATGGTTATTCAAATATAATTCCAAAGAAGTTTCACCAGAAGACTATTGGTCTGCAGTAGCAGGAAACGGGAATCTTGGTATTACTGAACAAAATTTATTAAGCGCTACAAATATTCGTATCAGGAATCTAATGGTTAATTATAGTTTGCCATCTCATATTTTAAAATCTTCTGTTGTGAAGAGTGCTAAAATTGGTTTCTCAGTTAAACAATCTTGCAATGTTGAAAAGCTATGGGAAAAGGTGTAGACCCAGAGTCGACATTTGCTCTGAGCACCAATGCAGTTGGTTTTGAATATCTTTCTTTCCCTACCTCCAGATCTTATTTCTTTAATATAGCTGTTGGCTTTTAATCCTGAAAATCATGAAAAATATATTATCTAAAATAACAGTAGGATTATTAATTGGTACACTTTCAGTATCATGCAGTAAATTCGAAGAAATTAATACTAGCCCTACTGGCAGCGACTGAAAAATCAGGTAAAACCTGAATATTTCCTAAATAATTCTATTATTGGTTCCCAACAAGACCCTCATGTAGCAGAACGCGTATTTGTAATCTATTGGAAAACGGCTGCTAGACAACACTACTTGAATTCCCTTAATATGGGAATTGACGATGATTCCTATACAGGCGATTACTGGAGATACCTTTCAGAATGGCTTAATAATGCTAATGCTGCAATTGAAATTGCAGATAAACAAACAGCAAACGGAACTGCTCAGCCTTATAATGAAAACATAAAACAAGTAGCAAGAATTTGGCGAGTTTATTTAATGAGTGAATTAACAGACAATTTTGGACCAGCTCCAGTTGCTGCATTTCAGGGAAAAAATCCTGAGTTTAATTCAGTTAAAGATGTGTATTTACTTTATGCTTGATGAACTTAAAGATGCAACTTCTAAATTGATGAAAAAAATCTCATCAACAGATATTGTAGCTTATGACGCAGCGTATAAATTTAATTGGGAAAACTGGATAAGATATGCCAATTCTATGAGAATGAGATTATCTATGAGAATGTCAAGAAGTAGATGCCGCAAAAGCAAAATCTGAATTTGAAGCTGCCGTAGCAACTAATAAGTTCATTGAAAATAAAGATCATAATTTTGGTGTTCAAGAAAAAGGATGGTTGGGATCCTTTAACTGGAGTAATGTCAAGAGGATGGAATACTCAACTTCTATCTGCAACACTAAATAATATTTTTATAGGATTAGGTGGTGTAAAAACTGAAAATCAATTTGATAACCCTGATTTAATTGCTAAAATTAAAGATGAAAATGATTTAGGAATTCGCTATTTAAATAATTTCTCTACAATGTCTAACGATCCTTCTCAAGGATATTATTTAGACGGTCTTCCTAACAAAATGGATCCAAGAGCATATAAAGCTTTCTTTGTACCAGGAAACACATCAGATCCACAGTATTGGGCAGCAGCAAGCAATCAAGCTGCAAGCATTAAAGTTTCTGATACTAGAACTGATGAAATCGATGCTAAATACACTTGGAATGCATTTTCAACTGGAACATGGGGCGGAAAAGCTTCAACAATTGTATTTAGAGGACAAAACGGTAGAATACCAGGGATGATTAACAAATTTAGAACTAGCACTCAAAAAAGATTGTTTTTTTGCTTCTTGGGAAAGCTATTTCTTGATTGCTGAAGCTGGTTTGAAAGGTTGGGCAACTCCAATGTCTGACAAACAAGCTTATGAAAAAGGAATAGAACAGAATTTTGAATATTGGGGAGCTGAGGCTCATTTGGCAGAATATTTATCCTCTTCTAATTACAATAGAGTAGGAACATCTGTAAAATACGATCATACGACTGAACCTTCAGCAACTTTTTCAGTAAAATACAAAGATGCATATACTGGAGCTAATGGTACCGCTCAAATTGCTTATCCATCAAATACAATTTACAAAAACGGTACAGTTAAAAATGACAAATTAACAAAGATCATTACCCAGAAATACATTGCATCTTTTCCTTATTTACCTTTAGAGGCTTGGAGCGATCATAGAAGATTAGGATTACCTTTCTTTGAAAATCCAGCGGTTGAACAGCCTATTGCAACAATGCCGCAAATTACATCAGGAAATTATTCCAAAAATCAATTGAATTTCTTCCCACAAAGATTAAGATATCCATCTTCATTTAAAAATGCTGATCAAGCAAACTATGATAAGGCAGTGACTTTCTTAGGAGGTGAAGATCAAATATTTACTCCATTATGGTGGGCTAAAAAACAATAATCACTAACAAATAAAAAAAACGGCCGAAGTAATTTCGGTCGTTTTTTTTATAATGTTATTAACCAAAGAATCATTTTTTCTTATCTTAAAGTCTCAATAGTTTCCTAACCCTAAGTCATTAAAAATGAAAACCGTCACTTGCCTCCTCTTCCTTCTCACTGTCACGGCAAATTCGTTTGCTCAATCTGTTATTCCAAAAATTCTGAGATCAGAATTTATCTTCGAGACAGGTAAACATTTCGCTCAATGCCATGCATCCAGTATTGAAGAAACGAAGGATGGAAAGCTTTTGGCTACATGGTTTGCTGGTTCTCGTGAAGGGAATCCAGATGTTAAGATTTGGGGATCCGTATATGATGGCGATTCATGGTCCGAACCAAAGATCTGGGCGGATGGAATTTCAGATAAAACCTATCCGTGTTGGAACCCGGTCTTATTCAGAAAAAATGGAGATTCCAAAGTCTATCTTTTCTATAAAGTTGGGCCTAATCCTAGGGAATGGTGGGGAATGGTCAAGGAATCGGACGATAATGGTAAAACCTGGTCTGAGGCGAAGAAACTTCCTGAAGGAATCTTAGGACCAATCAAAAACAAACCTAAACAATTGGCAAATGGAACCATTATAGCTCCTTCGAGTGAGGAAATATCTGAAACCCGTTGGATTGCTCACGTTGAAATCGCTGATCTGGACATGAATAATTGGAAAAAATACCCAATCAACCATGAATCTTCATTCAATGTAATTCAGCCAAGTGTGTTGATTCACCCAGATAATAGTCTGCAAGTATTATGCCGCAGCAGAGAGGGTTCGGTGATTTCATCTTGGTCAAAGGATAACGGAGAAACATGGTCTAATCTCGAGAAAACGAATCTTGTCAATCCAAATTCAGGTACAGATGCTATTGCCGTTGGCAAAGATTATTGGATTGTTTATAACCCTGACATTCCGGGTAAGGAATGGTGGGAAGGAAGAGCAAAACTCAATATTGCAGCTTCAACAGACGGAATGGATTGGGGAGAAAATTTATGGAACTTGAAAATGAAGATAAAGGGGAATACAGCTATCCTACCATCTTTCAGGATTCTAAAGGAAAAGTACACATTACTTATACTTTCGACCGAAAGAATATAAAGCATGTAATCCTTGAGCCTTAAACTAAAATCTTATCTTTGGGTGAACCCAATTTAATTGTTAAAAATCAGATAAAATTATCATGAAGCACCTTCTCATAGCTATACTTATGTTCTTTAGCTGCGTATTTTCTTTTGCCCAAACAAACAGAGCCCAATGGCTTGAAGACGATCGTTTCGGCATGTTTATTCACTGGGGCTTGTACAGTGCCACAGAAGGAATATGGAAAGGCGAGCGTTTAAGACATCCCAACAATTATGCAGAATGGATCCGCTATAGAAACCGCATCGGAGAAGCAGAATATGGCGAATTGGCAAAAAGATTTGACTGGGACAAAAATAAACCCTGAAGAGTGGGTATTACTAGCCAAAAAAGCTGGCATGAAATACATTATCATCACCTCCAAGCATCATGACGGTGTTGCTCTTTGGGACACTAAGGTTGGAGATTATTCATTGCCAAAACTGAGTGGTTCTAATCGTGATGTTATTAAAGAAATTGCCGATGCTTGTAAAAAACATCAAATAAAACTGTGTTTCTATTATTCACATTGGATTGATTGGCAACATCCATACGGTTGGAGCCATAATCAAGAAGTGACCGGTCGTGTCACTGACCAACAATACAACCAATATTGGCAAGAAAAAGTGATACCACAGGTTCGTGAACTCTTAACCAACTATGGTGATATCGCTATGATGTGGTTTGATATGTGGATTCCTTACCAACAAAGCATTATCAAAAAAGAACAATTGGATCAGTTGGCAACGATGATTCACCAATTACAATCCAATTGTTTAATAAACTCCAGACTCGGGTTTCCTATTGAAAATGAACATGTGGATTTCGAAACTTTGGGCGACAATCAATTCGGGTCAGCATATACAGACCATATTTGGGAAACTCCAGGTACCATCGCGCATTCTTGGGGATTCAATGCATTGGAAAATGAATGGAAATCCACCAATCAACTCTTTCAATCATTAATCAATAATGTCAGCTTAAATGGGTCTTATACCTTGAATATCGGTCCAAGGGCGGATGGATCTGTCCCCTATGAAGGAGTTCAAAGATTGGAAGACATGGGCGAGTGGTTGCAGAAATATGGAAAGTCAGTGTATAAAAATAAAGGGTTGCCAATACGTTTCTCACAACATGATTGGGGGAAAATGACGATCAATGATGACACAAAGGAACTCTTTCTCCATGTTTACAACTGGCCATTGGATAAAATCCTTCGCGTTACGGGTATTAGCAGTAAGCCCAAAAAGATCGAAGTCTTGAACGGAGATAATGCCCAAGAGGTAAAGTTTGAACAATTCAGACCAATCCTTCATATCAAAGTTCCAGAAAAACAGCCAGATCCCTATGTTTCAGTGCTAAAAGTAACCTTAAACGATCTGCAATTAGATAAAGAAGTCGTTGCGGAATCTACTTTTGGTGGTTTTTCATTAAACGCCAAAAATACAACCACAAAAAATCTCGAGTTCAAAGCATTCGACGGAACAAACCTGACCACCTTGTCCTTAAACCAAATGAAAAGTACAATGGAAAGTCTACCTCCCAGAAGCTGGAAAATACACAGTAGAATCTTCCATCCATAATGGGGACAGGAAAGGACGTTAAACTGACCATAAAAGAAGGGGACAATTCTCTGTCCAGCATGGCAAAACCAAATGGAAAAGTCACTGTTGAGCCAAACGAAACTGGTATGTAGAAGAGTTTCTGGATGTGACCAACGGAAAGATAACAATTTCAAATCCAAAGGAAATAGTAATTGAGTTTTCAGCAGATCAGGCGATATTGTTTAATAGAATTTTGGTTGGAAAGGAAGTAAGGTGGCTAAGGTAGGAAACTAGGTAGAATTAAGCATTGGTTAACAAGCAATAGCTAAGGAATGTCGATCTACATACATAATTGAATTACGACAAAAAATGGTTTCCTTAGCTAAAGCTAAGGAATAACACGTCCCTTAGGAGATGAGAGGCGTTGGAGGAAAAATAGAGGTTCGCTTTTGCGAACCTCTATTTTTTCCTCCAACGCCATGTTTTCCAACAAATCGTGTCATTCCTCATCGCAAGATGAGGAAACTATTTTTTGTTGAGCGATTGCCTATACAGTGGCCAAATTGTCTTATATCGCTTTCGTCTTCTCTTTCAGCCAAGCTTTTTCGTTTTCGTCCAATTTCGGCGACAGTTTCTCAAATACCCAAGCATTATAGTTATTTAACCATTCTACATGCTTGTTATCCAACACCGACTTATCTACCAAATCCGTAGCAATATAACAGATGGTTAAGGTTTCAAAGTCCATAAACTCACCAAACTGATTGCTTTCAACAACTTTGGAAAGCACCAAGTTTTCAATTCGGATACCATATTCACCTTCTCTGTAAAGTCCAGGCTCGATTGAAGTAATCATCCCTTCTTCTACAGGGATATCGATTGCGGCCATATTAAATACTTGCGGTCCTTCATGAACATTCAGGAAGAAGCCAACACCATGCCCGGTCCCATGACCATAGTTTCTGAAAGTTTCCCAGATAGGCCTTCTCGTAATAGCATCAATAGAATATCCTTTAGTCCCTTTTTGGGAATACTGCCTGAGAGCCTTCGATAGTACCTTTCAATACAATGGTATAATCTTTCTTCTCTTCTGCAGTAATATTACCCAAAGAGATAACACGTGTTATATCAGTAGTTCCATCAGTGTATTGACCACCAGAATCTACCAAAAGCAAACCTTCCGGTTTTAAGGCCGAGTTGCTTGAATCGGTAGCTTTATAATGAGGCAATGCACCATGTTCTCTATAACCTGCTATGGTATCAAACGAAATGTCAACAAAACCTTCCGATGAAGCTCTCAATTCTTGAAGTTTTTCAGCGATTGAAATTTCTGATAGGTTACCAGAAGAAACGTTCTCTTCTACCCACTTAAAGAATTTGGTCAAAGCCACACCATCTTTCACCATTGCATTCCTTGTATGTTCGATTTCCACTTCATTTTTTATGGCTTTCAAGGCGGTTGAAGGGTTCATGTCTTCGACAATTTTCACACCTTCAGGCACAGAATCATAAATTGCAAAACAGGTCTTTTTAGGATCCAGAAGAATTCTTTCAGTGGAGATTCCCTTAACAGCATCAAATGCTTTGCTATAATCAGCAACCTCAACACCTGCAGCATTTAATGTTGCAATATCCGCAGCGGAAAGTTTCCCATCTTGTATAAACAAGGTGTTTTTATCACCTTGAATCATAAGAAAACCTAGAACAACAGGATTACAGTTTACGTCATTTCCACGGATGTTCAAAATCCAAGCAAGATCATCCAATGATGATACAAAATGTGTGTCTGTTCTTTTATCTTTGAGTATGTTCTTGATGGCAGCGATCTTATCTGTTGTAGATTGACCGGTAGTTTTTTCATCAATTAGATAGGCTTTATCTTTTGGCAAATCCGGTCTACCTTCCCAAATAGGGTCTAATAGATCAAGATGACCATTCACATTTATTCCTAGGGGTTCTAGTTCATTCTTTACGGCTTGTGCTACCGCAACAGAAGCTAAATTGCCATCAAAAGCAACGGTATTACCTTTTTCCAGGTTCTTTGCCAACCATGTGGCATATTCTGCTCTTCCTTGAACTTGCAATTTTACCAGTTCAAATCCAGTTCCTTCCAATTGTTCAGCAGCTTGAACAAAATATCTAGAATCTGTCCATAACCAGCAAAATCTTGGGTAATTGCCAAAGTTCCAGCTGAACCAGTAAAGCCAGAAGTCCAAGCTATACATTTGTATCTATCCGGTAAATATTCGCTGATATGAGGGTCTGAGGAAGGAATTATATAGGCATCTACACCCTTTTCTTTCATCTCTTGGCGGATGGAAGCTAATTTCTCGATGTATTTCATTATGTTATTTTTAATAATACGCGCAAGTTATAAAAACTCTCACAATTAATACATTTACTTCATCATACATTTGAAATTTTACAATTTTAATGTACTACTTGTGCAGTAGATTACGATATTTGCTACCTATGGGAAGATTTTTTTCATTTTTTTATTTCATAGCTGTTATAAGCCTAGCCGGCATTAACAATCTTCAAGCACAAGAAATAAAATCAAAAGTTCAAACGGCATTTGAAACTTTTCGTAAGAACCCATCCCTTAAGAACGGAATGGCTTCTTTGACGGTAATTAACTCTAAAACTGGTGAAGTCGTTTTTGACAGTAACAATCAGATTGGAATGCCAACGGCTTCTACCCTGAAAGTAATCACTTCAATCACAGCGCTGGACCTCCTAGGTGCGGATTTCACATTTCAAACGGACCTTTCTTACACTGGAGAAATTGATTCTTTGGGAACATTGAATGGCAACATTATCATTGAAGGTAAAGGTGACCCTACCTTAGGCAGCGACAGATATGCTGAAACAAAACCTGAAGTAATGCTTACAAAGTGGGCTGATGCTATTAAAAAAGCAGGAATCAAAAACATCAACGGGAAAATCATTGCTGATGATAAACTGTTCAATGGCTATGATGTACCAGGTACATGGATGTGGACTGATATTGGAAACTACTATGGAGCTGGCACATCAGCATTGAATTGGAAAGAGAATAAATTGGGCGTTAATTTCACGGTTGGAAAATCTGGCCAACCTGCAACCTTAAACCCAGTCAACACACCTCCTTTCTTTAAGCTTATCAATGAAGTGAAAACTGGAAGTGTTGGTTCCGGAGATAACGTTTACGCATACTCGGCACCCTACTCCACAGAAGTATTCCTAAGAGGAACTTATGGAGCCGACTTGAAGAAAACAATTGAAATATCAGTGCCAGACCCAGCTCTGGATTTAGCATATGCATTGGCAGAAACATTGAACAAAGATTCTATCCTAATTGCTGATACAATTATTACAGCTAAAAGATTGATGAATATGGATTCATTATCTTTGATGAATGGAAATAGAAATATTATCCTTTCAACAAAATCGCCAACCTTAGGTCAGATTGTACACTGGTTCAATCAAAAGAGTATCAACCTTTATGGTGAGTCACTTTTGAAAATCATTGGCGGAATTTCAGCGATGGATTTTGACACTGAAGATGCTGCAGATTTGGTTTCTAAATATTGGCAGAACAAATTATCCATTGATCCAAGTGCCATTAACACCTTTGATGGTTCTGGACTTTCTCCACAAAACAGAGTTACGACTTTGGCAATGGGCAAGATCATGCAATATGCCAAAACGAGACCTTGGTACGATGAATTCCTGAAATCATTACCTACGATTAATGGAACTTCCATGAAAAGCGGCACTATTGGAGGAGTATTGGGCTATACGGGTTATCAAAAATCAAGTGATGGACAAGAGTATACTTTTGCTTTGCTTGTCAACAATTATCAAGGACCTGCGGGCGAGATGCGCCAGCGCATGTTCAAATTATTAAATGTATTAAAGTAGATTATTACTAGGTGATAATCGTGAAAAATAAGTATAAACTAAATTGTAATGAGTAACATCAACAGAAAAAAAGACGCTTTAAACTACCATGCTATGGGGCGTCCGGGTAAAATAGCAGTGGTTCCTACAAAACCGCACAGTTCGCAAAGAGATCTTTCTTTAGCGTACTCTCCAGGTGTGGCTGAACCTTGCTTGGCTATTGCAGAAAACAACGAAGACGCTTATAAATATACTGCTAAAGGAAATTTAGTAGCCGTAATCAGTAATGGTACTGCGGTATTGGGACTTGGAGATATCGGTGCGCAAGCTGGTAAACCAGTGATGGAAGGTAAAGGATTATTGTTCAAAATATTTGCCGACATCGATGTGTTTGACATTGAATTGGATACCAAAAATGTTGATGAATTTGTAAATATCGTAAAAGCATTGGAGCCTACTTTCGGAGGTGTGAACCTAGAAGACATCAAAGCTCCAGAATGTTTTGAAATCGAACGCCGATTAAAAGCAGAAATGAACATCCCTGTCATGCACGATGACCAACACGGTACTGCTATTATCTCAGGAGCTGCTTTAATCAATGCTTGTGAATTGCAAGGAAAAAACATCGCTGATGTTAAAATCGTTGTTAATGGTGCAGGGGCTGCAGCAATCTCATGTACTGCTATGTATGTGGCCGTTGGTGCGAGCAAAGAAAACATCGTGATGTTAGATAGCAAAGGTGTTATTCGCAATGATAGAGAAAGCCTTGACCCAACTAAAGCAGAATGGGCGACTAATAGAGATATCCATACCTTGGCAGATGCTGTAAATGGTGCCGACGTATTTATCGGCCTTTCAGCAGCAGACGTATTGACGCCTGAAATGTTGAAAACAATGGCTCCAAAACCTATCGTTTTGGCAATGGCAAACCCTAATCCTGAAATCGCTTATGAATTAGCTGTTGATACTCGCGATGATATCATTATGGGTACAGGACGTTCGGATTTCCCTAACCAAGTTAATAACGTATTAGGCTTCCCTTATATCTTCCGCGGTGCTTTGGACGTAAGAGCGACAGCAATCAACGAAGAAATGAAAATCGCAGCTGTTAAAGCTATTGCTGAACTTGCAAAACAACCTGTCCCTGAAGAAGTAAATATTGCATACAACACAAATAACCTACGTTTTGGTATCGACTACGTCATTCCAAAACCTACGGATCCACGTTTGATCACTGAAGTATCTGTTGCTGTTGCAAAAGCTGCAATTGAATCAGGTGTTGCTCGTAAAGTAATCGAAGATTGGGATGCTTACCGTGATGAACTTCGCAAAAGATTGGGTAAAGATGACAGATTAGTTCGTACAATGACGGCTAAAGCTAAATCAAACCCTAAGCGTGTTGTTTTTGCTGAAGCTGACAACTATAAAACCCTTCGTGCTGCACAAATCGTTAAAGAAGAAGGCATCGCATTCCCTATCCTTTTGGGTAACCAAGAGAAAATCAATGGATTAATCAAAGAATATGGTTTCGAGCTGGACGGCGTTCAAATTATTGATCCTCAAGCAGAAATCAAATCTGACAGATTTGAAAAATATGCAGACCACCTTTATAACAAAAGACAGCGTAGAGGGATCAACAAACTTGATTCTCGCAAGTTAATGACCAACCGTAACTACTTTGCAGCAAGTATGGTTGAATTCGGCGAAGCTGATACCTTGATTTCAGGTCTTACGCGTAATTATGCTTCTACCATCCGCCCGGCATTACAGGTAATTGGTGCAAAACCAGGAAGCAGAGTAGCAGGTATGTATATCATGTTGACTAGTCAAGGACCTTTGTTCTTTGGTGATACGACTGTAAATGCAAACCCTAATGCGCAGGAACTTGCTGATATATCAGTGCTATTGGATGCTGCAGTGAAGCGTTTCAATATTAAGCCTAGATTAGCGATGTTATCATATTCAAACTTCGGTTCGAATGATGGAGACATCTCTGACAAAGTGAGAGATGCGGTAAAGATTCTTCACAAAGAACATCCAGAAATCGTTGCTGATGGAGAAATCCAAGCCAACTTTGCCCTCAACAAAAATCTATTGGCAGACAACTTCCCATTCTCTACTTTAAATGGTGAACCAGCAAATACATTGGTTTTCCCTAACTTAGAGTCAGGAAACATTGCCTACAAACTTCTTCAAGAAGTAGGAAATGCAGAGGCCGTAGGTCCTGTACTTTTAGGTATGAACAAACCAGTTCACGTATTACAATTAGATAGTTCGGTACGTGAAATTGTGAACATGGTAACGATTGCTGTAGTTGATGCAATCGAACACGAAAAAGAATCACAGAATAAATAAGCTTAGCTTATGTACGAATATTTTAAAGGTAAATTAGTAGTCAAAGCTCCTACTCACGTTGTTCTAGACGTGAGTGGGATCGGCTACTACCTACATATTTCATTGACAACTTACAGTCAGATAAAAGACCAAGAAGACTGCAAACTATATGCATCATTCCAGGTCCGTGAGGACTCGCAAACTTTATATGGCTTTGCTACGGAAGCTGAAAGACACTTGTTTCATCATTTGATCTCAGTTTCAGGAATCGGACCTAATACAGGCCGAATGATGCTTTCGTCAATTACACCTGAGGAAATTCAGCAGGCTATTGTTAGCGGACAGGTCAATGTCATCCAGAAAATAAAAGGAATCGGTCCTAAAACGGCGCAAAGAGTAATCCTTGAACTTCAAGACAAACTGAAAAAACAAGGCCCAGACGCGCTTATCCCTTTGCCGATTTCAAAACCTTCTTCTTCAGAAGAAGCATTAACGGCACTTGTTATGTTGGGATTCCCGAAAGCTCAAGCAGAAAAAGTCCTGCAAGCTATTTCCACAACAGAACCTGACCTCACAGTAGAACAAATGATTAAAGCAGCGTTGAAAAAACTGTAAAAAAAGTAGTTAGTAGTTAGTATTTAGAGGTTCTGAATTCGCTCAGATCGGTATAAAACCGATCAGCAAAACATAAATTTTAACTTAATATTTAAATGTATCAAGATTGGTTTATGCTATCATAGCACTACATAGACTTCACAAGTCTGAATACTAAATACTTTATACTAAATACTTCTTTTCAAATACTTAATACTACCAAAATGGCTGAAGACTTACATATATCCCAAGGAACAAAAGAACAGCAATACCAAGCTCTGTTGCCTCAAATTAAAGGTTTATTAACTGGTGAAACAAATGCTGTTGCAAACATGGCAAACATCTGTGCTGCGTTAAAGGAGCAATTCAACTTCTTTTGGGTAGGATTTTACCTTGTGGAGAACAATGAATTGGTGTTGGGACCATTCCAAGGACCTGTTGCTTGTACTAGAATAGCTTATAATCGTGGTGTTTGTGGATCAGCGTGGGCACAGCAAGAAACCCTTATTGTACCAAACGTGGAAGAATTCCCAGGCCATATTGCTTGCAGCTCATTATCAAAATCTGAGATCGTAATTCCCATCATCAAAGACGGCAAATGCATCGGAGTATTGGATGTTGATAGCCAAGAACTGGACTCTTTTGACTTAATCGACAAGAAATACTTAATAGCCATTTTAGAAGTCTTTACATCTCAGTAAAATTTATTATATTTGTGCCACCAAATACATCTAACTATTAACCAAGGCATGGAGGCACCAAGGACTTTTTCTCTGTTAAATCTACTGATTGTTGCTCTCAACTTCGTTTGGATAGCATCATTAGAGAATGGTTACTTTTTTAATTTCTCGTTTACCGATACAATCGCTTTTTATCCTTCATTTTTAACTCCAGCAAAATTCACTTACAAAATCTGGATTTTCGTCGGATTTATTATGATCATGGCGGCTTATATGATGTATCAAGGATCTCAAGACACTCAACTCAATATAAATACAGTTAAAAAAGTCGAGAAAATCGACTACTTATTGATATTAAATCAAATGGCATTAGGATTAAGTATGACCTTAAAACATAATGATTTTTTTATGTGGTCCATACTTTACTCAACAGTGTGCCTGGTCACTATTTTCATGATTAATAGGCGAATTAACATCAAAAGGCTAACCTCAAATTCCGTTACCCGATATTTTATACGTCTTGGATTTGGAGTGTATACAGGATGGTTAATGTTTGTCCTTGGATTTAATATCGCAGCGGTGTTATCTAAAAATTCGGTGCATATTGGAGAAGAATTATTTTTCTATTTAAATGTATTGATACTAGTCTTGGTCACTATTGCAATGGCTGTTTATTCATATTATTATTTCTTGCCATCAGTTTCTGCAGTTTTAGCATGGGGATCTTATGGGGTTTATTATAAGTTCAGCCAAAACCCAATTTCAGATAATTACGACATCAAACCATATCTTATTATGGCCATGGCTGTAGGAGGAATATTAACCGCTTATAATTACTATCGTTGCACGGTAAGGCGAAGAATTGCAGCAAACATTATGGAAGAACCTCCTGCCATATCTTAACGGATTTATCATCACTTACAGTTATAATTCTGTCAGCATCCCATAAAAAGGCATTGATAGAAAGATAATGACTGTCATAACCTCGATCTCTTGAAATATTTTTGATCAGCTTCAGGTCATCGAGGTTCCAAATTTTCAAAGTCTTATCGCGGCTAATTGTTGCTATCAGGTTCTTTTCCTTATTCAACTCAATTCCATAGACCGTAAACATATGGGGGACTATTTCCTGAACTACGTCTAGATTAGGATTCAATTTGTATAATTTCGCATCTCTACCTCCTGAAAAAAGGTTGCCTGAAGGTTCAAACTGAAGGCTAGTAACTGGCATTTCATGGATTTTCTTCCGTTGAATTTCCTGAAAATCCTCAGAATTGAACAAATGAACTTCACCATTCTTGTCCCCAAATGCTACCACACTTCCTGATTGTTGGACTTCTATTACTCTGACCGTTGTTTCTGAAACCTTAAACCGATAAAGAAGCTCAAAATTTTCCAGGCTCCAAACGTAGGCCATTCCCTCTTCACCAATGGCTATTAATTCTTTCTTGGCATGAATAGTCTTTATTGAGAATATTGCTCCGCTCTCCGTCTTTAAGTTGGCCTTAAGGGTTTGCGTATCCGTATCAACCACCAACAGCTGTCCAGAACGCATACCTATTGTCAATAAAGATGTTTCTGGAATAGATAGAAGAGAATAAACAGAACTTCCGACCTTACACAATAATCGTTTAAAGCTCATGCTCTTCAAATCCCATTCTACAACACCTTTATCATTTCCTGCTGTATATAAAGTGTCGGGATTGATGCTTGATACTGCCAAAGCAAAGATTGGGTTTTGATGACCTGTAAGGGTACCGAGTAGGTTGATTTCGTTATTCTCTAGATTCATGTTCTACAAATATACCTTTGCAAACACAAAATAAAAAGGCCAATCCTTTCAGATTAGCCTTAGTTTATCTTTTAAATATCAAATTTTTCTATTGATGTCTGCCTTCTAAGTTTTTGGCGATTGTTTCCAAGCTCATTCCTTTTTCTTTCAATAAAACGATCAGGTGGAATAATAGATCAGAGGTCTCATTGATAAAATCTTGATCAGTCTCTGTCAATGCCGCAATAACTGTTTCTACAGCTTCCTCACCTACTTTTTGAGCAATTTTATTGATACCTCTTGAACGAAGTCTGTTCACATAAGATTCATCACTCGGAAAATCTATTCTATACTGAACGATCCTTTCCAATTGCAACAAGAAGTTTTGATTGAATTCAGTTTTAAAGCAACTGCGGGATCCTGTGTGGCAAGTTGGGCCAACTGGGTCAACCTTGATTAATATAGTATCCTGGTCGCAGTCGATAGCAGTATCAACGACATTTAAGAAATTGCCGCTCTCTTCACCTTTTGTCCAGAGCCTGTTTTTACTTCTTGAAAAGAAAGTGACTTTCTGTTCTCCTTGAGTTTTCTCCCAAGCCTCTGCATTCATGTAGCCCAACATCAAAACCTCAAGAGTCTGATAATCTTGGATCACTACAGGAACAAGCCCGTCACCTTTATTAAAGTCAATAGTCATGTTATATGTATTATCATCGTCTAACGGGAATACCATTAGCGTGCAATGTTTCTTTTAATTCTGGGATCAAGATCTCCCCATAATGAAAGACCGATGCCGCCAAAGCTGCATCAACGGATGCTTGCTGAAAAACATCAACGAAATGTTGCTGATTTCCTGCACCCCCCGAAGCTATCAGAGGTATATGGATGGAATCGTTGATTTTTTTCAATAACGTATTATCAAATCCATTTTTCGTCCCATCATGATCCATCGAGGTCAATAATATTTCACCTGCACCACGATCTTCAGCTTCCTTGATCCAATCTTCGGTTTGAATTTCTGTCATGTCGCGGCCACCACGCAAGTGAACATAATTCTTTCCATCAACCAATCGCGTATCAACCGCTAAAACAACAAACTGAACGCCAAATGCTTTTGCAAATTCATTCAATAAATTTGGATTGCGCACCGCGGCTGAGTTAATGGAAATTTTATCGGCACCAGCATTTAATAGTATATCTGCATCTGCAAGCTCATTAATGCCTCCACCGATAGTAAAGGGAATATTGATTTGGCTCGCAACAGCTTTAACAAGATCTACTGTTGTCTTACGTCGCTCATGGGTAGCTGTAATGTCTAGAAAGACAAGCTCATCAGCACCTTGTTGCGAATATTGCCATGCTAATTCTACAGGATCACCTGCATCTCGAAGGTCAACAAAATTTACCCCTTTTACCGTGCGACCATCCTTAACATCCAAACAGGGAATAATTCGCTTCGCTAGCATCCTTAAAAACTAATTAATGCTTTAAGATTCCAGTCCTTGATCTCTTCAATAGTAATTCTGTTTTCGTAAATAGCTTTACCAACAACTACTGACTCCATCTTGCCTAAATTGTTCAGTTCCTCGATATCTTGCATAGAACTAATTCCACCAGAACCGATTAACTTGATGATTGGAGAATGATCTAAAAGTTTCTTGTAAAGCTCTACGCCTGCTCCACCTAATTTTCCATCCTTGCTGATATCTGTACACAAGAAACGATAGAAGCCTAGGCTTAGACATTTGTCGATATATTCAATCAATTTGATTGGCGAGCTTTCCAACCATCCTGAATATTTGATTACCTCATCTAGTACATCGATAGCAATCACGATATGGTCTGCATATTTTACTCTGCCTTCGTTCAATTTGCTCAGCTCCTCTAAAAATGTAGGATTTGTGATGGCTTGAGTACCTACAATAACGCGATAAACTCCAGCATCAACCAATTCCTTAACTTTTTCAATGCTACGAACACCGCCACCATACTGAACTTTCATTTCAGTTTTTCTGATGATCTCGAACAAATACTCTTGGTTGCTGAAATCTCCTTTAGCACCATTTAAATCAATGATATGAACAATCTCGGTACCATTTGCATGATACTTGTCGATTTGTTCCTCTAAAGTAATAGGATAGGTGGTAACATCTTCGTAGTTTCCCTCTCTTAAACGGACAACCTGTTTGTCCAAAACATCAATTGCAGGTATAATATACATAGTCTAAAAAAATTCAATTAAAACTCATTAAAATTCAGCAACAACTGTTCCCCAACTTGCCCTGATTTCTCAGGGTGAAATTGTACTGCCCAGAAGTTATCTCGAGATATTGCTGCCGAAAATGGCAATCCATACGCACAGGTCGCTATCCCATAGGTCAATTCGTGTTCAATGTAATAAGAATGAACGAAATAAAAATAGGAATTATTAGGAATATCCTTGAAAAGTGGGCAGTTATTTTGAAATTCAATACTATTCCAGCCCATATGTGGTACCTTTTCTTGAACTCGACCATTAAAATGTAACGTCTTCAATGGAATAATTCCCAACAGATCAACATCGCCTTCTTCAGAATAATCCGTCATTAACTGCATCCCTACACATATCCCCAATACTGGTTTCTTCAAACCCTTTATCGTCTCCGACAAACCTGATTCTACCAGTTTCTGCATTGCGGCACCAGCATGCCCTACTCCAGGAATAATGATCCGATCATATAAATCAAAATCCTCAGGCTTATTGATCATCCCATAATCAATGTTCAATCGCTTTAGTGCTGCCGTAATGGAAAAAATATTCCCAGCTCCGTAATTTACTATCCCAATCATAATACCTTAATAGTATAACCCCGCAAATCCCATTTCGTTTTTACAATAATCCCTTTGTACTAGGAAGTTGCATATTATCAACATCTCTACGAACAGCTTTTTTAATTGTTTTGGCAAATGCCTTGAAAATAGCCTCAATTTTATGATGTTCGTTTTCTCCAGTCGCTTGAATGTTCAAATTGGATTTTGAAGCATCCGAAAATGACTTGAAGAAATGAAAGAACATTTCTGTTGGCATATCTCCTATTTTCTCACGCTTAAACTCAGCATCCCAAACAATCCAGTTTCTACCACCAAAGTCAATGGCAACCTGAGCTAAGCAATCATCCATTGGCAAAGTATATGCATAACGCTCAATTCCCCTTTTATTCCCCAATACTGATAAAAAGATCTCCCCTAAGGCTATTCCTGTATCCTCAATGGTATGATGCTCATCAATATGCAAATCTCCTTTTGCTTTGATTGTCAGGTCCACAGCTCCATGACGAGCCAATTGGTCCAACATATGATCAAAAAATGGAAGACCAGTATCAATGTCTGAAACACCACTACCATCCAAATTCAATTTGATATAGATATCTGTTTCATTGGTTTTGCGATGGTGTTCTCCGGTGCGTGTTCCTAATTTTAGATATTCATAGATTGATTTCCAATCTTTGGTTTCCAGACCGATTGAATCTTCAAGAAACTCAACACCTTCGTGTTTGCCAAGGTCATCATTATTTCTCAACCAGATTGCTTTAGCACCCAGATTCTGTGCTAGACGCACATCATTAACACGGTCACCTATCACAAATGAATTGGCCAAGTCATATTTTTCATTGTCAAAGTATTCCTTCAACATCCCGATACCTGGCTTACGGGTATCGGCATTCTCATGAGGAAAAGTCTTGTCAATATGCTCTTTGACAAATGTTACACCTTCTCCAGAGAAAGTATCCAACACAAATTTATGAACGGGCCAAAAGTTCTCCTCCCGGATGTGATGCAGTCCCTAATCCATCTTGGTTGCTCACTAATACCAATTCAAAATCTAATTCTTTTGCTATCTTAGGTAGATATTGTAATGCGCCAGGATAGAATTTTAATTTTGCAAACGAATCGATCTGCTCGTCTTCCGGTTCCAAAATCAAAGTACCATCTCTGTCAATAAACAATATTCTTTTTAATTGATCAGCCATTTTTTCTTATTTATAAAATAGTTGGATTTCTTCTAATAGTCGTTCGTTTTCAGGTTTTGTCCCAACCGTAATACGAAGACAACCTTCACAAAGTGCTACTTTGGACCTATCACGAACAATTATCCCTTTCTCTACCAAATAACCATAAAGTTCTCTCGGTTTATCTAACTTTACTAGAATAAAATTAGCGTCAGAAGGAGTAATATGCTCTACCTGGTCTAATGCCATTAATTTCTTCGCCAGTTCTCCTCTTTCTGCTACAGTTGTTTTGATCCATTCATTAACAACGTCCACATTTTCTAGCGCTTCAAGGACTAAATCTTGAGTCGCTTGATTAATATTATAGGGAGGTTTGATTTTATTGAACACCTCAATGATTTCTTTGCTTGCAAATGCTAACCCCAAACGCAATGCTGCCAATCCCCAAGCTTTGGACAATGTTTGTAAAACCACCAAATTTGGAAATTCTGGAAGGGAATGCGTGAATGACTTTTGAGATGAATAATTGATATATGCCTCGTCTACAATCACCAAACCTTTAAAATTTACAAGTAGCGTTTCAATATCCAATGGATTGATGCTATTGCCGGTAGGATTGTTAGGTGAGCATATAAAGATCATTTTTGTATGAGTATCCAATGCTTCAGCAATTCCGTCCAAATCAAGTTGAAAATCTGGAGTAAGATTTACTTTCCTGGTTTCAACATCATTTATGTTAGCCGAGACCTCATACATTCCATAAGTTGGGGGCACTAATATGACATTATCCAGTTTTGGAGTACAAAATGCTCTATATAAAATATCGATTGCTTCATCAGAACCGTTCCCCAAGAACATATTCTCTGCAGGAA
This sequence comes from Sphingobacterium daejeonense, assembly GCF_901472535.1. NCBI lineage: Bacteria > Pseudomonadati > Bacteroidota > Sphingobacteriia > Sphingobacteriales > Sphingobacteriaceae > Sphingobacterium > Sphingobacterium daejeonense. Next base: position 407,959 of record NZ_LR590470.1, on the reverse strand, counting down.
CGCCTTTGATTTTAGATAACTTTTCCTTTAAACGATGCTGAAGAGGGTCGGGATATCGGTTGTAATCATGTGGAAGCGGAGAACCAAAAGCGTTCTCATTGGCATCCAAAAATACGGATGCTTCTCCCTTGAATTCATCTCGTGCCGAAGAATACGGCACCAGTTTCTTGATGTTATCTCGAAGCAGTGCGGTTAAGTTGAAGGACATTGTATTAGTCTAAAAATTTTCGAGCTGTAAATATGGCTAAAAATTAACAAAAACACTAAACTAAAAACCATTTCCCTTCTACTGATAGTTCTGTGTTAGGAAAAACAAGCTGGGCTTCATCCAGCAATGGTTGTAGTGTTCGGTATCTTGCGGAGTAATGTCCAAGCAGAAGCTTCTTTACATTTGCTTCTTTGGCAATCTCCGCAGCTTCCATGGATGTGGTATGGAAAGTTTCTTTTGCCCGGTCTACCATTTCATGCAAGAAAGTACTTTCATGATAGAGCAGATCTGCCCCTTCGATAGAACTTAAGTAGATCCCATGCCTAACGGTATCTGAACAATAAGCATAACTACGTGAGGCTGGTGGCGGGAGCGTTAATTCACTGGCAGCAAATACATTTCCTTGAGGGTCGACATAGTCAAGTCCTTTTTTGATCGCAGCAAAATATACTTTAGGAATATTCAGTGCTTCTACTTTTTCTGGAATAAGGGTTGCTGCACGCTTACCTTCATCAAATCTAAAGCCGGTACAAGGAATTCTATGAATCAACGGAAAGGACCGAACCGTCAACATTCGTGACTCAAACAATACTTCCTCTTGGTCAGGATTCGTCTGATGAAAGATAATCTTATAGCGAATAACTGTTTCTGAGTATTTAAAGTGCAATTCGAGGATTTCCTGCAATGGTGCAGGACCGTAAATATGCAAGTCGGCCTTTCGACCTACCAAATGCATAGAAGATACAAGACCAACCAAGCCTAAATAGTGATCCCCATGCAAATGGCTGATAAAAATATGGTCTATGCGATTGCTCTTGATACCATATTTGGAAAGTTGCATCTGTGTACCCTCTCCACAGTCTATCAAGAACAATTGCTCATTATAATTGACAACTTGAGATGTAGGATGGCGCTCAAACATGGGTGTCGCCGAGCTATTACCTAATATTAAAACCTCAAACCGCAACATATTACGCCTGCTCTTCTTTCTTAAGATCCAATCTGATCTCATTGCCAAAAATCAAATCCTTGGCTTTCTCAATATTCGACGTAATTATAAAATATTTATCCAATCCTAGGGACTTGATATATTTCAAAACATCTTCATTCAGGTTTGTCAATATAAACAATCCTCCTAGGGATTTACATAATCTGCGTGCCAAAAGCCCAGTACGGATACCGGTTTCATCTGTCGCTATTACATTATTCATATCCAAGACAATATTACGCTGTCCACCGGTATTGCGGAGCATAAACTCACCTTTTAAACTCGCGGCAGTCTCTCCATCTAATTTTTCATTGAGTGGTTCTATCACCACATATCGATCATACTTATCTACCGTAAATTTCATATTAAAATTGATTAATAGCGTGTTAACATTCTACAAATTATCCAAGGCTTTTGAAACGTTTTTCTCTACCCTTTCCAAAACATCTCCTTCTTCTGGATAAAGAAACTTTTCACCCGTGATATGTTCATAAAGCTCAATATAACGTTCCGAAATCGATTTTACAATTTCTTCAGTCATTTCTGGCACTTTTTGTCCATCTTTCCCTTGAAATCCGTTCTCAATTAACCATTGTCTTACGAATTCTTTGGACAACTGTTTCTGTGCTTCACCTTTTGCTTGACGGTCTTCATAACCCTCCGCATAGAAATAGCGTGAAGAATCTGGTGTATGGATTTCATCGATCAAATAGATCTGACCATCCTTCTTACCAAATTCATATTTGGTATCCACCAAAATCAACCCTCTCTCTGCAGCAATCTCAGTTCCCCTTTGGAATAAAGCATGCGCATATTTCTCCAATTGCGTATAATCTTCTTCTGAAACAATTCCACGAGCAATAATATCTTCTCTGGAAATATCTTCATCATGTCCTACATCTGCTTTTGTAGAAGGAGTAATGATTGGCGTAGGTAATTTATCGTTTTCTTTTAAACCTTCAGGCAACTGAACTCCGCAGAGTACACGGCCACCATCTCTATAAGTTCTCCAAAGATGTCCTGAAACATAACCTCGGATTACCATTTCTACTTTAAAAGGCTCACATTTCTTTCCGATGGTAACATTCGGGTCTGGAACTGAGGCAACCCAATTAGGCAGGATGTCTTCAGTCGCTGAAAGGAACTTCGATGCAATTTGATTCAAAACCTGACCCTTGTAAGGGATTGGCTTTGGCAATACTACATCAAATGCTGAGATACGGTCCGAAGCGACCATGACCAAAAAATCATCGCCGATACTGTATACATCTCTAACTTTTCCTCTATAAAATGCAGTTTGACCCTTAAAATTAAAATTTGTTTCTTTTATTGTATTCATTGTGTTTGCGTCTGAGACGCGCTAATTTATTTCTTAAATATCGCCGTAAGCCTCCAAGATCCGTTTCACCAATTTATGGCGAACAACATCAGAGCCACTTAAATAAATCATATCAATACCTTCGATTCCATCAAGTATCTTGACAGCATTGACCAATCCTGACTGCGTCTTTTTCGGCAAATCCACTTGGGTCATATCGCCTGTGACGATAAATTTTGCTGTTGGCCCCATACGAGTCAAAAACATTTTCAGCTGCATATCGGTCGCATTTTGGAGCCTCATCCAATATCACAAAACAATTGTCTAAGGTTCTACCGCGCATAAATGCCAATGGTGCGACTTCGATCGTTCTGTTCTCCAGATAACCTTTCAGTTTTTCGGCCGGGATCATATCATCTAGGGCATCATACAATGGGCGTAAATATGGATCGACTTTCTCTTTCAGGTCACCTGGAAGAAAACCCAAATTCTCACCAGCTTCTACAGCAGGTCTTGTCAATATGATTCGTTTGATTTCTTTATTTCTGAGTGCTCTTACAGCCAATGCTACAGCGGTGTAAGTTTTTCCGGTCCCTGCGGGTCCGATAGCGAAAAGGATATCATTTTTGTTGATACTGTCGACCATTCGCCTTTGGTTGGGTGTCCTAGCGCGGACAACAATACCATTAGGTCCGTAAACGATTGGTTCTCCCTTAAATGCAGCCGCCTTTTGATCGCCATCCTCTTTTTCAGCAATCGGATTAGGTTTCACTGAAGTCACTGACCCCAACAAACTTTCCAATTCTAATAGGGACAACGTCTGGAACTGATTTATATGAGCCAAAATATCATCAAAAACCTGTTGGAACCTTGTTCTTTCACCTTCTTCACCCAAAACTTTCAAGGTACTTCCTCGTGCTACGAGACGCAACTTCGGAAACGCTTTCTTAATAAACTCAAAATTCTCATTCTGAGCTCCCCATAATGTCACCAAATTGACAACATCCAAATTGATTTCTAATTCGCTCAAATTATTTCAGTATTAATTTCCTGTTAAATCACGTCATGTCCATGTGGCGTGTGAATAAAGATATTCAAAAAAACAAAAATATTATGCCTTTTATCCACTTTGTTGAATCAAAAATACAAAACTAATTGAGCAGAAATAAAAGCAATTGCAAGTAATAATTAATATTAGATTTAGCAATCAGTTTAGTTTTTCTATTTTTGTAATTCGCTTAACAAAATAACAGTAAAATTTTTTAGCTTCAGGCTTTGCTGAACAATATGGGAGTAATTACGTTAACCACAGATTTAGGTCACCGCGATTTTTATCAAGCTGCACTCAAGGGCAGCATCATTTCGCAGTTGCCGAATGTAAGACTTGTGGATATTTCACATGACATCCCATCCTTCAGTATTCAACACGCTGCCTTTGTTATCAACAATGCTTACCCTTATTTCCCGAAGAACACCGTTCACTTGATCGGCATCGACACTGTTTTCCAAGAAGACTCAAGATATCTAGCGATGGCATATAAGGGTCAATTCTTCGTTGGCGCAGACAATGGTATATTCAGCATTATTACCGGCGAGGACAAACCCACCGAAATGGTCGAGATCAATATTATGCAAGACTTGAGATACCTGCATTTCCCTCTTGCTGATATCCTGACCAAAGCAGCTTGCCATATAGCAAACGGCGGAAAACTAAAGGAAATCGGAATCCCGGTGGACAACGCTGTCCAAAAGGTTACCTTCCAACCGATCTACAACAACAACACCATCAAGGGGCATGTTACCTTTATCGATTCCTTCGGGAATGTTATCAGTAACATCAGCAAGGATCTATTCAACCAAGTTCAGCAAGGAAGAGATTTTATCCTCCGCTTCAAAAGAAACGAAACCATCAGCAACCTGAGTTGGCATTACAATGAAGTTTCTGAAGGTGAAAAAACTCTGTTTATTCGGCATCAGTAATTTCCTCGAAATAGCAATCAACAAAGGACACGCCAGTCAACTCCTGGGTTTATATCAAGATGAAACCATCCTTGTCGAATTCCTAGATAAAAAATAGAAACCATTCTTTTTTCTATCAATGTTCCACGTTTTTTTTCAAATACAACATTATTGAAACCAAAGCATTAGTTCTCAAAATCTCTAATCATCCAATTTTCTTTTCCAATGATTTCTTAGCATATAGATAAGAGACTTTTTTTATTTTTTTCTGCTCTTGTTCCACTCTCCTTCCACTCTTGTTCCACTCTGAGTCCTCTTTCATTCGGACCTCGTTCGGACCTTGTTCGGGTGTTTTCCGAAGAAGCTCCGAACGAGGTCCAAACAAAGTCCGAACAAGAGACGAAGGAGAGTGGAAGGAGTTACAGATATGAGATTTGAGATTTGAGATATTGTGATTAGATATGAGATTTGAGATATTGTGATTAGATATGAGATATGAGATGTGAGATTTGAGATATTAAACGGGATAGGTTTTTCCATAAAATTATAGTTCATTATTTAATCAGCGTAATCAATCATCAAAAAAGGGCGACAAGTCATTATCTTGCCACCCTTACCCATTTTAAGGTTATTAGGAATATTTTATATCAGCTCTTAAAACCCGAAGCCGATTTTAAGGGTGAATCTATGCGCATTGATATCCTGTTTATTCAGGTAATCCTCAATAGGATAATAAATGATATATTCTGTCTCTCCAGGTCCAATAGAGTAACCTTGAGTATATTCAGTCTTGGAATTGCTGGAACAGATAACCTAGTCCAAAGGTCATAAAAGTCTTCCCTTCACCCAGCTCGAACTTCACACCAATTTCAGGGTTAACACGCATCCCTCCCTTTGCTTCCCCTTCAAGAGGCGGTTCCTTTTCCCATGCAAATCCATATCCTGCATCCAAGCCAACAAAGACCCTCCGCAATGATGGAATCGGCACATCATACCTTAAACCTACTGCAACAGGAATAATTGAATATTTAAAATCTTGTTAACAAACAATTTCTCAAAACCAGCCGTGCCCCCGATGGCAAGGTTTGAGTTTATTCGCATACCATTAAAGGTCTGAACGAACCAACCAACTTCATCAAAATTGATGTTATATGCTATTAGACCGCCTTGAGTGTGGTTAGTGGAATTTGTTTTGTTGAGCTAACAAATGACCGCTGATGAACATCATCCCAGTCAAGACTAGAATAATTAAAAAAGTATTTTTCATAGTCTATATTATTTGGATTTTCCTATGGTTATACAGCTCAACTGTTTCAGATTGGCTTTGTTAGAATAATCAAATTGGCAGATTGTTTCATTCCCCCATGACGATCAATGATTTCGGTCCAGCAATGATATCCGTACTTTTAATTTTATCGAGGTGCTGCACCATATTTTTATCAATTGCATTGACATCATTGACTTTAAACTTTTCAGACCGAAGTCCCCTTCAGAGACATACAGATAATCGCCTGCTAGAGAAAGTCCATGTGGATTCTGCATAGGATATACTTTAACCTGTTTAGGTGAATTTAGGTTTGTGATGTCCACCACTTCGAGAATATTTTGGACTCCCCCACACATAGTACCCGTTCTTAATGTCACAAATGCATAAGAATCGTTAACTACAACTGGGTCACAAGCAACAACATGAGCATAGGTTGTCATATGTTTCGGTTGATAGGGATTTGTGATATCCAGGATGTGCATGCCATTGAAAGCCCCGACAAACAAGGATTTTTTGTATGGAAACAATGTTTCTATTCCGAAGCCTAGATCAACTTCATTCAGCATTTTCGGTGAACGGGGGTTGTTCAGGTCAAAATTTTTGACTTTGTTCAAGTAGATTGCAAACAATACATTGTTAGAGATAGCGAATCTAGCAGTTGAACCTGCTTGACCAACTTGGTTTGTGCCACCTCCACTATTATTTAAGGCACTGTAGTTTTCTAAATAAATTAACTCTGGCTCCTTAGGGGTATATTTATCTTTATACTCACTGTTAATCAATTAATCCCTGTAACTAACGGGAATTAAATCGGTGTCTAGTAATTCGTATCTTTCTATTTCTCCTAATTTATATTTTATGGCGAAAACATCTTTTTGCCTATCGACCAATACTGGTTTTGATAAGTTAGAGATGTCAAAAGTGAGTAGGTCGACGATGTTGTCAGCATAGAGCAGATCGTTTTGGATTCCTAGATCAAAATTCCCAATAATTGGAAGCATGCCCAATGACTTCGGACTAACCGGATTGGAATTATCATAGATATGAATCCCTATGTTTGGTTCATTGATAAACAGATGATCTTTGTAGAGATAGATTTTTCCTGCATTTTGAACTTGTTGGGGACTTGACATGACAATGTCCATTTTGCGAACTTCCCATAGTTTTTTGTAGATTGGGATTTTAAGGGTGTAAGTTTCCTTAACATCCATTTTATCGCATCCAAGGAATGCGAACATAAAAAGCAACGGCAGAAATAGCAGTAAGCTGTTTTTGAGTTTTTGGAATTGAATTTTCATAATTTAGTGTAATGGTCTTATTGTATTGACGTACACTATTCTTATTATGCTACATCAAAAAACAAAAAAAGGCAGAAAAATTGCTTGAAAGATATTCATGTTTAAAACACCTATTAAAATATTTAACATCAACCTGATGAAACATATCCTTTTGATCCCCCTCTTGCTATGTATTTTCAAGATTAGTCAAGGGCAGGACAGTACGATTGTCAAAGCTGATTCTATGACATTCGAGGCACAACGCGAGCGGGTAAACCACTTGTTGGATGAACGCAGCCGTCGATTCGGCGAATATGATGAGTCATTGCAGAAGAAAACAGGAGTTTTCGGACTTTTCAAGACTAAAAAAGACATGCAAAAGTCAATTGACATCTTAAGGCAGGTGGTGCTGAATGACAACAACATATTTATAGAAACCAGAAAGCTATTGGACCTCAAAGATGCACAGAGCGAAAGGTATCAACGATTGGCTGCGGAATATGACAATCAAGTATCCGCCTATATGAAGACCATCACCAAATTGCAAAATGAGAATGACAAGCTCCGGGAGGAATTGAAATCCATGGAAAATACGGATAGAGGGAGTGGAATTATGCTGTATATTTCCATTATAGTCATTATAGGGTTAATTATAGCGTTAATTTATCAGTACAACAGGCACAAACCCAAAAAAGTGACGGAATAGTGATATGAAGGATTATTTATATTGGTACTTTTGCTCGAATAGAGAAAGAAATAATACATGGCCAGACCGAGATTGAACAGTGGTGATGCGCATTCGGAGGATCTACCCAAGCCGAAGCTGAATAAAGAAATTCTAAAGAAAGCATTAAAGATTTTTTCTTACATCAAGCCTTTCAAATGGAAATTTGTCATTGGTATGGTGTTCCTGATCCTTTCCAGCTTGAGCATGTTGACATTTCCGGCTCTTTTAGGGGCTATGATCGATGCAGCCCAAGGTAGAGAGACTTTTACATTTTTGCCAGCTAGCGTCATGTTTATTGGGAGCCTGTCCTTAATTATCCTTTCTTTTCAATCCATTATTTCATTTTTTCGGATTCGTCTTTTTGTAGAGATTGCCGAAAAGTCATTGGCCAATATTAGAAAAGACACTTATCATCGATTAATTACTCTTCCTATCGATTTCTTTGCTAACCGTCGGGTTGGCGAATTGAACAGTAGATTATCAGCTGATCTTTCCCAAATTCAAGATACCATGACGACTACCTTGGCAGAAATGCTGAGGCAGACCATAAGTCTATCTTTTGGTGTGGTATTGTTAGTATGGGTATCTCCAAAATTGGCCTTGATGAATTTATGTATTCTTCCTGTGATTATTGTTATTGCTATAATTTTTGGGAAGTTTATCCGTAAGTTATCCAAGGAATCGCAGGACAAACTAGCAGAATCCAACTCTGTTGTTCAGGAAACCCTGTTGGGGATCAGCAATGTGAAGGCCTTTGTGAATGAGTTTTTTGAGTCCAAGCGATATGCTGAAAAATTAAATCAATCTGTTGCTTTGGCGGTTAAAGGAGCTACCTACCGTGGTATTTTTGCGTCTTTTATCATATTTGCCATTTTTTGGTGCTGTGATTGTTGTAATCTGGTACGGTGCGTCTTTGGTTTCCATCAATGAAATTTCAGTAGGTGATCTTACGACATATATTTTATACTCTATGTTTGTTGCGGGTTCTATGGGAAGTTTTCCGGAACTGTATGCTAGTTTGCAACGAGCATTGGGTGCCAGCGAGCGTGTGTTGGAAATCTTAGATGAACCTAAGGAGGACATTCAGGTCAATGAAGAAGATAAAGAGATCAAAATAGCATTGCATGGTGATATTGTATTTGACCATGTAAGTTTTTCTTATCCTACCCGTCCTGACCTGACCATTTTGAAGGATATTTCCTTTCATGTGGAAGCCGGCAAGAAACTGGCGATTGTTGGGCCAAGTGGAACAGGAAAGTCAACCATTGCATCTTTGATTCTTCAGTTTTATCAACCTTCGAGCGGAGAATTGAAATATGATGGTATTCCCGCAAATGAGCTTGCACTTACAGATATCAGGAATCAGGTTGCGATTGTTCCTCAAGATGTCCTTTTATTCGGTGGAACCATCCGTGAGAACATCAGCTATGGAAATCTGAATTCCGAAGCCGAAGATATCATCACGGCTGCGAAACGTGCGAATGCGCATAATTTTATTATGGATTTTCCAGAGGGATATGATACTGTCGTTGGTGAGCGAGGCGTGAAGCTCTCGGGAGGTCAGCGACAACGGATTGCCATTGCTAGGGCTTTATTGAAAGATCCTGCTATTTTGATTTTAGATGAGGCGACTTCATCATTGGATTCGGAATCCGAACGGATGGTTCAGCAAGCATTGGTTGAACTGATGAAGAACAGAACTTCGATCATAATTGCACACCGACTGTCCACTATTCGAGACGCTGACATGATTATTGTGGTTGAAGATGGAATTATTTCAGACATGGGGTCCCATCAAGAATTAATGGAAAAAAACAGTGGTTTGTACCGTCATTTATATACTTTGCAGTCCCTCCAGGCGGTTGAAAGTTAATTTTTTGTTAATTTAGGTAGGTTTAAAACATTTTGGCTTATCCCTTGTTTATAATCAACAGAACATATTAGACTAAATAGGATAAAAAATTTTTAGAATCATGGAAAAAAATAGAAATGGATTAGTGGCATTTGCCCTACTAGGATTAGCAGTTGGAACAGCGGCATATTATTTATTAGGAACTGAAGATGGAAAGAAACAATTAGACCGTGCTAATGACGGGATCAAAAGTTTAACAAAATCTATCAAAGAACTTTCTAAAAAAGAAGCTAAGAGAGCATCAAAATTAGCTAAATCTGCTAAAGAAGATTTAGAGAACTTAAAAGATCGCGCTAAAAATGCTGGCCGTGATGCATTAGACAAAGCATCTTCAAAGGCTAACGAATGGGCTAACAGAGCATCTGACGCTGCACATAGCGCAGGTAACAAAGCTGAAGAAATAGCTGATAAAGCTAAATCAGAAATTAAAAACGCTTAATTTCTCGAGCGAGCATACCTGCTCAACAGATTGATTCGTATCTTTGCAAGACATGAATCTCCTAGAGCAAGTAAAAACATTAATATATAAGGATATTGTCCTAGAATGGCGTTCTAAATATGCCATCAACAGTATCTTACTTTATGTAGTATCCACAGTATTTGTATGTTATCAATCATTCAAGTCTGTGGATACTATCGTTTGGAACACTTTGTTCTGGATTATCTTACTCTTTGCGGCAATAAATGCCATGAGTCGAAGTTTTCTTCAGGAAACTGGTCACAGGCACCTTTATTACTATTCCATCGTCAGCCCCAAAGCTATCATTCTTGCTAAGATTATTTACAATTCGGGATTGATGATCTTGTTGTCTAGCACCGCATTTATCATTTATAATTTAATATTTAAGAGCCAGGCTGAGAACTTATTGGTTTATTGCTTGGCGATTTTATTGGGCAGCATCAGTTTTGCTACAGTTTTCACGATGGTTTCTGCTATCAGTGCGAAAGCTGGCAATAATAGTACGATCATGGCGATCTTAAGTTTTCCGGTTATTATCCCTTTGTTGATTGTATTGATCAAGCTTTCACAAAATGCTGTAAACGGCAATGCAATCGTTGATAACATGGGCGATATTGCTGTTTTATTGGCAATTAATATCATTACAGTTGCCATTTCTTTGCTGTTATTTCCTTACCTTTGGCGAGATTGATTTTTTGTTCTTATGAGAAAGAGTTGGTGGAAAATTTTAGGAGTCGTTATGGTAGGTCTTACCATTATTGGGGGGCTTCTTGGGCCGGTTCCTGTATTGGCTATATTAAATGAAACTATCCGTAATGTTTACTTCCACGTTCCGATGTGGTTTACGATGATGGTTTTATATCTCATTTCCTTAATCTATAGTATTAAATATTTGAATACGGGCAAACGTGAATATGATTTTATGGCTGTTGAGGCTGTAAATACAGGTATTATATTTTGTCTTTGTGGATTATTGACGGGTATGTTGTGGGCTAATTTCACTTGGGGAGCACCTTGGACCAACGACCCACAATTGAATGGTGCAGCGATCGCTACGTTAATGTATTTAGCCTATTTGGTATTAAGAAATGCTCTTGAGGAGGAGCAGAAACGTGCTAAAATCTCTGCGATCTATAATATTTTTTGCGTTCCCAATAATGATTGTTCTGATCTATATTTTGCCAAAAATGAATGATTCATTGCACCCTGGCAGTGGTGGTAACAATACATTTGGAGATTTGGACATGGACAACTACATGCGACCTGTTTTTTACACGGCTGTTATTGGCTGGATCTTGATAGGCTGTTGGATAGCATCATTAAGGTATCGCATTCGTATAATTGAAGATAAAATAAATAGTTTTTAAGATGAAAAATTTTCTATTAACCTTGGCAGCATTGATAATCGGGTTATCAGCCCATGCACAAAACCAAGTAGAAATGGCTGATGGACTTCGTGCTGAAGGTAAAATATATGTTGTTGTGGCAGTTATGTTGGTAATCTTTACTGTTGTTGCCATTTATCTATTTACGATTGACAAAAAGGTCAACAAACTGGAAAAAGATAAATAAGGATAGGATTCTATGCTAATAAACCAACATCGATCATTATCGGGATTAAATGTATTCCTTGTTATTTTTGTTGGTACCATATTATGTCTTGGTGCTTATTTGCATCTTCCGGAGAACTTGACTCCGGTATTATTTGAGCCTGGTTTGGGTCGCCTTTTGGGTCTAGAACCTGGAGCAAATTTCTCTCCTTCATCCAATGTATTGATTACATTGGTTTTGACATTAATTCAAGCTTTTGCGTTGAATAAGATTGTCAATCATTTCAATCTATTGGGAAAACCAAGTTTTTTAACAGCTCTGATGTTTATGACATTGGTCAGCTTGTTTATTCCATTCTTGGTGCTGTCACCGACGTTAATCTGTAATTTCATTACCATCGGGATGCTCTCAAAGCTGTTTAATATTTACAAACATGCTGATATTAAAGGGATCATGTTTGATCTAGGGTTATTAGTTGCTCTAGGCAGTCTTATTTATTTCCCATTTATCATTATGCTGTTGTTGATCTGGTCCAGCTTGGTCATTTTCAGGGCATTCTATTGGCGGGAATGGGTAACCCCTTTGTTGGGAGTTATTACGGTTTACTTTTTATTGGCGGTAGCCTATTTCTGGTTAGAAAGAATGGATGAGTTTTACCAGATTTTTCTTCCATTTACGTATGCATTTCCAACCAAATTAAACATGGACATCCATGATTATTTTGTGTTGATCCCTATTATTATTGCCATTGGTGGATTCCTATTTATTCTGAAGGACAATTTCTTTAAGAGCGTTGTTCAGATCAGAAAAAGTTTTCAGCTATTATTTATAATGCTGGTTTTGATTTTTGGTTCTTTTTATCTCAATCAAGAACGTTCGGTCAATCATTTTCTGCTTTGTGTTCCTCCGTTGTCGATTTACTTAGCATACTTTTTCACCCATGCAAAACTCAAATGGTTTTACGAAACCCTATATATAGTTATTTTGTTAACGATTATCTATTTTCAGTTTTTCTAAGATGTTGAAGAATAGGTGTTTAACCTTTTTTAACAACTAAAAAGCTTGTGATATTTAAAAAATAGATAGTTTTGTAGCAAAAATTCAGGTAATACAGCCATCAAAATAGATTTAACTTGCATGATTTATCAACGATTAGGTTTTAAGATCATAAGGAAGTTAAATCAAATTAAAATGTTAGAACAGTTGAAACTATTTTACTCTAATACGACCTTACTTATTTTAATTGGAATAAGTTCTATCCTACTTTCGAGTACGAGCGCATTTGCACAATCCTCCACATCACATTCCCCTTATTCGCAATTTGGATTAGGCCAGATGCGTGAAGATTTGTTACCTCAAACCCGATCGATGGGTGGTATTTCATCTGGAGTAAGATTTCAAGGTGGTCTTCCAATCTTAAACATTTCCAATCCTGCTTCCTATTCTGGATTCAACAGAACCATTCTAGATGCTGGGCTTTATGGAAATATGACACAATTGGAAAAGAACAATAGAGCAGATAATACAGCGGATTTTGCTTTCAGCCACTTTGCATTCGGCTTTTCACTAAATAAAAACAATGGTCCAAAATTAGGAGGTATTTCATTTGGTTTAATGCCTTATTCCGATGTGGGTTACAGCATCGCATCTAATAGAGATATTAGCAATACCCCTTATACCACTCGTTTAGTTGGTGAAGGTGGTTTGAATAAAGCTTATGTAGGATGGGGAGTTTCTCCTGTAAGAAACTTAAGTATTGGTGCCAATATTGGATTTTTATTCGGAAATCTCTATGACAAGTCATTAATCGAATTTCCATCTGGCTATGGTTATTACAATACTGCAAAAACAGATACAAGACGCGTTACAGGTATTACATATGATTATGGTGTTCAATATTTCTTACCATTAGGGAACCGTAAAAACCTGACGATCGGTTATTCGGGATCTTTGGACAACTCTGTAAACAGTAAGATTACTTCTATAGTATCTCGTACATTAACTCCTACTGGCAATGTTACTGAACAGGTTCCGATTGACACTTCATCCAATGATATTATCTCTAATGGAAAAATAAATCTTCCATTGAAGCATGCCGTTGGATTTACTTTCAGCAAAGGTGTTAACTGGATGATTGGTGCGGATTTCAAATATGCTGATTGGTCGAAGTACCAAGTGAGATTGAATGAAGAGCCATTGGGCAAAAATATCGGTGTAGCCGTTGGTGGTCAGTTTAAACCAGACCCTACGTCGATGAACTATTTAAAAGTAATTGATTATCGTTTAGGTTTTAGGTACAACAAAACTCACATGACGGTTAATCAACAACGCATAAATGATATGGCTGTAACTGTTGGATTGGGGTTGCCATTGCCTGAGACAGGATTTGGCAGGACTTTCTCTAACGTGAACATATCGGCAGAGTTTGGACAACAAGGAACCTTGAAGAGCAATCTTGTTCGTGAACGTTATATTAACATTAATTTAGGATTTACGATCAATGATGCTTGGTTCATCAGAAGAAGTTACGATTAAGAAATGCATTTTGCACCCATAAAAATATCGAGAATTTTGCCCCTAACAATTGTTTTGCTAGGGGCAATCTTGTCAATTGCCTGTGAAAATGACACCAAGGATATTGACCGTTTGGCCAATATTAAGGCGGAGGAGGCTGTTGATATCTCCAAGGACGTAACTGTTATTTATAGTGATTCTGCGAAGGTAAAGGCGGAGTTGAAAGCACCCGAGATGCGTGTTTATCATGACAGCACTGGGAACTATGAATTTAAGAAAGGAGTTTTGATCATCTTTTTTGATGAGCATGCCAAGGAGATGCAACGGGTAACCTCGGAGTATGCTTTGCAGAAGAAACTTGAGGGATTGACTGAATTCCGCAACAATGTTGTGATCACTAAGGTTGATGGGACTGTTATTAAGACGGAGGAGTTGATTTACGACGAAAACAACAAGAAGTATTACGGTAGCCAACCAATTACAGCGGAGTACAACGATGGTCGCACCTCAGCACAGGGGACCTCCTTTACTGCGAATGAAGACTTTAATGACATCCGTTTTATGAATGGTACAGCAATTCATTATCCTAGTTCGGACTCACAATTGCCTTCATTTGGGAACTAGCAGAAATTTTTTACTGTTTTTTTTATAAAAGTTGTATCTTGCGCCTTGTTTTTACGAAAAAACAATTTATTAAAAATATTAGCATAAAATTATAGAATATCGTTATGGGATTAATGACCTCTTTGCGAAACCGTGCGGGCTTAGTCATTTTCGTGATTGGTTTAGCAATTGTTGCATTTTTATTAGGTGATGCCATCAATGTTGGTACCCCATTTTGGGCGAGAAGCCAAAATGAGGTGGGAAGTGTAAATGGCGAGGCCATGGACTACCCTACATTCAATGGTCAAGTGGATCAAGCAAGCCAAATGTATCAACAACAAATGGGTGGACAGTCTTCACCTCAAATGCGTTCATTTGCAGTTCAACAAGTTTGGAATCAATTTTTAACTCAGAATCTTTTAAACCAAGAGATTGAAAAAATTGGTCTTCAAGTTGGTGGTGACGAGATGAACAGCATGGTGACAGGTAATAATCCTTCGCCTCAAATCGTTCAAGCCTTCACAAATCCTCAAACGGGTCAATTCGACAGAAATTACCTTGCAGGTGTACAACAAGAAGCAAAAACTAACCCAGAAGTAAATCAACAATGGGAAGGTTTATTGCAAAATGTGAAAAACGAGCGTTTGAACCAAAAGTATACGAACCTTATCAACAACAGTATTTATACAACTTCATTAGAGGCTGAATACGATTATAACGCTCGTAACAAACTGGCAAACTTCAAGTATGTGATGTTGGATTATGCATCAGTTAAAGATTCAGAGATCAAATTGACTGACGCAGATTATAAAGAATATTACGACAAGAACAAAAACGCATTCAAAAATCCTGAAGAGATTCGCACCATTGAGTATGTTTTATTTGATGCTAGACCAAACGCAGCAGATTCAGCATTGGTATCAGGGGATATTCAGAAGTTGAAAACTGAACTTCAGGCTTCAACCAATGATTCAAGTTTTGTAACGATCAATTCAGAGAACAAATATCCTGTAAGATATTACACCAAAGGTCAATTGAGTCCTGCATTGGATTCAGTAGTTTTCAAGACTGCACCTGGAACAGTTGTAGGACCTTTCCTTACCCAGAACGTTTACGAAATAGCTAAGGTTATTTCTGTTAAAAATAGTCCTGACTCTGTAAATGCTAGTCATATCGTAATCAATCCAGCTACTGAGGGTGGTGTTGATAAAGCTTTAGCAAAAGCAGATTCTATCAAAAACCTAATTCAAGGTGGTGCTAACTTTGCGGCATTAGCTGTAGAATTCAGTGCAGATCCAAACAGCAAAAACAATGCTGGTGAAATCGGAACGCTTACACGTGGTATGGTTCCAGAATTGGATGAGACTTTATTCGAAAGTGCTGCTGGCGATGTAAAAGTAGTTTCAACGAATTATGGCGTTCATATTGTAAAAATCAATAGAGTAATTGGAAACTCACCTATTGCAAAATTGGCGATAGTAGACAAGAGTATCCACTCTGGTAAAGAAACTACAGATGCCGCTTATTCTAAAGCAAATCAATTCTATACAGCAGTTAACAAAGACAATTTCAATGATATCGCTAAGCAACAAAATGTAGAGGTTCTTAAAAATGACCGTACAGTTGCTATGGACAATATGATTGGTGGTGTTGAAGTTCCAAGAGAGTTATTACGTTGGGCTTTTGAAGCAGAAAAAGGAGAAGTAAGCGATAAGATCTATGAAACTAACGATAACTTTATTGTTGCTCGTGTAACAGGAGTTCAACCAAAAGGTATCCAACCATTAGAATCTGTTAAGACATTAATTGAGCCGGTGGTTAAGAATATGGTTAAGGCGCGTATGTTGAAGGAGAAAATGAACAATGCATTATCTGGTGCGGGATCTATAGATCAAGTAGCACAGAAATTAGGCAAGAATGTTCAAAGTGTAGACAACGTTGTATTAGCTAACCCAGTAATTCCAGGTGTTGCAGTAGAAAATGCAGTAGTAGGTACTGTATTTGGTTTGCAACCAAACAAACCATCAAAAACGATTGAAGGAAAACAAGGTGTTTATGCAGTACAAGTAAACGGTTTTGTTAATCCAAAAGCCTTAGCTGGTGAGGAATTGACGACACAACAAAAGCAAATTACAGAAGCAAAAGCTCAGCGTTCTTGGGGTACAATTTTGAAAGCCCTACAAGACAATGCTAAGATTGTTGACAATCGCATTAAATTCTATTAACATAGAATTCACTAAATTTGTAGCTGGGTAACAATAGTTATCCAGCTTTTTTTATTTTTATAGAAATGGACATTCAAGAAAACATCATAAATAAGGTTGCACAAAGTGGATTGATCACTATTGATTTAGCCAACCATGCTCCGAAGGCACCGATTGAGATCTATGACATCAAGGATAATTTATTTCATGGCTTGATTTTAAAGGAGAAGGACTTCCGAGAATTTATTAAGACCCATGATTGGTCTCTATATAAGGATAAGCACATTGGCATTGTATGTACCGCTGATGCGATAGTCCCTACTTGGGCTTATATGTTATTATCTACTAAATTGGCTGATTATGCTTTATCTATTCATTTTGGTGATGAAGAATATGTCCGCAAGACTTTATTCGATCATGCTCTATCGACGTTGGATTACAGCCAATATCAAGATCAACGTATAGTTGTTAAAGGTTGTGGTGATATCCCAGTTCCAGAGTCTGCTTTTGTTACATTTACTACTCAGTTGAGTAAAGTTGCAAAAAGTGTGATGTATGGAGAGCCATGTTCCACTGTTCCAGTATTCAAGCGAAAATCTTAAACTTTCCTCTATAATTGCTGTCAAAACTGTATGAAAAGAATTATTTCATTTATCCTTCTGAGTATTATGCTGACTACGGTTGGCTTTGCCCAGACATTACCTTATTTAAAAGATCCGACTTTCCAACCTGGTGAGGTCCTGAAATACAAGTTAAGATATGGTTTTATCTCTGCTGCGACAGGCACTCTTTCTGTACAGAAGTCCAAATATAGTTTTGGTGTAAACGATGCTATCCATTTATCTGCTTTTGGGCAGACCTCTGGGGCCTTTTCAAAATTTTATACCGTTAAAAATCAGTATGATTCATATATTGATCAATCAAATTTTTTGCCGATTTTATATACGGAGAATATTCGCGAGAACAATTATCGCCGTGTAGAATATGCGACTTTTGATCATAAGATCAAACAGGTAAAGGGGAAGAAAGGAACTTTTAAGAGTCCTACTGCGCAAACCTTTGATTTAGTTTCTGCCTATTATTTTTCTAGGAACCTAGATTTTTCAGGTTTAAAATCTGGGGATAAATTTAAGATTACATATTTCTTAAATGATGAGGTTGCACAATTAGGCGTAGAATATATTGGTGTTGAGAAGGTAAAATCTGTGTTGGGTGAATTGGAGTGTATCAAGTTAAGTCCAGAAATTTCTCCTGGAAGAATCTTTAAAAAGAATAGTCGTTTGTATCTTTGGGTTACCAATGATGGCAATCGTATTCCTGTTAAGGCTCAGGTTGACATCTTAATTGGTTCGGTAACGATGGATTTAGTTAGTGCCGACGGCCTTAAATACCCATTAGGGAAACGAGTTAGTTATTCAAAATAAAAAATGATAGAAGTAGGAAATGTCCTTGTTCATGAGGATATCATCAACAATGACTTTGTATGTAATTTGAGTAAATGCAAGGGAATTTGTTGCATTGAGGGTGATGCTGGAGCTCCATTGACTGAGTCTGAGACCAAGGTTTTGGCTGATATCTATCCAAAGGTAAAGCCATATTTGACTGATGCTGGAATAAAGGCTATTGAGGCTCAGGGTACTTCGGTCGTTGACGCAGACGGGGACCTAACCACGACATGTGTTGACGGGAATAAAGAATGTGCCTATGTGACATGGGAAAATGGGATTACCAAGTGTGGGATTGAAAAAGCCTATGAGATGGGCGATGTTCAATGGAAGAAGCCGATTTCATGTCACCTCTATCCTATCCGAGCTACGCATTATCCTGAGTTTGATGTTTTACATTATGATCGCTGGTATATCTGTAAAGATGCATGCAGTTTTGGTCAAGAATTGAAAATTCCAGTCTATAAATTTCTGAAAGACCCCTTAATTCGTGAATATGGGGAAAAATGGTATCAAGACCTTGAAAATACCTTAGCTTCTAAAGCATAATTTTAGTATTTTTATTGCGATTCAGATTGGACTAACGGTCTTATACCCAATACATGTTAACATTAGACGAAATACAGCTGCCTATAAAAGAACATCTCAAGCGCTTTGAAAAGACATTCAAGGCTTCTATGCAGAGTTCAGCCCCCTTATTAGATCGTATTACCCGCTATATAATTAAGCAAAAAGGAAAACAGATGCGTCCTATGTTTGTTTTCTTTTCAGCTGGAGTTTCTGGAGCCATTACTGAATCTACCTACCATGGAGCATCATTAGTTGAATTATTGCATACTGCCTCTTTGGTTCATGACGATGTTGTAGACAATGCGAATGAGCGCCGTGGTTTCTTTTCCATCAATGCATTATGGAAAAACAAGGTTGCAGTTTTGGTAGGCGATTTTTTGTTATCGAAGGGTTTGCTTCTATCGGTAAAAAACAATGAGCATGACTTATTGCGATTGGCATCTGAGGCGGTTGAACAGATGAGTGAAGGTGAGCTATTGCAAATAGAAAAAGCTAGGCATTTAGATATTGAAGAATCTATCTACTACGATATTATCCGGAAAAAGACAGCTTCTTTGATAGCCTCTTGTTGTGCTATTGGAGCATCATCTGCAGGTGCAGATCAGGAAACTATTGAGAAACTGAGGTTGTTTGGTGAAAAAGTGGGGATTGCTTTTCAGATTAAAGATGATCTTTTTGATTTTGGTCTGGATGATGTAGGCAAGCCAGTAGGCAATGACATCAAAGAAAAGAAGATGACATTGCCATTGATCCATGCGTTATCTATCGTTGATAAGAGTCAGAAAAGAAAGATTATCAACCTTGTTAAAAATCATAACGAGGATTCACAAAAAGTAGCAGAGGTTATCAACTTCGTCAAAATAAATGGCGGATTGGATTATGCTACGGAGCAAATGCTGAAATATCAACAAGAAGCATTTGATATATTAGATACCATTCCTAACGGGGGAGAGTATAAAAAGGGATTAGAACAATTAGTACGTTACACTACAGAAAGAAAAAAATAAAACATGAGCCACGAAGCACTTTTTATGATCGGATTTATAATATTTATAATTCTGATGCTAGCAATAGATTTGGGTCTATTTTCTAAAAGTGACAAACCAGTATCTTTAAAAGTTGCCGCGATCATGAGTGCAATATGGGTAACTTTTGCCCTTTTATTTGCTCTCTTGCTATATTATTGGGGAAACGAACTTCATAATGTACATGATATTGCTCGGCTCAAAGAAGTCGTCGCCAAGCATTTTCATAATATTACCATTAATGAAAATGATCTTGCCGCCAGTTTACAGATTTACAACAAAAACTTAACCATTGAGTATTTGACAGGTTACGTTGTTGAATATGCGCTTTCTGTGGATAATATCTTTGTCATGGTACTTTTATTCAGCTCATTTGGTATTCCTGAGAAATACTATCACAAAGTGTTGGTTTGGGGTATCCTTGGAGCTATCATCATGCGTTGTATCTTTATCTTCGTTGGTGCAGCCCTAATTACGAAGTTTGGTTGGATTCTTTATGTATTCGGAGCATTCTTAGTGTATACAGGATTTAACATGTACATAAACCGCAACAAGGAGGAAGAAGTTGATCCTGAAAACCATCCCGTTGTTAAGTTTGCTTCCAAGCATTTTAAAGTAACCCATAAGCTTGACCAAGGAAGATTTTTCCATATTGAGAATGGTGAAAAATACATGACTCCATTATTCTTGGTATTATTAGTAATTGAGTTTACAGATTTAATTTTCGCGGTAGACTCTATTCCAGCGATATTTTCAATCACTAAAGACCCATACATTGTATTTTTCTCCAATATCTTTGCGATTTTGGGATTAAGGTCGATGTTCTTCTTATTGATCAATATTATCCACAAATTCCATTATTTGAAAGTTGGATTAGCTTTCCTATTAATTTTCATAGGATTAAAGATGTTGTTGCACAGTTATTTGAAAGACTGGGGCTTCACCACTACACACTCATTGATTGTCATTGTAGGTATTCTGGCCTTGAGTATCATCGCATCTTTGGTATTTCCGAAGAAACAGGATTTTGACAAAGCTTAATTTCAAAAAATTTTTGAGGTCTCAAGTTGAGGCCTCTTTTTTTTGTGCTAATAATTTTACACAAACCGCCTTTGTGCGAGATTATAAATTGATAAATTCGTGCACAATTAAAAAAAATAAACAAATCATATGAATTGGAGTAAATCTATTCTAATTGCTGCGGCATTCTTTGCAGCAACACAGGTTCAAGCTCAAGACAACCTAATAAACTCCCTAAAAGGCAATGCCAGCGACAACAGCAAAGAGGGATTCAAATTTACAGAAGTTATCAATTTAGGGAAGACTTCAATCAAGGACCAAGGGTCATCAGGGACTTGCTGGTCATATTCAGGAAACTCTTTTTTGGAATCAGAGATGATTCGTATGGGCAAACAGCCAGTTGAGATTTCACAGATTTATACGGCACGCAACACGTATGTTGAGAAAGCAAAGAACTTCGTACGCCTGCACGGTAAGCAAGCGCAGGGTGATGGCGGACAATTACATGATGTATTGACCATATTCAGGAAATATGGTGCTGTTCCTTATGAAGTTTATACTGGGTTACCGGAAGGTCAGACAAGGAATAATTTCAGCGAGATGAGCCCAATTTTGCAATCTATTACTGAAAGTGTAGCCGAGAGCAAGAAACCAACCAAAAATTGGCTTAAAGCATTCACCGGCGCTATGGATTCATACTTAGGTGAAGTTCCAGAATCATTCGAATACAAAGGCAAAACTTATACTCCAAGAACTTTCGCTGATCAAGTGATCGGTATCAATCCAGATGATTATGTAGGAATCTCTTCGTTTGAGGAGCATGCATACTATAAACCATTTGTGCTTTTGATTCCAGACAACTGGTCATTTGAGAGCTTCTATAATGTAAAGATCAATGATCTGACAGATATTATTGACCACGCACTAGAAAAAGGATTTACAGTAGCATGGGCAACCGACGTTTCTGAAAAAAGCTTCAGTTGGAAAAATGGAGTTGCATTTGTTCCAGAAAAACCAATTGAAAAAATGACGAAAGAAGAAATTGATGTATTGTTCAATGGTCCAAAACCAGAGGCTAAAGTCACTGCTGAACAAAGACAAGAGGCATTTGACAACTATGAGACCACTGATGACCATGGTATGCATATCGTAGGAATCGTAAAAGACCAGACTGGAAAGGAATATTATATCGTGAAAAACTCATGGGGAGTATCCAATGACTATCAAGGCTACATGTATGCTACAAAAGAGTTTGTAAGATACAAGACCATTTCTTTAATGCTTCACAAAAAGGCTTTGGATAAAAATATGCAAAAACAGCTAGGAATTTAATCTTAATTAAAAAACCTAAAAAGTCCCGAACAATATCGGGACTTTTTCATTTAAATAATTAACTTAGTATTATTAGAATACTTGGTTTATAAACACTGATTATGAAAAAACTACTTTTATTATTATTCACTATTCCCTTCTTGGCCGTTGCTCAGGAACCCGGAATAACATTTGAGCACAATACGACTTGGGCGAAGGTTAAAGAAAAAGCTAAAAAAAAGAACAAACATATTTTCGTTGATGCTTTTACGACTTGGTGTGGTCCATGTAAATGGATGGCTGCTAATATTTTTCCGCAGGAGAAAGTGGGTACCTTCTTCAATGAGAATTTTGTGAACTTGAAGATCCAGATGGATGAGACAGAAGGCGACAATGACGATGTTAAATCATGGCGCAGTGAAGCGAAGAGATTCGCTAAAGACTACCGTGTAAATGCCTATCCGACGTTCTTGATTTTCAATCCAGATGGAGAATTGGTTCACCGTATTGTTGGAGGTGCAGAAGCCGATCAATTTATTGCTATGGCAAAAGAAGGTCTAAACCCTGACACTCAATATGAGACCTTGGTTAAGAAATTCAATGCAAACCCTGGAGATAAGGCGATTGCTAAAGCAACAGCTTCTGCAGCAGTGAAAGCATATGACCGTGACTTAACAGCCAAAGCTGTGGAATCATTGATCAACAATTCTACTCCTGAAGAGCTGATGGCTGATGATATGCTTGCCATAATTACCAAAAACATTGGCAAACCAGGCTCTAAAGCATTCAATACTATTCTTGAAAACAAAGCTAAAGTAGATGAAAAACTTGGTGCAGGCAAAGCTGATGAGGTATTGGCTATTGCAGTTATCAACAATGAGGTTGCTCCTATCGTTTTAAAATCTGAAGAGGATATTTTTGATAAAACTATCGATGAGGTAAGCAAAAAATACCCGAACGTGGAACTTACTAACATTGCTGCAAGTTTCAAGACAAACTACTATGCTAGAAAGAAAAATTGGCCAGCATTTAGAGATGCAGTTCAAGCGTATATCAATCTTGACCCTTCTAAAGTTAGCCCTAGTCAATTAAACTCATTTGCATGGGCAATTTTTGAAAACTGTGATGATCCAGCATGTGTGGAATCTGCACTAGCTTGGAGTAAAAAATCATTGGAAGGCGAACAAGAACCAGCATTAATGGATACTTACGCTAATTTATTGCATAAAGTAGGTAAAACTAAAGAAGCAATCGAATGGCAAGAAAAAGCTATTGCTGCTGTTGATGAAGCTAGCAAAGCTGAATATCAAGCTACCCTTGAAAAAATGAAAAAAGGTGAACCGACTTGGTAGGGAGGGTATAGTTTGATATAGACATTAGACAATAGACATAAGACATTAGACAATTGTATGATTGATAATAAGGGCCAATAATGGCCCTTATTTTATGGAATAGAATTTAATTGTGGAAGGAAGGGGTATTTCCTGTGCCTAACATGCCATACCTAATTAAGAATTGTTATTTAATATATTTCGCCATGCCAATTCTTATGTCTTGTGTCTTATGTCTATTGTCTAAAAACAAAATGGCTCGGATTTTCATCCGAGCCATTTTGTTTTATTTCACCTCCTTATAACCAACGTTCATGTTTTGGAACATAAATGACCATTTATCGGTCTGTTCTGCAATGACCATTGCGGTTGATTTTCCGGCGCCATGGCCAGCCTTGGTATCGATTCTGATTAAGACTGGATTTGTGCCTTTATTGTATTCTTGCAATCTTGCGGCGAACTTAAATGAGTGCGCTGGTACGACACGGTCATCGTGATCCGCTGTTGTTACCATTGTTGCTGGGTAGTCAGTTCCTTGCTTCAGTGCATGGTATGGTGAGTATTTCAACAGGTAATTGAACATCTCAGCATTGTCATCGGCAGTACCATAGTCAAATGCCCATCCAGCTCCTGCCGTAAATTTATGATAACGAAGCATGTCCAAAACACCCACCGCTGGGAATGCTACTTTGAATAATTCAGGTCTTTGGGTCATGGATGCACCAACCAATAGTCCTCCGTTGGAACCACCAGAGATAGCTAACTTTTCTGAGGATGTATATTTTTCAGAAATCAGATATTCAGCGGCAGCAATGAAGTCGTCGAATACATTCTGTTTCTTGAGTTTTGTACCTGCTAAGTGCCAGTTTTCACCATATTCGCCACCTCCACGTAAGTTGGCAACAGCATAAACACCACCTTGTTCCAATAAAAGAACATTACTGATACTGAATGATGGTGTTAAAGAAATATTGAAACCACCGTAGCCATATAGCATGGTTGGATTGGTACCATCCAATTTAATTCCTTTTTTATAGGTAATGATCATAGGTACTTTGGTTCCATCTTTTGAAGTATAGAATACTTGTTTAGATTCGTATTTCGTTGGATCAAATTGTACTTCTGGTTTTCTGTAGATTTCAGATTTTCCGGATGCAATATCATATTTATATATCGTTCCAGGATTCACATAGTTTGTGAAAGAATAATACAATTCTTTATCCTCTTTCTTAGCTCCGAACCCTCCGGCAGAACCTACACCTGGCAGTTCTATATCATGCTCAAGTTTACCATTTCGGTCATATTGTTTCACAAGGGAAGTTGCGTCTTTAAGATAATTTGCGAATATCTTACCACCTCCTAAAGATGGGCTCAATACCTGTTCTGTTTCAGCTATCAGATCTTTCCAGTTTTCAGAAGTTGGAGCTGCAACATTTGTTTCAACAATACGGCCATTAGGAGCATTCAGTTCTGTATAGATCAACAATCTATCGCCATCATTATCTAAGATGTAGTTGTTTTTTTTCCATATTACCGACAACTGTCACGAACTTTGAATCAGGTTTTGAAAGGTCTTTCAAATACAGTTCATTTCCGGAAGTTGAGTTAGCTGCAGAAACGACCAAGAATCGTTCGTCTTCTGTCAATCCGGCTCCAATATATCTTCTAGGTGTTTCCGGCCCTCCAAACACTAATTCATCCGTATTCTGGGGGGTATTTAGTTTATGGAAGAAGAGTTTGTGTTGATCAGTCATTGCAGAAAGAGCAGACCCTTCTTTAGGTTTATCATAAGAACTATAATAGATACCATCATTACCACGCCATGCCATGCCGCTGAACTTAACATTTTGCAAAGTATCACCAACGATTGATTTATCTTCAGCCTTTAGGATGATGACTTTGGTCCAATCTGAACCTCCTTCAGAAATTTGATAAGCTACCAATGAACCATCTTTGCTAAAGGACACCCCTGCTAATGAAGTTGTGCCATCACTAGATAATTTATTTGGGTCAAGAAATACTTCTTCTTTTCCCTCTTCACCTTTTTTACGATATAGCACACTTTGGTTCTGCAATCCATCATTTTTATAGAAATAAATAAAATCACCTTCTTTAAATGGTGCTGATACTTTCTCATAATTCCAAAGATGTTCGAGTCTTTTTCTGATGTTTTTCACGGAAAGGGATTTGGCTAAGGTAATCTTCCGTCACTTCATTTTCTGCTTTTACCCAATCTTTGGTTTCTTGGGAAAGATCATCTTCCAACCATCTATAAGGGTCTTCTACATTAGTTCCGAAGAAATTGTCTTTTTGTTCGATTTTTTTGGTCTGTGGATACGGTTTCACACTAATATCAGCTTTTGATTCAATTACTTTTTCTTGTTGACATGCGGTAAGTCCGAATACAAGCACGCCAAGGCTTAAATATTTCATCATTATTATAATATAATTAGTCCATAACAAAACTAAGGAATTATTTTACTCTACGAAATCTACAAATCTTGTTAATAAGTAATTATAATGTTAGTTTTGACTCGCATGAATACAAGAAATAAAATATATTTTGCTTCTGATTTCCATCTTGGTTCCTACCCGATGGAAAATTCCAAGATTAGGGAACAACATATTATTTCTTGGTTGGACTTCATAAAAAAGGATGCATCTGAGCTGTATTTGGTAGGTGATATTTTCGATTTTTGGTTTGAATATAGCACTGTAGTTCCGAAAGGTTATATTCGATTCTTAGGAAAATTGGCTGAATTGGCTGATTTGGGGATAAAAATCACCTTGTTTAAGGGTAACCATGATATGTGGATGTTTGGGTATCTGAAAAATGAGCTAAATGCTGAGATTGTATCGAATGAAAAAATCTTAGATCTGAACGGAAAGTCATTCTATATCCATCATGGTGATGGTTTGGGTCCTGGTGATGCAAAGTATAAATTTCTAAAGAAAGTTTTCAGAAGTCCGGTCTGTCAATGGTTATTTGCTAGACTACATCCAAACCTGGGCATTGGGATTGCCCAACGATGGTCAAAACATAGCAGAATATCAAACAACAGTGAAGAACAGTTTTTGGGGGAAGAAAATGAATGGTTGATTGTGTATGCCAAAGAAATATTGGAGCAACAGCATTATGATTATTTTATTTTTGGTCATAGACATTATCCTTATGATATAGCTCTCAAGAACAACAGTAGGATTGTTAATCTCGGAGAATGGATTAATTTTCACACCTATGCAGTTTGGGATGGTGAAGAATTAAAGCTTGAAAAATGGAATTCAGAGAAATAGTAAATGCTGTCTACACCTTGAATGATGAACATTATTCACTTTTGGAAGGTATCTCTGAGCTTATTGAAGTTCCAAAAAAACAGACCGTTATTTATGCAGACAAAACAAGTCCTTATCTCTATTTTCAAAAAGAAGGGATTTGCAGAATATATTATAACAAGGAAGAAAGAGAAATTATCCTTGGTTTCACCTTCCCTGGTGAAGTTCTCATTTCACTAAACAGTTATATTCATCGAAAACCGGGTTATGAGACCATCCAAACATTAGAGAAGTCTCAATTATACAGGATTTCAACTCAGAAACTTCAAGAATTATATAAATCTAATAATGAAATCTGTAATTGGGGTCGCCGCTTAGCAGAGATTGAAGCATTAATGATTGAGGAGAGATTGATGTTAAGGCTTTTTAAATCTTCTTCTGAAAGTTATGAAGAGCTGTTAAAAAAGGCTCCCAACATTACCAATCGGATCAAATTGGGCTATATTGCCACTTATCTAGGGATCTCTCAAGTTACCTTAAGTCGAATTAGAGGGATAAAAAAATAATTTTTTAACATTTGTAAAAGGTTTCTGTTTAAATTAAGAGGACATTTGCCCCTCTTATTTATTTTTAACATGAATTGGATTTTATTGATTATAGGCGGTCTATTTGAAGTCGCCTTTACTTATTGTATTGGCCGTGCGAAAGATTCGACCGGCAATGAAATGTATCTTTGGTACCTTGGCTTTCTGGTTAGCGTGACTATTAGTATGGGTTTGTTGATCAAAGCCACCAGCACATTACCCTTAGGAACTGCTTATGCCGTATGGTCTGGTATTGGAGCCGTAGGAACTGTTTTAATGGGTATTTTCTTCTTTAAAGAGCCTACAGATTTCTGGCGTATCTTCTTTATTATGACTTTGATTGGTTCTATCGTGGGGTTAAAAGCAGTTTCTTCGCATTAGTACTTTAAAAGCGCATAAAAATCTTTATTTTTGTCGATTAATTATAGTGACCGAACACATTTTGGTTTATCTATATACATGCAAAAATTATGTTAGAGAAACTACAAGCAATAAAAGAGCGCTGGGAAGAAGTTGAAAGAGAGTTAAGCAATCCGGATACCATCAGCGATATGAAGCGTTTTGCAAAATTGAACAAGGAGTACAAAGACTTGAGCAAGATTGTGGAACAATACCATATTTACAAGAATATGGTTAGCAATATCGACACCAATAAGGATATTTTAATCAATGAGAAGGATCAGGAATTGAGGGAGATGGCCAAAGAGGAGTTAGATATTTTATATACTGAGAAGGAGGAGAAAGAAGAGGAGATTCGCTTAATGTTGATTCCAAAGGATCCGGAGGATGCTAAGAATGCTATTATTGAGATTCGCGGAGGTACAGGAGGTGATGAGGCTGCATTATTTGCTGGGGACTTATACCGTATGTACACTCGATTTTTCGAGACGAAAGGTTGGAGAAATGAGGTTATGGATGTCACCGAAGGAACTTCTGGCGGTTATAAAGAGGTCATCTTAAAGGTCATTGGAGAAGATGTTTACGGTCAATTAAAGTATGAATCTGGAGTTCACCGTGTTCAACGTGTTCCAGACACAGAGACTCAGGGTCGTGTTCATACATCAGCGGCTTCTGTTGCGGTTTTGCCTGAAGCGGAAGAGGTGGACGTAGAATTGAACCCAGGAGATATTGAGATGCAAACATCACGATCGGGAGGTGCTGGTGGTCAGAACGTGAACAAGGTAGAAACTAAGGTTCAGTTGACGCATAAGCCATCGGGTATTGTTGTTGTTTGTCAAGTAGAGCGTTCACAGCTTGCTAACCGTGAGTTGGCGATGGAGATGCTTCGCAACAAATTATATGAGCTTGAGGTTCAGAAAAAACACGGGGATATTGCTGCCAAGCGTAAGACTATGGTTTCGACTGGTGACCGTTCGGCAAAAATCCGTACTTACAACTACCCTCAGGGACGTGTGACTGAGCACCGTATTGGATTGACGATGTACAACCTTCCGTCTATTATGGATGGTGATATTCAGGAGATTATCGATGCATTGCAGTTTGCTGAGAATGCTGAAAAGATGAAAGAGGGCGCTGTAGAGTAAGATTTTTGAAAAATTTATTAGCAGATAAGGAAATAAACACTATATTTGCACACCTTCTAAAAAGAAGGGAAAGGGTCTGGTAGTTCAGCTGGTTAGAATACATGCCTGTCACGCATGGGGTCGCGGGTTCGAGTCCCGTCCAGACCGCTAGAAAAAGCGAAGCGTTTCTTCAAAGAGTTCTTTTTAATTTTAAGATTTTAGGTCTGGTAGTTCAGCTGGTTAGAATACATGCCTGTCACGCATGGGGTCGCGGGTTCGAGTCCCGTCCAGACCGCTAAAATTAAAATGAAGCACAGCTTCAATTTGTTCTTTATTACATATTTTTTGGTCTGGTAGTTCAGCTGGTTAGAATACATGCCTGTCACGCATGGGGTCGCGGGTTCGAGTCCCGTCCAGACCGCCAAAAAACAAAAACCTTGAAAAGATAATTTTCAAGGTTTTTTTGTTTTATCGGTTTTTAAATCGCTGCTCCTTAATTGTTATGGAGTTCATATTGCAATGCCCCGGAAGGACATCGATTTATCTGATCGACTAATTCTTGGGTGGTTGCATTTTCCGGTTTTACCCAAGGTCTAGGTCCTGGATCATACACTGCAGGCAACATATTGACACATACTGCAGAATGGATACATTTTTTTGGTCTCCACAGAACGGTAATTTGCCCGTTTGGGTGATCGTATTTAATAATTTTCTCCTCCATAATTTTCCTTTTATAATTAGCAACAAACATAGTTTAAGTTTTGTTTCTAAATAGGTTTTGGGGAAAAATCAAAAATTTTATCTTAATTTTAATCAACATTATAACCTTAATCTTATGGAAAATCCACAAACACCTCTAGAGAATGGCGGGAGCAATTCTGTGAACGATGGTAAAAACATTGCCATAATCGCCTATCTCACCATCATTGGTCTTATTATTGCCTTTGTATTGAACAACGAGAAGCGTAATGATTTTGCGACCTATCATATCCGTCAGTCATTGGGTATCTTCTTAACCTTATTTGTAGGAGGTATATTGCGCTATATCCCACTAATAGGTTGGTTGCTTTCCATTGTTGTTGTTATTTTGATGGTCGTATTATGGATTGTTGGCGTGATCAATGCTGCCAATGGAAATAAGAAGCCTGTTCCAATTTTGGGGGAATATTATAAACAGTTTATTTTCAGGATTGTAGAGTCCACGATATAAAAACTTGTTTAAGACACCCGCTGAATAGGTAGGTGTCTTTTGTTTTTAAAAAATTTTAATAGATTTCATATGGCATTGTTAATCCATAAAAAATCTCTTACGTTTGGAAACGAAATTGTAAATAAGAAAAAAAATAAAGATTCTTGGGTTACTATTTGAAAATAAGGGTATTAATAAGTGAGTAAAATAAGGCAAATATTACCAAAAACCCGCGATGACAGGGAGTTACTAGAAGGTTTACGCAGTGGGGACAACTCAGTTATATCCTACATATACAAAACTTGTTATCCATCTGTCTCGCATCTAATAACTGGAAACAATGGTTCCGAAGACGAAGCCAAAGATGTTTTTCAAGAAGCGGTTATGGTATTGTATGACAAAGTTACTCATGAGAACTTTGAATTAAGCAGCAAATTAAGTACTTTTCTTTATGCTGTGAGCAGGAGATTATGGCTGAAGCAGATCAACAAAAGAGAAAATGCAATGGGTACCTCGGACTCCGATGGTTTGGAAATTGCAGATGTTGAGAGCGATGTTCAGATTCATCTCCAAAAAGAACATGAGTTTGCCAAGATGGATTCTGCAATGAATCAATTAGGCGAACCCTGCCAAACTATCTTAAGAGATTTCTACATTCGTAATAAGTCGATGAACGAAATCTGCGCGAAATTTGGCTACACAAATACTGATAATGCAAAGACTCAGAAGTACAAATGTTTACAACGATTGAAGAAACTGTTCTTTGATCAAAAATCTGATTAGCAATAGTTGACATGAGACAGCAGGAATTTTTAGAATTAGCAGACCGCTACCTCAATGGGCAAATGAGTCCTAAAGAAAGGGAGGAGTTCGAATTATTGTGCAATCAAGACCAAGAATTGAATGCTTTATACTTATCGCATGCAGAATTCGTGCAGACCATGAAGCGTCACGATGCCCGCGCTGAGTTCAAGAATCAATTGGCTACGACTATACAAGAACAACCTTCTGCCCCTATCATCGTACGTATGTGGAAGAAATTGAAGATAAATGCTGTTGCAGCTGCGGCTGTTGCTGTTCTTTCTTCATTAGCTACGCTGTATTCAACCGGATACTTTTCGACACTGCGTAGGACCAATTCTGATTATAGTGCGCTTAAAAGAGAGATTAACAATGTTAAACGCAATGTTAATGCTCACAACAATGCCATCCGCAATATCAACAATAAAGAAAATACGCCTAAGGATCCTTTACAATTTGGAGCAACAGGATTTATGTTGACGAAAGATGGTTATGCAGTAACTAATTATCACGTTGTTAGTGGAGCGGATTCTATACATCTACAAAACAGTAAAGGAAATTCATTTAAAGCTTCAGTAATCTTTACAGATCCTGAAAAAGATTTAGCGATTTTACATATTTCGGATTCTAGTTTTGCAGCTCAAGCACCAAACATTCCATATACATTCAAAAAGCAGAATATGGATTTAGGTGAAGGAATCTATACGATTGGTTACCCACGTGATGAAGCTGTATACGGTGAGGGATATTTAAGTTCTTCAACTGGATATAGCGGTGATACCACAGCCTATCAAATTTCTGTTCCTGTAAACCCGGGTAATAGTGGTGGTCCTGTATTGGATAAAAACGGAAATATCATCGGTATTATCTCCGGGAAACAAAAAGGTATAGACGGTGCAGCTTTTGCGATCAAAACTAAAGCACTGATCGAAACATTGAACAGAATCCCTGAGGAATCTTTAAAAGGAAACATTGTATTAAACAATAAAAACAGCCTATCAAATTTACCGCGCACTGAGCAGATCAAGAAGTTGCAAGACTACATCTACATGGTGAAGGTATACTAAAAATAAATTGGACTTTTGTATCAAACGAGGTGTTACGAAAAGTAGCACCTCGTTTTTGTTTTCGGCACAATTAAACAAAACAAAATATATCTCTTTGATTTTAAACAACTTATTCGGTATATTTAATAAAAATTAATAAAATCATATATGAGGACCTTCTGGACCTATTTTTTCATTTTCTTAGCCCTGGTTGTTTTTATTCAGGTTTTTCAATACTTCTCATCAAACAATACATTTGAACTTAATTACTCTGTTTTATTGAAACAGGTTTCATTGGTATTTTTGATTGCTTTGATCACTTCTTACATCGTACCTCGGAAAAAGAAAAATCCCTTCAAAGAAAAAGCCAACTGATCACAGCTGGCCTTTATTATATTCTATTAAATGATTTTTAATGGATAACTATTTGTTGGGTTGAGGCGTTGTTCTCAAATAAGGCTTTATTTCTTTAAATCCTTTAGGGAATTTCGCAGGAATATCTTCTGTTTTGATTGCCGGTACCACAATTACATCCTCCCCATCATTCCAATCTGCAGGTGTTGCCACTTGATATTGATCCGTAAGCTGCAAAGAATCGATCACCCGCAGAATCTCATTAAAGTTTCTTCCTGTTGATGCTGGATAGGTCAATGATAATTTAATTTTCTTATCTGGACCAATAACAAATACAGAACGCACTGTTGCCGTTGCGGAAGCATTCGGATGGATCATATCATATAATTCGGCAATATGTCTATCCTCATCTGCAATGATCGGAAAATTAACTTCTGTATTTTGGGTTTCATTGATATCTTTCACCCATTCATTGTGATCTTCGACTGAATCGACACTTAATGCCAAAACCTTAACATTTCTTTTATCAAATTCAGACTTTAATTGCGCTGTTCTGCCAAGTTCGGTCGTACATACAGGAGTATAATCAGAAGGGTGGGAATATAACACTGCCCATTTGCCATCTATATAATCGTAGAAATCAATATCTCCTGCTGTTGTTTTAGCTTGAAAGTTTGGTGCTTCATCACCTAATCTTAAACTCATATCTTAATTGTTTATAATGAACAAATTTATTTACTCTACCAATATAGTAGATTTTATTGAAAAACGCAAAATTGAAAATTTGAAACTTCAAATCTTACACTCTCTTTACTAAAAAATACACTTAACTATATAACGTTCAAGCGAGAACATTGGTTTAGTAGAATTTAAAAAATTCTTGATATGAGCATTTATTTTTTTGAATTTATTATGCTTGCATAATAATATTTAATTATATTTGGTTATACCATATAAACAATGATATGAATTTCGAACTATCAGAAGAGCATAAAATGATTCGAGATGCTGCTCGTGAATTTGCACAAGAACTTAAGCCTGGAGTTATAGAACGGGATGAAGCGGCTAAGTTTCCCACAGAATTTGTAAAGAAGATGGGAGAATTGGGGTTTATGGGGATTATGGTTCCCGAGGAATATGGTGGTGCAGGAATGGATACGATGGCTTATGTCTTGGCGTTGGAGGAAATTGCTAAGATTGATGCTTCCGCTGCAGTTATTATGTCAGCTCACAATTCATTGGTCCTTTACGGATTAAACGAATTTGGAACTGAGGAACAAAAGCAGAAATACCTTAAGCCTCTAGCTTCTGGCGAGAAATTGGGCGCATTTGCTTTATCAGAGCCAGAAGCAGGATCTGACGCTTCATCTCAACACACCATGGCCGAAGATAAAGGAGATTATTATTTGTTGAACGGCACCAAAAACTGGATTACCAATGGAGGGAATGCAGATATTTATATTGTCATAGCACAAACGGACCCAGAAAAAGGCCATCGGGGCATCAATGCCCTAATCGTTGAAAAAGGAACTGAAGGCTTCAGCATTGGTCCTAAGGAAAATAAATTGGGGATCCGGAGTTCGGATACACATTCTTTAATGTTTTCTGATGTCAAGGTGCCTAAAGAAAATAGAATAGGTGAAGATGGTTTTGGATTTAAGTTTGCCATGAAAACATTGGATGGCGGAAGGATTGGAATTGCAGCACAAGCTTTGGGGATTGCTGCTGGGGCATATGACCTGGCATTAGCGTATTCCAAAGAAAGAAAAACTTTTGGAAAACCCATTTCTGATCATCAAGCGATTCAATTTAAACTGGCAGACATGGAAGTGGATATTGAGGCCGCCAGATTGCTGACCTATAAAGCGGCTTGGACAAAAGACCAAGGATTACCTTATGGAAAGGTAGCTGCCATGGCCAAGCTGAATACCTCTGAAGTGGCTATGAAACATACGGTTGAGGCAGTACAAATCCACGGAGGTTATGGATATGTCAAAGAGTACCATGTAGAAAGATTGATGCGTGATGCTAAGATTACACAGATCTATGAAGGAACTTCAGAGATTCAGAGACTGGTAATTGCAAGAGAAGTTTTTGAGATAGAAAAGGTATAATTAATAATAAACAATAGTGACTAAAACAAAAAGCCGGGCCAATTGCCCGGCTTTTATTGTATTGTTAATTTTTACCTACAAAGGATTTTGGACAACAACACCTAATGTTCTGTCGATTTCACCTTGAGGGATTAAGAATTGCCATTCTTTAGCGCCAGCAGGGACAGAGAATTCTACTGCCAAAGAAGCGATATGGTTGGCTCCATTTCTATTTAATGGCAGATTTAATCTTTTTAAATCATAAAATCTGAAACCTTCTCCCCATAACTCAACTCTTCTTTGAGTCAAGATCTCTTCAATTAAATTTGCACCAGTATTTGTAGATAAGGTGTAGTTAGCATCTCTAGTCTTAGCTAATTCTAACAAAACTTCTTTTGCTTGATTTTCCATTCCTGCAGTTCTTGCCAAAGCTTCAGATTCGATTAAAAACATCTCCGAAGCACGCATGAACATCAAATCACCATTACTATTTCCAGGATTTGGAAGGGTGAATTTTCTGGTCATATACGGTTTACGAACTCCACTTGCTGCTAATGGGAAGCTATTGTCTGCTCCAGTTGGGTCCCATAATCTTTTTCTAACATCTGTACTAGAGATTTTATCGTACAATAGAGAGTTGATAGCTTTTGGGTTACCACGAGTATTGGTTGAGCTAAAGTTACCAACATATGCGTAAAATGAATAGAAATAAGTAGGTTGATCTTCTCTTTGGTGTATACCCCAAATCCATTCTGGATTATCAATATTAACAAATGAATTCAGATATTGATTTTGGGTCATCAAAGTATAATCCGCACGCGCTTCTTTAGCAAATTTTGCTGCAGCGACATAATCTTGCTGAGTCAAAGCAACTCTTGCTTTTACCCCTTTTGCAACATCGATATTTAAGTGGGATACATTTGGTCTAGAAGCTGCATTTCCAAATAATGCAATTGCATCATCCAAATCTTTGTTAATTTGACCATATACTTCTTCTACAGTATTTCTTGGTTTAGCCCCTTTTGTTCTTTCCAGAATCAAGGGAAGACCTAACCCTGAATTATCACCCCCTTTTACATATCTGTTTCCAAATAATTGGATCATTTGGAAATAACACCATGCTCTATAGGTTAAAGCTTGTCCTTTAATGAAGTTTTTGTCTTCGTCTGGTCCTACTGCATTATCAATATTATTAATGATTTCATTGGCATTACCAATTAATGCATAATAAAAGCCGTAATTGAATTGGTTAATCGACGAAGTTGCACTTCTATGAGATTGCCATTTATATTCAGAAATGAACCATCCATTAGCTTGGGCAGTCATTACAAAATCTTCACCCAACGCGTCCATATAGATCATGTTTCCTGATTGTCCACCTGCTGCTTGATTGCTATACCATTGGTAATACATCAATCTGTGCATACCATTAATTGCTGAATATGCATTATCAGTAGTTGCAAATACGATTTCAGTGTTAATCATTTCACTTGGATCCTTTTGCAAAGCATCCTTTTTACACCCTGTAAACAACAGGAGTGCTGTAAATACTGTCCCTAAAACAGGCAGCTTTATATTTGTATTATTTAATATTTTCATTTCCTTATAATCCGAAGTTAATACCAAAGTTTATAGTCCTTGCGTGAGTATATGAACTGTTACCAGTTGGTCCAGTAATTCCACCTAGTGGATTGAATCCTTTTTTAGCAGACCAATAGAACAAGTTTTCAGCACTTGCATAAACTCTTGCTCTTTTAATTCCAATTCTATTAGAGTATACTTCAGGAATTCTATACCCAACGTTGATTGCACTAATATTCAAATACGAAGCTTTTGTTAAGTATCTTGAAGACGTAGCACCATGTTGAGCTGTTCTACCAACATCCATTCTTGGCACATCTGTAATATCACCTGGTTCTTTCCAAGCATTTAATAGATCTTGGTGTAAGTTAGCACCATTTGCTGGTCCAGAACTTACCAAACCTCCATAGTATCCATCATAGAAATGTCCACCTAGACTATATGTTAAGACAAATCTAAAGTCGAAGTTTTTGTAGGTGAAGTCATTAATAATACTTCCGTAAACTGGAGGAAGAGCTGATTTATTCAACCAAGACTGTCTAGCAGCATTTTGGTTAGTTGTAACTGTATCTACTCTGCCATTTCCATTATCAATTAAACGGTGAGTAGCGTTATCAGGGTCGAATTCTACACCATCTTCTAAACCAAGGTACAAAGCTTCTCCTGTTTCAGGATCAACTCCATAATATGTTCTAGTATAGAAATCATATAATGATCTTCCAACTGCACGTTTATATGGGCTGCTTACAATTTCAGGAGTTTCAACTGGCATTTTAGTGATTTCATTTTTTACAGTAGTCACATTGAATGTAAGGTTCCAGTTAAACTCAGGTTTTCTTATTAAGTTACCTGTTACAGTTGCTTCAATACCTTTGTTTGTCATAGCACCCACGTTCTGTTGAACAGCAAATGATCCAGCCCAAGTACCACCATTATGATATGGTTGGTTTACACTGAATAACAAACCATCAGAGTTTCTGTAATAATATTCAAAACTACCTGATAATCTATTGTCAAATAAGCTAAAGTCTACTCCGAAGTCCAAAGGTTTTTGAGTTTCCCAAGTTAGGTTATCACTACCTAAAGATGCGAAGATTGAACCTGGAGTTGAAGCATTGTTATAACCGATTTCATAACCATTTTTGGTAAGGATAATAACCCACATCAGAGTTACCCAATTTACCATAAGAAGCTCTTAATTTCAACAAGTTAACATAATCGTTTTTGAAGAAATCTTCTTGATCCAATCTCCAAGCAGCTCCTAATGACCAGAACTCTTCCCAACGCAAGTTAGAAGGGAATTTAGAGTTTCCATCTGCTCTGATCATTGCACTTAAATAGTATTTGCTGTTGTAGTTATAGTTTACACGTCCAAAATAACTTTCAATAGTATTTTCATTGATACCAGAAGTTAATGAACTGATGTCTGTAAAGTTTTCGAAAATATTAACTCCTTGGAATCCTTGACCAGTTCTCATACCATAAATACTTTCATATTTATAAGAGTAGAAT
Organism: Sphingobacterium daejeonense; assembly: GCF_901472535.1. Lineage (NCBI taxonomy): Bacteria > Pseudomonadati > Bacteroidota > Sphingobacteriia > Sphingobacteriales > Sphingobacteriaceae > Sphingobacterium > Sphingobacterium daejeonense. The sequence continues at coordinate 370,313 of NZ_LR590470.1, read as the reverse complement.
TCGTGTCCTAATACAGTTTGTAAATTATGGTTTCCAAATGTATTATTTGCTCTTAACAATTGGTTGAATGTATAAGAAAGTTGTCTGTTCCAAGATTGGTTATAACGACCAGCTGGAGCACCATCACCTACAATTGTGTTTTCATAACCTTCAGATTTGTAGTTTTGAATATCTGGGCTGAAAGTTGTTGAAAACGTCAACCAAGGGAGGATATTGATATCAATATACGCTCTTGCACCGAAGAAATCACGATTTGCAGCGCTTGAATTAAACATTGTTTCCGCAATTGCATGACGACCACTATTGAAAGGTCTAGATAATCCGAATTCAGAAACTAAGTTACCGTAATCGTATCTTTTTGCACCAAACTCATCATATACTAATTTACCAGTAGCTGGATCATGTACATAAACAGGATAAATTGGAGCAATTGCTCTAGAGAAATAGAAAGGGTTATTGATACTGCTAGCACCATCAGCTGCAAAGTTGTAGTTAATGGTCGCTGCATTGATGTTGATACCAGTTTTTAACCAATCCGTTACTTTTGTATTAACGTTTAGTCTTCCTTGGAATCTTTCATTAGATGAACGTAATCCCCATCCATTATCTTTCAAATAGTTTAATGAAGAGTAGATATCTGTTGAGTTAAAACCACCTGAATAGTTAACATTGTATTCATTACGATTACCTTTTCTAGATGCTTCATCTTCCCATGAAGTAAAGCCTTCATATCTGAATTTAGCTGCCGGGTTTAATTTACCGTCAACTCCTACTAAAGTTTCATTGCTAACATCAAATGCATTATAGTTACCTAAATATTGAACGATATCTTGGTAAGTTTTACCGTTATATAACTGTAAACCCTTATCATTTCTTGGCAGAACACCAGATCCAAGTTGTCTAGCGATATCGATCGGAATTGCAGTTGATCCGTAAGCAAGGTTGTTAGTGTATGCTTGCCACATTAATTCATAATATTGGCCAGCGTCTACAGTGTTATATGCAGGTACACCATTTTCGTTAAAACCATACTGTGCAGAGACATTAAGTTCTGATTTTCCGGCATTACCTTTTTTTAGTTGTAACCATGATTACCCCATTTGCACCACGAGAGCCGTACATAGCAATTGTAGCAGCATCTTTCAATACAGTTACTGATTCAACATCAGCAGGGTTAATATTGGCCATTCCACCATCAAATGGAACTCCGTCAACAACGACTAATGCACCTTGTCCAGCAGAGTACGAACCTAGACCTCGAATACGAATAGTTGGTGATGAACCTGGTGCACCTGAAGGTGTACTAGTTTGAATACCAGGACCTGCACCTTGTAATGCGGTCAAGACGTTTGAAATAGGTCTTTTATCAATTTCTTTCGACCCGATCTGTGTAGCAGAACCTGTAAAATCAGATTTTTTTACTGTACCATAAGCTACTACAACTACTTCATCAAGTTCATCTGAAGATGAAACTAATGAAACATTAATTGTTGACCTACCTGTTACAGATTGTGTTTGTGATTGGTAACCAATAAATGAGAATTCTACTTTTGAGTTTTCACTTACAGTAAGGGTGTAATTTCCTTGAGCATTAGTTTGGGTTGCCGTGGATGCACCTACCACTCTTACAGATACATTTGCTAATGGAGAACCATCTCCTGAATCTGTTACCCTTCCGCTCAATTGACGATTCTGCGCGTTTACCAAACCAATGGAGAGCATAAACAGCAGAACAAAGCTGAGTAAATTGTGTTTCATAATAAATTGTTTGTTTGTTGAATAATTGCTTTGTACTTCTAAGTGAGTGGTCAGCTCACCTATAATAATTAGCTTAATTTTTCAATAATAACAGATTTTTTGCAAAAACAGGATAAATTATACAACTAATTTTAATCTTTGATAATATTTTAGCTAAAAAATTACAATTGAAGGACTTAGATAATTCAATTTTTAAGGAATTTCAATAATTCGTGTAACATAGGGAGGTGTTTTTGTCTTTAAGATTCCACAAACAAAAAAAATGGAGCTTAAAACTCCATTTTACTATATTTAATTTATCAAAAATTGCCATTTATTTAACAAATAAATGATTTATAAATATAATTTTCATTAAATATTATCAATCATTGCCAAATTTTCATATCAATCAATAAAAAATGAGATTGATTTATTCACATCCTAATTGGATATAAACTAGACATATTTCAAATTCATAAAAAAAGCAGCAGTAAATTGTATTACTGCTGCTTCTTTCAATTTATAATACATTAATTGTATCCTTCATTTTGTTGAATCAAAGGGTTATTTACAATTCTTTATCAATCATTGCCAAAAATCCATAATCATCAAAAGAAAATGAATTGGTTTTATTCATATTCCACTCAAAAATATACCTTGCGTTTTTCAAAAGCGCTTTATCTTTATGGATTATTCCGTCATACATAAGTAATTGAGCTAAAGGTCTAAGCTGTTCCGGCTCCAAGGAACTAATGAATTTTTCTATCTCTGAGGTATCTGAGGATTGAAAAAATGACCTTTCTTTTTTAAAGAATTCTGTATATCCCTTTTCAATATCCAGCGTTTCTTTTTCTTTATCAAAATGTTCATAATGATCCACCACTAGCCTTAAATATTTGGCCATATCATTAACCCAATTCAGTATTGTATCCTTTTCAAATCTAATTCCCATAATTATCTTATTTGTCCATCGCCTGTGACGAACCATTTTTCTGTGACTAGTTTTTCTAGTGCAAATGGTCCCCTTGCATGTAATTTTTGTGTGGATATCCCAATCTCTGCGCCTAACCCAAATTCACCTCCATCAGTAAATCTAGTAGAAGCGTTTGAATAAACTGCAGCAGCATCCACTGAATTCATAAAGTTCGCAATATTTCCTGCATCCGAAGAAACAATGCATTCAGAATGCTTGGACGAATACCTTGCTATATGGTCTAAAGCTTCGTCAAGCCCATTAACCACTTTCATTGAGCAGATTAAATCCAAAAATTCCCGTCCGAAATCATCTTGTTCAGCATTGTCCAGATTTTTGAAGTTCTGGTTTTTCCATACAGCATAAGATTTCTCATCTGCCAATACTTTCACTTCAGCCTCTTCAAAATACGGGGCAAGTCTTTGAACAAATTCATCCAATACTTCTTTATCAACCAGAATACTGTCTAGAGCATTACAAACAGAGGGCCTTGATATTTTAGCGTTAGCTACTATTTTAGCTGCCTGTTGAAGGTCAGCGGTATGATCGATATACGTATGACAAACTCCTGCACCTGTTTCTATTACCGGAACCTTAGCATTTTCACGAACAAAATCAATCAGACTTTGTGAACCTCGAGGAATGATAATATCTACGTATTTAACGGCAGTTAATAATTCTGTAACCAACTCGCGATCTGCTGGCAACAATTGGACGATATTAGGATCAGTACCAAAAATTTCCAATACGTCTTGGATTAATCCTACCAAATAGGTATTGCTGTACCAGGCATCTGAACCTCCCCTCAATAAACAGACATTACCAGATTGAATGCACAGAACCGCAACATCAATCGTTACATTGGGTCTAGATTCATAAATAACACCCACTACCCCCAATGCGACAGTCTTTTTCTCAACCAACAAGCCATTTGGCAAAATCTTAGTATTCAACATTTTGCCTGTAGGATCTTCTAGCTTGGACACCGAACGAACACTCTCAGCTATATCTTCAATTCTAGCTTTCGTCAATTTCAATCTGTCAAACTTTGCATCTTGAGGGTCCATTCTTTCTAAGTCCTTTTTATTCTCGATAAGAATTTCTTCTAAATTCTTCAGCAACGCATCTGCAATAGCATTCAGGATTTGTGACTTTTGAGAAATATTTAGCTTGGAAATCGCTCTTTTCGCTATCCTACTGTTTTCTAATTGAGGTAATATTGTTTTTTCCATTTTATCCATTATAATAGCACAATATCATCTGCATGTGCAATTTCAATATTCTTCTTTTCGGATTTCGACTTTAATGATATTGAATCAATCTTGGATTTAGCCACGGCATGTATTACGTGATCTTCATCAGCAATCTGAAATACTTCTCCTACTTCAAAGTCTTGGATTATTTTATTAACACCTACTGCCAAGAGGCTTTTCCGTTTGTTTAAAGCAGCAATAGCACCTTTGTCAACCTGAACAAGACCCGTAATCAGACTTCCACTGGCCAGCCATTTATTTCGGGAAGATACTTTTTTCTCTTGCGCTAGACATACTGTACCAGTTTCTCCAGCAACAGCTTTAAGAATTCCATCTTCTGTTTTCATAGAGAAAATGACAGCCTTAATTCCCATCTGATTTGCTAACCTGGCAAAATTCAGTTTCGAAATCATACCACCTAATCCCACAGTTGATTTTTCAGATCTAGCTAGTGCCAATGCATTTTTATCAATGACCTTAAGTTCGGGAATCACAGAATTATTCTCATCCAAAACTCCAGGAACTGAAGTGCTGAAGAGGATTTGTTCAGCTCCAAATCCAACTGCAATTAATGTTGCGAGTTCATCGTTGTCAGAAAACTTGAGTTCCTTATTGCTTACCACATCGTTCTCATTGGCAATTGGAATTACATTATTTTTCCATAGCGTTTCATAAGTACTTTTCAATTGTAGAAACTGCCCCCGATTTGCAAAGTGATGTCTTTCACAAAGACTTTGGGCTAACGCAATTTTAAAAGGTTTAAAATATGTACCATATGTTCTTACTAATAGAGGATTCCCTATTGCAGCGGCAGCTTTTTTCTGAGCCAAAGTTCCTGCATATTTAGGAATATATTTTTTGCCGGCTGCGACGGCTCCAGAAGACACTATTACAATGTTGTACTTAGGTTGCAACTGAGCACATTGTCTAGCTATCTCCAGAACGATTCTTTCATCAATTTCACCATCGGTTGTTATAGCAGCGGAACCAAACTTTATGACGAGTATAGGTTTTTTCATTTTAGGAATTAATCAAAAATTGATTTAAACATTGCAAAATTATTAACAATATTTAAAGATAAATATAATAATATAAACAGAACCTTTGTTTGAATATTATGAATTCAAATTTGTTTTGGAATTGGGATTTCTAGTCTTGCTTTGTGGGTCGATGCAATTGAGAATGGAAAATATAAGCTGTGAGCATTAATGAAATAGGTGTCAAAAAAAGCTTATAGGAAAGTTGCCCCGTTTTATAATCTTGAAAAATAGCTACAGCATACCAAACCAACATTAAGTAGGTAACTATTAATAAGAAAATTGCTGTTTTCCTTCCCATACTTAAATATAGGAATAAAACAAGAAAAGTAGACTTATTCAGTCTACTTTTCTTCTCTATCCTAGAATCAATTCAACAGGACAGTGATCTGAGTGCACTGCTTGGGGAATTATTCTTGAGGAAATTATATTGTCTTTAAGGTTGTTGGAGACCATGTTGTAATCAATCCGCCATCCCAGATTTCTGCCACGAGCTCCAGCTCTGTAGGACCACCACGTGTAATGGTGCGGATCAGGATTCAAATGTCTGAAAGAATCTATATATCCTGAATTAATGAAATTCTCCATCCACTCTCTTTCTGCCGGAAGAAATCCGGAACTATTCGCATTTGATTTCGGGTTATGGATATCAATTGCTCTATGGCAAATATTGAAATCGCCGCAAACAACAAGATTTGGCTTTTCTTTCAATAGTTCATTGCTATATAGCTGAAAATCGTCCAGGAACTTATATTTGAAATCTTGTCTAACATCTCCAGTAGTTCCCGAAGGAAAATACACACTCATCACTGATGCCTTATCAAAATCTGCCCTAATCACTCTCCCTTCAAAATCATAATCCTCATGGCCACAACCATATTCAATATGATTTGGGGTAATTTTGGTAAATATGGCTGTTCCACTATAGCCTTTTTTCTGAGCTGGGTACCAATAATGCTCGTAACCCATCTCTTCTAATAAGACTAGTTCCGGTATTTGGTCAGGTGAAGCCTTGATCTCTTGTATACAAATAACATCAGGACTTTCAGCTTTAAACCAATCTAACCACCCTTTCTTTAAGGCTGCTCGGATACCATTTACATTATATGTTATAATCTTCATGATTATGGAAGTTTATAGGTTCTTGATTTCATTGAATCGAAAAGCTTGGTAAAGAATCCTTTTTTAGGAGGAAGACCTTGCAATTTGCGCTCAAGATCTAACGCTTGTCTTCTATCCAAAAGTTTCATAGCAAACCTTTCATCATTATAAGGTCGGTCATTGTCATCAGTTTTTACTGCTGCAATACTGTCAACTACTCCGATACCCTCGATTAATTCTCCAAACACAGTGTATTCTCCATCTAAATGTGGAGCACCGCCAATTGTGGAATAAGTTTCTCTCTGCTGAGGGCTTAGTTTTTTACCTTTTAGTCTGAATCTTTCCAAAGAATCTAGTGCTGTTTCGCTAAACACACGACCATGTACTAAATAAAATTGTGATGCTGAGGATTCTTTTGCTGGGTTATTGTCACGAGCAGCACCCAAGGCACCTTTTTTATGGATCAATCCTGTTTGAATTTCTGCTGGGACCTTATAGTCTGGTCCACCATTTCCCAATTTCTGTCTGCTTGCGGCATACCTAGAATCCGGGTCACCACCTTGAATCATGAAATTATGGATCACACGGTGAAACAATAAAGAATCGAAATATCCTTCTTTTACAAGATTGACAAAGTTGTCTCTGTGTTTTCTTGTTTCATTATAAAGTTTTATGATACCGTTGCCTTTACCGGTCTTTACTTCAACATAATAGTTTTTAGGAGTTTGTGCATAAACAAAACTCAAGCCCATCACAAAGGCGAACAATAATACAATTCTTCTCATATATTAAATGAAATTTAATTCTTCAAAATAATCAATTATCAGGGATTTGATAATCATTTCCTGTTCCATTAAGGTATAATTTGGAATAGGTTTGACAAGTTTCCAATGTGGCCATCCTTGCTCATCTTGTCCTTCCAGTTCATAAAAACCCAAACTGCTGAAGAGTCTGCATGTTGCGATGTGCATCAATTCCTCCTTCTCGCGCTTAGAAAATTCTTTTGGCCCTTTTCCCAATTCTTGAACTCCGATTAAAAAGAGCATCACCTTAATATCAGGGATGTCCATATCAAAGTTTTCTGCTACAGCTTCCTGTAACGCTTTCCACTTCTTATTTATTTCTGCAGCCTGCATCTGATTTTATCCTTTTATGCCCAGTCTTTAATTAGTTGCTTACAACGGGATTCTATCAATTCAAAGACTGGAATGAACATATTCGAATCGTAATATGGATCAGGAACAATATCATTGTCCAAAAACAATGTTACTTTTCTTTTTCTTCCTGTGAACCCGCCATTGACACAACATCATTGTAATTCTGTCTGTCCATAACCAAGATACGGTCATAGCTTGAAAAGAATGCTGGATCAAACAATTGTGCTCGTTGACCGGAAATATCAATACCCCTATCTTTTGCCACTTGTACCGATCTTTTGTCCGGAGCATGACCAACATGCCAGTCTCCAGTTCCTGCCGAATCTATCTCCCAATCCAGGCCATTTTCCTTAACCATAAACTCCATAATACCATGAGCCAAAGGAGAACGACAGATATTCCCTAAACACACCATTAATATTTTCATGGTTTCAAATATAGGAATTAGTAATTAGTATTGAGATGTGAGATATGTGATATGTGATATTAAGGCAAATAGCGTTTTGATATCTCATATCTCAATACTCATATCGCAATCAATAAAAAAACGGACTGCTATGGGCAGTCCGTTTTTTATTGATTTCTATTTTAGTACCTCAATGGAACATTGAATTGTACTGTACTTCCTTTTTCTGGCACTCCAGTTATTCTGACGATGTCTCTTCGAGTGCTTCCTAAAGCAGACTCAACGTCATCAACATTATTTACTGGTTTTCCATTAACTTCAGTAATTACCAAGCCTCTTTCTACACCGAAGTATTCAAAAACACCACCTCTGTGCACTTGAGAAACTACAACACCTGAGTTGATTCCAAGTTCTTTTTTGCGAGCATCAGATGCAGGCACAAAGCTAGCTCCTAATTTATTGAAGATTTCTGTAGCTGATGCACTAGGTTTATCATCTTCAGTTTTTGCTTTTGCTTCTTCGCCTTTCAAAGTCAATGACACATCTTTCTCTTTGCCATCGCGTTTATAGGTGATTTTCACTTTATCGCCAGGGCGCAATCTTGCCACATATTCTTGAAGATCAGGAGTACTATAAATCACACGTCCTTCAATTTTAGTCAAGATATCACCTGGTTTAAGTCCTGCAGCTTCCGCAGCTCCACCTTTCAACACATCACGTACATAAAGTCCGTTTACATCATCAATTCCTTTTTCAGCACGCAATGCATCGTTGATCTCAGTAAATGTTACACCTACATAACCACGTTTTACACTACCGAATTCTTTGAAGTCGTCAACGATTTTCTTCGCCAAGTTGATTGGAATTGCAAAACCATAACCAGCATAAGTTCCGGTTGGAGATGCGATAGCAGAGTTAATACCTACCAATTCACCTCTTGCATTTACCAATGCACCACCTGAGTTACCTCTATTAATAACAGCATCAGTTTGCAAGAACGACTCAACAGCGTTGCTAATCATTTGTTCTTGTTGACCCATATTGCCATAACCACGGCCTTGAGTCGGCTCATCTAGAATTCCTATCCTACGTCCTTTGGCACTGATAATACCTGCCGTCACGGTAGACTGTAATCCTAGTGGATACCCTACTGCCAAAACCCACTCTCCAATCTGAACATTGTCAGAATTTCCTAGTTTAACAATAGGCAAGTTGTTCGCATTCACTTTTATTAACGCCAAGTCAAAGTTAGGATCTCTACCGATCACCTTTGCTTCAAACTTACGCTTGTCAGTCAAAACCACTTCGATTTTGTCTGCTTCCTCAACCACGTGGTTATTTGTTACAATATAACCGTCAGGCGAGATAATTACACCAGATCCAGATGCAGTTTGCGGACGCGCTTGTCCACGTTGTTGTGGTACACCAAAGAACTCTTCGAACATATCGAAAGGAGAACCGCTGCCACCACCACGAGAGCCACGACTAGTCATGGTCACTTGGATATGCACAACACCGGGAGTAACTGCTGCTGCTGCTTGTGTAAAATCTGGATTTCCAGTAGAAGAAAGTATCTCCTCCCCTGGGTTGTTTGCATAATATACTTTTTGACGCTCTTCGAACGTCATGTTGTCCATCTGTTTGTTTTCAAAGAGCTTAAACCCTCCCACGGCTATGGCTCCTCCCACGATGGCTGCTAATAATGTTGCTCCTATTTTTTTCATATATATAATTAATCTAACTATTTTTAATTCATGTTTGTTAAGTCAAATGTAATACCATTCGATTTGCAGAAACGAGTTTTGTCAGTTAAAAAATGTTAACAGGATGCTGCTTTGTCAAACATTTAACATGATTTAACAAAAGCTCGGTTAATTGTAACAAGAATATTAAATTTACAGCAGAAACCCAACAAAATGTTAAAAGAAATCAAATTTTATAAATACCAAGGAGCAGGCAACGATTTTATTCTAATCGACAACAGAAATTCTGAATTTGATAGCAATAACCATCATTTAATTCAAAATCTGTGTGACCGCCGGTTTGGAATTGGTGGTGATGGATTGATGCTCCTTCAAAATATAAATAATTATGATTTCCAAATGTTGTACTTCAATGCTGATGGAAAAGAGGGTACTATGTGCGGAAACGGAGGCCGTTGCTTAGTTGCTTTCGCAAGAGACCTCGGGATCATCACGAACGATACTGTCTTTTTGGCAGTTGACGGAAGGCATGAAGCTAGTATTGAAGACCATACCGTAAATCTTGGCATGATACACGTTCAAGAATATAGCATGGACGGAGATGCCTTTGTTTTAAATACGGGATCACCTCACTATGTAGAGTTTGTAAAAGATTTAGCAAGCAAAAATGTTTACCAAGATGGCTATGCTATTAGAAACAATTCTACCTATGGTGAAAAAGGAATCAATGTTAATTTCATCGAAGAAGAAGGTGAGGGTTATTTCGTAAGAACTTTTGAACGTGGTGTTGAAGATGAGACTTATGCCTGTGGAACTGGTGCTGTAGCATCTGCCATGAGTGTTGCCCTACAATCCGGGAAAGACGGCGACTTTACAATCCCTATCCGAGTTATTGGCGGCCAACTTGAAATTTCTTTTCATAAAAAAGGTCATCATTTTAGCAATGTTTATCTTTCCGGACCTGCAATTCAAGTATTTGAAGGAAAAATCAATATTTCATAATAATTTAACCTGCTTAATTTTGGAGAAAAAGACCTAATACACGTATATTAGTAGCTTTTCTTAGCAGGAATAATAGGATGCAGCAGGTCGATACTCTAACTTCTTACCGTTTAGTCTACTCATTAGGGAAACATCCCTATTTGGGTTATCTTATCGAACCTCATATTGTCCATTTAAATCAAAATGGCTCCTATTCCCTCTCCTACAAAAGAGTTTTTAGCAATACAGTCGACGAATTTGCCAATGCTCTGGATGATGTTGATTATGAATTAATCAGACTATGTGATGAGATTGAGCAGACTCAAGTCATCAAGCGTTTTCATAAAAAAGCAGTAAGACCGGCAGACTATTTCAGCAAAATATTCAACGACAAGTTATTCGATCATATTCGTCCTAAAATTGAAAATAGACTTCTCAAGATCTTAAATAACATTGGTGACAAACCATTGTTTTTAATGAGCAAAGATGGCTATCCTGCAGAGCAAGAACTTAGGATTGCTGAAAAATCAACCAGCATATTATTCCATTTCCGCAGGAACGAAAATGAAACTCGGTATTTCCCAACATTGAAATACGATGGTCACAGAATGGAATTTATGTTTAAAAATGCTGATGTCATTGTTAATCAACAAGCTTGGCTATTGCTCGAAAACGTACTTTACCATTTTGATGAGGAGCTGGAAGGCAAAAAGTTAACTCCATTTTTAAATAAAAGATATATTTCAATTCCCCGAAATACAGAAAAGAAATATTTCGAAACTTTTGTTACCACATTAATTGAAAAACACCATGTCTATGCTGAAGGATTAGACATTATCAATTATAGGGAGCAAGCAGTTCCTCAACTTCGAATTGTTTACAGTCCAGACCAGGAGGCGCAGTTGCAGTTATTTTTTCAATATGGAGAATACTGTTTCCCTGCTGGAGCTCAACACCCTGTTACTGTCAGATATGTCTTTGACAAGGAAAATCAGTCCCACAAGTTCTTTAGAATAAAAAGATCTTTACAATGGGAAGAAAATAAAGCAGATACTTTGGAGGATTTTGGCCTAGAAAAAGCTGATGCCCTATTTGGATCTTATCACCCCAAATCAACACTTTCTGGATTGCGTCCTTCTAGCATTGAATGGGTAAATGATCATATATCAGAATTGACGGATGCCGGTTTTCATATTGTTCAAACCGATAGCGACAAGAAATTCTTGATTGGAAAAACCAGCATTAGCATTGAGGTTTCAGAAAAGAATGACTGGTTTGATATCAGCGCTATTGTAAGATTTGGCGATTATGAAATTCCTTTCATCAATTTACGTCAGCATATTTTAAATAAAATTCAGGAATTCGAATTACCAAATGGAGAAATAGCAATCATTCCACAAGAATGGTTTTCTCAATATGAGCATTTATTCCAGTTCTCTTCTCAAAAAGAAGGCATCAGATTAAGCCGTGCTCACATAGGTTTAGTACACGATATTTCAGAGCACACTCAAGTAACCCTGCAGCGCAAGCTCAACAAACTTGGCGAATTTGACGAAATTAACGATGTCGACACTCCAGTAGGTTTCAAAGGGTCCTTAAGACCCTATCAAAAAGCAGGATACAATTGGTTTCATTTTCTAGGAGAATATCGTTTTGGAGGATTACTTGCTGATGATATGGGTTTAGGAAAAACAGTTCAGACGCTTGCTCTTTTACAACATCAAAAGGAACAACTAACAGGAACAGACCAACCTAAGACATCTTTACTGATCGTTCCAACCTCATTGATATTCAACTGGCAGAAAGAAGCCGAGAAATTTACACCCAAATTGAGAGTGCTATTACATACTGGCACCTATCGAAGTAAAGATAACTTTGCTTTCAGTCATTTCGACCTTATTATCACAACTTACGGAGTTGCACGCATAGATGAAGAGTTGTTATCTGGGTTTTATTTCAACTATGTCATTCTAGATGAAAGCCAAAATATTAAAAAACCCTAGGTCCAAATCCTATTCTGCGATCAAACATATCAAAGGCAAGAATAAACTAGCCTTGAGCGGTACTCCTGTAGAGAACTCAGTAGCAGACATATGGTCGCAAATGTCTTTTGTAAATCCCGGCTTACTAGGAAACTACACTTATTTTCAAAAGGAATTTGTCCACAGCATCGAGAAGAAAAAAGATGAGGAGAAGGCCCGCAGATTACAGGCCATCATAAAACCCTTTGTATTAAGAAGGACAAAGTCACAGGTAGCCACGGAATTACCTCCAAAATCAGAGCAGATTTTTTATTGTAGCATGACAGATGAACAATCTGAATATTATGAAACTGTAAAATCAGAATATAGGAATGCCCTTTTAGACGGTGCCTTTTCCGGTAAGGCTTCCCAAATCGCACTGCTGCAAGGATTGACAAAATTAAGACAGTTAGCAAATCACCCTTTAATGATTGATAGCCAATATACCGATGGTTCTGGAAAGTTTTGAAGCCGCCATCGAAACAATGCAATCGATCCTAAAAGAAGGAAATAAAGTATTAATATTCTCACAATTCGTAAGACATCTGCAAATTTTCAGAGAATACTTCGATAAAAACAAAATCAAATACGCATACTTAGACGGATCAACAACAGATAGAAACACCGCAGTGAAAGATTTTAAAGAAAATGAACAAACAAAAGTTTTCTTAATTTCTATAAAAGCTGGAGGTGTTGGCTTGAACCTTACGGAAGCTGACTATGTCTTTATTTTAGACCCATGGTGGAATCCTGCGGTTGAACAACAGGCTATCGACAGAAGCCACAGGATAGGTCAAACCAAAAACGTATTTATTTATAAATTCATTGCAAAAGATACGATCGAAGAAAAGATCTTAGCATTGCAAGGGATGAAAAAATCATTGGCTAGTTCCTTAATAACCACTGAAGAAGGGTTTGTAAAATCTCTTAGTAAAGAAGATATAAGTGAGCTTTTCAGTTAAAAATGTCATAAAAAACAATCTTCAAGACTGATTATCAATTATTTAATAATTTTCTTTAGTTACCTACAATAAGCAACATTTTAGTGAAGCTATTCTCTTTTCACCTTTTATAAAATTTTAAAAAACCACCTTAATTATTCTTAATTATTACAAAATCTTTTTTACGCTATTTTTTTACTTAGGGTAACATTATAATATCTAAGATTAATATTTTTAATAAAGGTTATTTTTATATATCGGTTTATTTATTTTTTTATCAATTACTCAATGTAATTAGTTAGGATTTATTTATTTTAGTGAAACAATAACCAATATAAGAATGATATATAACTTAAATTTTTTCACACAATATGGCCAATTTTATGTCGTGGGCAAAGGTACCGATGGAGAAACAGACGACTTAGAATTCTGGAGTGATGCAGCACTTCATGAAAGATTAGCTTGTGAAAATGGAATTTTAGGTATTTCAATTGAAAATGATTATTGCACGGTGATGGGGGATTTGGAAATATTAAACAGTCCACCAGTGAACGAAGATCCAAATGCTGATCATATCGTAGAAGCTAGTATTGAAATTAAATCAGGTACTTTAGAAATTCAAGATTGTCCTTTAAGTTCTGTTATCCAGACCGTAGCTCTAGAAAATGGCAGTTATAGGGTTAGGGCATCCTCTTACAATCTTGATGAAGCTTACCAAGGTGTTGATGATCAAATGCCTATCGACAGATATCGTATTGAAATCTGGAAAGAATCATTTTCAGCTAATAAAGTCTTGAAACAATGGATTTCAAATTATTAACAGAAAAATAATACTCAAGAAAAAAGGGCACTAATTTCCATTAGCACCCTTCTCCAAATTTTAAATCTTATTAAAGCGCTGCTCTAAAATTCACTACACTTTCTGTTACCTCAGGAAGGCTGTTTTCCCAATTATATTCATATTCTGCTGAAAGCATTCCTTTGAAATTTTGACGTTTCAATTCAGCAATGACGTCTTTCATACCTAGTTTTCCTGTTCCCCACACTACATCATGGGCTTTTTTGTTTCCAAACTCATTTAAATCTTTAAAGTGGACATGGAAGATTTTTCCGTCCAATTTTTTAAGTGATTCAATAGGATTTAAGCCAGATCTCATCCAGTGACCTACATCTGCTGCAGCACCCATTCGAGGGCTTCTGCCTTCAAGTGCCTTTAAAACTACATCAGGGTTCCAATAATGAGAAGGATCAGGGTGATTGTGAATAGCTAACTTGATGTCGTATTTGTCACATAGTTTGGACAAATAATCCAATTGTTCTTCAGAAGGTTCGGAATTGATCACTTGAACTCCAAAGTCTTTTGCAAATTGAAAAACTTTTTCCCATTCAGCTTCATCTTTTGCTCCAACAACACCATATGCATGAATTGTAATTCCTCTGTCTTTCAATAATTGTTTTACTATTTTTCTACCTTCTGGAGACAACTCATAAGTCATTTTTTCGGTACTTCCGGCACCTATTGTTTGCCCTGGGAATGCTTCAACATAACGAAGGTTGGCACTAGCGATTTTGTCTAAGGCTTCTGCGAAACTGAAAAGCCTAAATGTATATGCTTGGGAACCCAATTTCCAACCCAGTTTCTCTTCAGGGAATGGACCTTTGGCCTTTGTTGATCCTGCAGCACTTACCTTTCCATTAGTTGAACAGGATGTGAAAAGCACGATAGCAATCGCTAAGCACCCTAGCATTAATTTAGTTAGTTGTTTCATATAATTTGATTTAAGTTGATTCTTAGTTCTGAAATTTTGGTACTGCCAATTTAATTCGTTCAACTACTTCATCTTTACCTAAAGCTTCAGTGATCTTAAATACATCAGGTCCAAATTTTCCTCCCACCAACATAATTCTGAAAGGCATCATCAACTCACCCATCTTCATGCCCGATTCAGTAATCTTATTTTTAAATAATGGCTCTAACACAGATGCTTCCCAAACCGGTTGATCTTTAAACAGGCTGGCCACTTCATTAAAAAATTTGGTCTTATCGTCGTTCCACTTAGGTTTAACCGCATCAACATCATAGGTTTCAGGCTTTTGGAAAAAGAATGAAGCTTGTTCCCAAAAATCTTCAATGTAAGTTAATCTTTCTTTGACTAAATCAAGAATAGTTTCTATAAAATTGTCACCAAAATCAGCCACATCTACATTGTGTTTTTCTAGAACTGACTTTATTTCTGGCATCAACTCTGAATTTGGAGCTTGTTTGATCCATTCCTGATTATACCATTTTGCTTTTTCGAAATCGAATTTAGCACCAGCTTTGCTGATACGTTCAACAGAGAATTTCTGGATCAATTCTTCCATTCCAAAGATTTCTTGTTCTGTTCCGTCGTTCCAACCCAATAAAGCCAGCATATTCACAAATGCCTCTGGCAAAAAGCCTCTTTCACGAAAACCCGTAGTTAAATCTCCTGTTTTTGGATCCTTCCAATTCATTGCATAAACAGGGAATCCCAATCGGTCCCCATCCCGTTTGCTAAGCTTACCATTACCATCTGGTTTTAGGATTAAAGGCAAGTGTGCCCAATTAGGCATCTCATCTTTCCATCCCAAATAATCCCATAATAGAATATGGACTGGAGCAGATGGCAACCATTCTTCACCTCTAAAAATATGGGATATTTCCATAGCTCTATCATCCACGACAACCGCCAGATGATAAGTTGGCATTCCATCCGCTTTTAAAAGAACTTTATCATCAACCAAGCTCGTTTCAAAACTTACACGGCCACGAATCATGTCTTTCAAAAGATACGACCTCATTATGAGGCATCTTGATACGTATGGTATGAGGTGCCCCCTCAGCTAATAAACGATCAGTTTCTTCTTTCCCTAAAGACAGTGAATTTCTTAAACTCATGCGATTATCATGAGCATATCTAAAGTTTGGCTGTAATTTTTCTTTGTTCTTCTAATTCTTCTGCAGTATCAAAAGCATAGTAAGCATATCCTTTTTCAACCAAATCTTCAGCATATTTTCTGTATGAAGGCTTACGTTCGCTTTGACGATAAGGACCAAAGTTCCCTGGATTATTGGGACTTTCATCAGGATTAAGCCCACACCATGCTAAACATTCCATTATATATTCTTCAGCACCCGGTACCAAAACGAGTTTGGTCAGTATCTTCTATCCGAAGGATAAACTCACCATTATTATGTTTAGCAAAAAGATAATTGAATAAAGCGGTACGGACACCACCCAAATGTAATCCGCCTGTAGGACTTGGCGCAAAACGGACCCTTACGTTTTTTTGTGAACTCATAACCACAAAATTAAGCATTTATTACTTTTCTTTCTCGAAGCAATCTGAAAATGATTATTTTGGTTCACTTTAATATTTATGAAGCAGCACCCGTACAGGTACAATAAACAACAATGGAAATTTTTTCTGTTTTTATTTGCAGCATTAATCGCCGCAGCATCGCTTCTTTATACCAATTATCTTGTTAAATCATTGTCTAAATCCGAACGTACGAAAGCCGAAGTTTGGGCAATGAGCACGCAAAGTATTGTTTCGATGCCTGATGTGGACGATCAATTCATCAGTTTTATCTATGCAGTCAGAGATAGTTTAAGCTTGCCAGCCATAATTACCAAAGAATCCGGAGATATTATTTTCTGGCGTGATCTCGACAGTGCAAAAACAAATATTCACCCTTCCACACAAGATTCAACAAGCGATCTAGTTTATGATCCACCATATTTTGAAAAACAACTGGCTAGGATGAAGAAATCTCATCCCCCAATTCAGATTTCATTAGACAATGGAGAAAAATGGCTCGTATATTACCATGATTCCAAAGCCTTAAGTCAATTAAGGATTTTCCCTTATATCCAATTGTCATTAATTGCAGTCTTCTTAATAGTAGCCTATACTGTTTTCAATTCCATCAGGGACTCAGAGCAGAACCTTGTATGGGTAGGAATGGCTAAGGAAGCTGCCCATCAACTCGGTACCCCCATTTCGTCAATGATGGGTTGGCTTGAGTTAGCCAGGGCAACTTATGAAGGCAGAGACAACTCATTATTGGATGAAATGGAAAGAGATGTCAAACGTCTCGAAATTGTTGCAGACCGATTTTCAAAAATCGGATCAACACCATCACTTTCTACCCAAGTGATCTACGAGATCGTCGAGGATTATGTCAACTATTTCAAAGTTAGAACAAGTAAAAGAGTGACATTTGAATTAACAGGGGACCAACAAGTAGAGGCAAAATTGAACGTGCAAGTCTTTGATTGGATCATTGAAAATCTATTGAAAAATGCCGTAAATGCTATCGAAGGAGAAGGAAAGATAACGGTGAACATTTCTGAAAACATTGCAAAAGAAGAAATTTTTATAGACATTAGCGATACGGGAAAGGGAATCCCAAGGTCCAATTGGGAAACCATATTCCAACCAGGATATACCACAAGACAAAGAGGATGGGGATTAGGACTTAGTTTGACTAAGAGAATGGTATATTATCATCGAGGACAAATTTTTGTTAAAGAATCCGAAATAGGAAAAGGTACAACATTTAGAATTGTATTAAAAAGTAATTTACGCTATGAACCCACTCAAATCTGACGAATATCCAGCCATTTTCAATGATTACATCGAAACCATAACGGGTGATGTAATGGAAGAACTAAACGATCAAATCGAAACATTCCCCGAATTTATTGCATCAATCCCTGAAGAATTGGGTTCATTCAGCTATGCAGATGGAAAATGGACCATCAGAGAAGTTTTATGCCATATCCTTGATTGTGAAAGAATCATGACCTATAGGGCATTAAGATTTGGAAGAAATGACATGACGGCACTTTCTCCATTTGAACAAGATGAATTTGTTGCCAATGGCAGACATAATGAACGCAAATTGGCTGATATTGCGGAAGAATTTATTCACCTTCGCAAAGCAAACATGTACCTGTTCAATTCGTTTGATGAAACAGAATTAAACAGAAAAGGTATGGCTTCAGACCGTTTAATCAGTGTTAGAGCATTCCTTTATATTATCGCAGGACATTTAAATCATCATGTAATCATTTTAAAAGCACGCTACTTAAAAGACCAAAAATTGAACGACGATGTGGTATAGAGAATACAGTTTAGAGGAAATCAATAGTCTATTCGCAATTAACATGACCGGCTTTTTAGAGATAAAAGCGGTGTCGATCACCCCTGATGCCTTGGTTGCTGAAATGCCAGTCAACGAAAAAGTAAAACAACCTTTCGGGCTTTTACATGGTGGAGCATCTTGTGTTCTGGCAGAATCGGTAGGTAGCATTGCATCAAACATGGTCATTGATGCTGAAGAATTCGCCGGAGTAGGGTTGGAAATCAACGCCAATCATTTGAGACCAGTTACAAAAGGGGTCGTTAGAGCGACATGTAAAGCTTATCATATCGGAAAAACGACCCATGTATGGGATATTCAGATACACAATGAAAGAAATCAATTGGTTTGTATATCAAGACTTACCATTGCAGTTATAAAAAAGCCGAAAATCTAAAAACAATTTGTTGTAACATGTGTTGAACAAATATCATATCTATATGGTTTTAAGATACGGTTTAGGTTTTATGGAGACATTACGCTAGTAGTGTCTCTTTTTTTACAGCAAATGCAATCGATTGCCTTTCAAATTCCGTTTTAAAATATCGAATTATTTTATTAGCCTTGTGGCTACCTTATTTTTAATCTGTAAATCAAATTTATGACAACTCAAAATAATCAATCTACCGTAGGACCTATGATCATCATTGGATCCTTGTTTTTTATCTTTGGTTTTGCGACCTGGTTAAACTCTTTATTGATTCCTTATTTACGTATAGCTTGTGAATTAACTGAGGTACAATCCTATTTTGTAACTTTTGCTTTTTACATCGCTTATTTGGTTATGGCCCCAGTATCTACTTGGGTACTTAACAAGTTTGGTTTCAAAAACGGAATGGCTGTTTCCTTAGGCATCATGGCTGTTGGGGCACTTTTGTTTATTCCAGCTGCATATTCAAGAACCTATATCCTATTTTTATTGGGACTATTTATCATGGGGGGTGGACTTGCAATTCTACAAACAGCATCAAATCCATATATCACAATCTTAGGGCCGGTTGAAACCGCAGCTAAAAGAATCAGTATCATGGGGATATGTAACAAATTTGCAGGAGCACTAGCTCCCATAATTTTGGGTTACTTCTTAAAACTTGATGAAGCTGATGCCGTGAAAAACCAATTGGCAAGCATGACACCAGAAGAGTCTAGCCTTGCTTTGGGTAAAATTGCACTCCAAGTGGTAAATCCTTATATCGGTATAGTGGTGGTATTAGTTCTTTTGGGTTTTTGGATTTCCAAATCTAACCTTCCAGAAGTGAAAGGTGATGAAGAGGAAGACGAAACTCACCATAATCTTACTGAATCTAAACATAGTATATTTGATTTCCCTCACGTATTACTTGGTTTCATCGCATTATTCGCTTATGTAGGAGTTGAAGTTTTGGCGGGTGATACTATTATTGCATACGGAACTTATTTGGGAATACCTTTAAATACTGCTAAATTCTTTACCTCATTTACAATGGGAGCAATGGTAGTCGGATATATCATCGGAATTATCGCTATCCCTAAATACCTAGCACAAAGAAACTGCATTAAAACTTTGTGCTATTCTAGGAATTATCCTTACTGTGGGTATTGCTTTTACAGATGGAATGGTGTCATTGACATTAGTTGGTCTATTAGGATTGGCAAACTCATTAGTATGGCCAGCAATTTGGCCTCTTGCATTGAAAGGTGTTGGTAAATTCACTAGTGCTGCATCAGGAATCTTAGTAATGGGTATTGCCGGTGGTGCTGTTATTCCGTTGTTGTACGGTCAATTGGCACACGCAACCAATTCTCATCAAGCATACTGGATCGCATTACCATGTTACCTGTACATCTTATATTATGCAGTCGCAGGGCATAAAGTCAGAAAGAAAACAAATGCTTAAAATAAAGCTTAACAATGGAGTTAGTTATCTAACTCCATTGTTTTTTTAGGGGAGTTTCTTATCTTCGGATATTCTATTAAAATGATTATGAAAAAATTAGCATTAACTATCCTTGTTGCGGCGGGGCTTGTTTTCACTTCTTCTCAAGCAGAAGCTCAGTTAAAGTTACCGCAGCCGAGTAGCACACAATTCATCCTTCAAGATTTGGGAATAGAACAGGTAAGTGTTGTTTATCAACGCCCAAGTGCTAAAGGCAGGACCGTATTCGGTGATTTAGTGCCTTACGATCAAATCTGGCGTACTGGTGCAAACGATGCCACGAATATTACTTTTCAATCCGAGGTTTCAATTGAAGGACAAAAAACTTCCTGCTGGAACTTATGCCCTATTTACTATCCCTGGAAAAGATGAATGGACAATTGTCTTTAACAACAATGCTAAACAATGGGGGTGCATATACCTATGAAGAAGCAGATGATGTATTAAGAGTAAAGGTAAAGCCCCAAACTCTGCCGTCTCATGTAGAAACGTTTACCATTGAATTTGACAATGTTCATGAACAAGCATTGGATCTTTCATTGAGCTGGGAAAAAACAAAAGTGTCTTTCAATATCGCTGTTGATCAAAAGCAAGAAATCCTTGCAAGTATCGACGAGGCAATGAAAGGACAGAAAAAACCTTATTTCCAGGCTGCCATGTACTATTTTGCAAATGATTTAGATATGCAAAAGGCAGTTGAATGGATGAAGGAAGCCGATAAAGGCAACACAAAGGCTCCACACGTAAAATATTGGAAATCCTTAGTACTTGCTAAAGCTGGAGATAAAGCTGGTGCTATTAAAGCAGCAGAAGAAGGATTAGCAATGGCTAAAGCAGCTAATAACCAAGAATACGTAAAACTAAATACTCAAGCTTTAAATGCAGCTAAAAAATAATTGAAGTAACATTCATAATAAAAAAACGGGCATTGTATTAATGATGCCCGTTTTTTATTGAATGACAATTTTAATTGACCTATTTCAAAGCCTTATAAAGGATTTCAACCGGATGTTTTGAAGCTACACCCGTTCCATCCATAATTTGATGCCTACAGCTTGCGCCAGGAGCTGCAACAAGGGTAGAATCGGACTTTTCCCTAACGGTCGGGAACAACACTAATTCTCCTATCTTCATCGAAATATCATAATGCTCCTTCTCATACCCAAAAGAACCCGCCATACCACAACATCCTGATGGAATATTCTTCACCTTATAATTAGCAGGAATCTCCAAAACCTTAGAGACAATTGGCATAAGCCCCCAAGCTTTTTGTTGACAGTGTCCATGCAATAATATCTGCTCCTCCTGATTTACAAATTGGGTCGAAGAAATATTGCCAGATAAATATTCTTCCCAGATAAATTCTTCAATGGTCAATGCCAGGGGGGCAATCCTTTCAGCATCCGCAAGCAAATGTTCATCTACTAAATCAACATACTCGTCACGAAATGTCAAGATGGTAGATGGTTCTACGGACACAAGTTTAGTATCAGCATTCAATCGATTTTTGAAAATCTCTACATTCTTGTTGGCCAATTTTTTGGCATCCCGCAACAAACCTTTTGACAATAAAGCTCTTCCTGAAAATGCATGCGGCACCATTAAGACCTCATAACCTAGCTTTTCCAATAAAAGAATGGCTTTTTTCCCTATTTCAACATCATTGAAATTCGTGAATTCATCACAGAAAAAATAAACTGACTTTACAGCGGTTTTTATTTCCAGAAAACGGCTTATCTTTTTGTTGGAACCATTTCCTTAGTGTAGTAGATGAAATTTTCGGGATATTCCTATTTGGAGCAAATCCTAAAATATTCTTGACGATGTCCCCTGTGAACTTATTCCCAACTACTAAATTGTACAATCCAGCGATAGGTTGCATCAACTCAGTCATTGAATCTACATGCCCAATCATCCTGGATCTAAAAGGAACTCCATGGCTGTCATAATAGCCTTGTAAAAACTCAGCCTTTAACTTTGCCATGTCAACACTCGATGGACATTCTGATTTGCAGGCTTTACAACTCAAACACAAATCCATAACTTCTTTGATCTCTTCATGGTCAAATGGATTCGCTTTATCTGAGTGCGTCAGCATTTCCCTTAAAATATTCGCTCGAGCTCTGGTAGTATCCTTTTCGTTTTTTGTTGCCATATAAGAAGGGCACATGGTCCCTCCAGACAAATGAGTCTTCCTGCAATCGCCAGATCCATTACATTGTTCTGCATGCTGAAGAACAGTTTGATTGGGATACCGGAAAACAGTTTTTATTTGCCTTTCCTTTTGTCCTGGTTCATACCGCAAAAAAGTATTCATCCCAGGAGTATCAACTATCTTTCCGGGATTAAAAATCCCTTGAGGATCCCAAGTGTTTTTTATATCCTTTAATAATTTATAATTATGATCTCCAATCATCAAAGGTATAAACTCCCCACGTAGACGCCCATCCCCATGTTCTCCGCTCAGTGAACCTCTATATTTCTTAACCAAATGGGCAATCTCTGTTGCAATTTCTCGAAACAGCTTATTCCCTTCTTCAGTTTTTAAATTGATAATTGGACGGAGATGTAATTCTCCAGTTGCAGCATGCGCATAATGAACTGCATACAGATTATATTTCTTTAATATTTGATTGAAATCATTGATGTAGCTTGGTAAATCTTCAACATCTACTGCTGTGTCCTCAATTACTGCAACCGGCTTATCATCTCCAGGGACATTGCTCAATAGACCCAATCCAGCTTTTCTCAAATTCCAAACCTTTTTCTTATCCTCTCCAAGTACCAATGGAAAATGATAACCCAAGCCATGGGCTAATAAATCCTCCTCAACCAACTTTACTCTAGCCAATATTTCCTCCTGATCCTTACCGTCATATTCAGCAATTAATATGGCGGCTGGTTCACCATCTACAAAAAACCTATTTTTTGATTGCTCAAGGTTATTCTTTGTACATTCCAAAATATAATGGTCCATCAGTTCGCTTACCAATGGCCTATGTTTTAGAATGATAAGATTCCCTTTTAAAGCATCTTCAAGTGAATGAAAATGTACACACAATAAACCACTAGGATTGATTGGCAACGGATTAACATGAAGTTTTATCTCTGTTATAAAAGCTAAGGTTCCTTCTGACCCACATATTAACTTACAGAAATTAAAAGGTTCTGTTCCTGCAGTAAATGGATCTGTTTCCAACAACATATCAACCGCATAGCCAGTATTACGTCGATGAATGGAAGGTTTAGGAAAATTCTCTCTTATCTCAACTTGATTTTGGAAATTACTCAGTATACTTCGAATCTGCTGATATATTTTTCCCCTCTAAATCCTGTTGGCGACATTTGAAATCAAATTCATCAAAACTCAATGCTTTAAAAACCACCTCAGATCCATCGCTTAACAAAGCTTGCACTTTTAAGGTATGCTCTCTTGCACTTCCATAGATTAAAGAATTGGAGCCACAGGAATTGTTCCCAACCATTCCGCCAATCATTGCGCGATTAGCTGTGGAAGTTTCTGGCCCAAAGTACAATTGATAAGGCTTTAGGTACATATTAAGTTCATCGCGAATAACACCAGGTTGCACGCGAACCCAGGACTCGGATTCGTTGACCTCCAAAATCTCAGTGAAGTATTTTGAGACATCAACAACAATACCCTTACCTACCACTTGCCCAGCAAGAGAAGTGCCCGCAGTTCTTGGTATTAAGGACGTTTTATTCTCTTTTGCAAACTTAATAAGCAACAACAGATCTTGCTTATCTTTTGGATAAGCTACTGCTAGTGGCATTTCTCGATAAGCAGAAGCGTCTGTTGAATATAACAGACGCATCTTCTCATCCCAAAATAACTCACCACTTAATTGTTCTGAAAGCAGGGTTAACTGCTCTTCCATAAGCTATGATCCTTTAATTTGTGAGGTATATGTACTTTCAAATATTTTATCCGCATTGTTGGTTTCAAAACCATCACGGCGATGTTCTCGTTTTATATCTTCCTTTGCGATATCCTTAAATTGGGGCAATACACTTCGTTCCGCAAATTCAACATAACTTCCTGCAATCTCTAAGGACCTCCCATCAGCGAATTTTGCTTCATACAAAGCAGAAACAGTACTGCTCTGTCTTAGTAAGTTGTCCTCACTCGTTTTTATTTTCCCGCCAGAAGTATTTAATTTGACGCCAATGCTTTCCAAAAATGCATTGAACTCTTCAAGGGTGTTATATCCATCCTTTAATTCATGGATAGAGATGGTATAATGGTTTAAATAATATCGATTATAGATTACCCATGCGGCATATTCGCTTTCTGCCAAAAGAGTTTCATATTCCTCCGATGTCGGCAAATCCCATAAAGGCTTCTGTAAAAAATCCGCAACTTGCTGCCCATTGTTCAGGTCCAAATCATCAACAGGGTCTGAAACAATAGGTGCTGTATATTTCAGAATAATATCTTGTGCTGCTTGACTCAATTCTGAAACCCGAAGCTGAGAAACGAATATTCGAGGATAGTTATCACTCGGTGGAGCATACCAATAAGCATCTAATTTCTTCCCCTCAAAATAATAATAGTCCATTTTCTTGAAACCAAAGGATAAAAATATCTTTTCGAAGGAATTGATTCCTAGATTGGGTACACCAAGGGTTCTAAATGCAATATGATCATTAACAATATCTGATTGGGATTGAACGACACCACGTTCCAAAAGAGCTGCAGTTATTTTATCAACATCTGAAACGTTCTCACGGTAATGGTCAAACAAATCATTCAACACTATATCTATAGGTTTTTTCTCGTCGAAATGCATAACAATAATTTTAGTATTATAATTTGAATAAAGTTATCTAAAATTTATCAAACAAAAACATTTGTTCACTAAAAAACAGATAACTAAAAATAATATTCAGTAAACTACAGTTCTTCCGCAAGAATCTTCTCTAACTCGTCTGCTGTAAGATTCATATTGATATTGCCATCTTTAGCAAATGAGATCTCTCCTGTTTCTTCAGATACAATAACAGCAACAGCTTCTGATACTTCTGTAACCCCAATCGCTGCCCTATGACGCAAACCAAATTGTGGAGGAAGATCTTCACTATCTGACAATGGCAAAACAGAACTTGCGGTCATTATTCGATCATCAACAATAATAACTGCTCCATCATGAAGTGGGGAGTTTTTAAAGAATATGCTTTCCAGCAAACGTTTAGATACTGGCGCATCAATCATTGTTCCACTGGTTTGATAGTATTCTTCATCAAAATACCTAGAAAAAACCAATAAGGCACCGGTCCTAGATTTTGACATATTTTGACATGCCTCGACAATAGGCTTAATAAATTCAGAATTATCCCTGTGAGAAGATTTCTTGCCACCAAAAATAGACCAAAGGAATTTTTTACGTCTAAGGGAAATATTCTTACCAATATGGAGTAAAAAGCGCCTGATTTCCTGCTGGAATACGACAATCAACGCAATGGATCCTACGGAAATAAAACCACCGAAAATCTCGGTCAGAAGGCGCATCTCCATTTGCTTTACAACCAAATAAATACCATAAAACAGACCAACTCCAATTAAGATGTTGACCGCAATAGTACCTTTGATTAAGCTATAGACATAGTAAATGATAATTGCAACGAGCAATATATCAATAAAATCCAGCAGCCTAAAGCCTCTCAATAGATTAAAGTCCAATCCATCCATACTTCCTGCAATTTAAAAAATATTATCCATTGATAGACCTATTTAAAATCAGAATTTATAAGGAATATGGCTCCCTAAAACTGTAAATTTGTAAAAATGAACTAAACTATGACTAAACTATCAGTAAATATCAATAAAATCGCAACCCTGAGAAACTCTCGTGGAGGAAATGTCCCAAATGTCCTGGAGACAGCTTTAGCATGTGAAAGATTTGGTGCAGAAGGTATAACTGTTCACCCAAGACCAGATGAAAGACATATTAGGTATCAAGATGTTTATGATCTGAAATCAAAAATCTCAACTGAATTTAATATTGAAGGAAATTGTAGAGAACAAAAGTTCGTAGACCTTGTGCTGGCGAACACTCCAGCTCAAGTCACATTAGTCCCTGATGAACAAGGTCAAATAACCTCTAACCATGGTTGGGACACCATAAATAACCGTGATTATCTATCACAAATGGTAAAGTTGTTCAAAAATCATGGCATTCGCGTTTCTATCTTTGTTGACCCTGTTGAAGATATGGTAGAGGCAGCTGCTGAAACAGGAACCGATCGAATAGAACTGTATACTGAAGCGTACGCTACAGATTTCCCTAAAAACAAAGAACAAGCAATTGAATCTTATGTTAAGGCTGCAATCAAAGCACAAGAAGTTGGTTTAGGGCTAAATGCTGGCCACGATCTTGACCTTAACAATCTACAATATTTCAAACAAAATATCCCAGGCCTTCTGGAGGTAAGTATCGGCCATGCACTTATTGCTGATGCTTTATACTTAGGATTAGAAGAAACTATAAAAAGATATTTAGCTTGCCTTAAATAGCTTTTAGCAAAAAAAACGGGAGTCAATTTATGATTGACTCCCGTTTTTTTATTCTTGGTACCTAATGAATAGGCCTAAAAATTCTATTCCATCTGATTTTAGATAGGAAAGAACCATCCTCATCCCAACTCAACCAGGTAAATAATGCTTTACCAACAATATGATCTTCTGGCACAAAACCCCATCCCCTTGAATCCAAAGAGTTATGTCTATTGTCTCCCATCATCCAGTAGTAATCCATTTTAAAAGTATAGCTATCTACTTTATTGCCGTTCAGATAATATCCATCAGTTCTTTTATCAAATGTGTTTCCTTCGTAAACAGTAATTGCTCTTTCATACAGAGGAACTGTTAGACTGTCTAATTTGACTGTCCAGCCTTTCTTAGGCACTTGAATTGGCCCGAAATTATCATAATTCCAGATAATACCATTTGTATAGAATGGAAATGCTGTGAAATTAGGATTCGCATCACCAGGTTCATAGATTATCTCTTTGAATTCCTTAACGCTACTCCATTTCTTCACTATTTCAGCTTCCTCCTTCGTCATATGCATTCCATATTGACCCATATTTGGATCAGTATAAAAAGGATCAAGCTCAATGCGCATTTCCTTTATCCGCTGTAAATTCAAACCATTAGGATCTGACAAAACAAGATAGTTGGTCTGAAAATCATCGTCAGTAAATGCAGGTTGGCCATTTACGAATAACTTTGTTCTTTCCATAGAAACAATGTCACCTGGCATACCAACACAGCGCTTGATATAGTTCTCCCGTTTATCTACAGGTCTATTAAATGGAGCATCTGCTTCCATAGGATAGTTGAATACAACGACATCATTGCGCTTGATTTCCTGAAATCCAGGTAATCGCTTATAATCAAGTTTGATAACTTCTGAATAGGCTTTACCTCCAGTAATTGGCATGGTATGATGCGCAAAAGGAAACGCAATTGGTGTCATTGGAATTCTTGGACCATAATTTAACTTACTTACAAACAAGAAATCCCCAACTAACAAACTTCTTTCCATTGATCCGGTTGGAATCATGTATGCCTCGATTAAAAATCCACGGATTAAGGTGGCAGCAACTGTCGCAAAGATGATTGCATCAGCCCATTCTCTGCCAACAGACTTTTTATAAGGGTATTTCTTTTTGAACTCCTCGGATGTAGAGATACCCAAATATTTAACATTAGGATCTCTTCCCCACATCGGCAATACAATAAAAGGAACTAAAACCGCAGCGGCATTCTCCCAAAATCGTCTCTTACCAAACGCCTTTATAAAATTCAAGAACAGATCGTAAAAAATAAAAACATTCACGATCGGAATGAAAAGCCAAATTATCCACCATGTTGGCCTTCCAACCAGCTGAGCCATCACATATTGTCCATAAATAGGAATGATAGCTTCCCAGCCTTGTTTCCCCGCTTTTCTATATAATAAAAATAGACCGTAAGCAGACCCTATGATGTATATGGCTAAAATGATATACCACATATATTATTTATTAAAATCAAACATTTCCGTCACTTGGTAAAATCCTTTTTTACCAAAAAGCCATTCCGCCGCAATAACCGCACCTAAAGCAAAACCCTCTCTGCTATGAGCAGTATGCTTAAACTCGATTTGGTCAACCTCAGAACTGTATAACACAGTATGGGGTGCCCGGAACTTCCTCTATCCTCAAACTTTCAATCAACAACTCATCCGCCTTAGGAATAATTTCTTCTCCAGAACCCTCAACAGAATTAACCCAAGATTTTTTATCATCACTATTCTCCAAAATTCCCTCAGCTATTGTAATCGCTGTTCCACTTGGAGCATCCAATTTGTGAATATGATGAATTTCCTCAACTTGAACATCATATTGCTTATACGGATTCATAGCATTAGCCAACATCTTGTTGATATGGAAGAAAATATTAACTCCAATACTAAAGTTTGAGCCATACAAACAAAGATTGATCAGCGTCCAGACAAGTTTCCTTTACTTCCTCCAAGTGCTCATACCATCCAGTGGTACCAACAACAAGTGGAAGGTCTGACTCAAAACATAAACTAATATTTTCTAGGGCAGCATCAGGAGTACTGAAATCAATGGCCATATCAGCATCTTCCAAATCCTCGGATGTAATGGAACTTCTATTGCTTTCATCAACGATCAAAACAACTTCATGCCCTCTTTTCATGGCGAAGCGTTCAATCAATTGCCCCATTTTTCCGTATCCTAATAAAACGATTTTCATACAGTTAATTGGTTTTTATTTTAAGGTAATGGTCATCTTTACCCCCGGAGAGGCAAAACCTCCACCCGAGAATGCTCCAACACCTGGTGTATATGCATAATTAGGAATAAAAGTAGGTGATAATTTAAAGCTTAGGTCATTACTTATATTCCAACGATTTTTCAAAATTGAATCTACATAGGCTTCAACAACATTCAACCCATACCACCCCACACTAATTAAGATAGTCAAATCTCGGTTCCTTCGCGCGTAATCTTTTTGTTGAACCAATCCTTGGACAGTCCAATTACTGTTGATCCCCAAAGATTCATGGTTTGAAGGTTGACCAAATTCCTCTCGATATTGGAGCTCACCCAAGAATTCCTTATAGTACCATTGCCAATAATTGAAAGTCAAGGCTCCCCAACAAAACCACCATAGATAATCGGTACTTTAACCCACCATAAACCTCCGTTAGTGTATTGTCCCCATCCCGGCAAAATCAATGATCTTTTCCAGGCTACTCGACTTAATCTTTCAATTTCCAATCGAGCAGAATCCTTCAAAATATCCTTATAGTAAAACTTCTCACGCTCCTTTTCGGCCTTTTTGCGAGCCCGACGCTCAGCGCGAGTTTCCTTTTTTGTGGTATCCTGTTCTCCCTTTTTAAGAGAATCCTGAACCTGAACCATTTTTGTAGAGTCAGGAATAGTATCCTTTACTTGGCACTTTGAGCAAGTAAAAGATAAAATCATCCCAAAGAGCAATAAATATTTATACATTACCAGTCTAGCAACTCTAAAATTCGGCTCAGATCATCTTCCGAGTTGAAAGGAATCTCAATCGCTCCCTTTCCTTTAGTAGATTTCACGTTCAATTTAACGCGAGTGGCAAATTTTGAAGCCAAATCATCTTCAATCTTTTGATATTGAAAATTAAGTGCAGCCTCCTTCTTGCCCTTTTGTTTTTTATCTTTCGCTTGTTGCACCTCACGAACCAACTGCTCTGCCTTTCGAACAGACAAGCCCTTCTCAACGATTTCCTTGAAAATAAACAATTGCTTCTCGATCTCACCAACATTAATCAATGCTCTAGCATGACCCATGGAAAGATCCCCATCACGAATAGCCGCCTGAATGACAGGTGGGAGTTTTAATAAACGTAAATAGTTGGTTACCGTAGAACGGTTTTTACTAACACGATCTCCCAATTCCTCCTGCTTCAAACTGCACTCTTCAATCATCCGTTGGAAACTAAGTGCAATTTCAATAGCATTCAGGTTTTCACGCTGAATATTCTCGATCAATGCCATTTCTAACATCTGTTGGTCGTTCGCTGTACGAACATATGCAGGAATTTCAGTAATACCAGCTAGTTTAGACGCCCTTAACCTTCTCTCACCACTAATCAATTGATATTCATTTTTACCAACTTGACGCACAGTGATAGGCTGTATTAAACCCTGAAACTTCAATGGATTCTGATAATTCGCGCAAGGCAGTTTCGTCAAAATCTGTACGTGGCTGAAATGGGTTTATCGATATTTGATCTACTTTTATGAAGTTTATGCTACCGGCAGGAGAGCTCGGTGTTTTACTTGCAGGAGTTTCAGCAGTCTGTTTCTTAGGACTTTCAACTGCTTCTTGCTGAAGCAATGCCCCCAAACCTCTACCTAATCCTGTTTTCCGCTGTTGTGCTGCCATACTATACTGTTACAGTTTGCTTATTCTCTTTTAATAATCCATTCTTTTGTAGAATCTCACGTGCTAAATTCAAATAATTGATCGCACCTTTACATGAAGCATCATGCATAATCACTGAGATTCCAAAACTTGGAGCTTCACTTAAACGTGTATTACGCTGAATAATTGTGTCAAAAACTAAATCATTGAAGTGAGTGCGTACCTCTTCCACAACTTGATTCGATAACCTCAAACGTACATCATACATCGTCAACAAAATCCCCTCAATCTCTAACTCAGTGTTCAACCTGTTTTGAACAATTTTTATGGTATTCAACAATTTACCCAATCCTTCCAATGCAAAATACTCACATTGAACAGGAATTATAACTGAATCCGACGCTGTAAGAGCATTGATTGTAATAAGACCCAAGGAAGGAGAACAGTCAATGATGATAAAATCATAGTCATCCTTAACTTCGTCCAAAAGACGTTTCATTTTATATTCACGCTCATCCAAGTTGATCATCTCAATCTCAGCACCAACTAAGTCGATATGCGCTGGCAATAAATCAAGATTCGGAGTATCTGTCTGTTGTATAGCTTCTTTGGCTGTTACGTCATTTACTAAGCACTCGTAAATGCTCGCTTTGATTGCTCGAGGATCAAATCCAATACCAGATGTTGAGTTTGCTTGCGGATCCGCGTCCACCAACAAGGTCTTATACTCTAACACAGCTAAACTCGCAGCAAGATTGATGGAGGTGGTTGTCTTACCAACTCCTCCTTTTTGATTGGCTATGGCAATAATCTTTCCCATTGTGATTCCTCAAATTTTTTGAAAATAATTCAAATTGGCATTACTCCGCTTCGACATGCAAATTAACACACCTTATTGATATTAGACACTTAAATGATGTTAAATTTGTTAATTTTGAAGCGAAACACATTCTGCCAACTCAGGATGCTAAGATACGAAAAATAGATTTAGGTATTTATACCGAACACTATTGCTTTTCACAAGTAACAACAAACAATGAATTTAATTATCTCAGGCACAAACAGAAAAACACTCAAACTCCCTAAAAGTTGCTAAATTCTATCAAAAAGAATTGATGAAACGTGGTGAAGAATTTGAAATTCTTCCCTCGAAGATCTTCCTTCTGATATTATTGTAACAGACCTTTATGGAAAACGTAGTGAAGCATTCGCCGAGATCCAAGAAAAAGTATCCGCGGCCAAAGTTTTTGTCTTTATCATACCCGAATATAATGGCAGCTATCCCGGAGTCCTAAAAGTCTTTATTGATGCTTGCGCATTTCCAGCATCATTCTACCATAAAAAAGCAGCATTAGTGGGAGTAGCAACCGGGAAATATGGAAATGTTCGCGGTGTAGACCACTTCACAGGAGTGTGCAATTACCTGAGAATGCATGTGCTGCCCCTAAAAATACATATCCCACTGATCCAAACTGAATTGAATACAGAGGAGGAATTTCACGACCCCCTTTCATTAAAATTCATCCTGGAACAAATAGATGAGATAGCAAGGTATTAGAATAATTCAATTCTACCACATCGTTTGTCATAATTTCTTTATACATCCCATAACTGAGGTTCGTACCCAGATATTATTGATTTTTATTTCTACATTTAATTTTATAACATAAAAATCAATCAGCATGTCAATCAAGAACCTTTCAATCTATGCAATTTCACTATCATTGGGAATTGCTTCCTGCAACCAACCCAACACGAATAAAAGCACGGAAACCTCCAATGACTCTACTACTTTTTACAATGGCAAAGATCTGGATGGCTGGCATGTGTACAACAGAGGCATTCTAGAGTCCAAATGGAAAGTCGAAAATGGCGAGTTGATCTGTGACCCTAAAGGTAAAGGAGAATTTGGAGACTTGATAAGTGACAAAGAATATGAAAATTTCGAACTTGACTTTGAATGGAAAGTAAAAAAAGGAGGCAATAGCGGTGTATTTATCAATGTTAAAGAAGACAGCACTTATGCGGCGACATTTGCAACAGGGCTAGAAATGCAACTTCTCGACAATGCCAATGCAGAACCAAGGCACCAAGTTGATTCAACCCATTGGGCAGGATGCTTGTACTCGGTAGAATGCATCGGCTCAAATTCATACCCAAACCCTTACGGCGAGTGGAACAAAGGCAAGATAAAACAGCAAGGCGGACAGGTAACATTCTGGCTCAACGATAAAATAACCTTTCAGGACAGTATCAACACATCGGCTTTCAAACAAAAAATCGCAAACAGCAATATGAAGAATTACCCCGACTTTGGAACATACCCTAAAGGAAAAATTGCCTTCCAAAACCATACAGACTCTGTTAGTTTCAGGAATATTGCAATCAAAGAATTGTAGAGAGGACTTTGCCAAGGTTGGTGTCCTCACCAACCTTTAATCCTAACAAAATATTGCTTTCCAAGGAAATTTGATGCTACTGGTTTCGAACATTGACCACTTCCGACTTTTAGTAGAATTTACCTGAACTAGCTAAGGCAATTAATTTCTCGATTAAGCCCCTGCTTTTCCAACTCTTAATTTCTTTTTCTCTTTACATAGCATCTAACTTATCATCGAAATATTCTCTATACACAATTTCCCAATCCTCGGCTTTATTTGTAACACCTTTGTTTTTGGTATTGTGTCTTCGTAACCTGTTTGTGATGTCTTTGGTAAAACCGATATAATAATGGTCCATTTTGGAGGAATATAATGAGTATAACATACATTGCTTTGAAACGGACCCCAAACTTGGGCGAAAATGAGATTTTACCAAAAATAAAAAAGCACCAATTTCTTGATGCTTTTCTTTCGGTAGTGGAGGCTACTGGATTCGAACCAGTGACCCTCTGCTTGTAAGGCAGATGCTCTGAACCAGCTGAGCTAAGCCTCCTTTTTTATTTTTGGTGGAGAATACTGGATTCGAACCAGTGACCCTCTGCTTGTAAGGCAGATGCTCTGAACCAGCTGAGCTAATTCTCCTTTTCGCTGTTGCGGTGTGCAAATATAGGGGTTAATTCTGATTTACAAAATATTTTATAGATATTTTTTGAATGATCTTCAGCAAACAATTCAAAGCCAAATATTTAATTTTACAACTATGTGAATAAAGTGGATTTATCAAAGCTGAAAAATATAATTGTCAAGTCTATAAATTGGTTCTATTGAAGATATGAATAGATTCTCTCCATATAATATGCTTCATCTAAAGACCTGACCAATTCTCCCATTTCAAATTGGTTGAAGGAAAAATTTATCCCCTGATATGGACTGTTAAGAAGAATTCGCTCTCTGCCATCGGGAAATGGGATGGGTTCATTTTCTTTAAATATATCTTTTACAATCCTCCTAAAAGTGAAAAAATCTTCTTTGCTGAAATTTATAAGAATATTGTTGAAACAAAGGTGGATGATATTTTGATCCTCAGGCATACTTATGAAACCTAAGTCATTTTTAGAAAGAATTTTTAGGCTACATTTATTCATATACCGGCAATCTTAATATTGTGCCTGCATTACCCGCACGCCTATCTTCATGCGGGTAAACAGGACTTCTGTATAATTGAAACTGCTTTTTCTTTGGTAGTAAAGATATATATTATTTAGAATGATTATAAACAATCGTAAGTTTATGACATTTGGATTATAATTTATCGTTTAAATTAATCAATCACTTATTCATAACTATTGAATTGTCATCTCCGCAATATTCCTGATTAATCCTTCCTGCAACTTGTCATTATATCCAAACTGACCGAAGTAGATTTTCCCATCCTTATCAATCAGGCAAAAAATAGGAGAACCCTTAGCATGGTACAATTTCTCAATTGGCCTTCCATTTCCTATAATAGAAAAGTCTATATTTTAAAATTAAATTTAACTTTCAAATCTTTTCGGACTTTCTGAAAAGACGCCGTTCAATTGGATTTCTTCAGCAGTATATTTCTCTTTCAATTTATTCAGCAATTTAATGGAAATCTCATTTGCTGGACAATCCATAATAGTTAGGAAAAGCAAGGTTATTTTAACCTTAAAATCTTTAGAAAAATGATCTTTCCCATTCAGTTCTTTAGCATTCTAAATAGTATTATCATCACCCTTGCCTAACAATTTCGTCGTATCCTCAACAGCGGGAATGGCATCTGATGGTAATGAAAAATTAGCAAAATCAAAATCTAATTTATCTTTCACAACATTGTTAAATTGTATTTCAGAATAAGAATCTTAAATTCCTGAAGAATAGTACCCTATACATACCATCCTTGTCATGATCATTAAACTTAAAATAAACACACTCCAAACCATCAATGATTGTATCGTGTAATTTGAATCCCTGAAAGATCTTTATCTAAGTAATAAGTTATTGAATCTATTAATCTTCCTTGACTAAATATTGGGTGATGTGGATAATTCTTAGAATATTCATAATATTTGTTATCCGGATAAGACCATAAGTTTTTTCTGAATTCTAGAGATTTGTGGCTTCAAACTCTTCATTATTCAAATAATTTTTTGAAGCTACGACCTCTTTTTTAGGTCCAAATAAAATTTCTACTTTAACAATTTTTGGGAGTGTATCAGAAGAAAAAAACGGCTTCTCGATTACATTCGAGCCATAACTAACACTTTTCAAATCCTTCCACTTATCATCAAAAGATTTTATTTCGCTTAATTTATCAGCTTCCTGTGAAAATGGACATTGATAGAACAAAATAGAAATAAACCAATTGTTAGTGCTAGAATTGAAATGAATCTTTTTATAATTATTCGTTTAAAGATTGACTATATATAAATGAATAATTTCATGCACAAATTCCATAAAAAAATCCATTTATTTACCCCCTTTACAATCGAATATCTTAAACCTCAACCTTTGCACTCCAAACCAAGAGCACTCTCATAAAATCCATTATTAAATAAAACAACCTTTCCATTCAAGTCTTCTTTATAAGAAATATTCACCTCCTTTATTCCCTCCATTGGATAATTTATAATTTTCAAAAACCTGTTTTTAGGTAACTTTCCAAAAAATCCAGAATCATAAAGCGCAATATCTGCATCATGCATGATTCCTTCCAGCACGTCCGTGATTGCAAAACCAAAAGGCATGTAAAAGTTTCAAGTTATCATTCCCAAAGGTAGTAGCACCATCAATCCTGTTTAAATCAACTGCGCATATATTTCCGTTTGCATAAACGAGTTTCACTTTATTTATTTCAGCCAAATAACACATTACCCTGCTTAAATAGCCTTCTGCATTATATTCGTATTTGCAACAGGAATATCCATCTAAGGTTTAACTAGTTATCCGACCCACCTCATAATCACAAGTTCCGTAAAAACAACACTTACCCTCAATAATGGCAGAGTAAATAGCCTTAATTGAATTCTTCTCATAACTCAACGCAGTTTTTAAGTAAAGAGGGTCCTGATTAATGTATTCTGTTACCATCCCCATATTACCATAAACTATTTCTACCTTTTTAGAAAGCGCGGTAGAGAAAGCAACAACCTTACAAGCTTTTTCTTCAGTAATTTAAAAATTAGAGTCGCATTTCCCATAATGGACTTTAAAGCCTCAACAATCTTATAACTCCCGCCTTTTACCAAAGGAAGCCCTGCCATTTCTACACTCGTGGCAGTTACTTTGTCCATGGTTGAAGAAAGTGGACTTTCAGCAGAGAGGTCAGAATGCAGAACCCAAGGTGCTAAATTGGCAAGCAATGCTTTGGAAACAAAAAGATCCGGAAGGTCCGTATGAAAGCTCATAGAAATGAAACAAAATCCCTAACCCCAAAACAAAAGTCTGAACAAAAAAATGGCCGGTATCTCTACCAGCCATTAAACTCCTTATTTATCAAGTTGCGCGTCTTATATCTCAAATCTTATCTTAATCATAAAACTTCCAAGACACCCCGAATCTCAGGTATGCTGGAGTCATTGGATATCTTCTAACAGAGTAATATCCGCGAGGATAAACATGTTGATTGGCGAAGTTATAACTTATAAAAAGATTCACGCGGTCTATGTTTCCTGTAAACCAAACATCGGCAACTGGGTAGGTTGAGAACTCAATGCCAAGGTTGTCATTGTAGAATTGTCCAGAGTTAATGGAATATGAAGGTGTACGGAATGGAGTATTGAACCTCACATCCATACCGATCCTAAAGTCCATAACATTATACAATATATTGGCATAATATAAACTGTGCCATGTATAAAGCTCGGGGGTTGCCAAAACATCCATTTTATCCGATTTCTGATAAACCACTCTATTATCCAAATGCCACCTGCGGAACTTGAAATTCTGTTCTACAGTTAGTTTTAACAGATTCAAATTACCTTCTTGGGCAGGTTCGATTTGTTTGCTGATAAGCAGATTGTTTGTTGGATTAGGCAATTCTTTGAAATAGGTGTAGCTGTTGATCAGGAAATATTCCAGTTTCCCTGAGAACCCAACTTTATTGTTTGCATATTGAAAGGATAGATTTTGAGTCTTGATCTTCTCCAAGTTTAGGTCTTCCTCTTTCCAGGAATGATAAGCAAGATTGGCATTTTCGAATTATCATTTCTGGCGACTTGTTCTGTGAATAGGCACCAATCCTCAATTTACCCAACACATCGCTCAGATGAACATCAGCATGGGCTTCGTAAAGGAAATCACCCATGTTACGACCAACGACAATCTGGTTGGCAATGAAATTCACATCAACACGGTCAGAGAACTTATATCCAATAGCCCCTTTCACCATACTGTTTTGATAAAACTTGCTCAACACACTGTCAGCATACCATATCAGATCATTCTGGAACCCTAGTTCGACCTTCGCCTCATTCTTTAAGCTCTTTCCACGGAGGTAAAAACCATAGGTGAAATCATTGCTAATGGTAGTAATTTTTGTGGTATCGTCTACGCGAATCAAGTTATTGTATGGAAATGCATTGTATAGATCCGCTTGATTCTTGAAAAAGATAAACTTTTGTTGGCGAATGCTAGAATTGTGAGCTAAGATATTGGTTGGATGAATCTCAGCATCCGGACCTTGCCGCTCACTGTATCAATTCTTCCCAAATAATATGATTGCCTCAAGAAAAAACCGAGGTCTTTCCATTTGTTATAAGGGCGATTGGATTGAATACCGTCCAACCGAACTGGATATCTTGAAGGCGAGGTATTACTTGAGGTATCCCTAAAGAGGGTATCATTCCTGACAGATCCATTTTCGGTAGCATCCAGCGTATTGAAAGTGAAATTTGAAAGGAGGTTATATCTTTTGCTCGGAGATTCGTACCAGGCAAACACTGCACCTTTACGATCGCTATATTGCTGGTTGTTATAAAAACCATCCGTATTGGTTGCATGATATTCTGCTCCGATATTCAGGTTTGGGTTTATATTTTGTGCAAGCTTAGCACGAAATACCTGGTCATCGAAGAAAAATCCCACGGCGTAGAGTTCCGAATATCTTGCTCGAGCTCTATAATAAAGAATTGAATCGGGATGTACCAGGTATCTTTCCAAGGCATGGTACCCAGACTGAAAACCAAATGGATTTATTGGGAGTAAACAATAAATCACGGGTTGCCAATCCATATGCCCCTAAATGAATGGAAGGATTCCAAGGCAGGTTTCTGCTTATTGTAATATTGAAAATTGACATGCGAAGTATCTATCTGAAAGGTTTTGGTTCCCTTCTTCATGGTTGCGAGATTTGTAAAGCGCACATATTTAGCTGTAAACACTACGGAATCCTTCTTGTTGTCTTCAGCATTTCGTGCAGAGTCCAATGCAGAGCTGAATTCATCTTCAGTCTGGGCATAGAGTTTAGGAACAAGGCTAAACAATATCAAAACAAACAGTAACCTTCTAAGCATACTCAACAGATCGGTACAATTTTTTATGCCATCAAAAATAGCGCAAAAAACCAAAATTATTGCATTGCAATTAATTCTTTTAAAATACTTGTCATTTTAGGTTCTGCACTTGAGGCTACGTCAACAATTTCTTGTAATGAAACTGGTTTTAAATCTCTGTGAAAACCTTCGTCTGTAATGACAGATATGGCAAAAACGGGAATCCCCATGTGATTTGCTACAATGACCTCCGGAACGGTGCTCATTCCTACGATATCGCCACCAATGATACGCATGTACCTATATTCGGCACGTGTTTCCAAATTTGGCCCCGGTGCTGAAACATAGACTACCTTATGCGCCCTAACTCCAAGATTGAAGGCAATGTCCATAGCTTGGTCTACCATTTTGAAATTATAAGGTTGACTCATATCTGGGAACCTTGGACCTAAGTCATCATCATTGCTTCCGCGAAGCGGATTGTCCGGCAACAGGTTGATATGGTCTTCAATAATACCGATATCACCCTTTCGGATGTCCGGGTTGAGGGATCCAGATGCATTGGATACAAATAATTTTTGGATGCCCAGACCTTTCATGACGCGAATAGGGAAGGTTATTTCCTGCATCGTATAGCCCTCATAATAATGAAGCCGTCCTTGCATGGCAACGACCTTGCGGCCATTTAATGTTCCGAAAATCAGTTTTCCTGTATGAAATTCAACGGTAGAAATTGGGAAATTTGGGATATTGGAATACATCATTTGAGATTCCACATCGATTTCCTCTACAAGTTTTCCAAGGCCAGTGCCTAAGATGATACCGAATTCGGGGGTGAAATCGCCGATTTTACGGCGTATAGATTGGATAGATTCTTCAATCATATGATACATGTGTGCAAAAAACTATTTAATCAAACTTACTGTTATTTTTTTGCACACACAAATCAATGAAATGGCTTATTTAACTGCTGTCATTGGTTTTCTAACTTTCCCAGGGGAAAGTCAACCACAACAAGATAAACGTAATCAAGCCATTATATACGATCAGTTCGAAACCGATCTTGTATGCTGTTTGAGGCAATACATATTGCGTCAACAAGAAAATCAAATTGGAGAGATCACACAGATAAAAGGAACCAAGTTGTCGTTCACTCGTCTTTTGGTCAAAATACCGAATGAGAACAAACCCAACAAAGGTCCATAAGTATACCCCGCGATCTTGAAAATTGCAGAAACAACAGATTCATCATTGATGACATGGAACAGTAGAATAACCAAAAGCATGACCACTGAAAATGCCAAATGCACAATATTACGTTGTTTCACCAATTTTGGATCATTAGGATTTTCTTTCTTATTAAAGTTCAAGAAATCCACACAATATGAAGTTGTTAAAGCAGTCAGGGCAGAATCCGTTGTAGCAAATGTAGCTGCAGTAAGACCCATCATAAATATAATACCCGGTAAAGATAGATAGATGTCTCAATGCAATTTCTGGATACAAATAATCAGATTTACCCAGATCAGCAACACTAATACCGTTCGCATCTGCATAGAAATACAATAATGCCCCAACGCACAAGAAAAAGATATTGATAATGACAAATATACCTGTGAAAGTCATCATATTGGTTTGAGCTTCCTTAATGGTTTTCATACTCAGGTTCTTTTTGCATCAAGTCTTGATCTAGACCTGTCATTGCAATAGTTACGAAAATACCTCCAATCACATGTTTCCAAATATTTCTAGGGTCGCCCAATAGGTTCTCCCAAATAAATATTTTGGAATAAGAGCTTTCTTTAACTTTTTCAAATGCTTCGAATAGCGTCAACCCAAGACCATCCGCCATAAAAATAAATGGACAACAATACCGCCAAGAGAAGGAAAGTAGTCTGGAGCGTATCTGTGATGATGATTGTTTTAAGACCACCTTTGTTGGTGTATAGCCATATCAGAACTAAACAGACCGCAACGGTCAGAATAAATGGCACACCCCAAGCATCAAAAATATAACGCTGCAATACGATTGCAACAAGATAAAGCCTAAACGCGGACCCTATTGTCCTGGAGATCAAGAAGATCATAGCTCCGGATTTATAGGATTTATGCCCCAATCTTTCCTCTAAATAGGTATAGATAGAAGTAAGGTTCATTCTGTAATAGAGCGGCAGGAGCACATAAGCAATAATTATAAACCCTATTGCATTCCCCAATACAAATTGGAAATAACTAAAATTATTTGGTTCCAGTCCAGCTGGGGCATTTCCTACATCTCCAGGAACGGAAATAAAAGTTACTCCAGATAAGGCGGTACCGATCATACCAAAAGCAACCATGTACCATTTGGCATTTCTGTTTGCCACAAAGAATGTAGAGTTATCTGATGATTTCTTGGATGTAAAATGAGATACAGCCAATAGAATCCAAAATACACCACAATAAAGGTTAGAAGGATAATTGGTGACATAGGTAGGTCGAGATTAATTAAGTTTTTTAAGGTTATAGTTATCGATCGCTTTGCGGACATTTCCGAACTCTTCAATCAATGCTGTTGCAGTTTCTTCATCCGTTCCTGTTTCAGCCATTACCATTCGAACACCTCTGCC
The DNA here is from genome assembly GCF_901472535.1 of Sphingobacterium daejeonense. NCBI lineage: Bacteria > Pseudomonadati > Bacteroidota > Sphingobacteriia > Sphingobacteriales > Sphingobacteriaceae > Sphingobacterium > Sphingobacterium daejeonense. Next base: position 328,965 of record NZ_LR590470.1, on the reverse strand, counting down.
GACCAACTTATGGTTAGAAAGTTGCATATCGACCATTTTGTTCCCTTTTACTCGTCCCAATTGGATCATCACCGCCGTACTGATCATATTAAGCACAAGTTTTTGTGCTGTCCCTGCCTTCATTCGGGTTGAACCTGTTACGAATTCAGGACCAACGATTACCTCTATAGGATATTGAGCTCTCGCAGCAATAGGAGAATTTCCATTGCAAACCAAACAACCTGTTGCAATTCCCATTTCATTGGCTTTCTCCAACCCTCCGATTACATAAGGTGTAGTCCCTGATGCTGCAATGCCGATTACAAAGTCATTTTCATTAATTGCATATTCTTCAAGGTCGTTCCACGCTTGTTCAACATCGTCCTCAGCAAATTCAACAGCTTTGCGGATCGCAGTGTCCCCACCAGCAATAAGACCTATAACCCAGTCAAATGGAACACCATAAGTAGGTGGACATTCTGATGCATCCAAAATCCCTAAACGCCCTGAAGTACCCGCACCGATATAAAATAAACGGCCTCCGGATTTCATCCTATCAACAACAACTTTTACCAAAGCCTCAATTTGAGGGATTACCTTCTCAACAGCTACTGGAACAGTCTTATCTTCATTATTTATATTCGCCAGGATCTCTTGAACTGACATTTTATCCAAGTCCTGATAATTGGAATCTTTCTCCGTTGTGTTGATCATAACCTTCTGCATTTGCAATACTTTTCAATAACTTTTCGTAAATATGCGACTTTTTAATAAAAAACGCAAAAACACGCATCCTTTATATTTCTTCTAAAGGGACGAATTTATAATTTTTATTCTTCAATAAATCAATTAGTCTTTCTAATTGATTAAATAATTTATCTACTCTTTTAGGATCTGTACCTAGATGAATGATCACAATATATCCATTCAGCCCATTATCAATCTCATGATCAAGCAGTTGCTTCACAATCGCTTCTGATGATATATACCGCTTACCCCATTTCAGGAAACGTATAGTCAGCTGCAGTCCTTAAGCCTGTGAGTAAAATTATAGAGCTCAAGTCCCAAATCATTGCTCCACTCTGCTATCTGTTTGTTGTACCACTCATACGGTGCAACAAATTTATTGATCTCCGTGACTCCTATTGCCTTCAGTTTCTGAATATTGGCCATGAGATCTGCTTCAAATTCACTCTTGCTCAACAATAAGCTATCTCTATTCTCCCAAGGCGCATATAGTAGGTGTTGATCTGAATGTGGCCCTACATAATGCCCTTTTGCATTTAATTTTTTCAAAATCTTAGCGGCCTTTTTTATCCTCTAAGAATCTCCCGGTCACGAAAAAGCTGCCAGAGACATCTGTTTTTTCCAAGGTTTGTGCAACAGTTTGCAAACCTTCCCTGAATTCATCGCCAGTAAAAATCAGGCTTATCTGCCTTTTACTGCTGTCACCACGAATAATCGCTCCTTGCGAATCAATTATTCTTTTTTTTTTGATTCACCCTCCTTCGCGGAAAGTAAATAAATCAAGGATGCTGTTCCATCCATTGTAGGCTCATTCGTACTGTAATCCCCAAAATCATCATGATAAACTACAAGGTCACTTTGAAATTGTGCATACGTATCAGGCTTATACAGTTGTATCCCTATCAGATTATTATATATGGCAGAATAAACCGGTCCATCGACCAACCCACCGTCTATGGGATAGTTGTGTAAATATGTAAACGCTGAATGTGGCTCCGTTGGTGTGTCACCATGCTCAGGTAATCCATAAACCATGCTGGTTCCCCAAGGATTCGCACCAAACAACCAATCAATATTAGCCTGTTCTAGTTCTTCAAATTGTTTGTCACCCGATGCGTCCCTATACCATAGGCATTGAATGGCAAAGGATGTTGTTAGGTTATTGCTGCACCAAATAAATGGCACGCCACGCAAAAACATATTTTCTTGGGCACGTGCATTTACTTCCTCAATTCCTTCCCTATAATATTGAAGCGCTTCTTTCTTTACTTTTCCATCGGATGATTTAGCCAATTCAAAATGACCAAGATTAATAAAAGGATAATATTGGTAATGATTGGCCGTATCACGTTGCATCCAAGGAGTTATTTTTTCCTGTCTTGCAAAATCCAGGGCTTTTTGGATATGGTCCTGATTATTGTTTAGGTTGAACATGGTTGCTTCGGCCAATTCCATATCATCTACCCAATTGTCTTCAGCATAGATGTAAGGAGATTTGACAGATACCGTTTGGGTTACTCCCGGCTTGATATAAGCATATTGATACGCCGTACCAGCTTTTTCTTTCAGTAAATCGGCGTATTGTGAGTTCTGTTCTTTTAATAGTTGATGGCCTAGTCCAAAGGCACTGACAAATTTGGCCGCAGTTGAACTTGTTCCGGTAGTATTGTTCATGAATTTGCCTCTTTGCTGAGGGTTTCCATCAATAAAATACACAGGTCTTTCATGACCTCTTCCATATACGGAATCCTGTCCCGGCAATCTCATTTTGGTATGGTCACGATCATCTGCAATCTGATTGAACATGATATTGGGCTGCGGGTGCATCTTTACCAACCAGTCCAAACCCCAAATGGCTTCATCCAACACATCGGGAAATCCATTTTTACCATCCAATCCATTCGCTAACTTCTCATCAGTGAATACAGATGGGAAATCGCGATATGCAGCTAATAGATGATAAGTTGCATTTGCCGAAGTCGTCGCATATTGCAAATAATCAGAAGCATCGTGCCATCCACCGGCAACTTCTACTCTTGTGCTATCAGGCATTCCAACCGAACTGGCATACATGGTAAATCCATCATGCGTATGGCAACTGTCCTTTAAGTAGGGATTGAACAATGTTCTTTGCTGACGCATATAGCGAAGGGCAAAATCAGCAGTACCTTTGTATACATCAGCATTGATCTTAAAGGTTGGTGATTTCGTGCCGTCATCAGCCAAAACAAAATATTCACCATCCTTAGTGAATTTACTGAAGTCTAACCTATAGCCTTTTGTGAAAGGGCCATATTTTCCAAACTCTTTGCCAGCTTTCCCAGTGAACACAGATTTATTGGTAGCCTTATTTACGATATTGAATTTTTTGATTCCATTATTGGACTTTGTTACCCAGACCGCAACCTTTTTGTTATGTGGCAAATAACCCAATTGATTGATACGGATCCAGGAATTCTCTTGTCCAAATACTTGAATTGCACATAGAACAAAAACCATTATGGACAATAATTTATGCATTATTAATACAGGTTTAATAGGTTAACATTACGATTTTTCCATCCATTGTACTGACAACAACTCTGTCCTTCAGCACCAGAGGCGGATTGATCATACCATTGGATATCTTGTACTGCCAAGCTGTTTCACCAGATTTTGGATCTACGGCAGTCAACAATCCCTTATCGCTAGGTACAAAATATATATTTTGAATTGCTATAAATAGCAAGTCGGAGCTAATTCATATGTAATTTTTAATTTTGCCTTCGAGCTGATGTCCATTATTATCAGCATTGTTAGGCACTCCAATCAACTCGCCATCCATTGTTTTCGCGAGAACCAGCTTCTTATCCTTCGATAAGCCCATAGACTCTCTAACTCGGTAATCATCTTTCTTTTCGCGCCATATAGTTTTGCCTGTCTTCAGGTCAATAGCTGTCATAAACCGATCTGGAGCTACTATAAATACTTTGTCATTCACTACGACCGGATAACATGCTGCAGCAGAAAACATACGGTTGGCATGACCATTACTCCATTCCCAGATTAATTTGCCCGACTTTTGATCTAATGCATAAAAACCATTTTGCCAACTTCCGAAAATTACTTTTCCGTCCGCAAGTGTAGGCAAAGTGGATACATATCCCTTTACCTGGTCAAAAGTCCATATGGTTTTGCCCGATTTAACATCGATAGCACGAAATATTCCATCTGAAGCTCCAATATAAGCTTTGCCTTTTGCAACTGCAGGAGATCCCAAAACGGCTTTATTTGCCTCTGTTTTCCAAATAAGCTCCCCTGTTTTCGCATTCAGCCCATAAATAAAATGGTCAGAAGAACCTACAATCACAACCCCTTTATGGTAAGCAGGTGTAGAATACACTTTCCCGCCTGTTTTTAAATGACCATTTCTTTTGACCCGATTTTAAGTCCAAGGCATAAACTTCGCCGACTGTATTCGCGGTGAACATGGATCTGCCATCGGTAGATATTCCTGCGCCGATATCGCCATGGTCTTCATATTCCCAAAACCACCTTAGCCTGACTGTTGTTATTTAGATCATAATTTGGTCTTTTGACATTTTCGGAAGCATTCGGATTGATCTTTTGCAGCGGCAATTTCAACCAATAGTTTTCAGTAGCGACTTGCGGTTTTCTAACTTGAAAGAACACAGAATCTGGAGAAATTGTAATGATATTATAGCCTCCAACTTCTTCTTTACCACGAAGGTTCGATCGAGACATGACGCCCGGTATCCCTTCCCAATCATATAGATGGTTTGTTATGCCGTGTCCACACAAAGCCAATTGTACATTCCGAGTTTTGATACGATTGATATTTTCATACCAATTATTGAGTGAAGAATCTAGGGGGTAATGGTTGACGGCAATCAATGGCTTTCCCTGGTCAGGGTTAGCCTGAAACACAGAATCCATCCAGACGAGGTTTTCCCGAGGCACTTGACCCGGACTCATTCGCATATTGGGACCTGAGGTGGTTCCTATAAATTGTATTCCTTTATGTTCAAAAAAGAACGTTTCAGCTCCAAAAACCTTCCTGAAACTATTTGCTCCACTTTCCGACCAGTTGCTGTCGTGATTTCCAGGAATCACATACAGCGGCAAGTTCAAACTATCCAAGATCTGTTTGGCCAATGCCAGCTCGTCGTCAGATCCGAACTCAGTAACATCTCCGGAGAGAATCACAAAGTCAATGCCCTGCTGTTGATTTAAGTCCAGAACGGTTCTGCGTAAATCATCAGCTCCTGTAGCACCGCCCACATGTGTATCGGTTACCTGAGCGAACTTGAAATTTTGAGAAAATAAGGTAAAAGGTAATAGGAACAGCAAAAATAGAATTCTTTTCATAGCATAGATATGATAGCAAAAGGTCAATTTCTCGACCTTTTGCTTAAGTAATATTAAACTACCATCCAGGAGTTTGGGTTAAGGTGTAACCTCTATCAGCATACTCTTGCATCAAGTTGATGCTCATTGGCGCTAGATAATGTTTATTTTCAACAGGGAGCCTGTTAGTGAAGTTTCTAACCACATAGAAACCGACCATATCCGCATCATTTGTACCATCATAAGTAATGATTTTACCATCCGCTGTTTTTACTTTCAACCTGTCTTTAAATGCAGCTAAAATTTTACCAGGGTTATTTTTATCACCGAAATCTTTCAGTCCAATTACCCATGGCCCTAATTTATAGCTCTCTTTTTCAAAGTTCAGATAAGTTAATTTTTTTCCAGCGGCGTATATCTTGAATTCTTGCATATTCGAATACAAATTCCATACGGCGTTCACGACGGATTTCCCACATTAAAGGAGAAACATCAGCATCTTTAAGTGGATCGTTTGGCAATGCGCTAAGCATCAACGGAGCAGTTTGTTTCACGCCTTTTGCTTCAGCTTCAGCATCTAATGGTCTAGAACGGATTGCATTAATCGATTTGTCAAGATCTCCTTGAGAAACGGCTGCACCACCATAATTCTCAGCTAAGATCTGCTTAGCCTCAATCCAGTTCAACACCACTTCTGCCAAGCGAGCAACAGGAGCATCATTCGTATTTGTGTTTGAACCCCATTTTGGTGGATATGGTTTACCACTGTTCAAATAAGTCAACGCCTCTCGTGACGCAAATTTATAAGCATATACCAATGTTCCGATAGCAGGAGCGTTGACTGTGTCCATAAATGTTGCTTCGAAACGTGGATCACGAGTTTTAATCAACTCTTGAAGTCTAAAGTTTTTGGCATTTTCTACAGTGGAGCTTTGAAAGGTTTGACCATCATTACAAATAAATGCCTCTATTAGATTTAAATTCGCTGAACGCGCTTGATTTTCAGTACCATTACTATAAGAACCTACGGAATGACGAATAGCTAAAGCATCGTCATAAGTTCTGTAAAATATCACCTCTTTATTGCTAGATAAACTTTCAGATGCAAATAGGCTTTTAAAATCAGCGTCAAAAGTGTAATTGCCAGAATCCATTACATACTGAGCAGCGTCACGTGCTAATTCTAAATATTTTTTAGCTCTTGTTTTATCAAGGTTGTGATAATGTTGCCATGACCCTTCAAATAACATCATATTGGAAATTAGAGCAGCTGCGGCATAACGGTGCACATAGCCTACTCCATCATTTTCGCGCATATTTTCCATGACATATTTAAAGTCATCGTATACTTTGTCCATTACTTCGCCACGATTTGTTCGTGGTTTATATTGAGTTTCAAAGTCATCTGGTGAAACTGGCGCATCGTAATATGGAACATCTCCAAAGTTGCTCACTAAACGGCTATATTCAAATCCTCGGAAAAATCTTCCTACTGCAGACCAATGCTTATATTCATCATCAGTCAATTTAGGCTTTGCAAAAGTCTCGATTCTATCGATCATAATATTAGCCTTTCTTACCCAATAGAAGTTCCAGTTAGGCCCAGGATGCTCTGGTCTTAGGGTTGAAGTTGCTGTTGCAGTTGAGCCTAAATTGGTAGGCACTGACCCTAAAAGAGCCAATTGTTGGTTTTCTGATGTTAAATCATCTGAAAAATTATATCCGATTACTGGAGCATAGGCAGTTCCCCAAGCTGAATTGTAGCCAACAAAGTAATTTGGATAAAAATCATTTGCATAAAGACGCAAATCGTTTTCATTTCTCCAATAGGTAGCTTCAGAGTCTACCATTACATTTAGATCTGGTCTATCCAATAACTTTTCACAACTGGTAAAAAGCAATGCCGAACCTAAAATTAAATATGATAATTTTTTCATTGTTTTTAGAATTAGAAGTTCAACTGTAACCCGAATGAAGCGGATTTGAAGGTAGGTGTACCAACACCAGTTCTACCACCATTATAAGTTTGATTCATTAAACATTGAGAATCCATTTTCTACCTCGGGATCAATAGGCAAACCATTTAATTTATCCCAAGTAAAGAAGTTCTCCAAGGCAACATATACACGTACATTGCTCAATTTCGCTGGAGCGATGAATGATTTAGGCAATACATACCCAAATGTTATATTCTTAATCCTAGTATAGGATAAATCCAACAAATATTTGGATTGAACTTGCATATTGTTGGCAGAGTTACTTCCTGCATTATTAAATGCAGCAGGATAGTAAGCGCCTGTATTTTCAGGAGTCCAATAATCATCCACGATTGCTGAAGGCATTGCCCCATCAGCTGTATTGAAACCGGCAATTGCCAATCCTCCTTGTCCCCAAAGAGCTCTTTTTCCGGTTCCTTGGAAGAAAATAGAGAAATCAAATCCTTTAAAGTCTGCACCAATACGGAATCCATAGTTGTAGCGAGGAGTAAAGTTACCTATGATCTTCATGTCACCTGGATTATCGATTGTTCCGTCACCGTTATCAATTTCGCCATCACCATTCAAATCTTTGAATTTCACGTCTCCAGGCCCAAAATTGAATGTCGCCGAATTTTCTAAACGAGGTTGATAAACAGGCTTGCCATTCGCATCGGATAATTGATAAGTTTCACCTTGTCCATCTGAAAAATATTTAGTCATATCTTCAGTCAACTTGATCAGTTGTGGATTACCATCAGCATCTAGTACAAAATCATCCTTTTGAAATAATCTATCCGTTTCATATCCCCAAATATCGCCATATGCACGACCATCATAGTTAGCACTCATCAATCGAGATGCTGTGTAGTTATAGAATCGTGATACTGCATCATCAAAGTTTGCACGAAGATTAATGCCAAGTCCATTTTCAAATCTGTGGTTGTAATCTACGGCAATTTCATATCCTTTGGTTTTCAAATCTCCGAAGTTACCTTGAGGAGCTGCACCACCAAGGGTCCATGTTGTACCTTCAAATGGTGCAAACATGTTTTTAGTAGTACGGATATAATAATCAAATACTAACCCTAATTTATTGTTCAAGAATCTAGCATCTAAACCGATATCTTTGGTTTCTAAATCTTCCCAGCTAATTTCTCTTAAACTAAATTTTGGAGATCCAACTGAGTAGAATTTATTAGATCCACCCACCCATGTTGATTCATATGCTTCCATAGTAGGACTATAAAGGCTTGGTGGAACAGCTTGGTTACCGATGATACCATAAGAAGCTCTGAATTTCAAATGCGATAATGCTGGTTTAGCCCATTCCATAAAGTTTTCTTCAGAAACCACCCAACCTGCAGAAGCAGAAGTAAACCATCTCCATTTCAAACGATCGATGAACTTTGAGGAACCATCATAACGTGCATTTGCCTCCAATAAATATTTGTTTTTGTACGCATAGTTGACACGTCCAAAGAAACCTACTTGACTGGTCCAATACGTACCACCGCTACCAGTAATAACACCAGAAGCAAGATCAAATTGTGGATTTGTAATATCTAGCAAGTTAGTTTTCTGAGTCCAGTTGTATTTGCCATTGTCAGAAACCAAATTCGCTCCTAAAATAAACTTGAATTCATGACCTTGATCAAGGTTTAGGTTATAAGTTGAGAATGCATTCAAAGTATGCTTGTATTCGTATGCTGCCCTAGCATATACATGGTCTGGATTTGCACCTGGCCCAGTATATTGATAAGTATTAAGATCATAGGCTGCAATTGCACCTGGTGCACCTGCAGAAACAACCGCACCTGTATTGTCTACATACACTTGGTTACCGTTTGCATCCAAACGTTTTACTGGCGCAATCCAGCTATCAGCAGCTGTAAACCGTGTTCCTGGCCTGAACCAATCATAATCTTCATTCGTAAAGTTGTAGTCTACATCAAGTTTCCAATCCTTAGTCATGTTCACTGTTGCACCAGCATTCAAATTGATGTAGTTACGTTTCATTGAAGCTTCATTAGCAGCTTCATATTCTGACCACGGACTGCGGATAGGGCTTCCATTTTCATCCAAACCCATTGGATATACAGAACTCCAACGGTACATGTAGTACCAAGGGTCAGCGGTTGTTGAGTTTGTTGCATATGGATAAGTCTTGTTCCTTTGAGCGAATAAAGCTCCTGCACGCAATGTCAAATAATCATTTACGTCAGTTGATATCCTCACTGCAGCATTTGCTCTTTTGAACTTATCAGAATCACCAGCTTTCAACATACCACTTTGAGAGATATGACCAAATGTAGCTGTATACTTAGTTCTACCAACACTTCCATTTAAAGAGGCATTATTGGTAATTGTTGGCGCCCATTCTCTAACCATATATTCATATGGGTCATAAGTTCTTAAACCTAACTTACGATTTGGATTAGTTGGGTCAACAATCCAGTCACGTCCAAAAACTGTAGGGTCATCCTTTCCAATCGAACCCCCATAAGTTTCTTCCCATTGTTTCGCTAATTCATAACTTTCAGGAGTTACATAATAAAAAGCTCCTGAAATATTAGAACCAACACGTTCCATTGCATCTTTAGTATATTTTAGAGCATTTATTCTACCCATGTCATATTTCTTAAATGGGTTTTGGAACGAAAAGTTATTGGAATAACTAATATCTATTTTTTCAGTTTTTGAACCTGTTTTTGTAGTAATCAAGATAACACCAAAGGCTGCTTTAGCACCATAGATTGATGAAGAAGCAGCATCTTTCAACACTGTGATAGACTCGATATCATCCGGATTTACATATTGTATACTTGGAATCTCCACATTATCCAAAAGGATTAATGGATCTCCTTGAGCCTGCAAAGACGCGATGGCCCCACGAATTTTTATTTTAGGATCTGATCCGACCTCACCACTAGGGATGGTTACGGTTAAACCTGGGGTTACCCCTTGAATACCACGACCCACGTCAGCGATTGGTCGACCTTCCAAGTTATCCTTTACGCTAATAGTCGAAACGGCACCTGTTAAGTTACCTTTCCTTTGTGTACCATAACCAACCACAACTACCTCATCCAGTAAGTCGCTGCTTGATTGAAGTGTAACATTCATTGTGTTACCTGCTACGGTAACTTCTTTGGATTCGAAACCTACGAAAGAGAATCTTAATGTAGATCCTACAGCAGCAGAAATGGAGAATTTACCGCTGTCATCGGTAGCTGTACTAACAGATGTACCAACAACAGATACGGTTGCTCCAGCAATAGGTCCGTCCGGTCCGCTTACAGTACCCGTTACGGTATTTTGCAGCACCGATGAAGCCTTTGTCCAGCCAGCATGGTTTCCTAGTGCAACAACACCTTTGTTTGCGTTAAAAGACGCATAAGTAGGCATTGTTAAGCCTAGAGCGATAGAAAAGAGTAGAAGTCTTCGCATTGCTTTAATAGTTAATAATTTATAATTTTTGTTATCATAATTCGGTTTTACACCATTACTTTGGGCTACCGGTTTTATTCATTCTAGGATCTAAGAGATCTCGTTAATGCGAATAGGCTCAATTAATATTGAGCCCTCACATGCTTGTTTTTCATTCGAAATCTGGGTAGATCAAATATTGTTTCCTCATTTTCTTGTACTCATCCAATTCAGGTTTCCAGCTTTCGCGGATTTGATCTTCGGTTTTTCCTGCAAGGATCTGTTTTCTCAATTCATCTGTTCCAGCAAGTTTATCGAAGAATTCTGCTCTTGCAAAAAACTTAGACTTATCTGGCATTTTGTTATAGAAATCGAGTACGTATTTTAAAGTGAATTTTTGTTTGTCAGCATCTAGTCCACGAAGGTCCAAACCATAGTTTACAGCTCCTTTTCCTTCCACATGTTTTGCCATACCGGCTTTTTCTGTTGGAGTAAAAGTAAAATCTCCATACACTGGATTCGTGTATCCTACTACTTGAAAAGGCCAGTCTGTACCACGACCAACAGAAATGTCTGTTCCTTCAAATAAACATAAAGATGAATAAAGACGGACAGAAAGGTGGTTTGGCAAGCTTGGAGATGGAATTACAGGCAGCTCATACATACTAGAATGTGTATAGTTCTGAACTGGAATAACGGTTAGTTTACATTGTTTACCTTGTTCCAACCATTTTTCACCATTGATCATTTTTGCCAATTCGCCGACTGTAAGTCCATGAACCATGGCGATTTTATATGGTAAGAAACATTGGATTTGAATTTATCGTCTTTGCGCACGGGACCATCAACTTGGTCACCGCAAGGGTTTGGTCTATCCAACACGATCAATTCTTTATTGTGTTTTGCACAAAGCTCCATTACGCGATGCAAAGAAGTTATATACGTATAGAAACGTGCTCCCACATCTTGAAGGTCAAAAATCATGACATCGATGGATTGTACGATAGAATCTTGTTTTTCATTGCCGCCATACAGGGTGAATAATGGAAGTCCGGTTTTAGAATCCACATCGTTGCTCACCTTTTCTCCTCTTTCGATATCACCACGGAAACCGTGTTCTGGTGCGAAACCAAATTTCAGGTCAACTTTTTCTCTTAATAAAACATCAACTAGGTGTTCATTCTGTTTACCCACTACAGAAGTTTGATTGCCCATCAATCCTACTTTTTTGCCTTTTAGCAAAGGTAAATAGGCAGAAAGTTGGTCCGCAGCTGGAACAATCGCTTGTTGCTGAATAGAATCAACAGTTTTGGCTTTGAGCAGCACCAGCATTTGTGTTTTTGTTGGCTCCACAACTGCTGGTTAACAAAAGACCTAAGACGGCAGAATATAAGAGTATGTTTCCCATTAATTAATTGCTTGGTTCATTTAGTTTGGCTATAAAACCTGCATAAATTTAAAAACAAATACCGCATAATAAAGCAAACTGAATAGCAAATTCTGTCAGACTTGGCAAAAAATACGCATGAAACACGCATTAAATCAGAAGAGAAGTTGTTCGGGTCTTCTGAATAAATTTCCTTAGAATCGTTGAAATTTAGCTGATTAATGGGTTTAGCTCCGCAACCGATTGCACGTAAATGTGTATAAAGTACACCTATAAGTAACATTTATGTGACTTTTACGCTAGTTTGTATCGAGTGTAAAAAAAATCGGCAGAATGATATTCTCATCCTGCCGATTCTCAATGTTTCAAATTTTTTCTATTATTCAATAGCTTCACCTGCATAGTCGCCTTCGTTACCTAATCTGTCGATTGGTTTTACGGCCACTGCATTCAATTTATGTCCATCCTTGTTTTTAGGCAAACTTAATTCAGACTGTGGTCCATCCAGAATCTGGATATCCCAAGAATTGCCATAACGAGCATATGCCACCCCACTTAAACACTTGCTCTGGTTGCTTATGAAGCCATTTCACGAAAACGCTGCTTGGCTGATTCGTCAACAATAGCGTTGGCTTCAGAATTGGATTTGAAGACAACCATGGTGAAGCTGGCACCAATGCTTTTTGAGAATATGGTCCCATCATGCAATGCTTTTAATAACGCAGGGTTTTTTGTCAAGCCTGCAATACTCCAGTGAACTGCACCCACGCTATTAGGGATAACTTCCCTAGTTACTGCAATCTGTCTTTTAATTTCATCAGCCCTATTCGCAGCTCTTACTTCTACAGTGTTTAATCCAGGCCAAAGGTGACGGTTATGTCTATTTTCTGATTGCCACCATTTCAATAAGCTTGTAAAGCTTTGTCTTGGAGGGTCAATAGGCCAATATAGTTGCGGTGTAAAATAATCTATCCAACCTTCATTCAACCATAATTTAGCATCAGCATAAAGTTCATCGTACTGAGAAGATCCTGTTACTCCAGAAGGATATCCAGGTTTCCAGATGCCGAATGGGCTCAAACCAAACTTAACAGCAGGTTTTTCTTTTTTGATTTCAGTATATACTCTTTTAATAAATTTGTTGACATTATCTCTTCTCCAATCAGGTCTTGAAAGATTACCGCCTGATTTTTTATAGGCAAACCAAGTTTTGTCATCCGGAAAATCAGCACCACCGTTGTAGGTTGCATATGGATAGAAGTAATCATCAAAATGAACTCCATCAATATCGTACCTTTTTACGATATCCATAACAACTGCTGCAGCATGGTTTTGAGTTTCTTGGCTTGCAGGGTCGAACCAATACATTCCATTTCTCAAACGAACGACATTATTTGGGGATTTACGGACCAAAGACTCACTGGTTACTGTTCCGCCATTACTGTGGTGTGCGCGATAAGGGTTTAGCCATACGTGAAGTTCTAGGCCACGTTTATGAGCTTCTTCCACCCAAAATTCCAATGGATCATAGTATGGATTAGGAGCTTTTCCTGTTGTTCCGGTCAAAAAATAAGACCAAGGTTCTAAGCTTGACTTATACAATGCATCTGCAGATGGTCTAACTTGAAAAATAACTGCATTAAAATTGTTGTTCTTCAATAGATCCAACAATTTGATCGCTTCTATTTTCTGTTGCTCCGTAGTCAGGTTGTTTTTACTTGGCCAGTTTATATTAGCAACAGTTGCTACCCACGCTGCTCTAAACTCTCTTGGAACATTTGGAAGATTAGCTTTGAAAACTGGTTTTTCAACTGGTTTTTTCACGGGCGCTTTTTCAGTATGCTGTTTGGTATTCGTTTTAGGCTCTACAGGTTTTTCAACTGGTTTTGGAGTTTCTGCAGGTACATCTTTGTTAACAGCAGTTGTTGGCTGTTGCAATACTTTCCCTCTTTTTCTGGAATTACATGACAGCACTACCGCCACCATCAGCACAAAAAGGCAAAGATTAATAAATCTTCTCATCATAAATTCGTTCTTAACCCACAAAACTAAGGTTTTTGTGAGGTTTCCTACTAATTGTAACTTATTCTTTATAAATTAAATAATCTGTTCTCCTTGAAAAACAACACTTTGCACTTTAAAATCTTGATCAAACACGAGTACATTTGCCACAGAACCTGAGTTCAAATTGCCCAAATCGTTCCTTTTGATCAATCTCGAAGGAAATAGTGTTTGCCATCCTCAGGCTTTCATCAAGGCTAATTCCCACTTTATTGACACAGTTTTCTACGGCTTTCAACATGCTAAGCGCAGAACCTGACAATGTTCCATCGGGCATGGTGTAATGGTCTTCATTGAAAACATGCTGATAGATCCCTTTATCACATTTTGCAACTGCATCTGTAATGAGAAACAATCGTTCCTTCATCATTTCTTTTGAAATTTTCACCGCTTCAAAATCTACATGGATCCCATCTACAATTATGGATGCACATACCTCATCATGGTTAAATGCTGCTCCAGGCAGACCGATATCACGATGATGAAGTGATGACATCGCATTCCATAAATGTGTTACTGCAGGAATTCCGTTGTCGAATGCTTCTGTTGCTTCCTTAAAAGTAGCTGCACTATGTCCCGCCGTAACTAAAACGTCGTTTTCATTTAAATAGTCTATACAAGCTTGTGAAGTTAGTTCAGGGGCTACGGTCATCATCTTCACGATATGCTCATTCCCTTCCACGACTGATTTCAAAAGATCTACGGTTGCTTTTTGGATTAGCTCTGCAGGATGGGCTCCTCTTTTTGCTGCGTTTAAGAAAGGTCCTTCAAGGTGCAACCCCAATGCCACCTTAGGGTTCGCAATTCCAAAAACTCGAATAGCTTGCTTAAACAGTTCGAGTGTATTGGTTGCTAAACACAATACAAAAGATGTACATCCCTGTTTTAACAGGTTCTGTTCAATTCTATGGATTGATTCAACTGTAAGCTCCGCTGAGAATAGATCATCAGCAGTACCATAAATCTGCAGGTCTATCAATCCTGGACATATATTCGCACCCTGTACATCGATCACCTGAAAATTGCCTGGGACATCATGTTGTGGAACAATTCCTTCAATTTTATCGCCATCTATTAGAAGTGCATGTTGATCATAAATTTGATACTCGGTATAAATCTTACCGTTTACAAGGGCTAGTTTCTGATTCATACTGCAAGTTAGTTATTGTTCTCTTTTGTTGAAAATCCAATTGTCTAATCGTATATTAGACCATCAATATTTTTAATATGGCACAAAAAGAAATCTTAAACACTGACACAGCACCAGCGGCGATTGGCCCTTACAATCAAGCAGTTAAAGCTGACAAAACCTTATATGTATCTGGCCAAAT
The DNA here is from genome assembly GCF_901472535.1 of Sphingobacterium daejeonense. Classification (NCBI taxonomy): domain Bacteria; kingdom Pseudomonadati; phylum Bacteroidota; class Sphingobacteriia; order Sphingobacteriales; family Sphingobacteriaceae; genus Sphingobacterium; species Sphingobacterium daejeonense. Next base: position 313,708 of record NZ_LR590470.1, on the reverse strand, counting down.
CCCTTTGATTCCTGAATCGATGGAATTAATAACAACAGGTGTCGCAGACGAAACACATCAAGTATTAAAAAATGTTGGGGCAATCTTAAAAAATGCAGGCTATGATTTTTCAGATGTTGTAAAGACTTCAATTTTCTTGAGCAGCATGGATTACTTCGCAACTGTAAACGAAGTATATGCAGAATACTTTAAAGACAATCAACCAGCGAGAGAATGCGTAGCAGTTAAGACTCTTCCCAAAGAGGTTAATGTTGAAATCTCTGTAATTGCTTGGAAATCATAATCAGGACCTTATGTCAAAGAGTCGAAATTTTTTTTAAACTATTTTTAATTTCGACTGTTCATCAATGATTCAATCAACTTTTCGCGCCTGATTCAAGATTTCTCTAGAAAAGGTAACAAAAGCCAATTTTTAAATGGATAAAATTGAATGTTTATCCAATATTTAATCTTGCCCTACATCTACCTAAGATAATCATGCTCATAAGGTCTCTATCAAGAGACCTTTCGTTTTTTTAGTCAAAAAACAACTTTTAATTTTCAAACTTCTTCTCATAAATTCCAACCTAAACAGGTTCCTTGTTTATAATTTCAACGAAATGGGAATATGAATTGTTCTCGTTATGATTGCTGTAAGTAGCGCAATACTTATTAATCACGTTATAATTCCATACACTGACGATAAACCTTTAAACATTTTACATTATGAGAACGACATTTTTTTTATTGATTACCCTACTTATTGGATTCACTTCGTGCGAAAAAAAACACTGATGACGATAGAGCTCAGGACGAACTTGAATTGAGAAACATGTTTGACGAAATCACGGATTTGGCAAACTCCGTTCCTTGTACAGACTCTAATGATTGGGAATTTATTCCCTACGGTTCCAAAGCGTGTGGAGGTCCACAAGGTTACATCGCTTATTCAAAATCTATTGATGTAGACAAGTTCAAAGATATGGTGGAAGATTATTCTCAGGCAGAAGAAGAATTTAATATAAAATACAAAATCGTATCTGACTGTTCTGTTGTTCAAGCGCCCAATGGAGTTATCTGTAAAGACGGTAAACTAGAGTTTATTTACAACAATTAGGCTTGCCATAGACAACGAAAATAAATCTGCCATGCTAGAGAATTCCAAATTTTATTAATTTAGTGGGATTATCTATTCCTATGGCAGATTTATCTTTAATTACTCCCATCGAATATCTGAAAGGCGTAGGCCCACAAAAGGCCGATGTGCTGAAGAAAGAACTTCAAATCTTTACGATTGGAGATTTGCTTCAGGACTATCCCTTTCGATATATTGACCGGACCAAGTTTTACAAAATCCGCGAGTTGCATCCTGATATGGTTGGAGCACAGGTTTTGGGAAGATTGATGAGTCTTCAAGAAATTGGCGAGAAGCGTGGAAAACGTTTGGTAGCACAGTTCAAGGATGATACTGGAATGATGGAATTGGTATGGTTCCAATCCTTGGCATGGTTGAAGAAAGGATTAAAAGTTGGTGCTGCATATATTATTTATGGTAAACCGACAGAATTTAATGGCACAATTTCCATCACTCATCCGGAAATGGAGCTATATAATCAGCAGGCAAAAAAAGTAGGCAACATGACCATGCAGCCTGTTTATTCATCAACTGAAAAACTGAAGAAATTCAATCTCGACAGTAAAGGAATCCAAAAACTTCAACAAACAGCACTGGAGACAACATTAAGAGCTGTTGTAGAGACACTCCCTCCTTATATTCTTGAAAAATATACCTTAATGCCTTTGCAACAGGCATTATTAAGCATTCATTTTCCTCAAAATGAACAGCTGATGAAAGCAGCAGAACGAAGGCTTAAATTTGAAGAGCTGTTTTTCATCCAACTGAGGCTGCTTAAAAAACAAACAATTAAATACACAAAGATACAAGGGCCATATTTTTAATGAAGTAGGCGAAAAATTCAATACATTTTTCAATGAAAGATTGCCTTTTCCATTAACAAATGCACAAAAACGTGTTGTCAGAGAAATACGGCTTGACTGTAATACTGGTGCTCAAATGAACAGATTGGTACAAGGGGATGTAGGATCTGGAAAAACAGTAGTTGCTTTGATGAGCATGTTAATAGCTTTGGACAATGGTTTTCAAGCTTGTATGATGGCGCCTACCGAAATATTAGCCAACCAACATTACAATGGTCTAAAATCTCTTTTGGGAGATGATATTTGCAATGTTAGGCTGTTGACAGGGTCGACTCCCGCAAAACAGAGACGCAATCATACATCAAGAACTAGAGGACGGAACTTTAGATATATTAATAGGAACGCATGCATTAATCGAGGATAAGGTAAAATTCAAGAACATCGGCTTTGTTGTTATCGATGAGCAACATCGATTTGGTGTTGAACAAAGAGCCAAGCTTTGGCGAAAGAACACTATCCCACCTCATATGTTGGTGATGACTGCCACACCTATCCCAAGAACATTGGCAATGACGATGTACGGTGACCTGGATATTTCTGTTATCGATGAACTCCCAGCGGGAAGAAAGCCCATTAAGACGGTTCATTTCTTTGAAAACCAACGTCTGCGGGTGTTTGGATTTATGCGGGAAGAGATTGCCAAAGGCAGGCAGGTCTACATTGTTTACCCATTGATTAAGGAAAGCGAGAAAATGGATCTTCTATATCTGGAAGCAGGTCTTGAAGGATTAATGCGAGAGTTTCCGCTTCCGGATTTCCGAATCAGTATCGTTCATGGAAAGATGCCGGTGAAGGATAAAGATTTCGAGATGCAACGATTTATCAAGGGCGAAAACCCAGATTATGGTGGCTACGACTGTAATTGAAGTAGGTGTGAATGTGCCAAATGCTTCGGTAATGGTTATTGAAAATTCCGAACGTTTTGGTCTTTCTCAGTTGCATCAGCTTCGGGGTCGTGTTGGGCGTGGCGCAGAACAATCGTTCTGTATTTTGATGTCCAGCAACAAATTGAGCAAAGAAGGCAGAACTCGTCTTGAAACCATGGTCAGGACGAACGACGGATTTGAAATTGCCGAGGTTGACCTTCAGCTGCGAGGTCCGGGCGATTTATCAGGTACCCAACAGTCTGGCGTGTTGGAGATGAAAATTGCTGATCTAGCAAAAGATCAAGTCATTCTTTCAGAGGCAAGGCAATTGGTGATCCAGATTTTTAATGAGGATCCAAATCTAAAAGAACCACAGCATCAATTATTGGCTCAGTACCTTAACCGAAGTGCGCCAGCTATTTCTTGGGACAAAATCTCCTAAATTCCGTACCTTTGTAAACTTGTTTCCTCTGAAACAAGCTTAAAACGAGTATGAACCATTTCAAATCATACTTGTTATATCATAAAACAATAAATGGCAAGATTTAAAATACATGACACGGCAGTTAAGCCAGAAACAGCAGTATTGGTAAGTGTTATCACTCCTGATGTTTCTGATGAAACCGCTAAAGAATATTTAGAAGAATTAGAGTTTTTGGTTACCACCGCAGGTGGTATAACCAAGGGCGTCTTTACGCAGAAATTGGCTTTTCCAGACCGAGCAACATTTGTAGGGTCAGGGAAATTAGATGAAATCAAGGAATATATTAAGGCTGAGGAAATAGATATGGTGGTATTCGACGATGAACTGTCACCATCTCAATTAAGAAATATTGAAAAATATTTTGAGATTAAAGTGCTCGACAGATCAAACCTTATCCTTGACATCTTCGCAAAACATGCAAAGACTGCTCAGGCAAAAACGCAGGTAGAATTGGCACAGCTTCAATACTTGTTACCTCGTTTGACAAGGATGTGGACTCACTTGGAGCGTCAGCGAGGTGGTATTGGTATGCGTGGACCTGGTGAAAGTCAAATCGAAAGTGATAGACGGATGATCTTAAACAAGATTTCCCTGTTAAAAGACCGTTTAAAAACGATTGACAAGCAAAATGAAACCCAACGTAAGAATAGAGGAGAGATGATTCGTGTTGCTTTGGTCGGATATACCAATGTAGGTAAATCAACGATCATGAACATGATTTCCAAATCGGATGTGTTAATTGAGAACAAACTGTTCGCAACACTTGACACTACGGTAAGGAAAGTCGTAATCGACAATCTCCCTTTTTTATTGTCTGATACGGTTGGATTTATCCGCAAATTACCGCATCATTTGGTAGAATGTTTTAAGTCTACATTGGACGAAGTCCGAGAAGCAGATGTTCTGATCCATGTTGTGGATATCTCACACCCTTATTTTGAAGACCATATCCATGCCGTTAATGAAACTCTAAAGGACATTGGCGCAGTCGACAAACCCGTTATTACTGTTTTCAATAAAATTGACGCTTACAAACCGCCAGTTGAAGTAGATGAGGACGGTGAAGAGATCAAAGTTACCTTGGATGATTTCAGGAATTCGTGGATGGCAAAAAATGCAGACCCTGCAATTTTCATTTCCGCGACCGACAAGATTAATGTGGAAGAATTCAAGGAAAAGGTTTATGAGGTTGTTGTGAAAATGCACAACGCCAGGTATCCGTATAACAACCTATTGTATTAGGATTTTAAAATGCAAAACAAAGAAGTAGAATTTATTGACTGGGGATTGTTGGATTATCAGGAAGCGTGGGACAAGCAAGAAGAAATTTTTGCAAAAACCCTCGCTATCAAACATGACAATCGAGTAAATAATGAACAGAATCCAACTCCAAACTATTTAATTTTTACGGAGCATCCGCATGTTTACACTTTAGGTAAAAGTGGACACCTCGAGTATCTCTTATTGGATGAGGAAGGTTTGAAAGAGAAAGAAGCCACATTCTATAAGATTAATAGAGGGGGTGATATTACATACCATGGTCCTGGACAGATAGTAGGATATCCAATTTTAGATTTGGACAATTTCTTTACTGACATCCATTTATACCTTCGCACTTTGGAGGAAGCAATCATCTTGACCTTAGCAGAATATGGGATTGAGGCAGGCAGATATCCTGGTTATACTGGTGTTTGGCTGGATCCGGACAACGATAAGGCCAGAAAGATATGTGCCATGGGTGTTAGGGCATCAAGATGGGTTACTATGCACGGATTTGCTTTTAACGTAAATGCAGATTTGAATTATTTTGGGAATATTGTTCCCTGTGGTATAGACGACAAGGATGTCACTTCTATAGAGCGGGAATTAGGTTATAAAGTTGATATTGAAGAAGTAAAACAAAAACTAAAGAGGCATTTGGCAGATCTTTTTAAAATGAATCTGCATTAGCCAATCCACAAAATAAGGAAGCCATAAGACAAAATCTTATGGCTTTTTTTATGATTTGAATTTCTTTCGGGACAATCTTTTAATCTGTACGTCTTTTATTGTATTTACGGATAAATTATGAGAAGTACCCTTTTACTTATATTTCCATTTCTTATTGTTTCGTGCTCCTATGGTCAAGAGTATATTGATGAGGAGGCTTTATTTATGAAACTAGTCAATCAAGTTAGATCTCCCGATTTTAAATTGGAAGAACTGACCAAAGTCTACGAAACTGTTCATTTAGACAAAAAGAATAAAATCGTTGATGTAAAGACCATCTCTCCACGCAAGAAAAAGCTCAGCAAAAAAGAAGTCTTTAAAACCAACAAAGCCAATGTTTATCGTTTTGTGAAGATTTTCCTGAATGAAAATACTGGAGCTAGGACCATTGACAATGCTGCTACTGCGTTTCCTATTTCTGAAGATGGCTATTTCTGTGTAAATCATCATATGGTTGATATATGGAACGCTGGTTCTGGAGATCCAGAGGCAGTGGACCGCAGCGTATATTATTTTTTGGCTGATTTCGAAGGCAACATTTTACCGATTGATTCCGTATGTAGCTATAATGAGCAAGCCGATGTTGCTATCATAAAAGCCAATACAAAAGGCAAGAAAATCGAAGCTTTTCCTTTGGGCAATGAATTAGAAACTGGGGATGATGTTTTTATCATAGCTCATCCGAAGTCCTATTTATATTATTTCAGTGCTGGCATCGTGAACCGGATGACCCAAAACAAAGACAATATCTTTTCTCGTAAAATGGAGATATCGGCAGATTTCGCAGCTGGTTCTAGTGGAGGTCCAATTTTCGATGAGTTTGGCAACATTGCTGGCATAGTATCACTAACGCAATCCCTTTATTACCACCAACAAAAACAGCAGAGTTTACAAATGGTCGTGAGACAGACTGCACCAGTTTCTGTGATAAAAGCTTTAATTAAAAAATAGGGTATGAAATTAAAAGTATTATTTGGGATTTGTGTTTTCATCTTGATGAGCTTCACCACCTTTTCTCAAGAATATATCAATAGTGGCAAATTGATAGAGAAGCTTGAGCAGGAGGTGAATGATCCATCGTTTGACATGAAGAAGGTGAACATGTTTTACAATACATTTCATATTGACCGTGAGGACCACAAGATTGACCTTCATCCTTCCACGGCGGAAAAAAGGTATTGTACCCGGAAGAAATCTACGAAAAGAGGCTTCCGAATATTCATTTATTTTTACAGGTTTATGAGTCCAATAAATCTAACAAGCTAAAAATCAATGGTGCTGGCACTGCATTTCCGATTTCTGAAGATGGTCATTTTTTGATCAATCTTCATATTATTGATGATTTGGGTGTTGGCTCGGGTGATCCGAGTAAGGTTGACACTTCGATTCACTTGATTTTAGCCGATTACAGAGGTACTATTCTAACTATAGATTCGGTGGTCACTTATAACAGGGCCGCCGATATCGCCATATTAAAAGCAAACACCAACGGCAAAAAAGATCGCTTCAAACCCGTTAGGGCAAGATCTTAAGGCTGGCATGGATGTCTTTGCGATTACACATCCGCGATCTTACTATTACTATTTCAGTACTGGTAGGGTTGCCAGGATGATTGAAAATGACATGGGTGTCATGAGCAGAAAAATGGAAATTACTGCTGATTATGCAGCAGAATCAAGCGGTGGGCCAATCTTTGACAACAAAGGCAATATCGCTGGTATCGTGTCATTAACAAAATCATTCTATTATGACCAATCCGAGCAGAAAAACCTGCAGATGGTTATCAAAGAAGCAGTTCCAGTCAGTACGATTTGGAACCTTATCAACTAGTCTATCCTTCCCTTTAAATTAAAACGGCTATACTACTTACTCCACATCAAACCCCCCTCGATGCTGGAGTAAGTTTTTTTTATGGCTGGTAATTTATTACTTGAATAGATTGGTAGGAATAATGTTCAACATGAATCTCTGCCTGTACTTGTTTAGCAATTTGAAACAAAGCTGTTGACTCGGTTCTTTTTGCTACTGAGAGCTTAATTTCTGTACAATGAGGTAAAAATAAATTTTCTACCAGGTCAACAGTATTATTTTCTCCTGATAGATGCCCAAGATTAGATGTTTAAGGCGTTCGGATCTATGGTCGAGAAAAGCCCCTAACGACAAATCATTGGAAATATGGCCCCAACCACCTTTAATTCTATTTTTTAGGTGGTAAGGATATCTTCCTGTCAGCAGCATTTGCTCGTCATAATTCGCTTCTAAAAACAATATGTCTGCTATTCGGATAGCTTTCTTGACATTGTCACAAATCCTTCCCAAATCCGTGAGTACCGAAATATTGATATGCCCATCGGACACCAAAAAACTACATGGCTCTTGTGCATCGTGATATTTAGGTATCCCGTAAACCGAGAGGTCTTCCAGGTTGACGACAGAATTAGACTTTATGAAATTGACCAAATAGTCTGGGAGCTGTAACCTTGATGATTCATAAGTCCCTTGTGTCAGGTAGATTGGGATTTGATAACGCTTGGCAAAGACTGAAAGTCCACAAATATGATCTGTATGTTCGTGTGTTACGAAGATTGCACTGATGGATGCAGGATTTATTCCCAATGCCGCCATTCGAAGATGAAGGTGCTTGTTATTGATTCCGGCATCTATCAAAACGGCCGTATTACCTTTAGCAATATAGTAGCTATTCCATTACTTCCAGAAGCCAGCGCAGCATAACGAATCATAATGCAAAGATAGAAAAATGAGACAAAAAAAGAGGCCATTATCGGGCGATAATGACCTCATCTACTTATAAACAACAAACAAGGGAGTAGGAATCATTACTCCAAATATTTTATAATTTCTCGGCTAGGAATTTTTCCAAATCAGCACCGCGAAGATCTTTAGCTATAATTTTTCCCTCAGGAGAAATCAAGTAATTTGTCGGAACAGCTTTAATAGCATATAATTCGCCAACTTCGTTTTTCCAACCTTTTAGGTCAGATACATTTGTCCAAGTCAACCCATCGTCTTTGATTGCTTTTAACCAGTTTTTCTTATCGCTATCCAAAGACACTCCCAATATTTCAAAGTTTTTGTCTTTATATGCTTGATAAGCTTTTACGACATTTGGATTCTCTTGACGACAAGGCTTACACCATGATGCCCAAAAATCAATAAGCACATATTTACCTTTGAAATCAGAAAGTTTAACAGGTTTGCCATTAACATCATTTTGTTCAAAGTCATAAGCGTCAGCACCTACTACAAGTGCTATTGCTCTCAAAGTATTCAGGAGGCGTTCAGCTCTTTTAGACGTTTTGATTTCCTCTGACAGATTAGCAAACATACCCTTGATATCGTATTCTGGATTGTTCGTATTCGCTAGATTTTCCAGATATACTAAGCTCATTGTGTTTTCAGGGTGTTTCTTAATGAATTCCAATCTGTTTTTAGCAACGGTATTGTTCCATGTTGATTCTACCTTTAGTTTATCAAGTTCCAATTCTGTATTATCTTCAAAGACAATTATTGAATTTTCACCAGTTGGAGCTGCTATATCCGCCAATTGAGGTTCTTGATTTCTGAATTGCTGAAAGAATAAGATTCCAAAAACTAATAAAATAGCAGCAGCAGAAGCTACCATAGACAAAATAGGGAACCTCTTAATCTTTTTAGGTTCTTCTGAATAATCATCTATAGCTAATGGTTCCTCTTGATTTCCTGTTACAGGTTGGATCCGATGGTCTATTCGAGCGACTATTTTTTCAATCCTTTCCGTATCGATAGAATCATCATCGCCTAGTTGAGCAAACCAAGTCTCAACTAATTGCTTTTCCTCGGCACTGCAAGTGCCCAGAAAATAACGGTCCAAAATGTTTTGATCAATATTCATCGAATTACGGTTTATCACGAGGATAAAATATGGTTAAAACAATAGAAAGACGATTGTCAAAACCTTATGTCCCTAGAAAAAAATAAAAAATAGTAAGAATCTTCAATTTACCACCTGAAGCCTTGATAATTAAGCTATATTTATTTCAGATAGTCTTTTCTGACAATCCCAAATGGTCAGCAATTTCTGTATTTGTATATCCATCCATACGCATTTTAAGTATAATTTTATCTTGCGGCGGATATTTATCCATGAGCCTATCTAGTTCTACTAGGAACTGTTTTTCCCTAATATGAAAGTCAGCACTATCTACAAAAGTTTCTCCGAAATGTCTTAATGAATCTAGGTATTTCCGTTCATGCAATTGATGTGCGAAGTAATCTAGGATTTTATTCCGCAGGGCGCGGTATATATAGGATTTAAATTGTTGATTGATTTGAATGTTTTCTCTATTGGTCCATAATTTTATAAACAAATCATGTACAATATCTTCAACAGCATCATCATCATCCAATTTTAATGCAAGACCAACCATAGGCTTTTTATACCTATTATAGAGTTCATTGAATGCCAACTGTTGATCCTGCTTGATTAAATCAAACAGCTCCTCATCAGTCAATATGAAATAGTTATGCATTCTTTAGGTTGTCTATCAGAATGCAAAATAATAGTTTTTTTATTTATTTACCTAACATTCTGGCAAGCTAAGTGGTACTTTTATTGCTAATCCACCGTCTGCGGTCTCTTTATACTTGATATTCATATCCTGTGCAGTATCCCACATTGTGCTTACTACGGCGTCTAAACTAACTTTTGCTTTGTCTGGATTTGACTGAAGTGCGAGTTGCGCAGCAGTAATTGCTTTAATTGCTCCCATGGTATTTCTTTCGATGCATGGTATCTGCACCAAACCACCGATTGGGTCGCAAGTCAATCCCAAATGATGCTCCATAGCGATCTCTGCAGCCATCAATACTTGTCTTTGCGATCCTCCGAGGCACTCGGTCAAAGCACCGGCAGCCATTGCTGAAGATACACCGATCTCTGCTTGGCACCCTCCCATGGCAGCAGATATCGTCGCCCCTTTCTTGAAAATCGACCCTATTTCAGATGCTGTAGCAATAAATTGGATGATTTTATCCTCCTTATAGCAATCGTGAAAAACAATATAATATTGAAGAACAGCAGGAATTACTCCTGCAGCACCATTGGTCGGAGCAGTAACAACCCTACCAAAAGATGCATTTTCCTCATTAACGGCAAGTGCAAAACAACTTACACAATCCAAAATGTATCCAAAATCCTTACCCCCAGCACGAATGGCCTCAACCCAGGAATCAAAATCACTGTAGGATCTGCCTTTCAACATTCTTTTGTTAAGTTTTGATGCCCTGCGTTCAACATGAAGCCCACCGGGTAGCACACCTTCAGTATGACATCCTTTGTAAATACATTCTTTTATGGTTTGAAATATTTTTTGAACACCCTCTTTTGTTTCTTGTTCTGGCCTCCAAGAGCATTCATTTTCCAATACGAGTTCAGATATTTTTAATCCTGTCCGCATGCAGGAAACCATTAATTCCTGTGCTGTATCAATTGGGAAAGGAAGGTCAATTTCAGAAAGGACACTTTCAGTGTCATTCTCTTGAACCACAAATCCACCACCAATGGAATAATATGTTTCTGAAACCGCTGTTTCATTGTCCAGGAATGCCTGAAAAGTTACAGCGTTCGGGTGAAAAGGAAGGCTTTGGTCGTAAAGGAAAAGTAAATCATCCTGATAGGAGAAGTCAATATCTTTCTTCCCCCCAATACTCATTTTCTTATTGGCTTTAATTCGCTCGACCTTAGGTACGACATCACTGACATCGAATGTTACAGGATCGTCTCCACTAAGCCCTAATAACACGGCGATGTCCGTACCATGGCCAACTCCAGTTTTTGCTAAGGAGCCGTACAGCAGTATTTTCACTTCCTTGATATGATTTAGTAAGTCTCTCTTTTCCAAAGTTTCCACAAATCGCTGTGCCGCACGCCAAGGACCTAAAGTATGGGAACTGGAGGGTCCAATTCCTATTTTAAACATATCGAATATTGAAATCTGCTCTTTTGCCATATTACTCAATCTACTCAACAAAATTAGTCTTTCTTTTGAATAAAAAAAGCCAGTAAAACTTACTGGCTCTTTATTTTTATGTTAACAGATTGGAATTAGATTCCATCTCCATTCTTTAAATTCTCTGAAATAGTTACTGGAAGCTTTCCTTCAGGTTTTATTTGTTTTAACAATGCCTTTAAAACCGCTTTTTGCATAAAGAAATCATTTTGATAGCCCAGTAAAACAGATGAACTACGCATCACATCAACTGAATTTAATGCATACGGATTTGTCAACATAATCGATATGGTTCTTCTACCGGCAATCTTGTCAATAAATTCTTTGGTAGCATCATTCAATTCCAGTTCACTGCGTGGTCTACTGCGATTATCATGAATAACTAAGATAATTTGACGATTGTCTTTTGATTCTTTCATTAACTCTTTCAGTTGTTCTTCGGTTTCATTCCCTTTTATAAAGAACTGTTCGAAGTCACTCAATTGAAGGGCAAGTCCTTTTTCAAAATCTTGAGCTTTATCAATGCCTACACTCACGATGGATGTAGATCTTTTTGGATCAAATCTTTTAAGACCACGTTCAGATTTCAATAAAGTTACCGCCGCATCAGCGATACGTTGAACAAGACTTTGAGCACTTGGGGTATTTAAATCCTGATAAAGGTTATTTTTATTAACTACTTTTGGTTGATTTAATCCTAGCCATAATTTTGCAGCCAATACTTTCTTTACACGAGCATCAACAGATGCTTGAGAAATTCTTCCAGATTTGATTGCTTTTTCTATAAGATCAATTGCACGGCCGCTATTTTCAGAAACTTCCAAAAGATCATGTCCGGCTTCGATAGCCATGACATCAGCTTCTCCTCGAGGAAAGTATTTTTTCACGCCGTTCATATCCATTGCATCCGTTACCGTCAAACCTTGAAAACCTAATTCCTTACGCAAAAGGTCAGTAACAACCTTCTTCGAGATCGATGATGGAATATTTGGGGTAGCGTCTAATGCAGGAATATTCATGTGAGCAACCATAACTGATGGAGCTCCATCCTTTATTAATTCTCGGAATGGATATAACTCTAAGCTGTCTAGTCTAGTTTTGTCAAATTTTAACTGTGGCAGGTCATGGTGGGAGTCAACATCTGTGTCTCCATGACCTGGAAAATGTTTCAAAGATGCCAAAATGCCGCCTTGAACCATACCATCCATATAGGCTTTAGCCTTGGCAGTTACTTTATATTTATCATCTCCAAAAGAACGGAAATTGATTACTGGGTTTTTAGAATTGTTATTGATGTCAACAACTGGCGCAAAGTTGAAATGCATGCCAATTCTTTGGAAATCGCGAGCAACTTGGCGCCCCATCTCATACAACATATTGTTGTTTTGGATTGCTCCCAATGTCATTTGGTAAGGGTAAGAAATTGTAGAATCCGGCATACGCATTCCTAATCCCCATTCACCATCAAATGTTATCAACAAAGGAACTTTACTGACTTTTTGATATTGATTGAACATATTTGCATGTCTAACCGGTCCCCCTTGAAAAACTACTAAGCCACCTAACTGCTCTTTTTCAATAACTTGTTTTACAGAATCAATATATTTTTGACCAAGATTGGTATGTGCTCTAACTAAAAAAAGCTGCGCAATACGTTGTTTTGGAGTCAAGGTATTAAATACAGAATCGACCCAGGTATGCTTTTGGTTGATAAAATTTATGAAATTGGGCTTATTTTGGGCAAATCCCGCAGAAATAAGCATAATGGACAGCAATCCGATACAGAATAGTTTCTTAATCATCACAATATAGTTTATACGAAATACGGGAATTTTAGTTAGTTTTTAAAATATTTTGCATTTTTAAAACACAACACGCACAAAACCGCAGTCTAGAGATTGTATTTTGCCTCTACCAATTTTGCCAATTCCGCAGCATTGTCTAATTCACCACATGCTTCTTTTTTCCAAAGCATATCAATTATCAACAATAAGAATTGTGTTTCCAAATCCGGATTTTCATACCTGAGTTCCTGGAATGCTTTGAGTACAATTGGCTGTACGGGTTTTATAAAAAGTTCATGTTGGGACTTTGAGAAGCTATGATGTGAAAGTCTCTCCTGCAATTTCCAAAACTGTGGGTCATCAGCAACAAGCTTGCTTGGAAATTGAACCATGTTTTTCAAAAAGTCTTTGGCACCTTTATAAGTCATCATTCCTTTATGATGCAAAAGAACTTTCCGATATCCAGATTTAACAATATGTGCCAAAAGCGCATCTTTATTTCCAAAATGTTTAAAGATAAGCGCTTCAGAAACTCCAGCCTTTGCAGCAATCTCCTTGGTAGAGGTATCAAGATAACCTTTACTGGCAAATAGCTGCAAAGCAGTTTGCAATATCTTTTCCTTTCTACTGAGCGTTGTTTCTTTCATTGACTTATGGAGCAAATATATCCATTTTTTTCGAGGGTACTGAAAAAGTCTTCTTAAAAATTTAGAGGTTTCAAAATGCTTGAAAACCATGTGTTAAACCCTTTGAGAATCGAGTATTTGCGACTTAAAAATATAGAAGCATTCAAATAGACAAAAGATAAGGGCTTATGAACATAAAAATTCATAAGCCCTTTTTTAATGGATAGTTTTTCAGTGCCCTCTTTTTTTCTGAATGTCTTTTTTCTGTGGCACTACAATGATAAGTGATTTAGAATACGATTGTTAGAACATCTTGTATCTTTTTTGTGATTATAAAGTTGCTCTCATTTAAAAGCTATATTATTGAAAAAAATTTACCAGCGGCCTAACCATGAAATGCCTTTTGCCATTATTATTGATCATCGTATTTAGTCATTCTATCAGTCAAGCACAGAGCATTGTTTCTGGAAAAGTGCAGGACAAAACTAAAGCCAATCCTTTACAAGATGCCAGCATACAGCTTTTGAACTTAAAAGACTCAACTGTGAGATCTGCAAAGTCCAATGACAAGGGAGCATTTTCCTTTGAGCGAGTAAACCCTGGAAAATATCAGATATCTGGAACTCTCTTGGGGTTCAAAAAGTTTGAGCAACAGCTAGATGTTAATAAAGCAACACAATCTGTTATGGTAGAATTGGAACCGGGGGGAAATAATAATTGAAGAGATTACTATTGCACCGGAACCCAATGTTGCTGTTCGTGGTGATACCCTAGAATTCAATTCCCGGAATTTTGCGACACGTGAATATGCTGACGCAGATGAGATGGTCGCTCAAGTACCCGGAGTAACAATCGATGAAGATGGAAAGGTTTCAGCTCATGGTGAAGAAGTAACTAAAATCATGGTAGATGGCAAAGAATTCTTTAGCACAGACCCCAAAGTTGCTCTCAAGACACTTCCAGCGGATATCATCGATAAATTGCAGATCATCGATGAGAAAAGTGAACAATCAAAGTTCTCAGGATTTGATGATGGGAAGAGGTCAAAAGTGATCAATATTGTAACTAAACCTGATAAGAAAAAGGGCCTGTTTGGAAAATTTAATGCTGGCAAAGGAGATGAGGATAAATTCAGCTTAAATACTGGAGTGAATGCTTTCCGAGGTGATGAAAAGGTTTCCATCAACATAATGGCAAACAACATCAATGAAACTGACTTTTCAGAACAAGGTAGAGGTGGGTTCAGGAGAGGAAACAACAATACAGATAGAGGTCTTTCTGACACCTATGCTGCTGCTGCAAATTACACCAACACCTTCTTGGACAAAAAATTGGAAGTAAATGGAAATTATAGGTTCCGTAGCAGCAATACCATTACCAATACGCTTTCCGACGTTGAATATACAACAGGAACTCGGGCAAACCAATTTCAAAAACAACAACAAGAAGGGGAAAACGGAAATTCAGAACATAATCTTCGAGGTAGACTGAAATGGGATATCGACAGCATGAACAGACTGGATATTAATCCGAACTTATCTTATACAAACCGAGAGATTTTCAATTCATCGGTTAGTAATATGATGAAAGCAGGTTCGGAACCGCTGAATAATTCTGATCGAAAATTCAACAATAACAACAGTAATTTCAGTTTTGGAGGCTCATTGACTTATATGCACAGATTCAGGAAATCTGGCCAAACAATATCGTTGAACCTTGACGGGAATAAGAGCAGCAATGAGGCCTTGGGCAGGACATTAGCATTTAATCAATACTACAAAGATGCTATGCTCGACCGAATTGACACCAACAATAGGGAAAGCACAACCAATGGATATGGCAGTGGTTATAACGGAAGGCTCTCATACACCTATAATTTATCTAAGATTTCAAGGTTTCAGGCAAATTATGGTTTTCGAAACACCAGCAACTACTCCGATAGGAAAACCATGGAGTTCTTGGCAGAAACTGGGCAATTCGATGAATTAAACGAAAGGTTATCTAATGAGTTCCGAAATGATTTCAATCATCATAGTGCAGGTATATCATATGCTTACAACAAACAAGACACTTTCAGATTTCAAATCGGAATCAATTATGAAAGAGGGATAAGAACTAATGACCGAACTTTTCCTATAGATCTAAAGACCACAGCGGACTTTGGTGCTTTTCTACCAGAAATGACAGTGGTCTATTTCTTCACTAAAGAGCGGAACTTAGAATTCAACTACAACAAACAAACCAATACCCCGTCCATTGAACAGCTTCAGGATTATATTGATAATTCCAATGAACTTTTCCTCCGAAACGGTAATCCAAACCTAAATCAAGAACAATCGCACCGATTAAGGTTTCAATATCGCGATGTGAATAGAAAAAACGGCCGAAGCTTTACAAGCAACATAAACTTTGATTATATCAACGATAAAATCATTATGAATACGATGACCACAGACAGCACAATAACGCTGTTTGATGATATTATATTAGGTGCAGGAGGTCAATATGCGGTACCAGAAAACATAAATGGTGTATTTCAATTAAGAGCCAACAATAATTATGGATTGCCATTAAAGAAGCTAGGGTTCAATCTGAATTTAAACAATAACTTATTTTACAATAGAAATTATGCCATCCTCAACAAAGAATTGATGCCCAACCATAGCTATGGCTTCAGTCAACATGTTGGGATATACACCAATTTTAGTAAAAAGATCATCATTGGCTTTAACTATAACCTGAACATGAATTTCACCAACAACCCTATGAGTGAAATCTCACATTATCAGATAACAAATCATAGGGTCAGCAATACTTTTATTTTAGAGTTCTTTAAGAATATGACGATGAGCTACAATTATTCTTACCTGTACAATGGTGGAGTAATGGGTGCAGAAGGAATTTCTACCAACCTATTAAATGCTTCCATTGGCTACAAAGTATTTAAAAAGAAAAATGCCGAGATATCACTAAAAGCATTCGATTTATTCAATAATGCGAAAAACATAAATAGAAGAGTATCTGAAATTTCTATCTCAAATATCACCTCTAATACGCTAACAAGATATTTTCTGTTGAGTGTAAGCTATAATTTAAGGAATTTCGGAGGGAGAGGTTCTCGAGAAGATTAACAATAAAATTATTCGTCGAGCAATGAATGTTCATTATCCAATGCTGTGACTTTATTTTGAAATCCTGTCCACGTTTTAGTGTGAATGGGGTTTTTATACAATTGATCTTCAGAATTCAATCTATTTATTTTCTGTAACAGGTATTTTTTCCGGTCTGCAGGTGCTGGGTGGGAAGATATCCAGCTTACATCACCATCAGAAGTTAAATATACATCAAACAATTCCATCACTTGAGCTATACTATTGGGATTTATTTTAGCTTGTTCAAGATAATCAACAGCCAGTTCATCAGCTTCCTTTTCTAATTTTCTTGAATATGCTTGGCCAGTAACAAAATTGGTAATTTCTCCGGTTCCAGAGCCAGATAGTAACAAATCCAAGCCAAAATTAGTTATCAATGCCCTCATCACATGATTTTTTTCACAATGAGCAATTTCATGCGCCAGAATTGCAGATAGATAATTTGAACTATCCAAAAAATTGATCAAACCAGTAGTTACAATAATTTTGTCATCCGGTAAAGCAAAAGCATTGACCTCCTCACTTTTTATGAGGTATAAATCGTAATTTTTATCTGAAATATAATTTTCCTTTAAAATAGGTTTGAATATCGAGTCTAAAGTAGAATTCAGTTGCTCATCATCAATAACCTCATAAGTCTCTTTTACATGATCTAGCACCAATTTCCCTAGTTTTGCTTCAAGACGATCGTGATTCTTTTCGAATTCAAACACAGCTTTCCAATCCACCTGCATTAAAAGGAAATAAAAAATGGATATCCCACAAATTAAAAGGAGTAATTTTCCAAAAATCTTCATTTCTCAATGATTTTATCAGTTAAATCCGAAAAGAAGAACCAACGAACATGAATCCCTTTTCTGGTTTGAATTGAGGTGTAAATTGTTGAAATAATCTCGATAGTATTTAAAACTAACACCAAGATTATATAAGATATATAATAATTGGTTACTTCTTTATGGTTAAAAATAATAGATATAGTCCACCAAAAAGCAGCAGAATTAAAGAAGAAAATTGCGAATTGTGAAATTAACGCTTGAGTACAATGCCATTTAACAAATTTAGGTCTCTTTCTATTTCCCAAATAAAAAATTATGGTTGCAATAAGGTTAAATATGGGTAGTGGCAAGCCAACGAATAATGCAAATAAAGACATCAAATAGCTGTTTGATGCATATTCACGCTCATCTTCAGAAATTTCTTTTGGATTGAAGTTTATAGCCCCTTGGATATGTTCCATGCCCAGTTTATAATAACCAATATAATTAATACAGCACTTACTACTTTATGTTTCTGCAAGTACAATTCTATTTTCCAATAGGTCTTGTAATAATAATCTTTTTTTGTTGATAAGTCTAGTATCAATAAAATCAGAACACCTATTAAAATCGCCACAGAAATGATCCCGAATGGGTTAATCATGAATGCTTCGCCGATATGTCCATGCATTAATGCTTGAATAGACCTTGTGGTTCCACAAGATGGGCAAGGATAACCACTCACTAATTTTACAGGACAAACTGTTATTTCTGCCCAACTGATATAATCAATCAATAGCCATAGAATGGCAAAGAAACAAACTATCCCTGTTATCAAATACAGTCTGTTTCTTTGATTGACCACAACTAATAACTTAGTGCAGTTACTAATTTTTCAAAATTCTTGGATTTAGTAGCCCCCATAATTAAGAACCAATCGATGATTGTCCAAATCCCGAAACCACCACAGGTCAACAGTTTGGCAATTCCAAGGCCTGTATCACCAATCATAAACCGATCAATTCCAAAAGTCCCACCTAACAATGAAACAATCAAAACTGTTGTTGGGTCTTTATACTGTTGTATCTGAACATTCGTCAGCTTGCTGTCGTCAACTTTTGTCAACAAATCCTTGATTTCCATCAATTGATAAGATTCAAAAAACTTGTTGTTAGTGATTAAGAACATGTCAACTTTTTGACTATCCATTTTTCATATTTATTTAGTGGTGTAAAAAAAATCCATTTACCTATTTGAAAGATAAATGGATTTTTTGAAATATTTTAATAAACAATTAATTTTTAATCAACTTTTTATGTTTTCTTTTTGAGATTTTCTCGATGTTAACCGGTTGAGGTACTTTTACATAATATCCAGTACCATCATATTCACGCTTCCTAGGATGTGTTTGGCATTCATTGGAACAGCAACCATCCAATTCCCATCCACATTCATCACATTGGGTGAAGTGTTCATTACATTCCGGATTTGCGCAGTTAATCATTTTCTGTGTAACTTTCCCACAGGTTCTACATGTTGATACGATCGATGGGTTTACAGAATTCACTGGAACTGTAACACGGTTGTCGAAAACATAACATTCTCCTTCAAAATCCTCACCACCAGCTTCCTTACCATATTTAATTATTCCGCCATGTAATTGATAAACATCTTCAAAACCTTCTTTTAACAATAAGGCTGACGCTTTTTCACATTTAATTCCTCCAGTACAGTAAGTTAATATCTTCTTGCCTTTTAAATGTTCAAGTTCTTTAACTTTCTCAGGGAATTCGCGGAAATTCTCAATATCCAATGTTACGGCATTTTTAAATCGCCCCACATTATGCTCATAGTTTGAACGAACGTCAAGAATAACAACATCTTCCTGATCCTTCATAGCCAAAAATTCCTTAGGCTCAAGATGTACACCAGTTTGTTTATTAGGATCTATTTCTGATGGATTACGCAACCCTGAATGCACAATTTCTTCCTTATAACGGCAGTGCATTTTTATAAACGAGAGCTCCTCGACATCATCGATTTTAAATTCTGTCTTTGCGAACCTTGGATCTGCATGTACATGCTCCATATAAGATTTAACAGCAACAGGAGTTCCAGAGACAGTTCCGTTTAGACCTTCATCGGCTACGATAATACGTCCGACAAGTCCAAGTGATTTACAAAAGTCTAAGTGATCTTCAGCGAATTTTTCCGCGTTCTCGATAGGGCTGTAACAATAGTACAGCAATGTTTGATATTGTGCCATATATTCATTGATACCGCTGCAAACGGCGTTTAATGTTTAAAATTATGATGCAAAGATAAAAAAAATTGAACAATCAAAAATTGACATTCATCACTTTTTGATCAAAGGAGTCAATAAATAGGTCAGGCCATTGAGCTTAATTTCATATAAAGTCTCCAACATAACCCCCATTTTACCGGGTGGAAAACCTTTTTGTTTGAACCAGGCTAAATAAGCTTCTGGTAAATGAACCATTAAATATCCCTGATATTTTCCGAATGGCATTTTTTGTGTTTGCCAATTCAACCAAGAGATTAGGGTCGAAAAATTAGTCTCTTGTTTTGCCATTCCTCAGTCTATGTAACAATAAGCGGCCAGCAATGACAGCATGGTTAATCAAGTTAGGAACAAAGCCGTAATACTTTTTGAAAATTTCATACCTTTCTTTTAAGCTCTGTTTATGCCTTTGTTGAGACATGCCTCCAACCAAATATTTAGCAACATAGTCTTTAACATTGACTATTTTTTCTGCTTTTTTTGTCGCCCTGATAACCCAATCAATATCCGAACTCAATTTATATTGCAAATCGTAAGGTGTGGTCAGGCTTCTTTTGATATAGATAGCTTGGTGACATACATTCATCCATATTTGAAAGATTGCCAATCAAAGTGCTCGGGCGTTTTATGCCTTCGATCTCCCAAAATTTCACGGTCTTCATTGATTAACTTTGTCTCTCCATAGTAAATATCAGCGTTATCTTCATTTCCAAAGACCTTCTCTAAAGTATTTGAGGAATATAGCTCATCGCCAGAATTCAAGAACAGCACATAATCACCAGTTGCCATGGACAAGCCTTTTGTTCATCGCATCATAAATTCCGTTGTCCTTCTCAGAAACCAATTTGCTAATGGTGTCTTTATACTGTTCAATGACCTCCAAAGTCCCATCATTTGACTTACCATCCACCACAATATATTCAATGTTGGGATAAGTCTGCTGATCTACCGATGAAAGCGTATAGCCAATATCTCGAACGTTATTGTAGACAATGGTAATAATAGAAACTTTAGGATAAGCCATGCTTATGGGTATTATTAATATGAGTTAACCCTACAAAAATAAGGAAATGAAAAATAACAAAAGAAGAAATCAAAACGCATAAAATGTAAAAAGGTCTTAAATTTTTGGATGAGACCATTCAGCTATTTAAAATTAATTGTACTTTAACTGCTGAATATTAACAATTGTATAAACTTAAGCCGAATGTCAAAACTAAAGCAGGCGATTTTAAAAAACTTCCCGATTCATAAATTCTTTCATGCTCGATCTTTTTCTCAAGAAGGGGAAGATATGGTAATCCGCGGCTTCTATGAAGGGAGAAAAAATTATAAGGGCTTTTTTGTAGATGTTGGTGCACACCATCCTTACCGCTTTTCCAATACGATGTATTTCTATAAAAAAGGGTGGCGAGGAATAAATATTGAACCTTCTCCCGAAGCCATGAAATGGTTCAAATGGTTCCGCAGCAAGGACATAAACTTGAATATAGGTATTAGTGAAAGCCCTCAGGAATTGACTTATTATTGTTTTAATGAGCCCGCACTCAATGGATTTTCAAAGGAGGTTTCAGAAAAAAGAGATGGGTTAAATTCCAAATATCATCTTGTTAAAACCATCCCAGTTCCAACCCTTCCACTAAAAGATGTACTCCATAAATATGTTCCCAAAGGAAAGAAAATAGATTTTCTATCGGTTGATGCCGAAGGTTTTGATCTTATTGTTTTAAACAGCAATGATTGGGAAACTTATAGACCAACATTTGTGTTGGTTGAAGAAGAGCTTGCTATTGCTGAATTAGAAAAATCTGAGGTCTATCAACTGATGTTACAGAAAAAGTATGCACTTGTGGCTAAGACCAAAAGAACATTATTCTTTAAGAATCTAGAGAAAAACTAATGTTTCACCTTACGCATTCTGCGTTCTAACAATTTCTTTTCAAGGAATTTGGCCAATCTTTCAAAAAAGGTGCCTTTTCTATTCTTGTAGAAATGTTTGATGGCATCATAAGCCAATGGATCTTCTTCAATGATGACAGGAAACTTACGGACAGGTTTTTTGGACAATTCTACTCGATAAACTTTATCCACATCAGAATGAGTACCGGAGCCGTCTGTCCCTGTATTCTGGATAAAAGAATATCTAGGGTATAATGCCAATCCGCCTTGATTATAAACAGAAAGGTTCCACCGAATGGCCCAAGAATTTATCTTTCCAGCTTTAAATTGTTTGACTTGTTTCCAAAAATTTTCCGAACCGTCAACACTGAATGCCTTCTTGTCTTTTCTGGTGAATCCTTTTGTCAATTCTTCTATATCAGGGTTGAAATGCTTCCATGCTCTATCCCATGTTGCCCAGCCCCAACTATTTGCTACCCTGAAGAAAAATGATTGCGGCAATTTTTTAGGCTTTTCTACAGGATACATATAACCAGAAATTTCCATCACTTTTTCTTGGTCTTCATATTGGTTCAAGGCATCATTGAAATATTGAAGAGCATAAACAGAAGTCTCAAGGTCATCTTCCAACACAATAATTCGTCCGTGCTTTTGAACAACCTGTGTTACTCCTTCAATAATACTGTTAGCAAGACCTTTATTTTGAGATCGTTCTATGATAAAAATATGTTTGAATTTCCAAGGTTCACGGATAATGGAACGAACTTGATTCACTGCATCAACATCTTGAGCCGTCTTTGCACCGTCTGAAAAAATATAAATCTCAGAATCCTCCGCCAACGTATTGGCTTCTAATGCTGCTAAGGTTTTCCTAGTATGTGTGGGTCTATTATAAACAAATAATGCGATCGGTGCTAACATGAAAAAAGCAAAATCAAAGTATTATAAATCAAATATATGAGTAAATCTTGTAAAGCATTAAGTATAATGCTTTTTTCTTATGCTGTACAAGAATCTTTCCTAAATTTGTTGATTAATCAAATTCATGAGCGAAAACACGAAAAACATCACCATCAAAGGACTATTCTGGAATGCCCTAGATAGGTTTGGAAACCAAGCTATCGTTACGATAGTAGGTATTATCACCGCTAGGATATTGATGCCGGAGGATTTTGGTGTTGTGGCAGTCCTTATGATCTTTTCGATTATTGCTACCGCATTTGTCGACAGTGGGTTAGCAACATCCCTGGTAAGGTCTAAAGTCGTTGAAGAAAAAGATTATTCTACAATGTTTGTTTTCAACCTCGCCATCAGTGTTGTCCTTTATTTCATCCTATTTTTTTCGGCACCATTAATAGAAAAATACAATGAAATTGAAGGCCTTACACTCTATTCTAGGATATTATTTCTTCAGATCATAGTGCATTCTTTTGGAATTGTTCAATATGTAAAAATCCTCAAGAAGTTCCAGTTTCAGCTCACCGCGAGAGTCAATGTACTATCCATCTTATTTGCTGGAATATTGGTGATAGCAATAGCTTTAATGGGTTATGGTGTATGGGCATTATTGCTTCAGCCCGTATTTTATTCATTATTTAGGACAATTATGCTCTGGATGTGGGGCGATTGGAAGTTTAATCTCACATTTAGCCCTGATTCTTTAAAAAATCATTTTTCATTCTCCTTGTCATTTATGGTTTCCAATATGTTAGGAAAGGTTCTTTCTCCATTCTATTCCTTTTTCATTGGAAAACACTATAGCTTGGATGACACTGGATATTATTTCACTGGCAATAAATGGGGCGAAACTCCTGGTCAAACCATTACAGCAATTATTCAAGGAACGACACTTTCAACGCTTACTCCCATTCAGGACGATAAACCCAGATTTCTAAATGCTTCAAGAAAAACCATGTCTTCATTGGCTTTTATCTTGGTACCTATTAGTTTTTTGGCAATCTGTGTTGCTAAACCTGGTTTTATTTTCTTCCTTACAGATACATGGATCCCATCTGTAGTTTTGTTTCAGATCTTATGTTTCGCAGGAATATTCACATCCATTACTGACTTGAATGTTAATTTTCTGAATATAAAAGGAAGATCAAAATTCTTCCTTTCCCTTGAAATCATTAAAGTCACATCCGCATTACTATTGCTCTATTTTACCATTGAACATGGCTTAACCACGATTGCTGTGGGTTTATTAACTGTACGCATCCTTTGTTATATCATTGCTGGCATAATGAGTGGAAAAGTATATGGTTATAACCTTTTGCTTCAGATTAAAGATTTACTGCCTTCAGTGATTATTTCTGCCATAGCCGCTGCTGTTGCTTACTTACCCTTATATTACAACCTATTGCAACATAATTTAGCTTTAGTCATCGTACAAAGCATTATCTTCGCAATAATATATATTGGCATCAACCATATAATGAAAAATCATATATGGATGGAAATATTGAGTTTATTAAAAAAGAAATTAGTTAAAAAGTCTTAATGGAAGTTGCAAAAGGAAATTGGGTAGGATATCAAACTTTATTTTACAATTTAAAAAATGGAAAATACAGCCATGATATCAATGAGGTTATAGATTATTCTGATCTAGAAATAGATCTGGAAGGATTGGCCGCCTACTTAGATTTTGGCTATAGTGTTTTTGGGCATACTCCAGTAAAAGATGTGCATTATCTTCTACCGAATCAGGTTTTAAATTTCCAGAACGGCATGCTTTCAGTTCAGGAAACTGATGACAAAACTCTTAATTTATTGGGAAGAACAACCCAGGAAGACGATGTTCTTGACAAGATCAGTTCTGCCATCAACCAATGGGCTGATGGTTTCAATGATGATATTTTAATCCCAACAAGTGGAGGTTTCGACTCCCGTTTGATGAATGTTTTATTGAAGGATAAGCGTAGAATTCATGCCTACACCTATGGTACATCCTTAAATCAAGATGAATCTCGCGAATCGGTATATGCAGGTCTGCTATCTAAGCGCTTGGGTACGCAATGGAAACGCATTCCTTTAGGGAAGTTCAATGTTTACATGGATCAGTGGTATGATCAGTTTGGGCCAGCTGTTGCTGCTTCTGGCACCTATCACATGGAATTTTATAACAAGATCAAACAATTAGAAGGTGGAAACCCAATGCATTTATTGAGTGGTATCATTGGTGATGCTTGGGCTGGAGCTGTAAAAGTTCCAATGATAGACAGTGCTGCCTCCTATCGTACCTTGGGATACACCCATGGCATGAGTGCCGATTCAAAACTAGCCATGAATGTGAATTATATTGGCATCGTTGAGCCCATCTATGATAGACAGAAAGATTATCTGAAATCATCTGAATATCGAATAATCACGGCTATGAGGACAAAAATGATGATGTTACAATATCTAATTTCCGTCCCAGCAAAATTAGGCTACCCCGGATATTCTCCATTTGTAGATGAAGATATTTCCATTTCTATGCTAAACCTCCCTGCAGATCGCAGAGAAAACAGAGCTTGGCAAAGAGATTTCTTCAAAAAACAAAAACCTGCTTTTCGAAGAGGAAAAACATAAGTACACTTACCAAAACACATTGAACTACTACGCTCTTTTGAATGAATCTTTAGTGCCATTAGACACAGATGTGTTGAAAGAAGTCTTTAATACCGAGTATTTAAACTGGATAAACTCCAAGATTCAACATATAGGCAGAAAAGAACGTCTTTTCCAAACCTTGATGCATACTCCAAAAGTGAAAGGAGTTCTCAAACTTCTTGGTGCCAAGAACGACCTTTTGGAAGCTTATTTTGCTTATATTACCATTAGACCAATCGAAACTTTATTGTTAAGAAGAAATGCAAGCATCAAAAAAGCATAAATTCATCTTTGTTGGAGATGTGGTTTGCGAGAAAAAACCGCACTTTTCTGAGGAATTGCAGAACCTTTTCCGTTCTGCAGAAATTAGGTCTTGCAATTTTGAAGCTCCAATAGCGGGTTTTGGAAAACCAATCGACAAAACCGGGCCCCTTGTTTCCCAGAATTCAGAAGCACCCCAATGGATCCAGGAATTGGGATTCAATTGCTTCTCTTTAGCCAATAATCATATCAATGATTATGGTAAAGAGGCACTATTGAAAACAATGGACCAATTTCCAAAGGATGAAATATTAGGTGTAGGAAATGAAAAGGATGCCTATAGCTTGAATACAAAAACAATCGATGGTGTGAGTTATGGATTCTTAGCCTATGGTGAAAATGGTTATGGTGCCTTGAATGGTGACCGAGAATTTGGGCATGCCTGGGTAAATGCAAAAAGAGTAAACAACGATATACAAGAATTCAAAAAACAGGTAGATATCCTAATCGTTCAAATTCATGCTGGAGTTGAATTATTGGATGTTCCTATTCCAGAATGGAAAGAAAGGTATCACGAGCTGATAGATTTGGGAGCTGATGTTATCATTGCTCACCACCCGCACGTTGTCCAAGGCATAGAAGAATATAAAGGCAAATTCATCGCATACAGCTTAGGAAATTTCTATTTTGATTATCCCTCAAATCATCCTCAATGGAATACTGGCGGGCTATTGGAAATTATATTTGAAGAAAAGAAATTATCAGCATTTAAGTTCCGTCTTGTTGAGAAAAAAGGCCAATCTGTAGAGTTAAAAGATGAAACAAGTTCCAATAACTTCATAAATCCTCTCTCTGAAAGATTAAAAGGCAAGGATTATGAAGAATATGTCAATATAAAAGCGGTAGTGGATTGGGAAAATCATCATGCCTCTTATTATGCGAAACCATTTAACGGACTAGCGGATTACAGCTTAGGCAAACTGTTGAAACATGTTAAGAGGTCTATCTTCAATCGTGAGGTCAATCATAACTTAATTTGGCACAATCTATTTATAGAAAGCAACAAATGGCTCGTAGAAAGAGCCATTCGCATAAAAACTTTTGGTAAAAACAGATCTTAGATAACGGTAATCTGTTTACTGAACTCTTCTAAACTTGGATGTTTAGGGTTTAAATCTGTTATCAGGTAAGTAATATCTTTTAATTGACAAACCCTAAGTTTTTGATTAGAATTCAATTTCTCAACAATACTCAACACTCCTAATTTCTGTGAAGATTTTATCATTGCCTTTTTTATCTGCACGACTTCCCAATCTGAATCAGTTACACCTTCTTCGACCGATAGGCTATTTGTCCCTAATAGACATAGATCCACTTTAATATCTGACAGTTCATTGATAACTTGGGACCCAGATACTACATTGGTATTTCTGGAGAGTTTCCCTCCTAACAAGAACACTTCTAAATTTTCTTTCTCAGCTAATTCCAAAGCAACCAATGGGCTAATGGTAAAGAACGTACATTGAATATCTTTTGGAACCAATCTAGCCAATTCAATCATACTGGTACCACCCCCCACAAGAATGGTCATACCACTTTGAATCAAAGAAATAGCTTTGGATGCAATTTCCTTCTTCGCTTCCTTAGCATATACATTTCCTTCCTGAAATGGATATTGGAAAGATTTTGATAATGCACCACCATATACCTTAAGTACCTTTCCACTTTCTGCCAACTCATTCAAATCACGACGGATAGTGTCCTCTGAAACATTTAATTGAACACTCAGATCAGAAGATAATACTTTATTGTGTATGTTGATTTGGTGTATAATATATGCTTGCCTTTCTTCTTTTAACATAGTTTAAACTGAATTTTGTATTTAAAAATATAAAAATAATGGGGGTTTCACACTATTTCTATTCTTCTTTGTCGTTTTGGTCTGGAGATTTTTTTGCCGCAAATCTTGGCTTAAAACCAACAGGTTTGGATGTTGTTGGGGTAGATGGTTCTTTAGGTTGTGCAGTATTCTGCTCCGAATGAGTGTCCGGAATATCTTGGGTAGTATTTGTTTTTGTTACACCTGCTTTAAACCGAGGTTTAAAACCAGCAGGTTTTGAAACAGGCGTATCGATATTTTCTTTAGTATCTTTTAACTCTATTTTTTCTTCTGAAGATTTTTCTTCATTTACTTTTTCTTCTTCGACTTTTTTTGAAAGGTTACTTACCTTAAATCTTGGGGTAAAGCCTTTTGGTTTTGCAGCAGGCTCAGTTTTTTCTGTCTGTGTATCTGAGGTTGACTCAGGTTGGCTAGAAGATGGGTTATCCTCTTGTTCTTTTTCCTCTTCTACTTTTTTCGGAAGGTTGCTTGCTTTAAACCGTGGAGTAAAACCCTTTGGTTTTGTAGCAGGTTCAGTCTTTTCTGTCTGTGCATCTGAGGTTGCCTCAGGCTGGCTAGAAGATGGAATATCCTCTTCGACTTTTTTTGGAAGGTTGCTTGCCTTAAATCGTGGGGTAAAGCCTTTTGGTTTTGCAGCAGGCTCAGCTTTTTCTGTCTGTGCATCTGAGGTTGACTCAGACTGGCTAGAAGATGGTTTTTCTTCCTCTACTTTTTTCGGAAGGTTTCCTGCCTTAAATCGTGGGGTAAAGCCTTTTGGTTTTGCAGCAGGCTCAGCTTTTTCTGTCTGTGGATCTGAGGTTGCCTCTGGCTGGCTAGTTGTTGCTTTATCCTCTTGTTCTTTTGTTTCTTCAGTTTTTTTAGGTATACCTGCTGCTTTAAATCTTGGAGTAAAACCCTTTGCCTTTACAGGAGTCTCCTGTTTATCTGTAGAGGCACTATCGCGAACTACTCTCGCTTCTTTTTTCGTAACGTCAGCTTGGCTATCAGTTTTTTTAGATTCAGAAATTTCAATTTCTTGCAATAAATAATCTTTTCGCAGTCTATTGAACCAAAACTTTTTGCTGTGGTCGAAACTCTTTTCACCCATTAAAGCATAGTCTCTATCAAATTCTTGATATAGGTCAGGTCTTCCGATCTGCAAAGCTTTGAGGTCGATTTTCTTTTTCGTGAAGAATTCCGTGAACGATAGCATATACAAATGTATACATTTAGACATAAAAAAAGAGGGCAAAGCCCTCTCGTTTAATATTTATAAGCATTTAATGCATTATTCCATATTGTGGTAAACTGCTTGAACATCGTCGTCTTCCTCGATTTTGTCGATCATTTTGAGGACATCTGCTGCTTGTTCTTCAGAAAGAGCAGTATGTGAAAGGGAGATGCGCTCAAGTTTGGCAGAGGAAACTTCAATTCCTTTTTCCTCCAGTAAACGTTGCATATTCCCGAAGTCCTCAAAAGAGGTTTGAACAACTACGATATCGTTTCCTTCTTCATCAGCTTCTACGTATAACTCTTCCAATCCACCATCGATCAATTCCAACTCTAGTTCTTCCACGTCAAGTTCATCATTTGCAGGGAAGCGGAAAATAGATTTTCTTTGGAAAATAAAATCCAGGGATCCAGTTTTTCCTAGGGAACCACCGGCTTTTTGTAAAATAGCTTCTGATATTCCCTACGGTTCTGTTGGTATTGTCAGTTGCTGTTTCAATCAATACAGGCACACCATGCGGGCCGTATCCTTCATACACATATTCTTCGTAACCTTTGGAATCCTTTTCAGAAGCTCTTTTGATTGCTGCTTCTACACGGTCCTTCGGCATGTTTACAGCTTTGGCGTTTTGTACTGCGGTACGCAAGCGCGAGTTATTCTCCGGGTGAGGACCGCCTTCTTTTACTGCCATTGCAATTTCTTTTCCAAGACGCGTAAATTGAACGGCCATTTTGGCCCAGCGTTTAAATTTTCTTTCTTTTCTGAATTCGAAAGCTCTACCCATTTTATTTTAGTTTTGTTTTAAGATTCTCCAGCATGTCTTTTGTCATCCCTGCCAGATCAAATGTTGGCTGCCAGCCCCAGTCTGCTCTTGCTTCATCATCATTGATGCTCTTAGGCCATGAATCAGCAATTGCCTGACGTGGATCATTGTCTGAATAGGAGATTTCAAAATTAGGGAGAATTTTTTTAATTTCTTCAGCAATTTGTTTCGGAGTGAAACTTACTCCCGCCAAATTATAGCTTGAACGAATTTTTAAACTATCTGATGGCGCGTCCATTAGCTCAATTGTACCACGTACAGCGTCATCCATGTATAACATCGGAAGCTCCGTGCTTTCTGACAAGAAAGAAGTATATTTCCCTTGACGAATAGCCTCAAAAAAGATATGTACAGCATAATCCGTAGTACCTCCTCCGGGTTCCGTTCTCCAAGAAATAATACCAGGATAGCGGATACTGCGGATATCTAATCCATATTTATTGTGATAATATTCACATAAACGCTCCCCTGCCAATTTACTGATCCCGTAGATACTGTTAGGATCCATAACGCAATATTGAGGGGTATCGATTTTTGGTGAATGAGGACCAAATACAGCGATAGAACTTGGCCAAAAGATTTTTTTAATGCCTAGTTCGACTGCTAAATCCAGGACATTCAACAGTCCATTCATGTTTAGATCCCATGCTTTCTGTGGATATTGCTCTCCGGTTGCCGAAAGCATCGCTGCCAATAAATAAATCTGCGTAGGTTTATATTTTAATATCAAAGCTTTGATAGCTTCTTTATCTAAGACGTTTAAAGTTTCAAAGATTTCGCCTGCTGCGATTTCTTTGGGCTCTCTGATATCTGAGGTGATAACATTCTCGTTGCCAAACTTAACTCTTAATGCGGCTGCTAATTCAGAACCAATTTGTCCATTGGCTCCGATCATCAAAATGACTTCTTTCATTTGAAAAATGATAGTTTTATAAGTTGAGTTATTTCAATAACCATTAATAATGGCGAAATTACCAATAAAATGCCTGAATAGGATGAATCCCAACATTTTGCGCAAACGTATGATTTAATTTTTTACATTCAAAAAGCTTTCAACATATTATACTCTCCAAAACCAAATTTTCAATGAAACATTGTCAACAAAACCAACGATTGACTGAACGAATTACATCAAAACACAATAGTCATTGAACATTATTCTATCATTGTGATAATCAATTATTAAAAGCTAAAATATTCCAAAAATCTTCAGGTTTATTTAGTATGTTTGTTACCTTAAGAAAATCAATAATAATTAAAATTTAAAGCAAACATTATTTATGAAAGTTGCAGTAGTAGGCGCGACAGGATTAGTCGGGTCAGAAATGTTGACAGTATTAGCGGAGCGAAATTTCCCCGTAACAGAATTGATTCCAGTAGCTTCTGAAAGAAGCAAGGGTAAAGAAATCGAATTCAAGGGAAAGAAGTATAAGGTGGTTACTGCATCTGAAGCTATTGCACTTAAACCTGATGTTGCAATATTCTCCGCTGGAGGCGGCACCTCAACAGAATATGCGCCTTTGTTCGCAGAGGCTGGAATCACAGTGATCGATAACTCTTCAGCGTGGCGTATGGACCCTACTAAAAAATTAGTGGTACCTGAAGTTAATGGAGACGTATTAACTGCGGACGATAAAATCATTGCAAATCCTAACTGTTCGACCATACAAATGGTTGTCGTATTAAAACCATTGCACGAAAAATATAAAATCAAACGTGTGGTAGTTTCTACTTACCAATCTGTTACGGGTACTGGTGTGAAAGCAGTAGACCAATTGATGAATGAGCGTAAAGGTATTGAAGGAGAGAAGGCTTATCCTTATCAAATCGACCTGAATGTTATTCCTCAGATTGACGTATTCCAAGATAATGGATATACCAAAGAGGAAATGAAGATGATCCTAGAGACAAACAAGATTATGGGCGACGACTCCATCAAGGTTACTGCGACTACTGTACGTATCCCAGTAATTGGCGGTCACTCAGAGTCGGTAAATATTGAATTTGAAAATGAATTTGACTTAGCAGATGTTCGTGCTGCATTAGAAGCGCAGGAAGGCGTGGTTGTTGTAGATAATCCTGCTAATTTGGAATACCCTATGCCTAAAGATGCACATGGCAAAGATGAGGTTTTTGTAGGTCGTATCCGTAGAGATGAGACTCAAGATAAAACTCTAAATCTTTGGATCGTTGCAGACAACCTTCGCAAAGGTGCCGCTACAAATGCAGTTCAGGTTGCTGAACTCCTTCATTCCAAAGGCTTAATTTAAGAAGATTCATAAAACTAATATAAAGCGGTTCAAATTTGAACCGCTTTTATTTTGTCCAACAAAAAAGGGATATCTTAATGGATATCCCTTTTCTATCGTTATATAAAATATTATCTAACAGGTGTAAACACGTAAGTGTCATCGAAGAAAGTTGTACCGCTACTTCCAGTAGTGATATAACCTTTTCCTTTCAACGCGAATGCTACAGCTTTTTCACGTGGTGAAGGCAATTGTTGGCTACCATCAGTCCATGAATCATCTGAAGGGTTGTATTTCCAAACTGTTGAAACAACTCCAGTTTGAGAACGACCGCTCACAACATAACCATTGCTTCCGATTGCAAATGCACCAGCTCTGAAACGTCTAGCGTCTTTGTTATCAGCATTTAATGCTTTTTTCTTAGTCCAAGTTTTTCCATCAAAAGAATAGAAATCTTCAGTAGGAACTCCATTAGAGTAACCACCACCAACATAAGCAACATTATTAATTACGAATGCAAAAGCATCGCCTTTTTTGTTGCTGAATGAAGTTTGGATTTCAGACCATGTATTTGAAGCCGGATCATATTTGTAAATATCCGAGAATGTTTCGTCAGTAGCATCAATTCTACCTAATCCTACGTATGCAGCATTTCCTAAAGTAAATGCTATAGCTGAGTGACGAGCTTCACCCGGGAAATCAGCCACTTTTTTCCAAGTATTTGATGCTGGATCAAATTGGTAGAAATCTTTCAAAGCACCTGTGGTTTCGCCATCAGTTCCATATCCTAATCCAATATATCCTTTTCCAGCAACTTCAAAACCTACAGCGCTATGTCTTTTAGGACCTGTAAAATCAGCCTTTTTAGACCATGCATTTCCGTCAAATGAATAAGAGTCACTTAATATCTCATTGTTTTTCATTTGGCCACCTACTAAATAAGCTACATCATTGATGGTAAATGTTGCAGCACCATTTCTTGGTTTACCAGTAAAAACAATTGATTTCTCCCATTCTGTAGGACCAGAGTCTGTTTCTTCTGCGTCCTCTTTCTTACACGAGTTAAAAGTAGTAATTGCGAAGGCTCCTATCAAAAGTAGTACAAGCCAATTTCTCTTATTCATAGACTATTTAAATTTTGTATATACGATATTTAATTTAACTTTCGGTTTATTGTTTTCTGTGGCCAACACGCTAGTATAAGGTGTAAAACCTAACCCCATTGTTGGAGCCAAAGTTAAGAATAATGATTTATCCTCAGCATTGGCTTCTGTTGCTGATTTAATATATTGAATCAGATTGAACAGATACTTCCCCTTTACACCTGTATTATTCCCTACTATGTAGGTACCAAATTGAGGATCACTTCCAAAAGGATCACGCAAATAATTTACGGCAACTCTAGAGTCTGCGAGCATTAAAATTGGATTTGGAATAGCAGGAAACATTCCGGTATGCGGGGTTTCTAGTTCTATTTCTAACTCTGCTTTATTGATTGCGACTCCTGGTTGCAATAAAAACTCTTTTAGTGCAGGGAATTTTATTTCTGTAACAACTCCAGAACCACCTTGAACATAGGTGACGCCAGATGTTGCTGAACTTTCAATTGGTTTTTCTGTTGTCAGGCCAGCAAATGAGGTCCCGCTAACGTTTTTCTCAATATGGTTGTACTGCAATGTTCTCTCAGACAGGCTCAGTACTTTAGATCCATTTTTCTTGAAACCATCTGAACCAATAAAGGAGTAGTTTACTCGAACTTGAAGCGTATCAGAGAATCCGATCATTGCCGTATTGGTTTCTGCAGGAACCAAGCTCAACCCTTTAAAATATTCCTGAAAGTTCGATGCTGAATTAAATGCAATATCAGATGCTTTAATCTTGCTGAAAAACTCTTTACCCAATGCATCATTCAAGCGCATTGAGACAGTGTCAGTCTTATTAACTTTAGGTCTGAAATTTACTGATCCCAAAGCTTCTGTAGCATAATTGAATTTTTGTTGACCAAAAATTGCTGGTGCTGAAATATATACCGGTGTTGGTAATCCTGTCAATGAGTTATCGATTGTTTTGGTTTCCAAAGATTGGGTCAATCGGTGCGCAGAAATGGAAAGCAATTTGGTGGTATCACCATATACAATCCTTCTGGAACTCGGTACCAAGACAAGGTTCAATGAATCGAAATTTGCATTCGTAGGAATATCATTGGTAATACCAGCTGGGTTAAGTCGGAAATATGAAGTAGACTTTATACTACCAGTAGTTGGTTGGCTAATTTTACCCACCAAAATTACAGAAGTACCTGAAGTGGGGATATTAAGCATTTGCAAGGTAGCAACTGAAGCAGTCAAAGTGTCATCTTCAGTAACGAGAAGATTATCTAATTTGTCGTTGTCCAACGAAATTGACATATCTTTATCGCAACTCACAGTAAATAATGCAGCACTTAAACCAAGGGTAGCAAAAAGAATAATTCGTAAATGTTTAATCATAAAATCATTAAGTCTAGCAAAAGTATGGAATGAAAACAGATATCCCTTGTTATTATATGTTAAAACTCCTTAATTTTAACCAACCAGCGGCATACTTTCTAAATTCCAATGGAAAATCTTTTGTAAGCAACATAAACCTTTTGTGTCTTTTAACGTAAAATCATCGAAGAATGCGACAATTTAAGCATCACTTTGTTAATCAGTGTTATAATTTGTTAAAAGCCATCAATTATTTATGCGGAGCAAATCTACTAATTTAAATTTGTTTTAATTATGTTAAAAAAGTATAAAATATTGTTGGCTTCCATAATACTCACCAATCGCCGGAATAATCGTCGTATTGGTTTTTTGGCTATTCGGGAGTTATTACGGACAAAAACAATTCTTCTTGGGTATGACCGAGCATGAGCTTTTTGATGTTGTTCAAGACTTTTACAACGAAAATGAAGAACAAATTCAAAGAGACAATCAAAATCAAAGAACAGCAAGAATTGAAAGACTTTCCTCTGCATTTAAAGAAAAGTATCCAGAAATAAATTTAGATACAGCAAAAAAGATAATCGAAGGGCTCAACTTTGGCAGACGTTCAACTAATGACAAAAATAGCAGCGACTCATCAAATACCGGAAAAACAAGGATGAGCAGGCATTATATCTCTAACTATGTGGTCAGAACCATAAATTGGAATGATACAACATTAGATTCTTTAAATATCCGACTGACCAAAGCCTTGAAAGAAAGAGATATGTATTCAGCATTTGACTTAAAGATTTCAAATTTGCCAGATGAAGAAAGCAGGACAAAAGAATTTTATAAGCAGAGGTTTGAAGACAGTAAATCTAAACCTATCGTTGTGGATCAAAGTGAAAACTTATACCTGGAAGTGGATTATGTAAATCCGAATGGTTACTTGCTCAAAAAAATAAGTTGGCAATTGATCTTTTCAATTATTTTGGTTTCTGCATTAATAGGAACATTCTTAGCACTACTGAGTACAGTTCGGAAACAGAATAGACTGGCAAAAATGAGAAAGGCTTTTGTAAATAATATGACTCATGAGCTGAAAACACCAGTTTCTACCGTAATGGCAGCCGTGGAATCTATCCAGCGATTTGGAGCACAAGATGATAAAGAAAGAATGAACAGATATCTCGCTGTCTCAAGACAAGAATTAGAGCATTTATCCAATATGATCGAACGCGTCTTGCAGGTAGATGTCGCTGAAACCAATGGGGTACAACTTGAGAAGTCTTGGTTCAACCTCAATCAGCTGATAGATGAGTGTACCGAAAACGCAAAAATATTTGCAAAGAAAAAGGTTGAAATCGCGAAATCAAGTTCAGGTACAGATTTCAATATTTTAGCAGATCAGGCTCATATCAAAAATGTCATTAGTAATCTATTGGATAATGCCATTAAATATGCTGGAGATGAAGTACACATCAAGATAGATCTTCGAGAAAAGGATAAAAGTTTTATATTGTCTATTTCTGACAATGGGATTGGAATACCCAAGACGTATCAGAAGGGGGTATTTGACTTGTTCTTCCGTGTACCATCCGGGGACATCCACAATGTCAAAGGATTCGGTTTGGGCCTTGCTTATGTAAAACAGATAGTTCAGCAACATCAAGGCACTATTGACCTGAGCAGTGAGGAGTCAGTTGGCAGTACTTTTGTTATAGAATTACCTAAAGAGGCATAATGACAAACGTTTTATATGTAGAGGACGAAGAAAGTCTAGCGATGATAGTTTCTGACAGCTTGGAGGCACAAGGTTTTATCGTACGCCATGTACTGAACGGTCAACAAGCCTTGATTTTCCATAACAAATATAAACCTGATATTATTGTTATGGATGTCATGATGCCCATTATGGATGGTTTTACAACGGCAAAAGAAATCCGAAAAACTGATCTTGTAACGCCTATAATCTTCCTCACGGCAATGACTCAAACTGAAGATGTTGTCAAGGGGTTTAAACTAGGAGCTAATGATTATATTAGGAAGCCATTCAAAATTGAAGAGTTAATCGTCCGCATGGAAGCTGCACTCAAAAAAAACGGTAATAGTATGTCCCCGAGCAAGCTAGTGTTAGGAAGCTACACCTTGGATTGCTCAAAAAACACCCTATCACTTGGAGAAAGTTCCGAAAAGCTCTCTTACCGCGAGTCAGAATTATTAAAAAGGTTGATAGAAAATAAAGACAAGGTAGTACCTCGTGATGAAATTATTAGGACTTACTGGAGCAATGACACTTACTTTACTGGACGGAGTCTAGACGTATTTATCAGTCGGATCAGGAAATATCTTTCTGAGGATGAAAGAATCAAAATCACAAATATCCGTGGCGTAGGCTATATGCTAACTGTGGATTAATGTAAATTAGAATAATGAAAGCTTTAATAATAGTAGACATGCAGTATGATTTCTTGCCAGGAGGCTCCCTAGAGGTGGCGAAGGGTGATGAAATCATTCCAATCATAAATAACATTCAAAAAGATTACGATTTAGTGGTTGCTACACAGGATTGGCATCCAAAAGAACATATGAGCTTTTCCAATCAACATGTGGGAAAGTTACCCTTTGAAGTCATTGATCTTGACGGATTAAGTCAGGTACTTTGGCCAGGCCACTGTGTTCAAGAAAGCTACGGAGCTGAATTATCTGAAGATCTAGACACTTCTCAGATTGAGGCTATTTTCAGAAAAGGAATGGATCCTAGGATTGATAGCTACAGTGGATTTTATGACAACGGAAAAAGGAAAGATACTGGTTTAGCCGGTTATTTAAGAGCCCGAAAAATAGATGAAGTACATGTTTGCGGATTGGCAGCTGATTATTGTGTTTTCTATACCGCAATGGATGCTATTTCAGAAGGGTTCAAAACCAGTATCATTTCCAAAGCTACTAAAGCTATTGATAAAGGTGATTTCATGGAAAAGAAAAACACCTTTATTCAAGCAGGTGGATTTTTGATATAATTATTTCCCCCAACGCCATTCTCCAGAAATAATCAATGGCTCCTTTAGTCCTTTTGATTCAAGGAATTTTACAATTTCCTCGTCTGAAAAGCGTTGTGCAGGAATCTCATTGGCATCGGTCAGCCCATAAAGGTAAGCAGCTCCGACTTTAACAGTTTGTTCCATTCCTTTTTTATCCACCAATTTAAAGACATCATTGTCGGAGTGGTAGTATTGTCCAGCATTGTTCGGCAACTTACCGCCAGTACCGGAACCACTTGGAATCCCCTGCATCATAAAAGGCTGGTGATCACTATGTAAACCTGCACCTGAACTATTTTGATTTTTAAAATCCGTGTCAACTTCTGCATACACAGCCCCAATTGAGTCTAAAAGCGTTTTCATTTCATCTCTGCTTGTTGCAAATCCCGTTGGTGCATTGACCATATCAAAATTCAACATATATCTTACCTGACCAAGGGTTCCATTTTCAATGGCTTCATTCACATATGCTTTAGAACCCAACAACCCTTGCTCTTCACCCATAAACAAAACAAAATCTACACTTCTCTTTGGTTGCAAGTTCAACTTCTTGAAAACCCTTGCTATATCCATTACAGCATAAGAACCCAAGCCATTATCAATTGCTCCAGTGGCCAAGTCCCAACTATCCAAATGCCCTCCGATTACGATTTTCTCTTCTGGGTATTCCGTACCTTTAATAGAAACAATAACGTTTCTGGCAGTGGTTAACTCAGATTTATTGCGCATTTTAATAGCTGCAGAAACCTTTTCTTTCTCCAAGGTTTCTTTCCATTTCATGCCATCCTCATATCCGATACAGATTGCTGGAATATCAATTAATTTCCCCGTAATTGACGCCGTTCCGGTCAAAAGCACATTTCCCTTGACACTATTGATAAAAATAATTCCCTTGGCGCCATTTTTATTCGCTAAGGCTGTCTTTTCAGAGCGATGCAAATTCTTTAGGTTCTCTCCAGTATTAGGTAAGATATGAAGATATACCAAGGCGATCTTCCCCTTGACCTGTTCTCCAGCTTTTTCATAATCAGCCTCAAGACCATTACCCAAATCAATAAGATCAGCTGTTAAATCAACCTTTACAGGTGAATGTGCCAAAGAAACGGAGGGTACATTTTTGTTATTTAAGGTGAGTTCAAGAGATTCACGCGCCCAGCTTTCGGTAGTAAATGGCTGGTAACTGACTGCATAACCATAGGATTCAAGAAGATTATAAGCATATTCTTCCGTTTTTTTACCATTCTCTGATCCCGTCAGCCGATGTCCTAGATTCTCTGTAGAATATTTCAGGCGATCATAGGCTTCGGAATTCGTACTGATATCCTCGTAAATCCTTTGAAAGGTTGTTTTCAAGCCTTCTTGTGCAACTGCAAACTGAAAACTTAATAAAAGGCAGATTAGGTAAATTCTTTTCATAATAAATGAATTTACGAAATCATTTTTAAACGTCCTTTATTTATCGAATTTCCATTGTACGTAATTGATGTTTTTATCTTCCGCTAAATATTTTTTCTCATAATATGTTTTGATTGACAAAACATCATCTACCAAATCAGAGTGGTAAAGGTCTGTTGTTTCCTTTATCTTAGGTAATGATTGTAATTCAATTTGTTCGATGGTGTACGCATAAAAACCGTCATTGTCGGTTTTTAAGTGCATAATACCTTCAGGGACAAGAATATGCTTGTATCTTTCCAAAAAGACAGGATTCGTTAGTCGTTTTTTCTCACGGCTATCTTGAGGTTGAGGATCCGGGAATGTAATCCATATTTCAGAAACTTCATCTTTTTCAAAATGGTCTAAAATAGTCTCAATCTGTATTCTTAGAAAACCGACATTATCAATACCTTCCTCTATTGCTGTTTTGGCGCCGCGCCAAATTCTATTCCCTTTATAGTCAATACCAATAAAATTCTTGTCAGGGAATAATTTGGCCAAGTTCACGGTATATTCTCCTTTTCCACATGCCAATTCCAGAATAATAGGTTGTTCATTCTTAAAGAATTCCTTAGCCCATTTTCCTTTAAATTCCTTACCTGCATCTAGCTGAACAACATTTTTGAATGTAGCAACTTCTGCGAATTTTCTTAGTTTATCCTTACCCATAGCTGATAATTAAGTCGCAAAATTAACCTTATATTTGTATAAATAATATATTCAGGTGGAAAAACAAGCGAAAATTTACGTTGCAGGACATAGAGGGATGGTCGGATCGGCTATTTATCGTAGATTAAAAGAGTTAGGATATGAAAATATCATTACCAGAACATCCAAAGAACTAGACCTTCGTGATCAACAAGCTGTAAAGGAGTTTTTTGAAAATGAAAAACCGGAATATGTTTTTTTAGCTGCAGCCAAAGTCGGCGGAATTATGGCGAACAATATCTACAGGGCTGATTTTTTATATGAGAATTTAGCTATTCAAAATAATGTTATCCACTTTTCTCACGAAAATGATGTCAAGAAACTAATGTTCTTAGGATCCAGCTGCATCTATCCAAAAATGGCCCCTCAGCCATTGAAGGAGGATTATTTATTGACAGGAACTCTTGAACCTACCAATGAGCCTTATGCCATTGCTAAGATTGCAGGGATAAAAATGGTAGAATCTTATCGGCTTCAATATCAGGACAACTATATTTCGGTTATGCCAACAAACCTGTATGGCATAAATGACAATTACCATCCCGAAAATTCACATGTACTGCCAGCTTTGATCCGAAAATTCCATGAAGCAAAAGTGAATAACAGCCCTACTGTTAGTATTTGGGGTTCTGGGACGCCACTCCGAGAATTTATGTATGCTGACGACCTCGCAGATGCGTGTGTTTTTTTAATGGAAAACTATGATGACCTTCAGTTTGTAAATATTGGTGTAGGAGAGGATGTCAGTATTCGAGATTTGGCACAACTCATTAAAGAGGTCGTGGGATTTGAGGGTCAATTGGAATTCGACAGTAGTAAACCTGATGGTACTCCCCGGAAATTGATGGATGTCAGTAAACTAAATAGATTAGGCTGGAAAGCCAAAACAGATTTAAAAGACGGCATCAGATTAGCATATCAAGATTTCCTGCAAAACTACAATGAAAAAGCTTAATTAGGAGTTTATCCTAATAAGCTTCACTGTCTTTTGGAATGCCGTAAGCATTATCTTGTACACTTTCTTCTGCGGTAATCATCGGTGGATGGTTGGGCGGAATAGTTGGAGGTTCAACAACAACATCAATAATTTCACCTTTTTTCTTTTTCTTCTTTTTAGGCTTAATAAAAGAGGTAATCTTATCGATAATAGAAGACACTTTGCTTTGGTTAACCTGGCTGGCAACAGTTTCCGATCCTAATAGAACAAGGCCTTTTTTCAACCAACCTGCATTTTTCAACAGTGTTCTGTTTAAAACCAATGGCAATCCCAATTGCAATGTTTTAGTCAACCAATCAGCTTTATTATTTTTATTCGTCACTTGACCGATACCCGATATCAAGCCTTTTACAGTTGATACTCCAGGTACGCGATTTAATACCATATTCGCAATTCGAACTGGCTTTTCAATTTTATTTTTCAGCAAATCATACTGATTCAATAAA
This sequence comes from Sphingobacterium daejeonense, assembly GCF_901472535.1. NCBI lineage: Bacteria > Pseudomonadati > Bacteroidota > Sphingobacteriia > Sphingobacteriales > Sphingobacteriaceae > Sphingobacterium > Sphingobacterium daejeonense. The sequence continues at coordinate 272,750 of NZ_LR590470.1, read as the reverse complement.
AATGCCTCTTGCTCTTTTTTCTGTACTTTCAATCGAGCAATTTCTGCAGTCAATTCGTCAAAATTCGTAACCTTTGTCCTCATAATCAGATTAAACTCGTTCTTTTTCTACCTTTACTTCTTCTTCAACTTCATTTTCTACTTCCTCAACTGCCTCTCGAACCTTTTCTTTGATTTTTTCTTCATCCAATTCGTCATCATCATCAGCATCCCATTTTGACATGATACGTTTGATGGTAACATTCATGAACTTTTCTTCCAATTTAGGCTCAAATACTCTTATCAAAAGCAATATGACAAAGAATATACCTCCTGTAGCTAAAAATCCAAGTGAATAACTTCCCAAAAGTTCTCCTAAGTAAAAACCCAGAGCCAAGGAAATAAAAAACACAATCAGCAAACTCAACAACACCTTACTGCCATCAACAATCAGTGATCCGACGATCCGTGATGACCTTGACAAGGCTTTTAGCTTTGCCAGTTCGATTTGTGTCTCTATGTATTCTTTTGATTTATCGAATACTTCAGAAAATGAAAATTTTTGTTCTTCCATGCACGTAATTCCATATCATAGATTCCAAGACTATCCATGTGATAGTCCTGGAATTATTTAAAACTCATTAATAATCTAAGGCTTGGTATCCTTAAGCGTGCTCTTCGATTTCTTCATCGATAGCATCCTCAGCTCTTCCAAGCTTCGATTTTACCGCAGCAACTAACTTATCTTTAAAATCACTTAGCTGATCAAACTGCTCCTCTGCACGTTCCTTAATCGCGTCACCAAGATCAGTCAATGATTCATTCAATTTCTCTCTTGTTTCACTACCTTTCTCAGGAGCGAAAATAATTCCTAAAACTGCACCTGCGGCCAATCCAGCCAACAGCGCTGTTACAATCTTACCGTTATCATTCATTTTATACTGCAATTTATGTGTTAAACTAATTTCTGCATTTACTTACTTAATAACAAAAAATAGACCGAATCGTTTTATGAAATAAAAATAAACTATTCTTCGTCGCCTATTAACCACAATCAGATACTGTAATACAGTAAAATGTAAGAATTTAATATCAATTTTACACTATCACTTTACTATCAAATAAATTTATACCGTAATTAAACATTAATTATCTTATTATTTATACAGATTGCAACTTCCAAAGACCATTGTCATTGCTCAATCAATTACAGAGTTCATGATCACATTAGGCAAAATGGCAGTTTGTTATAATTTCGTTTTTATATTAAATAATAATAAACTGTATTACTAACCGTTTTTTAATTGTTATAACACGAAAATAAATGACATCTATCAAATACTATCTCTTTATTACCATTACATTCATACTTTTCAACAAATCCTTTGCTCAAACAAACAATTCAGACTTATTTTCTGTGAATAATGTCAAGGGAAGCACCACTATCTTTGATCTAAAAAATGCAAAATGGTACTATACCGATGAAAAGGACGCCCATATAGGAACTTTACCAGCCTCAACTTTCAAAATCGTCAATTCATTAATAGCCCTAGAAACTAAAGCTATTTCTACCGCAAATGATACGCTGAAGTGGGATGGGAAAGAAAAATCTCATTTTAGGGACCGTTATCCCTGCATGGAACCAAGACACCGATTTAAAAGGTGCATTCAAAAATTCGACAATCTGGTTTTATGAAGTTCTCTCCCAGAAGATTGGTAAGAAAAAATATAAAAAAACATTGAAGAAATTGAAGTATGGAAACGGAGATATTAGTCAAGCAAAAGATGATTTTTGGAACTATGGAGATTTTGAGGTCACTCCAAAAAATCAAGTAGAATTCTTAATCCAGTTATCTCAAAATCAACTCCCATTCTCACCAGAAAATATGGACCTTGTAAAGGAAATGATGGTTTTAGAAAAAAAGGACAATACTATCCTAAGAGGCAAAACAGGTTGGACATTAAAAGACTGCCTTAACATCGGTTGGTTTATTGGATACTTATCAACGAATGACAACCAATATTTCTTCGCAACGAGAGTTATAGATTCTACAGAAACAAAAAATCCCTATTTTGCAAAATCAAGGGTTGAAATCACAAATAAGGTCCTAAATGATTATATCCAAAAAACTTCAGGAAAATAATTCATCATTGAATTCAAAACATCCGGAACATCCATTAATCCGCCTTGGGAAAGAGAATTGACCTTTAATCATGAGCAGGACAATAACTCCCTTAGGCAAGAATGCACTTAACAAATCGGCAATAAGTTACAATTTTACTTGTAGAGGTGACACGTTGTGGATTTTTCGGAAATGCTTTTTCGGACATATATTATAGCATCTTTGCTTCTTTACGACAGTGATCTCTTGAGGATAGGAGTATTAGCTTAATGCCCTTCCCATTTGTATCCCAAACAGCCTGTCAACAGAGAAGTTTCCCAATCCTCTCCCGTAAAATATCCGACGCAGTAAACTTGCTTGGAATTTCCTCTCGACCCCATTCCTCCATGGCAGCGGCAAGCCTAAAGAATACCCAACCGATAGGGTGCTCGTGCATAACTATCCTGCTAAGGAAACTAAATCCGAGGCACCTTTCCTTGAGTTTTATCCTAAATCTATAAGTTCTTCAGTATTTTGGGCAATACTGCAATTTGAGAGAATGCTAAACCCTTTATATGCCCGCATTAATCCAATAAGCAGGCATTGCGCATCGGCTGATTCTACTATCAAATTGCAGATTTAAATCGCCTTGGATAAAAAAAGAAGACATCGTACAGGTGTCTCTAACAAAAGATATAGAATGGTTCCTTATGTCGGGATTTTTGACCTTACCATTAGGTCAGGCCTATCCCAATTAATGATCATTGGCATGGAATGGAACTATTTACAGGACCCCTTTTGCAAAGGATTGGTAAAACGTCTCAAAGTGTGCCTTCGGTTTATGGGTTCTGATATTAGCCCGGATTCCGGACATTTTTTTCAAAACAGTTCAATGAAAAATTTTCGATAGGAATAATGTATCTCTTTTTTTTGCAAAAAAATTCGACATTTTCATCGACAATACTAAACATCGCACTCATTCCGATCTGCCAAGAAGCTACTTTACAATCTGCAACACGGCCACTTAGCCCCCCATCGAATATTGTATGTATTTTTGCGTTCGGGAAAACGGTCTTAAGCCCCGTAAACTGACTTTTGGTTGGCAACAATCCCATTGAAGCAAATGCACACGGACAATGTGGGATAATCCAATTGGTGTAAAAATGACAAAAGCAGATTATATCACGAGCCGAATGACCGATAAAAAGGTCGGTAACGGACAAAGGCAAGCTATTCGCCGCCAACCATATACCTTGTGTAACCGGATCACGAACACTATTTTCACTCCAACGTTCATTCTCTACAACCTGATTTTTTAGGGTATATGGAAATAGAATATTACCTTCGACAATATCCAAATAGGGTGCAAAAAACTTCCGTACTTGGGTCTTCAATCGGAGAAATACCATTACCTCGCCCCGGTACGACCGTAGCCTCTGCTTTCTTGTTTATCCCGAAGATCTAGTACAAAGTCTTCAACGGTTTTTTCATTGCCTCTGTCTTTCTGTTTTTTATCCGCCATCATCATATCGGCCAATGCGCGGTTATACCCCTCGCTGTAACCCTCGCTCTGCGGTTCAAGCCTACCTTTTAGGTTATTGATACCTCTGAACACCAAGTAAGATATACCGCCGTCCAAAAGCACCGATAACATAAGCCGTTTTCGGTCTGAACGGATACCCTTATTGTCCGTTGCTGAATGTTGGATTTTGGTTCCGTCTTTGAGTTCCACAACTTCACCGTTGCGGAAAGCCTCCTGTTGCTTTTCCGAAAGTTCTTCGCCGTTTACTCTGATCGGAGCCTGCACAGCGTCTGATTCATACGCTATAAATTCCCGTGTCAGGTCGTCATATTCAATGAGGACTTTCTTCTTTCTGTTACCGTCAATCTCCTGTTCCTTGCTGACAACGTGCTTTTCTCCTGCGATCAGGGCTTTTTCCTCGTCATCGCTCAACAGTGGATGCCATTGCGGTTCCCGATAGATGGGGTGTATGTTTAGCTGTACCGTGCCGTCTGTATTCCGGCCAAGGGATAACTTGGCATCCAATTGACGGATGGCAAGCCCGTCGATGTTCAGAGCTGCCATGCTCAACATATCGGTTCTTCTTCCTGCAAGCAGGGCATCGATATTCTCCGGACCGATACTGAACCCTCCGTCTTTGTAAAGCCCCAATTTTTCAAGTTCGATTAGGGGCATTTCATTTTCGTTGATGGGATATTTCATGATGTAATTGTTTGTTAAGTTTTAGATTTTATCTTCTGATACCATAGGCGGCAACAGCCTCCTTTTCGGCATGTACCGGGCGGTGTAGGTCTTCACTTATTTTGATAGCATCGGGATACTGTTTGGCATGGAGCAGTGAACCGTATAGCCGATCAGTTTTCGATAGCGGGAAAATATTTCCGGTAGTCAGGTCTTCCACACGCATACGGCCACGTTTCAGATGACCTTGCACTTTGTAGACGGTATTGTTATAGGCAATTTCATCACCTATAGAAAGGCTGCTTTCTTTTGTCCTTTGTGGTCTTGCTTCGGCCTGTACCTCGGTCTGAACATTAGCGGCTGCTTTGATTTCCCTTTTTTGCTCAAATGCCAAAAGGTAATTAAGTATTTTTTCGGCATCAGCCGCGGCTGCATGTATCTCAAAGGGCGTGTCACGCAAAATCTGTATCCAACTGTCCACGTAGGCCACGTGTTGGCCGGGATCGTGGCCAATATTGAGTTCCTGACCGATAAGCATCGAAGCGATTTCAGCACGGAGTTCCTCGCGAGCATAGCCCTCTGTCCCAAAGCTGCCAATCATACTTCTGTCCAGACGGTCTTTGTGTCCCGTCCAATGGCCGAGCTCATGGAGCAGGGTGGCATAATACTTATCCGATGCGTCGAATTGTTCGCGCATAGGCATGGTGATACTGTCGAGTGCCGGACTGTAATAGGCTCGGTCTCCCCGATCTGTAGGTTATGTCCGCTCCGAAGCCTGAATGATATTTTCTGCCCGTTGGATAGAGTCCCATTGGAATTGCTTTACGTCGGGTTTTACCAAAGGTTCGATGCCATCGATCTGCTGCGCATTGAAAACCCATGCGCTGGTAATGATTGCCCGGTTCAGACCTACTTTGGCTTTTACAGGCTTGCCCTTTTCATCCAAAATCGGCTTGCCCTGCTCGTCTCTTTTGGTAACAAGTTCATGGGTCTTGACAAATTGGATCATGGATGCTTTTTCTCCTTTTCGTACTTTCCAACCGTTTGTCGAAGCCTGATTGAACGTCATCCAACGCGGGTCTTCACGGTCTGACGATAACAGCGACAGGCTGTTGATACCTTTGTAACGGTTGCCCGTAATCGCATTATAGGGCAGTTCAAATGCTGGAATGTTGCTGTTCCACGGCTTTTGCCACGGCGCTGTACCCTGTTCAAGTTTCTTGATGATGTTCTCCGCAACTATTTCATGCAGGGATTTTGAATTTTTAATGCTCATCTTCGACCACCTCCGGGGATTCGTCGTCTGGGCATTCGTCGGCGTATTCTACGCCATAAATGGCCGCTTCCGCTGGTGTTAGTCCAATGTCTTCACCACTGGCCAGGACACTTAGTTTTTGTTGCAGTGTTCTTAAATGATAGTCCATATTATTCGATGTTTAAGGATTGATCTGATTGTTCTTTTAACCTGCGCAGGAATTTCAAGGGGTCAAGGAATTTACCATTGAATTTCACCGAAAAATGCAGGTGTTCTCCCGTTGCCCTGCCCGTGCTTCCAGTGATGGCGATAGGCTGTCCAGTTATAACTGTATCACGCGTTGCAACGAGTATATGGGAAAGGTGTCCGTAAATGGTTTCTACTTCGCCGTGTGCTATGCGTATGTACTTGCCGAGCAACTTATGCTTTCCGGTTTCTTTAACCCGGCCGTCAAGTACATTGAAAACGGGATCGGAACGGGCGGCAAAGTCAACACCGTTATGGTGTGAAGCCTTACCACTGATCGGGTGGATACGGTATCCGAATGGCGAGGTAATCTTTAATTTCTCCAACGGTGGACTGTAGTCGATAGCCTGTCCACAAAGCATAAACGGAACGAACATCAACCACCCCAAAAAAAGGCTTGGGACGACAAGTCTGTTCCGCAGATATGCGGAACGTTCGGGTTTCTTCATGATGTTTTGGATTTTGGTTTAACGGCTTATACTCCCTTTAAAAAGTCGGGTGACTATTTTCTTTTGTTGTACTCCGTTATTTCACTTGGTGTGGGGAATTGCATGTTGTCCTGAACGGGAATAAACTGTTCGACAATTTCTTCAACCTCCCTGTTGATACGGAAAAAATTGTCCAGTAGGATTTCTTCTTTCCGACCACCGAAGTCGTAATAGGTAGGTAGTTCCCGATAACTTGCTTCTTCCTTTTTGATGGCTTCCATGTCCAGATTGACGCGGCAATTGACCGCCGTGGTCTCGTATTTGCCCGTATAAGTTTCCATCGTATCACGGGCAACGATGCCGACAATTTCACCCGCTTTTAATGATGCTATCTTTCCGGCGGGTATCAGCGGTTCAAGTTTTTCATTCAGGGATAGCGAGGTTTTCGTACGGTCGATGCTTAGGCTTTCACCCGTTTGCTTGACCTTGCCAAACAGACGTTCCAGCCACTCCAAAGTTTCTTTGCTCCTGACCGCACCGGACAGTACATTCCCCATGATGGACGTGATGGTTTCGGCCGTTTCCTTGCCGTATTGTTGACGTAACATAGGCAACTCCTGAAGCCCCAAAACCACCCCAGAAAAATTGGATCTGCTCTGTGCCACCAATAGGTCAACACGGTGAATATAGAGGCTTGGAGCCTCATCCACCACTAAACCGATGGGTAAATTGCCTTTCGTATTGATAAGTTTCGTAACCCGATTAAGTACTACCGACAGGCAGGCGGAGTTGATGCTCTGCGTGCTGGGATCATTGGCAAGCACCAAAACACCGGGGGTGTTTGGGATTGCTGACCTGTAGTTCGAAATCATCGCCAGCGAACACCCAAAATGTTTCTTTGGTGGCCATCCGGCTGATAAAGATTTTGAGCGTTCCGACCTGCCCCTCCAATTGGTCAAATGCCTTTGCCTTGTAGGCGGACATGAACGGCGATAAAAGGGAACTAAGCTCTCCGTTGCTGAACAATACCGTAAAAATCTGTTCATAGGACAGGTTAAGAAAGGCAAGCACATGGGGCAGGCTGGAATAACGGCCGTCCTCGTACCTGCTGAAAAAGAAGATACAGGCGGCAAGGAAATTGACGGCGGACTGCGTGAAAAACTGGTCGCTCCCGCCGGATTTGTCGCCCTTTTTCAAGGCTTCAACAAGTGCTTCGGCTGTTTCCGAAGCATCGGCAAGCGTACCCAGATACTCCCGCTTCATCGGGTTTACCCGTCTGCTCTTTGCCGGGTCGTTGAGATTGATAACATGGAATTTGTAATCCTTGCACCGATTGTCCTGTTTGGCAAGCAGATAGTGATAATAGGCTACCTTGCCGAGATCGGGGTATTTCAAATCGTACAGGCACATCGTGAACGAATTGGCCAGCATTTGGCGGATGATCGGCATGATGACCCCAAACGATTTTCCACTTCCCGGAACTCCGCAAAGAATCAGGCCCCTAAAAATGTTTTCGATGGATAGAAAACCTTTGCGAACTTTCCCTTTGTAATAGAACAATGTCGGGATGTTGATCGAATACGGGCTTACGACGGGCTGGGTCGGCTGCATAAAGGATTCTTCTTCGACGTTCCAGCGATCCTTTCCCAGACTGGTGCTTATGATCTTGGACACGTTATCCATTGCAACGTGTACCAAAACGGCTCCCGCAAACGAACTCGTGACATAGGCAAGGTCAAACCAATTTACTTGCCCCCATATCGGAGCCGCTACACGTCCTTGCAACCACAATCCCGAAAACAGAATGAGCATCCCCAATGCCAAAGGGTAACCGATCTGTGTCTTGGGATTGAGGTCTTTTTTCTTTCGGCTCAATGTTCCAACGGAGACCAGACAGATCAGTACGAACGTAAAGAGTTTGCTGTTTATCAGTTCGGCATAGAACGGCACCCTCGAAAGCCTTTCCGCAAATAGGAACAACCCGCTATCGGTTGTTCCTGTCAAGACGAACCTATCTACATAGAAAAAAAGAAAGGCTTCGAGGACAACGGATAGGTAGATGCCAAATTGCAGGGAACGGTAAAGCCCCAGCTGTTCTTTGGTTTCTTCCATAAATATTTTTTTTATCGGTTGGAAGGAGGGCTTCGCCGTTCCTCCATAATAAATTGGGTTATTTATCAGTACTAAGCCTTCAATCTGGTTAGCAGAAGGCTTCCATAAAGTCAGCTTTGAAAGGTTAGATAAAGCCGGTTTAAAAAGTGTCGGCTTTCAGAATATCTCCGTACTTTATTTTTAGGTTGACAGTACGGCCTGAAATCTGTTTTTCGGTAAGACTTACCTTAAGTACCTTACTGCCGGGAAAGGTGGCCTTTTTCAGTACGAACACATTGCGGTGTCTTTTCTCAAACTCCTTTAAAGTTTGGTATTGCCAAAGGGGGTTGATTTCCACGGTCTGCACGTTCGTTGCTTTGGTGATCTTCTTGTCCTCGATGAAAAAACGGAGTTCGTCCACATTGTAGGAAACATTTGATGTGTTTGTAAATGAAATATCCAGGAAGATGTAATCACCCAATGTGCTGATACCATTAAGTACAATACCCACACCGTTTTCCTGTGTGCTTCTTACAGGATGATGAACACCTTTTGTAAGCAGACCGAATGCGAGGTTTTTCATCTGGCTACGGCTCAATCCGATTTCCGAAATTTCCAAAGGGCGGGTGTGTTCCGGTTTTGATTTCCAGCATGGCCGGAATGCTCTTATCATCAATCAATAATGGCGCCGTCAAGCGGTATTGCGCGAAGTAATTATCGCCTACAATGGTAACCGCTCCAAGTTCGTAATCGAGGCGTTCTGTCAGCATGGTGTCCTCATTTAATTTGATTCGCAACACGTTGTCAAGTGGCAGGTCACCTGATACATGGTGCGAAGCAATATCAACATACTGTATAGGTTCTGGCGAAAGGATATGCAGCGTATGTCCTTGGTGCAAAGGAAGTTCGGGAAGTGCTCCTAACCGGGTTTCCGTAGCTTGTTGACTATGGGCGGAATATCCGATACAGCACAAAAGGAAAAGGATTAGAAAATGATGTTTTTTTTTCATGGTGAAATCTTAAATGGTTTTACTGTTTATAATTTTGTTGGTTTTGGCGGAGAGCTTGGAGGATCGATGAGGTAGACCATCGTGTTGTATTTCAGTTTCGCCCTGTTCTTCCGTATATGCTTTGATACGGCGGTCGTTGTGGATTGGAACATCCGCTGGATGGCGCTCATGACCAATTGGCTGTTGTTTTCCGCTTGTTGTTGCAGGTTAACTCCCTGCGTGGTGTTACCGCCGAGCTCCCGGCTAAACTCCCTGAATGCCGAAGCGGGCACGTACAGTCCGGGTGAACCGTCATTATCATAGATTTCCAGTCGGACAGGCAATATGTTGTTGCCGTACATAATGGAAGTGATGGTGAGCAGTACCCGTTGCCCTGAAAAACCGGAAATTTTTGCAAATACGTGGGTACCTTTCTTGACCACGTGCGGGCCGACCAATAGGTCATCCATGAGCCGAATGCGCAAACGCGAATCGGCATACCCTGTCATGTTTTCATCGACAATAGCCTGAATGAAAGTATTGTCATTTTCGGGGCGGACGGTGTTGAACGTTCCCTGGCCTGTACCGTATTTGGAGACGGACAGACGGGGCTGGTTTTCGAGTTCCCTTTTTGCTTCTTCCATACGTTCACGTTCCATGCGGGCTGCCTGTTCGTCGGGATCGTTTGCCCTTGCCATGCTGTCCGCATAGGCCATCTGTTTGCGGAAAAGTTCCATCGGATCGGCCTTATCGGGCATGGCTCTCGTCGGTTCACGTTTTCGCTGTAATGAGGAAAGAGCCTGTTGTAACGCTCGATCTTGATCATTGTTTTCCGAATCTCTAGTAGTGAAAACAGGTCGCTGATTTTTGATTGCCCGTTCGATGGAATCAAGCCTGCGCTTTTCTTCCTCGTTATACATTTCATCAAAACGAAACTGTTCGGCTCTTTCTTCCTGTAGCTGGCCTATTGCTGTATAGCCATCACCATGGCGGTACTGTTCACGATAGGCGGCAAGTTTGTCCGAAAGCGCACGTTTTTTCACATCTTCCGATACTTCGGCAATCTGTCCCTGCAGGGGATCGCCCTCTTGGTGTGGTACTTCATCCTTCGCAAAGCCTGTCTGGTACACGTAAAAGAACAGGCATAGAAAAGGCAGCACTATGATTGGCAGCACATAGCGCGGTTGTCTGAAATTGATTTTCATGTTTGTTGGATTATATTAGGGTGAGTTGTGGGGTTTGTTGGCTTCGGACAGTCGTTTTTCGAGTATCTGCATCCTGTCGATGGCACTTTCCATAAGAAGGCTGTCGGCACTGTTTAACTGTTCCTTTTGCATGAGTGTGTCAAGGACAGCGCGGATTTCAAGCAGTTCTTTTAAAGCTGAAACGGTGGTAACAATACCGCCCATTCCATCCATTAGGGGCTGTTGCATGGAAAGTTGTAAGGGTTCTTTCTTCGGTATTTCCTTTGGGAGAAAAAGAAAGCAACTGGCAGAAACGAGGATGCTCAACACCATTACCGAAAATACCGCACGTGGCCGGGCTTCAAGAAACCGTTGGGTACGTGTGATGCTCCCATCGATGTACTTGCCAAACTCCTTATAAAAAGCTGCCCATACCGTAGTATCGGGTGGTCGGTTAGAAGTTATTTTTTTGAACATAGGATATATCTTTGTTTTCGAGTGTTTTCCATCGGGTTATCAGTACACCGTGACCATTGTTCTCCGTACGCATTTCAAGGTCCCGTAAATAGCCCTCGGTGACCAGCGAGCGTATTACGGTAGAGCTGCGCCGATCTATGGTCTGTTTGCCATAAAACTTAAAGTATTTCTTTACCGGATCGACATGGATGGAATCTGTCTGGATGGTGAGCACGGAGCTAGATGATAGCACGGAGTTGAAAAATCCCTTTTTCCCGCAAGTTGTTGTACTGCAAAGCACCGGATTCATCGATCAGGTACATAGCTTTTTTCATCTGGTATTCGATAAACTTATCGTCAGGTGCAAGGGTAAAGAATAGTGAATGAAATGAGTTGATGTGTGTGCGGTATTCAATGGGTCTATTTACCTCGACGTCGGTTTGGTTTGCGGACATGGGTACATTATTGGCATCAAGTATGTACACGGATTTCCGTGCATTGCCGACCTGTTTGTAGGCAAAAAAAGATACCGCCACCACCATGAGCAGGGCGGCGATCAGGCTTGCCCCTGCAATAAAAGTGGCAAGCCTGATCTTGGCTTCGATATTTTTTATTATCATGAAATGAAGTGTTTAAAAGGTTTAAAACTTGGCGATCAGCTTTCTTGCCGTACGGGCTGCGTTGGAAGCACCGCGGCCCATCGTGGCGGCTGCCGAGGTGATGCCGGATGTCGATACGATCCATGTGCTGATACTCGGCACGGTGAGCATGGTCAGTCCTCCGATCAGGAATGTCACGATGACGATGCCAAAACTTAAAATCCCGTTGCCCGCAAACCAGCCCATTTTCTCCAATGTGTCGCCCGTGCTTTCAAGGAGTTGTTGATACCTTGTAATCTCGGCTTCCATTGCATACTGTTGGAACAGGCTGGCTACGTGCATGACCAGATAGGCAATGCCGGAATAGAGGTTAACGGCGATAAACCGGGCTATCCATGTACCAAAGGAATCCCTAAAGGCAGGCAGGATACTTACGGCAACACTAAACGGGCCTAAAATGATAAGGATGCTCGAATAGATGATCTGGATAATGAATATAATATAAACGCAGATGCGCAATACCAGACGGCCAACGTTTCTAAGGTATAGGTCGCCAGTAGCTGCAACCCCACTTGCATACGGTTTTTAAGTTCAACGATTGGGTTCCATACCGAAGCAAAACCCTCCTTTACGGTTGATGTGACCGCATCCCATGCCTGTCCGTACCATGTATCCGCTTCTTTTTCGGCGATCTCGGTTTCGGCCTGTATCGTGGTCAGTTGGTCGGCAACGTCCACCATGAGTTTTGCACGTTGCAGGCGTAGGTTATTTACTTCGATCTGCCCGCTGTCAAACAGGCTTTCCGTCTTGGCGGCAACGATGTCCGTGGGATAGGCAAGTACGCGTGTGAACGTTCCCCACCAGATGATGACCATGACCAGCCCGAACGGCCGCAACAAGGGCATGATTTCCATTTTTTTGTCGCCCGCCATCATTTCGTAGGATTTGATGGCAAAGAATATGAGCATGAAAATGGCGGCAAGGGCCTGTGCATCGGTGATGAACGTATCGAAGTGCGTCCAGATCGTGTTTTTCATGCCTTTGAGAAAGTGCATGACACCCTCCTCATAGACACCGTTCCCCTGTAAAAAATTGAACGTGTCTTTAAAAGAGTCCGGCACATTTACAGGATTTCCCTGCAATAAAAAACGAGGCATTAGCCCCGTCATGTTGATAAAGTCCATAAAGTAATCTGATTTTGGTTATTGGGTTCTTTTTAGGATGTCCTCCGCAATCTGTACATCGGAACGACCGCCACCAAACTCCGGCAGATCGGGGCTGTCACTTTGCATGCGGTCACGGTTCTTTGCCAATAAAAGGAATTTGGTGGCATAGTTCTTTTTGGCCTCCCATGCGGACAGTAGTTTTCTATGGTCTCCAAGCAAACGGTGATAGGCCATGATACGGCTGCCTCGGTCAAGCGTGGTCGTTCGGGCTGCTTCCAACCGTTCTTTGAGTTCTGCACGTTCTTCGCCGTACCATTCCAATAGACCCTTTATTTCTCAAATAATCCCTCACGTCCGGTGAAAGTCCGGAGAGTGGATCGGCCTCTGTTCCGTCGATAAGGTTTCCAAATTCCCTGCGGTAATACAGGAGCCATAAAGGGTCGGCATCTGTAACCAGACCGGAATAATTGAGGGCTTCGGTAACTGCCACATTTCGGATGGTATCTGCGTGTTTTTTAAAGGCTTCGTCCGTCTGTTGCATGGCCAGTACCATCCCCATGCGCAAGGTCTGCGGGCCTGTACCGCTCAACGGTCGACGGTCGGTCTTGGGGTAGTTGGGGTGCCACGCCCAGGTGAGCCAATATTGGTAGTTGAGACCGAGAAAGCCACTTGTCGGCGTAAACTTCTTGCGATCCCATTGCTTGTGAACCATGCGCTCATGTTGGTGTACGATATGTTTGTCGGTCTGTCGCTTCACGTTCTGGGCCATTGTTCCCGTGATGGAAACAGGCACAACAGTAAGCCGGTGATAAATATTCTATTCATGTTCAGCCCTTTAGTAGATAATAGTTTCGTATGATCTCGTCCGCTTTACGTTTGTCCATGTTGATGAAATTGCGGTAAGGGTTTGCCATTTTCAGTACACCGTTGATTTTTGCCCAATACATTGATCTTTCCATACTGAATACCAATGCCCGTATAACTTTTAGTTCCAAAATGATTTTCCGCATGAGGTGATCTCTTTTTTCATAGTCCATCAATACGTTTTTTCCCTCTTGGAGAACAAAATCGGAGACTTCGGCAGCAAGGTTTATTCCCCTGTCTTTGAGCTGCCGGGCAACGTCTTCGGCAAAGAGCAATAACCACGGTTCTCCTTTGGCGGTTTCCAGCATTTTTGTGCTGTGCGTGGCAATGTCCTGAACGAGCCTTGAAATATGGAACGCGGAGCGGCCGGACTTCAACGCCCGATCCACTTCGGTCAATGATCGGTGGATCATGTTCTGGACCAGCACGACGGAAGAAAGGTTAACATTGATGTCGTCGATCCGTCCTCGGATATTGCCCAGCATGTTGTTATGGGTCTGTTCGGAAACCAACCTTACCGCGCCGTTCTCGTTTACGATGGCGAGGTGCTTGGCATCATAGATAATGGTTACATAGCTTTGTCCAAAGGCAAGCGTCGAAAAGCATATAAACAGCACGGATATAAGTTGTTTCTTCATGGCTTAAATCCCTCCAATTGCCTTAAGATATTATCAACTATACGCTTGTCCTCATTGATGTAACCCGAAAACGGATTTAGGGAATCAAGTAGCTTTTTTCGTGTCGAATAGTATAGGGTAGCTGCAAGTCCTCGCGATGCTCCTGCGATCTTCCGAAGCTCCTGCAGGACGTGTCCGTAAAGTATTCTCCTGTCGCTTGCTTTCATCTGGTTAAGGTCACCGATACTGATAAAAAGTCCGGTCAGGTAACGTGCCAACTGCACGGCTTTTTCTGCCATATCCTTTTCCGCATCGATGGCGAGCAATAGAAATTCGGGATGTGCGGAAACGATGCCGATAATCCTTTTTTGTTGGTTTATGATGTCGGTGACAATTGGCGCGGATTCAAGCCCCATACTAAGCCCCTGCAATGCTGTTCCCAAAACCTGAAAACGGCTGTGCAGTTCTCGGTAACGGGTTTTGAGTTTTGAGGTTTCTTCTTTGTTTACTTCCTCGTTAGCCGAGGTAATGGCCTGTCGGTTCCGTGCGGTGATCTGGCGGTCGTATTCATCTTTGCTGTGTTCGACCAATTGGTGGAGCAGTTCCACGTTGAGCTGTGCGGTTGCTCTGGTCAAGCTGGTGGCCAAAAGCAAGAGGGTCAGAATAAAGTATCTCATCGTTTGAGCAATTTTGAATTACGGATAATGTCATCGGCAATCTGTTTGTCGATATTGATAAACCCTGCGTATGGATTGAGGGAGTTAAGGATACCGCGCTGTTTCGCCCAATACATACTTCTGTGCATCCCAAAGGCTACGCCCCGCAGGATGGTCAGTTCTGTACGTATCCGGTTGAGCAGTTTTGCCCGTTCGCCCGCATCCATCAGGTTATCCTTTCCACCTTTCAGCACAAAGGCGCTGACCTCGGCAGACAGGTTCGTCGCCCGTGTCTTAAATTCCTTGAGCCCGCTTCGGCGAACAGCAGGAGTGCCGGATTTCCCTTGCAATGTTCATTGCCTTTTCCACATCGTTAACGATGTCAAGGGAAATACTGGCAATGTCCTTTAGGGTGAGCAGTGAACGGACAACGCCCGATACTTCGCTTAACCCTTTGTAAATCTTATCCTGCAAATCGTTCACGATCAGGAGCTGGCCCTTGACGGCGAGCTGTCCACGCTGGATGAGCGTGGAGATTACTGTTTACGTCATTGAGCTGGCTGTTCATGACCCCTGCATGGACACCCGTCGCAGCTGCCACGGCGGGGTCGATATAAATCTGTCCTCTTGCATAGAAAACGGCAAAGGACAGGATCGTTATTGCAATAAATCGTCTCATGTAAAATCAGGTTTAAAATATTCTCTTTGTGTGCTGGCGGGCGCGTTGTTCTCGTTCACCCTTTGCACAAAATCGCCCAATGCAAGACCGCTCTTTTCCATGTCGGACACGAACGCCGTTAGGGCTTTTGGGTAGCTGCCATGATGTTTGGCATAAATCTCCACGGCGCTTTTTTCGGGTTTTTCGGTCGTGAATGCCAAGTGGTGGTACATGCTGACCTCCACGCCGTAAACTTCACCTGTATTTCCACGCCGGATATAGAACTCGTTGAAACGGGCACGTCCGTCTTTGTTGTCGAGACGGTTGATCGTGAAAATCTTCTTCTGCTCGGCTTCGCCTATGGAAAGCACTTCGGCGACCTTTCTAAAGTCGGCTTCGTTCTGTTGGAGCAGGATGATGGTGTCCGAATTGTTTATGATGCTGTCCTTGATTATGGGGTTGCCGATGATGTCGTTGATCTCCTGTGTCACCTCGATGATTTCCCCCCAGAATTTCCGTACGGTCTTGTTCAGGTATAAAAGGAAATTCGCCATCATGGGCGACGAAATGGCCCGCCATGCTTCTTCCAATATCAGCGTTTTCCGGCGGTTCTTCCGGTGGCGCATCTTTTGTACGAACAGATCCATAATGATGAGCGTGACAATTGGCAGGAGCGTTTTATTATTCTGTATATTGTCAATTTCATAGACTATGAACCGTTCGTTGAACAGGGATTGGTCGGCATCTTCGTTCAGTATCGCTTCGTATTCACCCCCTCTGTAAAACTTCTTTAATACAAACCGAAATTCCTCCACGTCAAAAGCAATGCTTTCTTCGTTCCTTATATCGGGGATTTTCTGAACGGCAAATTCATAAAAGGAATTGAAGTCCAACCTGTCTACACGGTCTTCGATGGCCTTATCGAAATGATGGGCGTAATAGGCTGAAATGACATTGGAAATTACGTCACGCTCGACAGTGGATACCGAACCTCGGAACTTTTCCAGAGCAGACAGATCAACGTTATCAAAAAATCCTTTTTCTCGATGTTGTATTCTTCCTCGCTGATCGCAAAGGGGTTCATCGTAATGGGCTTTTCCTCCGAATAGGTGATGTACTTGCCCCCGTAGGTACTGCAAAGACCGGAATAGGAATGTCCCACGTCCACGATCACCACGTCCATGTTGTATTGCAGGTACTGCTGACAGATCGCATTTATGGCATAACTTTTACCCGTACCACTGCTCCCCAAAACGAAGCGATTGCGATTTTTTATACGGCCTGTCCTCATAACCAAATCCGATGGGTCAATCGCCACGGGCACCCCTTGAACGGTCGGTAAACCTTAACAGAAACTCCGAGGGTTCGTCCGTCGGTAGCCGTTCCTTGAAAAAGAAACAAAGCGCGGCATCAGCTGTCGTCAGGAACCAATCGTATTTTTTCAGTTCCACGCCAACACCCGGCAGGGCACAACGGAAAAGTTCCAATTGGTTGTAAGCATTGCGTGACGGGATGATCCCTTGCTGGAACAGGGCGGCTTCGATAAAATTGGCCGTCTTGTCGATCTTGTCCGTATCGGCACATACGATCATGGAATAATGTGCATTTACCAATAACTGGTTATCACGTGCTACGTCCACCAATAAACGGTCGATGTCCTCCACGCACATGAGGTTGGCCGGATCAGGTACACTCGAATGCCTTTTACGCTTTACTTCAAGTTTACCGAGCGTGATCTGTTGGCTGGGTATCTCCAATAATTGGTTATAGATAATGGTGCGGTAACCCGGAACATTGTGCAGGAAAAAAAGGTTGTCCACCGGAAAATCGCGCATACCGTTCGTTTCATTTTTGGCCGTGAACGTTCCGACCTTTTCGGGCAGGTCAACCGAATCGGTGCCCACCATGCTGATACAGCGGACGGTTCGGTCACCGATCTGCAACCCGCGGTCTCCGCAGCGGAGATTGTCCAATGTGATGTGCGGCTGTTCAAACTCTACGGCGAGCACCCTGTTTACGAAACGGTTTATTTCCGCTTCGGTAAGGTATGCTGGGTTAAGTGCGGCGCCGGAAAGCAGATCAAATACTTTGGCCATGTTCTGCCCGAAAGTGGCCAGCACTTTTTTGTCATACGTATAGAATGCCCCTTTTTTGACCAGACGGGTAACGGTCAGATAGGTTCTGATCTCGGTATATTCCCGACCTTCAAAATGTTCTTGGTATTTCTGTTCCAAGAACTCGGTTGCAGGTTTGGGGCGGTATTTCCGTTTGATGAATACGTCGTGCTTTTGGATGATATGTCCCTCGCCAAGTATCTTGATGACGTTAAGCAATACCTGTTGGAAAGCGGTATAGGCTTCGGGATCGGCACCATACTGTAAGACAGGATTGGTCAGTCGCATCACGACTGAAAAATCGCCACGCTCACCGTACAGTATGGACATTCCCTGATAATGGTCAATACCCACGTAGGGCATTTCAAAGGCTGTCTTTCTCTCTGTTCTCATAGCTGATCGATAATTTTGCGGTATGGATAAATACGCCTCGGTGGCGGGTTTTGTCATGGAGACCGTTACCCTGTTTCATGAATGTATAGGCAAGTCCTGCACCCATCAGGGCAAGGGTGGCAAAGCCGCCCAGGATCAGGTTGGTCAGTGCGCCGATAAGCCCACCGATGGCCAGGCCGCCGATAAGGGAGCCTATGCCCCAATAGATAAACTTACCCTTGAAACCGCGGTAAATAAGGGGCTTTTGCAGCCCCTTATAGATCGGATAACGCTCTTGTGTCATACGCCGAAAAACGCTTTGATGACCACCGACACGAGTACCAAGAACAGGCAGGAACCTCCCCATGACATCAGTTCCTTATTGATGTCCTGATCTCCGCTGTTCCACTTGATGTACACCCGTATTCCCCCGATCAGGCCGACGACCGCGCCGATCGCCAAAATGAGCGTCGAAATGGGGTCTACATAGCTGGTGAGCGATGATGTGGCGGCATCGATACCCACGGTACCACCTTGTGCGAATGTTGATTGGGCCGCGGAAAGGCAAAGCGCGGCCATTGCAAACAGTTTTTTAGTGTTTACTGTCATAGAGATAATGGATAAAAAGTGAATAAAAAATGATTGGATTGTCAGTTTACCCCGAAAAGGGCCTTTAGTGCGGCGCCGACGAGCGACAGGAACAGGCAGGAAAAGAACCATCCCATGACCTGCGCATCGATGTGGTGCTTGCCGGACTGCCAGTTGCTGTACACCCGCAAACCGCCGAGCAGTCCGCACACGGCACCGATGACAAAGGCAAGGTCAGAGAAGTTGTAGTACCACGTATTGACTTCCCTGCGCACTTCCCTAAATTCCGCAAGGCCGGGCTGGGCGGTTGCGTACAGGTCAAAAAAAATGGCAGTGAGGAATACTGCCACAAAGCGGATTGGTCGCATAATGGATTCAATAAGGGATGGCTTTGGTGTACTCGATAACGTCGTTCTGTACGAGCGATACGAGCTGCTTTAGGTTTATGCCTCCTGTGGATTGCAGGGGGCCGGACGAGATAACGGGTTTCCCCTCGGTTACTATAGGTTCGTTTTCTCTTTTGGATGGTTCGGGAATAACCCTTTCTGGCGGTGAATCTTCATCAAATGTCAGTTCGTTTCCTCCATCGGCCGCCCGTGGAGCACGGCGGTGGATAAAAAGGTCATACAGTACGTTTAGGGCATAGTAAATGCCATAGATGGCGATAACGCCGAGCAGGAATTGTGTCCAGTTCATAGATCAAGGGTTTTAATGTGTTCTTTGATGTACCGGGTGAGTTCGGGATGGGTTTTTAGAAATTGGTGCAGGCTGAAAGACATGATCTTTGTCATGTTAATGTCTTTGGCAACATTCAGTTTTTTGAGCAGAAAAAGGGTCTTGTCGTCCAGGCGGATTAGTAACCGTTCACGTCCGGTCAGTTCATGGTTTTGGATACTTTCAAACAGGCGTTCCAGCGTTTCCGCTTTTTTCTTTGGTGTCTCCCTTTTGCCCTGCAGGGGGATTTCTTATGGCTGTGGCGGTTCCCCTTTCCGTTTGGAATCCGCAGCGCGTCGGCAAGGATTTTTATTGAGATCAAGGTGATACTTGCTTGGCGATGTACTGATCATAGATAAGGTCCAGTAATGGCAGGATAACGGGATACAGGATGCTCGGTGTGTGTAACGAATTTACCCGCTGGAAGTCTATGCGATCCGGCAGACCGGGGGCTACAGTGCCGAACACCCGAAGTACCTTTTCGACTTCCGTGCGGGTTTCGTACTTGACGGTGTTCTTGATACGGTTAGGTACGAAAAACCAAGGGAGCCCGACTGTTGATCTTGCCGATGACCATTGCAAACAGCAATGTCGAATCCACGGAAAATTCGTCAAAGGCAAACGGACAGAGTACCGCATCGGCGGCGGCGAATATGGGTATCAACCCGTCGTCGTCCATCTTGCCCGGCAGGTCTACGAGTACGATTTCGTTCCGTGATTTTTCCAGTTTCCGTTGCATTGCAGGAAAATGGCCAAGATCGGCAGGTACGATTTCGTACAGTGGTTCATTTTCCAAAATCTTTGCTTTCTCGGCTTTGGCGGAAAGTGATTGCTGGTAATCCATGTCAAGTATCGTAACCCGCCGTTCCTGTTGCTGGGCCAGGTAATTGGCGAGCAGCAGGGTGAGCGTACTTTTTCCCGCCCCGCCTTTTTGGTTTCCAATGAGTATGAGCATAGTGCATTGTGTTAATGGTGTTGTTGATAAAGGGGTGTCAACGGGTATTTGTGCGGGCCTTGCGCTTACGCCTCCGGTTGCGCCCGTGGATCGCCTCGTCGTCGATGTCGTCGGAAATATCGATCTGGATATTCGGTATCCATTGATCGGCTGTTCCCTGTACATGATCGGCAACTATGGTGGTTTCTTCGGATACCGATTTCCGTTCTTTTTCGTTCGGCTCTGCGAAGTCGTCTTTGGCTGATTGCACATAACCGTTCTCGGTGACTGTTTCTTCCGGCCGGGATACACGCCCCTTTAAAGTAGGTTTCGTTATATCCGCTTTAGGCGATATTTTGTGTCTGTCTTCCGATGGTGTGATAAATTCTGCCAATGGCATGAGGTCTTTGCCTTTATATACCATTTTCCTCGAATGGTCAATGATCGTGTAGCCGTATGGCGGTTTTCCGTCCTTACCGTGGAATATGACCTGTACCCCGATTTTGGCCGATAGCATTTGCGCCATTGCTGATGTATAGCCGGATGGAGCGGACGGCCTGTTGCCGGGAAGTGGAGCCGGAGTATGAACCACCGCCGGATCGTATTGGTCTTGATATTTAGCAAAGACTGCCCGGAGCTGCCCAAGCCGACTGATGTCTTTGCTGAAAGTTGCGATCTTGGCGTCCACCTGTTCCAATGACACCGTGCCTTGCCTTTTGCCGTAACGGAAGATCTGATATTCCTTATCACATAGCTTGAGGGAATAGCCCAGTGACCCAAGTACCATCATGAATTGCTCCCGCATGGAGAAACCATAGGTCAGGACTTTTCCGATATCCTTCTCTGTCTGTTGTTTGACGTCCGTGCCAAGGATACGGTTGAGCACTTCGTGGGCACGGATTATCTCGAAGTTGTCGTTTATCTTTTTGCCGTTGCGGCCTACCCGCGTGGAAATGATATGTATATGGTTGTTTGCTGTGTCCTTATGGAATACCAAGAGATAAGGCTGTTCGCCATAACCCATACCGTCCATCCATCGGTCGGCAATGGCAGCAAGCTCATGCTTACTATGCGAGCGACCTTTGCCGGAAATGACTGCGTGCAGCTGCGGAAACTTCGTCCGTTTGCTGGCAGCGGATTGGGCCTCCAGATAATTGACGTAATCCTTTGGGCTGGGATTTTGCAGGGCGTGCAGGGCACCGAAACCCGATACTTTCATCAGTTCCCCTTTATCCTTGTCAACTTTGTCCGTGTTGTAACGCACCCCCCTGAAAGTGGCAGACCGCTTTTAATATCTTGACGATCATGCCTGTCTCCTTATAAGTCTGAGGAGATGTCGGAAGGTCCGTTCCAACCTCCTTTGCAACTGGATATATTCGGTGAACAAGGGGGCAAGGTCACGGATCAGGCTGGGCTGCAAAATTCCCTGTTGTTGCAAGATGTTGGCTTGTTTTCGCCATTTCGTTGATTTTGTTGCCTGACCGACCGATCTCTGTGCCGATACTGTCCAACAGTTTCATGATTTCGGTGGTATTGACCAACATCTTTTTGGAATGTTGTAGTACCCAGATTCGCACGATGTCCGCACGGTTCATGCTAAGTGCTATTTCAAGTTCGAGAAACTGTGCGTGTTCCTCATCGCTCAACCGGAGCTCAAAGCGCCGGTGACGCTGTACATGTCCTGTGGATTTTCGGTCTGCTTTTTTGTATTTCATAGCTTTAATTTGAATTCTTTTTCTTTGTCGGTGCTTTGCAGGATAATGACGAGCTTCGGCCTTTACCTACTCCGGTACATCCCTGTCTCATCGGAACCGCGATGTTCTGCAAGTATGATTTTTTCGTACTTTCCCCTGTAGGTTCGGCGTTGTCGGATTGATATCCATTTAACTTAAATCCCTAAATCTATATGTGGCCATAAAATATCATATCGTCTCCTATCTGGATACAACACCTATAGTGGGATATATGAATATCGATATGCACTGCTTTCTGAATAGCTGTATATCGGATTATCGGAGCATATGGATGCCAATATTTCGGAATGGCAATAGAGCTAGCTTCGGTATGTAACTATATCGGATTACCTATTTAGCTGAACAATCGTTTTCGAATCTCTAAAAATCAGCGCTTCTGCCACGCTCTCTGAAGCTGTACTTCCTGCTCATTTAGGACTGCCCTTAGCATATCGTTGTAATCCTTGTGCGACCCATAAACACCCGAACGGTCTTTAGCCTGTGGTACGGCATCGATCAGCATTTGGGTACAGTTGCGCCCGGGACCGTCGTTGTCGAAATACACGTCCACCTCGGGAATTTCCCTGATCCGCTCGATGGCATTCTTTAACTGGACAATGGAGTTCAGTACAATGGCTGTAGGGGCAGGATCCGGGCGGTTCACTTTGAGCCAACTTAGGCAGTCCATATATCCCTCAAAGAGAACGGCATGTCCAGGCTTACCGGGTATCACGGAAATTCCTTTTTTGCCGATACTGCTCTTGAAGCCTTTGGCATTGGTAAATTCCCAACCCGATTGGTCGTTCTTCCATCCGATGGCATAGAATATACTTTTATTTTCGATATCAAGACGGTTTCTGTAATAGATCTCTTGCATGTATCCATGTGCAATGTCCAATATCCCTCGTCCTTCAAGGTATTTTGTCAGTACAAAGTTTCTGCCGATTGGCTGTGTTCGTACGAGTTCAAAGGCGTATCCTTTCTGCTCTTGTTCTGTAGGGTATTTGACAGGTTCATAAACGGGTATCATGGATACCTGCATATCGCAGGTATCCTTTATCTTTCCCAGTACCTCGACAAAGGAAAGCCCTGGCCAATAGGCAAGGCCGAGCTGGACGATACTACCGCCGTTTATGCCCGTCGAGTTCGGGCCTCCCCGGTCTATCCATTTTCCACCCTCGTCCCATACGGTAAGGGATGGCGTATCTTGCTTGGTTTCCCGTAGCATACTGTGGTAAAATAGTTCCTTGCCCGACCTGCGTACCGGGTAGTGGCCGAGACGGGCCAAGAAGTCCGAAATTGCGATTTCCCGGAGGTCATCCACATTTACATATTTTGACATAAGCAGGGATGGAATAATTAAAGGGGTTTAACCTCCGCATGCGGTAGTTTATCCTTGAACACTTCACTCGTTGATTGGTACCCTAGCCTCATATCATCGATATAGGATAGTACCTTTTTAAAATGGCTGGCACGTTTCAGTGCGGCGGACAAAAATTCGGGATGGTTCAGTATCAGTATAGATGCGTAGTACAGATGCTCATCGTTCCGTCTTTTCAGAAAGTCCACATATTCCGGGAATATGGCAAGCACGGAGTGGCTTCCCGGAATAAAGGTCATTCCTTTTGTGCCGATACAGCCCGAATATTTTTGGGCGCGCACTTCCCATCCTCCGTTTTCGTTCTGCCAACCTGCTGCACAGAAGTCCTTTCGCTTACCCTTTTGATCGATGACATAATAATGGACTTCTTGTATGTTCAGATCGGCAAGTTCCAAAAGATCGCTTTCCAACAGAAAATTGGCAAACTCATTGTTATACCCCAATGGGTGAGCACTGGCGAAACGATAATCGGGTATCCTGATTGCTTTCCGTTTTCGAAGGGGCCTATTTTCTTTTGCTGATCTGGCCTGTATCTCCCGAAGTTTTCCTTCGATCTGTGCGGTAGACAGGTTTGGCCAATAGGTATGGGCAAAATCCATGAGCTTTCCCCCTTTGCGAAGTGAGCTGTCAAACCAACTGTTAAATTGTTGATTAACCGTTAGTACAATTTTGTTATTGCTTCTCTTTCCAAACACACTGGCGTACCCAAATTCAATGGAATTGATTGAAATCGGTTCATGCCCCAATGCTTTGAGCAGGGTTACGAGGTCTGGCGTTTCGTTGGATGGTATGATTTTATTGTAAGATGTCATAATAATTGTTTTTGGAGGTTTATATTAGGATTAGGTCTGCTGGGATTTGCAGATGGTTTCGATATCCATGCGGTCGACCCTCCCCGCTGCGGGTGTGGTCGCCGTCTTGAGAAGGATCAACAGTCCCAGATCGACCCAATGATGTACGTTTTTAGGCCCATACCGCTTGAATGCCTCTGATTTTTTGAGCGGATTTTGGACCTGATAGTTTTGCGCCCATTTCGACAGCAAAGCAAAGCAGTGTCCGCAATTGAAACGGTGTCAAAAGTGAGTCATGGCTTCTTTGGGGTTTAACGGTTTACAGATATAGAGATTAAGATTTTCAATAAAGGAACCGGCAGCGGGCAACGGGCAGCCGAAAAGATCCGTTGTTGCCGATTATGGTAAGTTGTCGGAGCTACTCACGTCAGTCCGTACGGACCGGGCTATCGCCTGCCAATGCGCTTTCAGCATATTGGTATTGCCAAAGCATTGGCTTACCTCACTTTCGCAAAATTTCCCGTTCCTCACGGGATAATGTTTCACTCCTCGATGTCAAAGACCGTTCTTGCTCCGCTATCGCAGCGGATGCGCTTACCTGTCCGCTACGGCAGGTAGGTGATCCGATTGCTCGAAGCCGCTACGGCTTCGAGTTCCGATCTGTCAAAAAAGATTTGGGAAGTGTCGGTAGGTTGTTGTTTGAAGATAAGCCCCTCACGGAGCCATCTATCTACATTGCTACGGCCATACAGACGGTAAGCGTCGGCTTTGGTCAACTGATCTGGAACAGGTTGTTCTTCTTTGATGGCTTTTGCTGTTCCTTGTTCGGCTGCATTTTTTAGCAGCGATGCCAGTTCCGTGTACTTCATTCTACCGATGGTTTTATTCTTCCATTCGGGTACAAAGCACGAAAATTACATAGGGCGAAAACAGTGAAAGGGGGTGAAAGAAAAGTTTCACCCTTTAATAAAAATGTAGGTTGGGATTAAGGTGTAGTGGGATTTTAGGGGATCTAGCAGTGTAGATAAAATGGAAAATAAATTTTGATTAGGGTGTTATGTTGCATTCATTTCCTTCAGAGCTTGGAGGTATTATGGTGCTGGTTTAAATGGTTGACCATCTGAATAAGATGGGCTTTCATTTTCTTGGCAGTAGAATATTCTACATCTAGGGATTTCTTCTGTAGGCTTTCAGGTGAGATGATTAGTGTTCGTGAGGTAGAGAAATTCTTGGAAAAGAACTCAAAGGTTCTAGCTACTTCTCTTTCCCCGAACCAGCCAACCTGCATGGCAAGTCTTATGAACAGCCCAAATTGGGATACTGGCAGGTTGACTTGAAGCTTCCTATTCCCCTGATAGTTCTGTTGATCAATTGCTTCTTTTCTATGAAGTTTTATTTTTTTGGATATATTGGAGCTTTGGGATCTGTAATAGGATTCCAGTTTCTTCGCGGTAATGGAAAATTCATTCGTTTGATATTTCTCAATTAGGATGGATAGCATATCTGTATCTTCCTTAAACTTGACCAATTCATTCGCTTGGTCATAGAGGGACTCTTTTTCAAGCAATGAATACCTGGATCTGTCAATTAAATAGCAGGCTATTGCGGAGGGATCTAGGTCCGAAAGGACCAGAACCTTCTCAATAGCCGTATCGTCAAACCCTTCCATGAATTTTATTCTGTTTAAAACCTTGCGGATTTTGTCAATCTGTCCATAGGTGATTTTTCCGGCCTTTAGTTGGCCACTTACCGTTTTCATAATTAGTTCTCTCAATTTATTACTTGTACCGACGCGTTTAAGCTTAGAGGAAATCGCTGAAAGTTCAGCCCTGATACGAGGCTTATCAAGAGATATAACAAAACGGGACATCTTTAGTCCATAAAATATCCTCGGGCTTAAGTTATCTATATCACAGAGGATATCCTCGATTTGATGGAGTATGCTCAATATTTGATACCGAAGGTATTCTTTGTTTGACAAATAGGTATTTCGGTCGAAAAGCAGAAAATTGTCATAGATGCTATCACTGAGCGCAATCAGTACCTTGGCTTCCCTGATTAGGTCAGTTTCAGAATCAACTGATTTGAACAAAGTTATTGCCAGGTTCAATGAAAATACACTATGCTCTTTTCGATCACGGAAAATGAAAACATCCTTAAGGGACTCAAAGTCTCCTTGGATTAATGACGATTGGATGTTCTGCAGGTCCGATATGAAATCCGTATATGATGCTTTTTTATATTCCAATATAGTTTGCTGTCAGTAGAAAATATTAATGTACCTATAGAAAGAGAAAATTCTGTCCATATGAAACTACCCCGTCAATTTATTTCGCAATTGATCGATCTTAAACTGAAATCCCTTGAAGAACTGGACCCTTTCACGTTCTGAGGTGTGGCTCAAACAGGTCGATTTGGACAGGATTCCCTTTATGACCCTGAGATTGCTTTCTTGGAACCTCATATCGGCGGTCATGATACTGTTTATGGTATAGAGCTTAATGGATGTAACGGATCTTTCATTGACCATACTGACCATTTGGCTGGAACCGAAATCCAATGGGGTTATGTAAAGTTCAAAAGAAGCGCCCTCAACTTTTTCCTTTTCTATGGTATATTTTTCAAGTTTTTCTCTTAAACTTTCAAGTTGATCCAGAAGCTTTCCAAGGGAACCAGGATCTGAAAAACTCCCAATATTTTCGTAATAGTCAAGAAGCCTTAGAAAAGGGTCTATCGTGTTTTCTGTCCAAATTTCTCTTGAGGATACACTTTCGTATTCCTTTTTGAGTTCGGAGAACAGGGGTTCTATATCGTTCCTTTTCATCTTGTATACAAATTCCTCAAATTGCATTTGGTGATCGATATTGCCCATCCATTGCGACCAAACGTACAATTTAAAATATGTAAGTTCGGGAAAGGCCATTAAATGAAAAATAGGAATGTCATCGGCACAGAAGATGATTTCCCTTTTAATTGCAGATCTTGTTTCGACCATGGACTTTATGATGCCATTTATATAGTTCCGATAATTTTCCATATCATTCACATCAACATCCAAATAACGAAAATGGACATATTCGCCCTGCCCATGGAATATTTCGCCAATATCGATCCCGAAATGATCAGAAAGCATCCCTACCTGCTCCATATCCAATGGAACCTCTCCCCTTTCCCTCCTGTAAACTGAAGCATGGCTCATGTGAAGAACACTTGAGACCTCTTCGACCCATTTTTTGGGACCAAAAACTTTTCTCTTTATGATTTCGAACAATTTGGTCTGTTTTTTCATAATCAGCTATTTTAGTTATTACTGGAAATTTCAATTTATCTGTTATTGATGTTCTGAACAAGATTTTACGTCTATAGATAGAATTTAACGAAAAGGCTCCGTTTTTTATGAATATCATAAATAAAAACCAATGGTTTCCCCTAAAGTTACGAAACCCGTAAAATACAAAACATTCTTTACGGAAATAGAACAATGATTATCCATTTGAGCATCTAGATTTACAATATGGACAAATCATAACATATCATGGAAAAATATTGCACAGAGATTGACAGCTATTTGGGAAAAGGAGATTCAAGGTATTTTTCTCAAGGGTTCAAACATTTTGAATTTGATCTGCACACGGTTAGATTAACAGAAGATGGTTTTACTTCAGTGATTACTGCATCATATAAGGGGCCGGGCAG
Organism: Sphingobacterium daejeonense; assembly: GCF_901472535.1. Lineage (NCBI taxonomy): Bacteria > Pseudomonadati > Bacteroidota > Sphingobacteriia > Sphingobacteriales > Sphingobacteriaceae > Sphingobacterium > Sphingobacterium daejeonense. Next base: position 244,935 of record NZ_LR590470.1, on the reverse strand, counting down.
GCCACGTCAGGAAAATCCCCATTTGGGCAGTATGGAATATTCCGCAATTGCACTTTATTTAGCTGAAGTACATATGGTGAAAATATCCAGATTGACGAGATCCGAACTTGCCAGGGCATTTCCAAGAAATTTCCAGGTCAAGATCAATAAAGAGATCACAATTGCTTCCAATCCTGAAGAGATCTGTGTGGAATGCCATCAATTGAGTTCCAAGTTGACACTGGATTCACTTAACGGGAGGCTTACGGTACTTCTTGTAAAGATCGGAAGGACGACCTGTAGGATCACTTTGGACCACCCGGGCCCTTCCCAGGTAAAGCTCAGGGAAAATGACTGGCCGATCCAAGATGGAACGATGTACAGCAGATCCTATCGAGATAGAAATACTGAAATATCAGAAATTAAAATAGATGAGAGTCAAGAAAAGATTTCCTGTGTCATGCAACCCACACCAACTCTTTTTCAAGAACTGAGCGGTCTGGGAACTTCATTTGACCATATAATATTGACAGATCTTATAGGGACTACTGGACAACTTATGCAAGTCCTGCTCTTTAGGTTATTGAAGACTGAAAGGGAAAAATGTCCGAATATTTGGCTGAGGTCAATGGATATCAAATTTGAAAGACCAGAAAAGAGGGAAAATTACAGGGCTAAGGTCAACCTTTCTGATAGAAAGATGCTCAAAATGGGAGACCATACATACCATTCGTTTTCTGTCATAAGTAAGATTGCAAATATGGATGCGAGGTTCAATGTTTGTCATAAAATTGCCTACTTATGAAGCGGATAGTTATCAGTGGAACCTACTGTACGGGCAAGACCACATTAAGCTTGGCTCTATCCTTCGCAACAGGGATTCCTTCAACACATGCACCAACCATGCGTGAAATCTTACCTGATCTGTTTCCACGGAAGAATCTTAAACAGTGTTCCTATCCTGAATTATTACGATTGGGCATGGAGCGTTTCAAGAATAGATTGGAAGCGGAAAGTGGATTAACCACAGGTTTCATCAGTGACGGCTGTCCTCTGCAGGAATGGCTCTATGGGAGCACTCGTTTGGTTACTGGAGCTTATCCCAATGAGAACAAGTGGTCGATGTTATGGAAGAAAATAAAGAACTACAGACAGTACAGAGATTTTGAATTGCTGATGAGAGGTTTTGAAGGTTTGGCAAAGACCTATACAAAAAACAATTACGACCTCTTTTTTCATCTTCCCATTGAATTTCCATTTGTTGAAGATGGACACCGTCCGACTTCTGAAAGATTCAGGGAGGAATCTGAAAGGATGCTCATAAATACTTATCCAACCCTTAATATTTCCCCGATATATGTCACCGGAACATTAGAAAATAGACTGAGTATAATTTTAGATCACCTTAATATAGTATCTAAGATAACTGTGGAAGAAGCGATAATGCTTTCATTAAAAGTGAAAAAAGATCAATTCGATCGTATAGCCCTTGAGTAGGGCTGGCCCCCCATCGGTCGGATAAACTGGAAATTAAAATGAACGTATCATGAAGTTTATACTTACCCTTCCAGAAAGAACTTCCAAAGAGCTCCTGCTCAAAGGAATTGTAGACACAGTACTGATGCCCTTGCCCTGTTCAGAGTACATCTACTTAAAAGGAAAACGTTGTCAGATAAAATTGGCAAGCTTTGATAAGGACTGCCTGTTGATAGAACATTATATCATTACCTCAAAAGAAGGTTATTCATTGACAATACAATCGACCACTAATGTATATGTCCTTCTGATGCTCATGAAAGGTTCGATTGCATATTCCGAAAAAAATGGTGGGAATCCAATATACCTAAAGGATGGTGAAACCATATTATTATTTGCACGCCAGGATATCTATAATATCATCTTTCTTGATCAGGAGATGGAGCTGTATACCGTTAGTATACTTGACTCGCTTTCTCCAATGCTCTTTCATAGGAACCGTCTGCTGCTAGATTTTGTTGCAGGTTCCAACAATAAAAAAATCAATGGAATGAAGCCTCACAAAATGGACAATTATTTCATCATGTCCTTAAAAAGTTTGCTAAAAGTTCCTAAAAACTCCAACTCCCGTTACATACATTATCTTTTGGTCCGATTCTCCAAGTTATTATCAGCTTATAAAGGATTGCACGGTAAATACAATATCCATCGTACAATAAAAAAAATCAATCAAATTCAAATTGACCTATTGAACAATTTAGCAACGGCCGACACACAATTCGTCCAAAAGTTAGCCAGAAAAAACGGTTTGTCCATCTCCAAAATGGAACGTCTGTTCAAAGAAAGGTATGGAACAACCGTCCGAAAGTTTATCCAAGAAAAGAAGCTCGAACTGATCTCCGGTCTATTGATAGACACTGAAATATCCCTGTTGGAACTTTCGATAATGTTTAAGTTCAGTTCCATCAGTGCCATGAACAGAACTTTCAAAAAACATTCCGGAACAACGATGGGCAAGTTCCGTTCCCATCATAGAAATCTACACATTTCGTAAAAGTAAAAAAATATTATGTACCAGATATGGTTAACATCAGATTTTTATCCTGTTTACTTTTGAAATAGAATGAACAAATGAATAACGAAACATGTTGAGCATACCGACACATACCAGAAAATTTGCACTGTTCCCGAGTAAGGGTTTATGCAGATCATTCTGGTTTGTGTAGACCCTTCCATTGGAGTAAAAAAAAAGCCATTATTATATGGCTTTGGAAAACCTTAAACAATTAAAACATGAAATTAAAAAATAAAAATAAGATCACAGTTCTTGGATTGGGACTGTCTCTTTGTGCTTTATTATCACTCGCATTTGCCCATTCAAATAGGATGGATGCAGAAATCGCAACAACTTCGAACGCCTTGCCTTTGGTCTGGTATTTTTAATGGAGACGATCCATTAGAGCCTTCAGACTATACCCTGACATCCGGTTCATGTGGCGGAACTCCCCAAACTGTATGCACCATTGAAGCTCCAAATAATGGAGGTCAACCTATGTTGGGTACCAGTCAGATTGCGGACATTGAGGACGCCCTGGAATCCATCGAAAACAATAAGCCTACAGCAAACGGCACTGTTAAATCGTTCAGAAGTCATTAAATTTCAAAATTGCCTAATTCTGAGCGGGCTCACACCGTTAAAAGGTTTGAAGTAATCAATTAAACAGCGGACTTTGGCCTTCAGGATTGATCTGAAGGCCAAAGCCTTGCTATTTTATTAAGGTGAAGATAGGTTGCATACGAACATAATAAAAATTTTATCTAGGATTCTGTTCCATCCCTGAGAATTCAATCACCTTCATAGGAATTAAAAATGTATAGCGCAGATCTCTCGGAGGTAACAAATATTCTTCACCGATGTTTGGAAATCTTCTTCTAATGACGGTTTCAAAGCGGGTTTCTTGATTCAGTCTTCTCAAATCACCCCAACGGATTCCTCGGAACATCAACTGTTTTCTTCTTTCTGAAAGAACCATCGACAATAATCTTTCCGAAGAGTCGGATTGGATCCCCTGGAATTTTCCTTTCTCCCATCTTTTTTCCAACAGGGTATTCAATGTGGACAAACATTCATTTGTTTTACCCAACCTAGCTTCGCATTCAGCTTTTATAAGGTAGACCTCATCTGTGGCCAAGCCTGCGAAAAGGTTTCGTTGATTGGCTGAATACTGACCTTTGAATGCCATATATCCGTTCTTTTTAGGTTCAAAAAACAGTTTCTTTCGCAGATCATCCTCTTCAAAAAGATCGTAAAGTAACGTATCGACATTGGCCAGGGCCTGTGTAATTAACCTCCCTGCACTTACATTATGCGCATAATATATCAATTCTTTATTATTAAGGGTGAAAGGAATTGAAGGGCTGGGGTCAAGCTCGTTGTAATCCAGCAGATCGGGGTGGATTTCCAGGCTTTGCTCAGCTGCGGTTAGGGCTTTTTCATAGTTCTGCATACTTAGATAAACCTTAGCTTGAAGGGCGTACGCAGCATCAAGACCGGGTCGGGTAATGCTGGCTGATTTTTTTGGCAGAAATGAAATAGCCTTGGATAAATTTTCCAAGATGTATTGGTAGGTCTGTTCCACCGTTACTCGAAAGGACGTAGCATTGAGATCCGATGACTCACGCAATGGAAGTCCGGGTCCATCGTTATCGGTACCGGACGCATAAGGCCTGCAGAACAATTGGCTAAGATGGTATAGTCGAATTGCTCGAATAAAATGGGCCTCACCCCTGAGCTCGTTAATGGCGGATCTGTCTTTCCCATCAGACTCCAAGATATCAAGGGATTCCAACGCAACATTCGCTATGAGGATTGCCCCATAAGATTCGTTCCAGGTCAGGGGATCTTCCGTCGTTGCCCCCCCGTCCCAAAATGTAAAGCATTTGGTCATCGACAGGTTTTGATTGCCAGGTCGTATGGTCAATAAAATAATCATCGGCAGCCAAATCCATCAATCCGGGAAAATTATCATTGATTTCAGATTGTTGGTCCAAAATTGCCCTAACATCAGAAAGGTTTTCGGGAATAGCGATCGATTGATCAGGCTTGATATCCAAAAAAATGATCGCAGCTACTTAATATAATGAGCATCGATGCAAATACTAAAAATGTGTTTTCATATTCATCGGATTAATAGAGTAAACGGACCGAAAGGCCAAAATGTCGTGAAGCCGGAATTGGATAAATTTCTGGGTCGATACCTTTTTTATTTCTTTTCCAAAGCACACCGACATTGTTAACATGTCCAGTTATGGTCATTTTAGTAATTTTGTTCCCCAGTTTGATATCCAAGGGGTACGAAAGGCTGATGTCCTGTAAACGGATAAAATCAGCTCGAATAATATTAGCTTCCGATTCTGCATAAAATTTATCCCTATTCGTATTGGCCGGATATTTCATGCTCGGAATGGTCGTTTCCGATTCATCCCCAGGCTGTCGCCATCGATCCTCAAAATCCGGATGCCCGACATAGGAATTGAAGAGCGCACTGTAATTAATGGTCTCGCTTTGTTTGAAGTGACCGAATTTGTATGAAACCAGAAATGACAGTAGAAACTTTTTGATTCCAAGTGCATTGCGCCAGCTCCCGAAATAGGGTGCCATTGATGATCCAAAATAGTGCAACCTATTGACCGAATCTGCGAGCAGCTTTCGGTAGTCGATCGAAGGGTTCATTATTCAAAAACCCCTGGGGATCTCCAGTTTGTGCCTCAAGACCCGCAAAACGATAGGCAAAGACCGGATAGGGACTCAGCCCTTCCCGCGGGTTCATCCTTTTTCCTGTGTTCGATGTGTAAAATGAAGCTCTTTCGGATGCCCCCTGATAGTCTGTTACCTTCGAAAGATTTTTTGAAAAATTCAGCGTACTTGACCAAGTTAGGACCGAAGACACTAATCTTACACCCAGTTCCGCATCATATCCACTTCCTTTCATTTTCCCAATATTCATGGTCGCTCTGGAAAATCCCGTGGTTGGATCCATGTAATTTTCCGAGAGAAGGTCGGTCGAATGCTTTACAAAATATTCGAAGGAACCTGTCAACAAACCATTGAATATCGAGAACTCCACGCCAATGTTCTTCATTGCCACATCTTCCCACTTCAAATTTGCATTCGGAAGTGAGGTGACCTGTGCCCTGGGGTAGCTATTGATCCATTCCGTGGTGGGACTTTCATATCTTAGGATTGGTCTTGTTGCCGAAATTCCACCGGCGTTTCCACTGTGACCATAGCTTCCTTTGAGTCGCAGCGACTCCAGCCAACTCGCCTCCTCAAACCATGGTTCCCGATGCATGTTCCATGCAAAACCTACTGACCAGAGCGGGTTCCATTTATTATTTGTATTGACACCAAAAACATTGGATGCATCCCTCCTGGCTGAACCGCTCAGGGTGTATTTACTTTGGTAGGTATAGGAGGCATTGGCAAATACAGATACAAATCGATTATTGAATTCCGTGATTGAGTTCCCATATTGGATCCGCTGGCTTCCCAGCAGACCGTCATAGGTAGGGAAAACAGTAACATAATCAACAGGCTGGGAGGTTCGCAAATCTTCATTGTAACCGTACACTCGAGAAGCAATCGTCTCCCGTCGCGTTTGGCTGAATTCCATTCCAATCAGACCATGGATTTCATGGTTTTCGTTCCAGGATTGATCGATTCGGACCATTCCTCTGCCCTTTTGACTTCTCATCGATCCACTGCCCTGATCTAAAATGCTACCCTGAGGAATGGCATTCGTCAATCCCTGACCCATCATGTTACTATAGGTGTTCACCAAGTCCCTCACATAATAGGAATCCGCGCCATAAAGCATATCGCTTCCATCTTTTTGATTTTCCAGTCCGTACATCAGTTCGGTCTGCAGCCAAGTAGTTGGTTTCCATTGTATGGACAGATTTCCAAGAAAATGGGAGGAAGGAGTCCTACCAAGTGATCGGTCAAGTTCCATTAGGGGATAATAATTCCAATCCAATAAACCAGTCCCCTGTTGCATACCTAAATAATGTTGGTTGTAGCCTTTGGGAACAGAAAGAAAATTTCCGTTGACGTCAGCCAGCTCAGCATAGGGATATAAATAAGAACGTCCCCCACCAATCCTAAGTGGAAAATCCTCCCCCTGGAGCATGAACTGTTCTGTTGAATGGGTCTGATCCAAGGCTAAGCTAACAATCCAATTGGGACTGGGCGCATAATTGAGCTGATTGCTTAGGGTAAGCCGATTTGAACTTTCATTTACCTTGTTGCCAATAATTTGATGGTGCCCAATTGACCCGCGATAATTGAGCTTGCTTAATGATGATGATATCCCAAAGGTGGTTTCCTGAAGAAAGGGATTACGAAAAAGATGCTTATAAAGTTCATCTCTATAATCTTTGGTCCCCAACCTCATCAATTCTTCCTTTAAGACCTGATCCGTTAGCCTTCCACTCCGATGTTCAGCCAGCAGATCGACAACAGGTGAAACAATGATGTATTTATTGGAGAGTGGATCCAAAAGACCATCATAGAAGCCTTCATCAAACAACATCCTCTCCACGTTAATAAATTCTGATGATCTTAAGCTAGGATATGCATAGATATCTGGTTTGGATGAAATACGTGTTCTGGATTGCAAGGTCATTTCGGTCTTTCCAGCCCTTCCCTTTTTACGCGAAATGACCAATACCCCATTGCCTGCCCTTGCCCCCCAAATACTAGTAGCAGAGGCATCTCGGAGCAATGTTACCGATTCTATATCATTAGGATTGATGTCTTCAAGATCGCCTTCATACGGAAAATTATCGACCACTACTAGCGGTTTGCTCATCGCCAGATCAAACGAGCTAAGCCCTCGAACATGGAGATCGGTTTCACCATATCGAGTTTCAACTTGCAAACTGGGCATATACCCCCCAATACTCTCTATCAAATTCGTGCCGATTCTTTGGGTGATATCGTCTGCTGAAATTTTAGCAAAACTTCCGGTAGATCGCTCCTTAGGAAGCGATTCGTATCCAGTATGAACTATTTTGATCTCTTCAACGGCAATTAAAGAATCTGCAAGAACTATTACTATACCTTCCATTCTTCCCTTAAATGAGATGAAGGAATTTTTAAACCCTTGTTTGGAAACCATAAGTTTTCCTGACTCGATCGGACTATTGATTGTAAATTGCCCATCTTTTTCCGATTTAGCAACCGTTGGTTCTCCCAATATACTCACTGTAGCACCTTCGATTGCCAATGAATGCTTATCCAGGACCTGCCCTTGTAAAATCGTCTGGGCTAAAACTTGATTATGTGCCAACACAAGTATTAACCATATAATTATTTTTTTTCATGATCAGTCGATATAGGGTGAAGAATAATTCCGGTCCAGCAGGTTCCTGAAGGTGATCAATTGTACATATCCAGCCGAATTGATCCATACATATTGAGGATAGCCCTTTGATGGAAACAGCGATTGAAGATATTCATCTTCAACGATGCTTGTAAAATTGGACTTGGTGATTCCGAAAGACTTAAAAAAAGGCTCTTCAATCTTCTCTTGAAGGATGGAAAGGTTATCGTAGCTTTTTAATGGGTTGACCATAACAACGGCCAACCGGTCTTTGTACTTTTCCTTAAAGTGGGAAATCTCCTTTTGGTGTTTCAGGCAGATGCTGCATGTTGTGGACCAAAAGTCAAGGATCAACAGCTTCCCTTTGAACTCTTTTAAGGTAATTTCTCGCGTTTGTCCATTCTCGAATAGCAGGTGCTTTATTTCCCAGAATTCTGGAGGAACCTTCTCTCCGACTCTCAAGATTGGCAAATACTTTACATCCGTAGACGCAGGCTCTATAGAAGACACCTGCGCCTTGACCGGACAACTAAACAATATATGAAACAATAGTATTACCCCACTTAATAGAATTAACAGGGCTTTGGGAAACCAAAATTCGAGATTAATAGTTTGTTTAGATCGGGTTATGGAACCTAATCTATATATATTTGGATCTGTCATAATTAATAGGTTAAATCGGAATTACAAATTCAATAATGCGTTTGGAGACTAAAACAGTACAGCTGAAAACCAACAAGATGCATTTCAAGGCATGGAACAATAGTCCTGATCAATACATCACTTTAGCTTCAGTAAAAACAAAAAGAACCGACCTTCACTCCTATTTAAGGAGTAAACTATAACACAGTCCGCTTGGGATAGTGGAAAAGAATAGTTAGATTTATTGTGTCAGAATATAATAAAACTACCGATCCACTTATTTCCTCACAACCATGCGCTGTCAGTTTATAGAAGGTCGGTTAAGAAAAGAGGTAGAAAAGAAAATTTCCCATTAGGATTATTACCTCAGGGATTTTTAATCTCTTGCATATTTTGGTGTTATGACTTTTATAAGCCATAAGTACCCAAATCCACCCTTTTCCTTAAAGTTATATTCTATTCAGGACTGCAAAAAATGTTCTTTGTTTGTTGTTTACGAGAAAACCGGCAACTATAATTCGGAATCTTATTGGTGCAAATTTTCATTGTGATTGTAAATCGTACCATAATTTTTTTGGTTTATGATAACGATGGGCACTCTTGAAACTGAGGAAAATGACTATTGGAACGAAAACCAAAAAGACACTCCAATGCTCAGGTCGAGGTACCGCTAGGACCACCTTGATCAATCAAGGTTCCACAGAGACTGACATGGAGCGCCTTATTGGCTCAAATATATAAATATAATTTGAATCCAATAATAAGGCGACACCAAGTTCAACTCATAAGGAAAATAGCGGTTTTCGACTATGAGTGACATCGTTGCTAAAGGATTTCCTTTAGTAATTGTCGCTTTAATAAATAACTCTTACAAAGATAAGTAATTATTCTGATTTGTCCGCTAAAGCGGACAATTTTTTTTAAAAAATTTTTATTGATGAAATTTAAAGATGAACAAAATGTAGATTTTGAAAATGAATTATTGAATTTTATTAGAATCAAGTTTCTAGAACCAATCAAAATTAACGGGAATAAACCGACTATCCGGCAATATGAAGATCTTACATCTATTGGTAGAACAACTATCACAAAATTAACTAAAAGTCAAGGATATGATGTGCCATTCTCAACTATTTTCAAAATTTGCAAATACGCCGAAATCCCTCTTTCTGATTTTTTTTCACAATTTGAAGAGTATCTACGAACTAAGTATTCTAAGAAATAGCTTTAATTAATGAATCTAACAAATAATAAGTTTTTAGGAATTTTTCTTACGTAAGATAATTCTTATCATTATAATGCATCCTATAACTTATCAACGATGAAGTTTGGTCAGAGAGCGTTATTGATATTCCAAAAGCAAAAAGTATATAACTTCCGGCTTTTTAATAAAACCTTTTGAAGGAGGTTTACTCCCGTAAGAGTTATATTACCGATATTTTTAATGTCCTGGATAGTGGATTCAATTAACACAGGAATATCTCCGTTTATTATTTGCGAATAGCTAACTTTCTGACCTCCGAATAAATCAATAGCAATTAATTATGCGAAATTAGGTGCGACTAATGCTAAAGAAAAGGAAAAGTATAACAGTCTAATTGGCGATATCAAAAGCTTACCTGTGTAACTTTTTCAAAGGTTAGAGCTTTGATAAATGTAAATAAGTAAGGAACAGATAAGCGGGCGTCAAAATAAATTCGACGCCCGCTCTACCCTTCACCAAAACTATTTGGAATAAAGCACTAACTTGTGAAACGTAAATGAAAAAAAATACTGATGAGCTTTTTGAAAATAGAATTAGTAATTTAAGCTTTTAGAATACGTTTGGTTAACGATATCCGAAATATCATTTTCGATTTTTCCATTTATTTCCGCCCTTAACTTAATGGTATAAGGAGTGTTATCACTACTCCCGCCAAACGTAACAATAATATTATCGAGAGGTTTTGTAGTTTCTACAATTACTGTTTTATTACCAATCAAAAGCTCATTTTTTATTTGAATAACTCCTTGATTATCTTGTGTTATCCCATTTATCTTCCACGATGTGCCCGAAACTTGCCCATTCATACTTCCTGTGAACACAAATGCCACGATGTCTTCCGAGGTAAGTCCAGGAGCAGAGAGGGTAAACTTTGCGGTTTTGCCTTTCTGTACGCCTGGACCGTCATCTTTTGAGCACGAAGTAAATGAGATCATTCCAACCATTACGACTGCGAATATTAATATTTTTTTCATCTGACTATAATTTTATGTAAGGTCTATTTTAATTGAATCTCAATCAATCCTTCCTCTAAAGCCGCAACGTTCTCGTCGTCGAAAATATCTCTAGATTTTAATTGAATGTTGGTCAAAAGCTCTTCCGTAGTACCCGAATGGTTTACGGTAATGGTAGATTTGGCAGCATTGAATTTCATTTTGGTTTCATTTACCCCTTTTACTGACTCCACATTGCCATTGAGTTTTTTTTAACTTCGACAAATCGATTCCCGAAATCTGTAACATGGTTTGGTTGGCACCTGCGCCTTGTTTTTTATTGAGGAGCGACCTTACTTTACCGCCTGTTTTAGACGCTTTGTCGGCCGACTGCGCGGCTCTGTCAATGTGATTTACCGCTTTATCGAGTTTGTCTAAAAAGCTTTGTGCTTTTGCTCCCGATACACTGATCAGGAACCCGAGAATGGATGTGAAAATAAATTTTCTCATTGTTTTTTTGCTTTTAAATTGATTGTTATTTAATGGTATAGCGTAATCCTAATCCAAAACGAGAAGCATCGAAGTACGTTTCGTTTTCAATAAAAAAATACCGTGGCCGCCAATCCACACTTACCGCGATGGGCGCTTTCGGGATGACAAATTCAACGCCTACCGGCGCCATTAGAGTGAATAGCGTGGTTCCGCCGCCAAAGGCCACAGAGGGGCCGGCGCCTAGGTGCCATGACAGTCCGTTAACGCCCGGGAAAGTGCTATTGTAACTATATACTCCGTGTACAAAGGTGGCGCCCCGTCCGAATAAAACAGCCGCTTCGCCCGCGTGATTGGGCGTGAAGAAATACTTGGCGTGTGGCCCCACCATGGTACCACCATCGCCCACGTCAATCAAAATTCCCCCACCCAATTTGTATTGGTTGCCTTCCGCTGTTTGCGCCGATACGCCAAGCACAAAAACAAATACAGCCGTTAAACATAAAAATGTGATTCTTTTTGCATACTGTGATGATTTAATATGATTTATTTGGTTTACTTTCTAAATAAAAAGATGGATGAATTTCCATCGGCAGTAACTGTTAACGATAAATCGTCCCCGATTAATGTAATCGTAATATATTCTCCGACCTCGTCATCCACAACCTGATAAACGTTGCCGTTTTTCTTCCATCCGAACGAGGAAGTATCGGTACTGCAATCTGCACCTGTTTGGGGACTCTTCAACGATAATGTTATCTCCGATTTTGTCACCTTTAAAGTTGATTGGCCATAACACGTCACATTGGTAACATCCACGCTTTCGTTTCCGGCGGTAATGCGCTGCAATTTCCACAACCCCACAAGCGGATCCTGTTCCGAAATTTCATCTTTTGCACATGATATCAATAAGAGAAGTCCCGTTAACAAGAGAAGTGTCGAAGTTAATCTTTTCATTTTCTTATGCATTTTGTTTTTATGATTTTGTTCAAAGCAAAGGTATAGCCTGCCACAATGCTGTACAATTCTCCGAAATCGGGATTTTTTTCTCCCCTTTTTGGAGGATTTTTCTCGACATGATTCTTAATTGTTTGGATTCTAGGGAGGTGCGTTATTATATTTGTGGAAAAAATAAAACAATTCACCATGCGTCTCGTTGTTTTCATGTTTTTGTTTTTGTGGGCTACGCTGCAGGCGTCGGTCGTGTGGTCGCAGGAAACGACGTATGTGGATAGTCTTAATAGACAACTGAAGGAGGCAACGCGTAGCAATAAGGAGAAGGCGGATATTTACTTTCTTTTATCCGATTTTTATTCCTACAGAGACACCGCCAAAGCGTTTGCGATGCTGGATTCCGCCAACTCTCTCATCGACCCGAAGGATAAACTTTATTACGGCATTCTCACTTTTTACGAAGCGGGTGTTTATTTCGATTTAAATATCGAGAAAAGTCAGCAACTGTACATGCAAGCCGAAAACATATTGAAAGATTTTTCATCTCCGTTGTCTTACGAGTATAGAGCACGTTTGTGGAATAACTATGGTGTCTTGGAGCAAGCCAAAGACAGGCACGATTTGTTTCTGGATATTTTGCTTAACAAATCTATTCCCTATATTCAGAAAACAAACAAGGTGAGCCTGCATGCTTCTTATTTGACCAATGTGAGCCTGGTTCTCTTTAATCAAAAAAATTACCCCAAAGCGATACATTATAGCCAAAAAGCCATTGGTCTTTTGAGGGAAAATGCAATCGAAGACAAGCAACTCGTGTGGGCATACCTAAATTTAGCACATTCTTTCCTGTATTTATCCAAGTCCAACAAAGCGGCTGAAGCCCTGCAAAGTGTCGAAAAAATTATAGATAAGAAGAGCAGAATGCAAGAAGATTACCTGCCCTATATATCCTACTATTACATCATTAAAACAAAATACTACGATTTGATCGGTGACAAGCCAAATTCCATTAAAACGTCAAGAGAAGGAATGGCTTTTTGCGGCAAATACAATCTGAAATCCGATTACAATTCGTTGGCACATTACTTGGGCCATAATCTGTTGCAAACCGGCGGATACGCCGAAGCAAAGAGAATAAGTCTAATGCTTCTCGCGGATGAGATAAATAGCAGGTCGTTGAAGAATAAGGCAAACTCGTTGAAGTTATTATCCGAGGCTGAGCTAAAGCTGGGCAACTACAGATCGGCGTACGACGCACTGAAGCAATTGCATAAAATAAACGACAGTATGGTGGTAAGGAACGAAAAGTTGAGGGTGGAGGAACTCGAAGCCCGCTATAACACCTCGGAACAAGAAAAAAAAATATTGGCGCTTCAAAACAAAACCAAAACGCAAAACATTCTTACCTTGAGCAGCGTTTCCTTCGCGATTTTGCTGCTAGCGTTTTACCTGTACGTCTCGAAACAAAATAAAAAGCAAGCCCGGCAGGAATTGATCTCGATGGCGCAGCAAAAAGAAGTGGAGATATCCAAAGCGCTGATGGAAGGAAGCGAGCAGGAACGTTCGCGCGTCGCAATGGAACTGCACGACGGCTTGGGCGGCAAGCTAACGGGGATAAAAATAAACATCGAGAACATTCTTGAAACCACTCACAACAACGCCCCCCTGCGAAAGGTCGTCTCGCAACTCGAAGAGACAGTGTCGGACATCCGCAATCTCTCCAGCAACCTGATGCCCGTGTCTTTGGTTCTCTACGGATTGGACAGCGCCCTGCGTGATTTTGTGCAGAATCTGCAAACACGAGACACCAAAATCGATTTTTATGCCAGCAACCTCTCCCAACTAACCGACAGGAACAAGCAACTGGCTGTTTACCGCATAGTGCAGGAATTGGTCACCAATGCCGTGAAGCACGCCGGGGCATTGGCCATTTTTCTCCAATGTACGGTAGAAAACAACTTATTGCTCATAGAAATAGAAGACAACGGAAAAGGATTCGACCCCACAACCATTCGCCGCAATATGGGTTTAAGCAACATAGAAACGCGGGTGAAATACCTCAACGGAAAAATGAACATCGATGCGTTTCCCCAAAAAGGGACCTCCATCAGTATTGAATGTTTGATATGAAACGGATTGAAATCATTGTTTGCGACGACCATCCTCTTATTGCCCAGGGATTGAGCAGTTTTATCGGGCAAAAAGAAGACTTAATCATCGTGGCCACGGCAACTACTGCCCGAGAATTGAGAGAAACATTAGCCATCACATCGGCAGATATCCTCTTGCTCGATATTAATTTGCCCGATGGCAATGGGTTGGAACTGTGCCCCGAAATAAAAAAAAAATATCCCGAATTGAAAATACTGGCGTTAAGCAACTTCAACGAGCGAAGCATCATCTTAAGAATGTTGCATAACGGAGCCTCGGGCTATCTGCTCAAAAGCTCATCCACGGCCGAAATTGAAAAAGCCATCCGCAACATCGTCGATGGAAACCTCCATTTCGGCAAAGAAGCGCAAAAAATTCTTACTACCATCACCGCGCAAGAACTCATTGAAATTCCTCCCGTCACTAAACGTGAAAAAGAAGTGCTGAAATATCTTGCCGACGGTCTCACTACTCCCCAGATCGCGGAAAAAATGTTCGTGAGCGCCGTCACGGTCGACAGCCACCGAAAAAGCTTGATGCAAAAATTCGAAGTGAACAAAACAGTCCTTCTTCTGCAGCGTGCACGGGAATGGGGCATGATTTAAGAACCACTTTCACAGCTGGGCCTCCAATTGATGAGACTGGCTATATATCCAGCAAGAGTTGCCTATGTTTCTGGGATTATTTATTTGGGAGATTTTCATACGCTTTAAGATACCTATAACATGTCGCTCGACTTATTTGAAGACTTTCGGCTATATCCTGAACTGAAGGACTATTACTCGATTCATAAAGGGTTTTTACGGCTTTAATCTTTTTGATCGTATCTTTACTATAACCGGGAGGTCTTCCCCCCTTTTCGTCCGCGTGCTCTGGCGGAGGTTAATCCCGCCTTTGTTCTTTCGGATATAATTTCTCTTTCGAATTCAGCTAGGGACGCAAATATGTTAAACGTAAATCGTCCAGTGGCAGTATTTGTGTTGAAACCATCTTGTATGCTAAGGAAGCTAACATCCAGTTGCTGCATCTTTGTGATTAGATCAATTAGATCTATTAGAGATCTGCCGAGACGATCTAATTTCCAAACAACAACAGTATCACCTTTCCTTAACTTTTCGAAGAGTTTACTCGTCTTCCATTTTCTAATAAAGAATAATTTCCTTCTTAAAAAAAAATTCAGGGCTGTTTTTGCGCTCGATCTCAGTTAACTTACTAAGATAATTAAAAGCCTCTTTCATTATTAAGATTTATTATTTTATAAAACGTTCGTTTTGTGAGACTTAAAATACCTGTTTTCGTGGATAGCACGTAAATTATATAATGTATAAATTGCATGTAAGAAAAATTCGAGATATGAAAGTTATACATTTTTTATCAGTATTAGTCTTATTTTTTATAGGTTGTTCTAAAGATGATAGGTCTGAAATTATTATACCGTCAAATCTAAAAGGAAGCTTATATTTCGATTGGGCCGATGAAGGTACCTTATCAATCAACACAGAGACTGGCGTTAAATCACTTTTCCTACCAAGCGATTCTAAACGAAATGGATGGGATATATCCAGAGATAAAGAGTTAGTTCTTACTGCTAACAAAACAAATGTTTGGAATGAAAATATTACGTTTGTAATTAGCCGAATGTCTACTGGTGAAATTATAAACCAGTTTGATTATACTCCTTTAAATGGCGGGAGTGGATTTCACTCGGGCATATTGTCACCAGACAACAAACTTATTGCGATTGCACCAACATTTGAAGCAGGATTCGTTTTACTTAACAGGGATGGGTCTCTGTTAGGACATATCGATGCTATAAATGGCGAAAAACCGAAAAGAGGATCCGCTATAGTTTGGCTCCCAGGTAATTCTCTTATATTTACTCACAAGTCCTCAATCATCCGGCTTGATCCCCCTTACACAAATGGGAAATTAATAAAAGAGATGAATTTTGAAGATTGGGGGTCGTATTACCGTTAATGCCGCCGGTACTAAAATTGCGTTATCGGCAAATAATCATATTTATATGATGGATATCGACGGTAACAATTTTGTTCAGGTGACAGAAAGCAATGATCGGGAGGTGCTTCCTGAATTTTCGCCAGATGGGAACTATCTGCTGGTGGGCACAGACTATACTACGACAAGCTCATTAAGCGCAATCTGGCGTCTAAAGATTATACCGGCCGATGGAAATAAATACAATGTGGATCCAATTACCGAAAATAGCCCGGGGGTAATACCTGTGATTGCCCATGGTGATGAAGTTATTCAGACAGCCAGTAATCGAGGTATGCTATGGCGTTAATACTTCGATTAGTGAACCCGAGGTAACCGAGTGGAAGTAGTAAACCAAACGGGTCTATTAGACCCGTTTTTTTGTGCTAGCAGTTTTTGCTTGGATCTTCGTAGGACGGATAACCCGATGTTCCGGTAATACTGGTAAGAACTCCTAATGGAAAGGACACATCAAGATTCTGAATATTATTTCGGCTAATATTTTTTACTTGCAACCATTGCTCGGCTTTTCTAACCTTCTTTTTAGCTATAGGTTTTGGGGTGATATAATGACGGGTCAATGATCTTTCGACCGATTGTAAGCCCTCTAAAGTGCCACTATACAATATTTCTCCACCGTTGGTTCCTGCTTCTGGGCCAACATCAACAATCCAATCACAGTGCCTGATGATATCCACTTCGTGCTCAACAATAAACATGGAATTACCAACATCCTTTAGTTTTTGAAGTACCGTAAATAACGCTTCGGTATCAGCAGGATGTAGTCCAGCGGAGGGTTCGTCCAAAACATAAATTACTCCAAAAAGATTAGAGTGCACCTGTGTTGCCAATCGCAATCTTTGTAATTCTCCAGGAGATATACTTGGTGTACTACGTTCTAATGAAAGGTATCCCAGTCTTAGATCAATCATGATTTTTAATCTTGCGACAAGATCAATAGCGATATTTTGGGCTACTATAGCTTTTTCAGGAAATTTATCTTTTTCTTTATTTAAAAATTGCCCTTCGGCATAAGACCTAAAAATATCCATCAATTGTGAAAGGGATAGATTGGACAGATCAATAATATCATATCCATCAAATTTTACAGATAATGATTCTCTTTTAAGTCTTTTTCCATGACATACGGGACATTCTGTGTTAAGAATATATTTTGAAACTCTTCGTTTCATCATTTGGCTGTTTGTATTAGCAAAAGTTTGAAGAACATATCGTTTTGCACCGGTGAATGTTCCCATATAACTTGCAGGCAGATTCAATTCCAAAGCTCTTTTTACCTCTGGAGCCGACAACCCTGAATAAACCGGAACTGTTGGCGTTTCATCTGTAAATAAAATCCAGTCACGATCTTTTTGTGGTAGATCTTTCCATGGTTTATCCACATCGAAACCCAAAGTCATTAATATTTCACGAAGATTCTGTCCTTGCCATGCTGATGGCCATGCCTCAACTGCTCTTTCTCGTATAGTCAAAGAATCATTCGGTACCATAGATTTTTCCGTAACATCATAAACACGACCAATACCATGACATTTTGGACAAGCTCCCTCAGGTGTATTTGCAGAAAATCCTTCCGCATAAATAATAGACTGATTGGCAGGATAATCTCCACCTCTGGAATACAACATCCGTAGTAAATTAGAAATAGTCGTAACACTTCCTACGGTAGAACGCACGGTTGTTCCTCCACGGCTTTGTTGCAGAGCAACCGCTGGTGGAAGACCATGAATAGCTTCAACATCTGGAACAGACATCTGATTAAATAATCTTCTAGCATAAGGTGATACGGATTCCAGATACCTTCTTTGGGCTTCGGCATATATAGTACCAAAGGCCAAGGAAGATTTACCTGATCCTGATATTCCTGTAAAAACAACAAGTTTATTTCTTGGAATATCTACATCTATATTATTTAAGTTGTGTTCTTTTGCTCCTCGAACCTGAACAAAACCGGCCATATTCTCGTCATTAAATTCTTGAGCCATGATAACTATACTTTAAGATTATACGTTATTTTCGAACATTACATAAGATAAAATCCTTGGGCTTCAATAGGCTTAGGGATTTCGGTCTCATTTAATAATTGTCGAATATTAATTTCTATTGTACGTGAAAGTGGTGATATTGGTGTATCAGTAGGGCTATTATTGAATGGATTTTGAAGTCTAGCATCACTCAAATTTTTCTCAACTAGCAGTAAAGTAAGCAATCGAACACAAATTTTTAATACAGTTAAATGGAGCCAGGCATTTCCCCAGCTCCATTTTTTTATATCATTTTGGGAAAGGTTGAACCTTTGCGATGATTACAAGATTTATCTTTATTAGTCGAATAAAATTTCAATTTAGCACAAAAAAAAGATACTGAAACAGTCTCTTTTCTATTCTTAATTATTGAAGCTTTTTAAGTTCTTCTAAAACAGCTTCGCCAACTGCATGAGCAGATTGAGGATTTTGTCCTGTTACCACTCTTTCGTCTACGGTAACGTGAGTTTGCCATAAACCAGATTTTTCAAACTTGGCTCCGCGTTCGATTAATTTAGATTCTAATCTAAATGGAACCACTTCATCTAATTTCACAGCAGCTTCTTCTTCGTTGGTGAAAGCATTGATTTTTTTGCCATCTACCAAGTATTTTCCATTGCTGAGTTTAATGTTCACCAATCCAGCAGGACCGTGACAAACCGCACTTACGATTCCATTTTTTTCGTATATTTTTTGTGCGATTACTGCCAATTCTTCATTATCTGCAAAATCCCACATCGTACCGTGACCTCCAGCATAAAGAATCCCCACATATTCATCAGGATTTACTTCTGAAGGAGTCATGGTGTTCTGAATTTTATTTTGATAATATTCATCTGCCAAAAATCTTTCATTAACCTTATCATCTGGAGTATTTCCATAATACGGCGGGTTTCCACCTTTTGGACTCACGAAATCTATTTCGTAACCAGCATCTACCAATACAGCCCAAGGATGCGTAACTTCACCCAAATAATAACCGGTAGATTCACCTGTGTTTCCCAATTCGCCGTGGCTCGTAACCACGAATAATACTTTTTTGCTCATTTCGTTAGATTTTATTGTTTGTGCATTTATCATATTAATCCCTAAAAAAAAAGAATACAACCCGTTAAGAAAATAATCTTGGATAAAAACTTGTTGTGATTCATTTTACTATTGATTTTTAATGATTTGATAGTGCAAAGGTAAATGCAGCTCCCCACAAACAACAGGACCTACCTCACAACTTTTTTGTGACCTACATCACATTACACAAAAAGCCGACTCAAGGTTTCTCTGGAAACACCTAAATATGAAGCGATTAATGTTTTGGGCAATCGTTGTAAAAGTGTGGGATATTGAGAAATAAATTGTTCGTAGCGTTCTTTAGCATTGCTATTCAGCAGAGACAAAATCCTTCTTTGGAGGGCGATATAACCATTACTAGACTTTTTCCTGAAAAAATGTTCTATTTTATGCATATCTGCACAGAGTTTCTCTCGGTTATAGAGAGACAAAGTAAGTACTTCGGTAGATTCTAATGCATCAATGGTAAAAGTAGCTTCCGTTTGATTAAAATATGCTTGATAATCCGTAATCCACCAATCTTCCATTGCAAACTGCATGATGTGCTCTTTCCCTTCTTTATTCAGGTAAGAAGCTTTTAACAAACCATTAATCACAAAATAATCATTTTGTACGGTATCTCCTTCTAGAATTAAAATCTGATGTTTTTTAAATCTTCTCAAGGTAAAATGAGACAGGATGTACTCGAACTCCTGGTCAGTTAATGGCGTAATTTTCTCAATTTGACGTCTTAAAATCTCACTCATAATTTTATCATTCTAAATTGCAAACAAAAGAATTGTTGACTCCAAATGTAAACTATTGAAAACAAAAAATCCATCGCTATTGATGGATTTAATAAATATGGTAGATGGAATTCTTATGGATTGGTGGGGAAAACAAAAGCTATAGTATGATATCTTGGTCGGACCTATTTTTGTGTTTTTGGATTGTAAAAATCAATTGATAAAAGAATTCCGAAAAAGCAGTTTATTATTTTAATGAAACAACAAATTAATATCGCAAAAAAGTTTTTAGGTTCTGAAGGAACTAATGCCTCATAGAATTCTATTTTTAGTGTTAATTCTTTAGCCAAAACTATCACAGCGATGATTGCATTGAAATTGGTAAGCTTAGGAAAATGGAATTTTAACACGTTAACTATATATATTAATTAATCTAACAAACACATTTAATCTGCATTTGCTTTTTATTTTCTTCATCCAAAGCTCACAAATAGTTTTGTTATTGAAAGTTTTCCATCAGATAAAATCTTCTTTAATTTCTCTCCTAATTGTCAGTCATCCTTTGATTCTTTTAGCTATCCGAATTGGTAAGTAATTGATTGTTTATTTTTTACTAAGGCGCCTAAGTTGTAGTTTTGTATTTACAGTTTTACGATTTATTCTATGGTTTCCATTTCTTTTATGATTTATAATAAATTCATAACTCGCCAATAGCACCTTCAATCTTTCAGACACACGTCCTTTCTCATTTTCCCAGGCAAGGATTGTAGAAGGATCAACACCTACCATCCTAGCTAATCTGTTTTGACTAAGCCCGTTCACATATCTATAAGCTTTTATCCTTCCCATGAGAGTAGATGTATCAAGTTCAAATGGGCAGTATTCCAAGAACCCGAAAATGAGTGGATAGTATTGAATTTGAGGTTCACTTCTGTTGTTCTCCCAATATGTAACGCAGTCGTCGCTTACATTGAATATTGCCGCTACGTCCTTTTGAAACAGTTTTAGCTCCAATCTTCTCTTCCTGATATGTTCTCCAAGAGTGGTAGGATTTAATGGCATCGACGCCAGCAGAGGTTTATTGATTTGTTGTTCAAAAAGCAAACAGGGCAACGCATGAATGCTATTCGATTGAAATCAATCATCCTGAAGAAGAATGGATTTAAAGTGTCAAATTTTAACCAAGAAAGCACTTTCCACCTATTTTCAGATAGGTAGATGAGCAGTGGTCTGAAAGCTTAAAAACAAACAACCCCATATATTTAATTCACTGCTATAAGCCCTTTATTAGCTCTATGATAAAACTTGCGCTAGTATGCGCGGCATAATTTCGATAGCCATCATTTTTCATTTTATCTGCAAAGTCGGATATACTTTTAATACTAATAGCCTTACATTGATGCACAGATCTAAAGGACTGGCAGCCATAATACACTCCAAATGTTTCCATATCAATCCCTATGAGCTTTCTGCTATGCGCTTTAATATCTTCAACTTTTTTATCATCAGCTAAAACCGCAGAGCCAGAAGCTATTGGTCCAAAGTGCACTGCAAATACATCCTCGGGCTTTTTATTGTTCCGAGTTGCATTAAAGACTTTATGAATAGTAGCCATTCGGGCTTTATCTACTTTTAAACGATTAATTACCGAAGTAAATGTTCCATCTAGTTCTATTGGTTCAGGATTTGGCTCAAAGACTGTCTGCTTAAGCTTTCTTTTAAATTGATATTTCCCTGATTCGTAATTAAATGTATGCCTGGCTACCAAAACATCACCAAAATTCCTTTCCTCCGACTTAACACCAGCAGCAATCCCTCCCATAATAATGTAATTGGGTCTAAATAGAGTCAGCATTTTCAATGTTAAAGCTGTAGCCGCGGCCATTCCCATTTTATCATCCGTTGCAACAATAACTTTCCTTCCATCAATATTGCCTCTAATGTAATGCGTTGTATCTACCGATTCCATATCTGTAAACGATGGTAATAATTCCACAAAAGCCTCAAACTCTGTATCGTGAAGTGCGGTTATAATAACCACATCAGCTTGGTCACCAACCTCTACGTTAGATTGCTGATTTGATACAGATTTTCCAATAAGCACGTCCTGAACTTCAGACATATCCAGAATCGCCTCAAGACATGCTTTAATACTATCATGGATTTTAAGAATCATTATAAATGGTTCCGGCATTTCCGTAAAAGTGTCCTTTGTTTTGGCAATTAGTTCATCTTGAGTCAGGATGTAATCATAGAATTTCTTCCATTCGATAGCCAATAGCTTTTCGCTACTGAAAACTTCTGGGATACTAACATCCTGGAATGTCTCATTCAGATGCATGACCAACGACGTTAAATGCTGGGACATATTGTTATCATTCTTATATCTTCCATATCCCGATTTGGACGGATTCCCAAGTGCCCTATAGACATCCATATAATCAGGCATCATTGCCGATAAAAACTTTTTAAAGTAGGCTCTTGATTCAGGTAATTTGTTTGGAGTGTCTCTCATAAATTATAAAAAATTAGCTAAAGATAATGATTTCCAAGACGCTTTAGCATAGTTAAGCTAACTATAGCAAATCATAAATCCAACTTGGTAAAACCTCTGTCCCAATAGCTAAATAACTACCAATTTGAGGTTGAGGCGGACCTGTTTTAATGAGTCGTTCTGAACACCTAGTTTATAGTAAAACAAAAGCATCAACAATACCGAAATAATAATCTTGATTTTTGTTACATTTTTAGCTAATTTTGTAACAATATGTCATACCACAAAAACATCCTCAATTATCTTGAAAGCACAAAAACGGGAAAGATACTTTTCCTTTCAGACTTCAGGGGACTAGGTACAACATCAGCCATTAAGATGAGTTTGTCTAGGATATCTCAAACCGGTGGACTTAAACGATTATGCCATGGGATCTATGTAAAATCAAGTAAAAACAATAAAAAGGAAGTCAAAATAGATGTTGATGATGTATTAAAGGCAATATCAAAAAAACACAATATTCGTTTGTTACCTTCAGGAGAAATCGCTTTATATAAGCTCAATATTATACCTGAAATGCCCAAACGTTTAGTTTACATCACTGACGGAGAACCAAAAAATTTAAAGATCCAAGATCAAACTATAATATTCAAGCCCTCTACTCCAAACAAACTATCCATGAGAGGAGAGACAAGCTCGCTAGTCATACAAGCTTTAGAAGCAATTGGAAAAAACAATGTCAATGAAGATATTTTGTCGAAACTAAATCAAGCTATAACAAAGGAAAGGAAGGATTTTTTGCTTGAAGATGTAGCTAAAGCTCCTGCCTGGATTTATGATATCTTATTTAAAATGGAAAAAAACTAGTACAACATGAGACGTTACGGAGATAATCAATTGACAATGTTCGAAACCGAGAACGAGCAAACTGCTGAATTGGACGAGTCTGCGCTTTGGGATGATATGAAATCATTTATTGCAGATTTTCCAGACGCTCAGACAGAATTATTACCTGGATTAAAATGGGGTACATGTTATCAACTCTATACTCCCGCATTTTGGAAATTACAGTATTTAATGTATCCTTTCACCGAGGACTCTAGTGCCCATAAGATTGGAACAACGTTAATAGAAGAAATAGTACAATGCATATTGGGGGGGTACGGAATTCCATCTGAAATGGGAACTATGGCCTTTAATCGATTAAGGGAGCAAAAACTAATTACTGGGGATGTAGCTTTTGAAAGAATTTATGAGGCTTTGAAAACTCCTTTTATAACAGATAAATGGGCGTCCGGTAAAATACCGATTTGCTAATCAAAAATCATATTACATATATGACTTCCTAAGTAGAGAGGATTTAAAGAACATACCTTGCTCAAATGATCTCGAATTAAGAAACTGGCTTATAGACCTTAAAGGCATTGGACCTAAAACAGCATCTTGGATAACTAGGAATTGGCTCAGAAGTGAACGTGTTGCCATACTTGATATCCACATTTTACGCGCTGGTATGATTACCGGATTTTTTGAAAAAGACCTCAATATCAACACGCAGTACTTTTCGTTGGAAGCCAGTTATTTAAATTTTTGTAATAGTTTGGCTGTAAGGCCATCTGATATGGATGCAATTATTTGGAGTTATATGAAAAAAAACAATAAATTAGCTCTAAATATATTATCCAACTTAGATTAGCTTAAATAATGTCAGGAAGTTCAGGATTTCACCCAAGTTCCAGTGTCGGTAGCATTAGTTGCGAAGACTTGTTTATAAAAACACGATTAGCATCTCCCATACCGGCTGTGGTCTCTGAGTTAAAAAACAGGAGATCGCTTAATTATCAGACTAGCAGGCCCAACCGGTCCAATTCAGGCTACTACTCCAGAGGGAGATGTGGCAGGATCTATTTTGAGTGTAAATCTCACCAAATTGATTACTTGTATTATAGGCGGAACAGAATATGTAGCTGAGGTAACAAGCGTTGCTGGAGGCGATTGTCAAGTATCAATTTATAGTCGAAGAGCATGATTTCTATAATTGGAGGATTTTACAACGAATATTGTTTTTATCCGCACTTCGACGAAAAAAATGGTTCAGGTTTTAGAGCCTGTAGAGCAATCCGTGGTATAAATCAGGATGTAGATATTAAATTCCATAGTTACGCACCTACTGAGGAAGAGATTGGTCTTCACAGTAGTGGTCAAGCACTGAACATCAAGACAGAATTTTATGCGTCCGATCAGACTATTACATTTCATTATGATCATCCACTAAGGACCCCTCAAATTTATCCTAGGCCTGACCTTATCGTTCAATCGGAACCTATTGAGGTTAAAGATGAAAATATCTTAGTCTACGGCATGCTAGAAGGATCTTTTAAAGTGTCTGGTGTAAAAGTCATTTATGACCCTCAATCACCGGTTAAACCCATTCCCTTTTCAAAGACTGGCTCTAGTGCTGATCATCTTGCAGTTGTGATCAACCATAAGGAAGCAAAACTAATTGCTGGTGCACCTGAAGAGGAGAAAATTGTTGAATTTTTCTTTGAGGTTGAGAAGGCTGAGGTACTGATTTTGAAAATGGGGCCTAAAGGAGCAAAGGTATTTGTTAAAGGAGAAACCCCTCGAATTGTACCGGTATACAAAACAAATAATGTCTGGCCGATAGGTTCCGGAGATATTTTTGCTGCCATTTTTGCATACAATTGGGCTGTATTGGACAAATCAGCTGTTGAATCAGCTCAAGAGGCATCTTATGCTACTGCCCTTTACTGTAATAGCAAGAATTATGGTATTTCGGTAACAACTGAAAATGATTTCATAACTCCGCTCGAGATAGATAACTACCCTACAGGGAAAGTGTATCTTGCTGGTCCATTTTTCAATTTTAGTCAAAAATGGATTATTAACGAAGCACGGGAATGTCTATATGGATTAGGTATGAAAGTCTTTTCTCCGTTACATGATGTAGGAGAAGGCACAGTCGACGAAGGAATTGCAGATCAAGACCTTAAAGGTCTGGAAAACTGCGACATCGTATTTGCAATAGTGGACGGTCTTGACTCAGGAACAATTTTCGAAATCGGATATGCCGTTAAAATGCAAATTCCTGTCATCGTATACGCAGAAAATGAAACTGAAGGGAACTTACTTATGATTGCAGGTACTGGCTGCCTTATTGTCGACGATTTCGCTACAGCATTGTACAAATGTCTTTGGGTGCTTGCAGAAAGAGAGAAAAATAAATGAGCACTGGCATTTTACTATCCGGCGGCATAGACTCTATTGCCCTTGCCTACCTGAAAAGACCTAAATATGCTTTTACTATAAATTATGGTCAGATTCCGGCTGAGGCTGAATTCCTGGCCAGTGCAGCCATCTGCAACGAATTGAACATCATTCATCACAGGATTAATATAGATTGTAGCAGTTTAGGGAGCGGAGACCTACTTGATCAAGATTCTATTGAAGATTCCCCTTCGTCTGAATGGTGGCCCTATAGAAACCAGTTATTGGTAACACTTGCTGTTATGAAAGCTATATCTCTGGGAGTAAAAGAATTAATGGTCGGATCTGTAAAATCTGATGGATTTCACAAAGACGGCACAGAAAAATTTTATCAGTTACTTAACGACTTATCGAGTTATCAAGAAGGTGGGGTATCGATAACAAGCCCTGCCATTCATTACACATCAGCAGAACTCGTCCGAGCGTCAAATGTACCTGACAATTTGCTACTATGGGCACACTCTTGCCATAAGTCAAATTCTCCATGCGGAAATTGTCGAGGGTGCAATAAGTACCTGCAAGTAATGTACGAGATCAAAGGAGG
This sequence comes from Sphingobacterium daejeonense, assembly GCF_901472535.1. Taxonomy (NCBI): domain Bacteria; kingdom Pseudomonadati; phylum Bacteroidota; class Sphingobacteriia; order Sphingobacteriales; family Sphingobacteriaceae; genus Sphingobacterium; species Sphingobacterium daejeonense. Next base: position 218,506 of record NZ_LR590470.1, on the reverse strand, counting down.
TGCATATGAATCCTACACCTAGAACAAAGTCAATCAACGTCAATTCATATACTTATCCCTACATAGGAATAAAAAAGGAGTTAACTCGACCTAGTAAACCAAAGCATATAGATTTCTTCAAGGTTATTGAAGACCGACGCAGCAACAAGGAGTTATTACCATTAGAGGCGAATCAACTTGATTTTCTTTTATGGTATAGCAGCCGAACACGTGATGCGTATGTTGATGAAGATTACATTCTTTCCAAGCGGCCTTCACCATCCGCAGGCGCTGTTCATCCTATAGATATACTGATCAATCATGCAGGGGATAATTTCTTCTCCATCTATAGTCCGTTTGAACACGGAGTATATAGGCTAGATTTTTTAGAGGAAAAAGTACAAAGCTTTATTAACCATATCTCATTGGCTTTCCCCAGTAGGAAAGGAACTTTACTCTGGTTTATTATCCATCCATATAGAACGGATAAGTACTATAATAATTCCGAAAGTCTTGTCTGGAGAGATGCCGGAGCACTAATGCAAACAATAGCTCTTACATGCAGTGCTTTAGGAATAGGTTGGCTGTCCCGTCGGAACCCTAGCCAAACCATATATTAACGAATTGCACAACAATTTTGAGGATATATCAAGTGCAGGAGGAATTATTATCGGAAATATTTGATAATGTCAAATGTTCACTATAAATTAGTGTTCACAAAAAAGTGAACACATCGCAAAGGTGAACATGAAAACACAGCCAATATTTCAAATTCTGTACGAACTTCAGAATAAGACATCATTAAAAGGTCGGTGGTATGATAAAAATCAAGATCATGGCATCGATGGTGTTTTGGAACTTGATAACTCAAAAGTAATTTACAAACTACCCGCCGAATATAAAAAAGAGATCAAGCCATTCCACCTAGTCGCCCTTAAAGATTTAAAGGAAACTAATCAAAATCTGATTGTTCTTTCTGAACAGATATTTCCCACAATAAGAGATCGTCTAAGAGAAATGGGGATAAACTATATTGACAGTACAGGCAACTGTTTTATTCAAATTAATGACTGGCACTTTCTCATTGATGGCCTCCGAGCTCCATCTAAGAAAAGTGTACAGAAAGATGGCTTCACACGAACAGGTCTAATTCTCGTATTTCATTTTCTCAATGATGAAAATTACCTCAACACGACATACAGACAAATTGCAGAAGACTATAAAATATCCTTAGGTAATGTCAATAAAATAATAAATTCTCTTAAGGAACAAGGCTACATTGCCAAAGGCAAAAATAAGACGTTGAGAATAATAAACCGAGATAAACTGCTAGAGCGATGGATTTTAGAATATGATGAAAAATTAAAACCTACATTATTTTTAGGAGAATTCCGTTTTATTAACGAGTATGCAAAAGATTGGACGAAAGTCCCCTTGGGTATAAACAGTCAATGGGGAGGTGAACCTGCAGGCGATTTACTGACCAATTATTTACAGCCGGCAGAGTTAACACTTTATACAAAAGAAAACAGTATCGACTTAATAAAGAAACTCAAAATAGCACCTGGAAAAGGAAACCTTAAAATATAATTCTAGGTTCTGGATGTTCAACGACAAAAGACCAAATGTCGTTCCTACAATTTTAGTATATGCTGATTTAGTAAACACCGGAGACCCTAGAAATATCGAAACTGCAAAAAAGTTGATTGATGGACTTCTTGGAAATTAATATAGAAAAGCTTCGAAACGGCGCGATGAAAAACACTTTCAGAGCATTAGAAAATGCATTTGAAAAATACAACATTGATTTTTACCTGATTGGTGCGTTCGCTCGTGAAATGTGGTTAAGCCATATAGAAGACCTCCCCATGAGAAGAACTTACCAGAGACATTGACTTTTCTCTATTTATAAATGAGTATAGTGACTTTACAAACGTCAAAGAATATCTATCAATCCATGAAGGATTTATAGAGTTTGCCGAGCCATTTCGTATGCAATCTCCAGAGCATGTAATTGTAGATTTGCTACCATTTGGCGGAATAGAAACGATCGACATGTACATCTAAATGGAAAAACGGAGCTACAAATATCTGTTTTTGGAAATATGGAGGTGCTTAACCATGCTGCAAATATTATTAAAGACGGGCGGAAGTTCAAAGTTTGTACTCTGCCTGGCCTCTGTATAATGAAACTAATATCGGGTCATGAAAAAAGTGATCGGTATGTAAAGGATTTAGGAGATTTTTACTACATCCTCCTTAAATTATTTCACTATTGCAGGAGAGGCACTCTATGACACCTATCATGATGACCTCCATCGACGAAAATTTCGAACCTTCAATTGCTTCTGCGAGGATGCTAGGAAGACAGATGAATCAAATCCTCACTGAATCGGAAGACCTTAAAATTATTGGTTAAAAAACACTTAGAAAAGATGAAAGGACCTTTCTCTTATGATGACATCCACGAAATGTACGAACATGAAAGAAAAGACAAAGACATCATAAAAAGGAAACTAATCAGTGAGATATTAAGAGAGCTATAAGAAAGCTCTCTTTTCTAAAAGAAAGGTAAACTTGAGTTATTCTATTTCACGAATATCATCTTCTTCATATAATCTTGCTGACCGGGTAAACACCTTGAAAAACACATTTATTAACACTCGCTTCATTGATAAATGAAGCGAACTGCCAACCAAAACTCCTTCTAAATGTTCGTCTTTTAAGGTCGATTTACGCTGGACGCATGATATAATTCCAACTGATTAAACTTCATCCATTTGCTTTTTCTTAACCCCTTGCCCTTTGCCTTCTTCCCAACGGTTAACGGTCGCAGGGTCTACACCCATGTTCTTTGCAAAACTCTTCTGGCTTAGTCCATTTACATATCTATATGCTTTAATCTTGCCTTCAAACGTTGATATTTCAAGTTCAAATGGGAAGTACCCTAAAAATTCTATAATATTGGGGTAATGTTGAACTTGAGGTTTACTCCTGTTATTTTCCCAATAAGTGATACAATCCGGAGTGACCTTAAATAGCCTCGCTAGATCACTCTGGAACAATCCTTTCTCTATCCTTTTCTTCCTTATATGCTCCCCCAAAAAGGATGGTGTTTCAGGAACGAAAACCGCATTAGGCTTGCTCAAATGCCGTTCTTGACGCGAACAGGGCAACGCAGGAATGTTGTTTCGAAAAATACAAGACCACGAAAAAGTGTGCATAAAAGATTCTAGAATATGGCATAGATACAATTTTTCATATTAAAAAAATAAGCTCTAACCTAAGAAAAGGCTTCATTGACATTTTTGTCTCATGAATATCGATGAGGTTAAAATTTCATTTTGAGAACTTTTTCTCCGAAGAAGTATGCTAATTGGCATATTACTGGAATATGCACAACTTTAACTTCACGTTCAAATCACCATACACAATATTATTTAACTTTCTTGATGTGTATTTCCTTTTTCGAAAAATCAAAATAAATTTCTTCATACATTTTCATAAATTGTACACCAGCAAGTCCCATCCAATTTGATTCTCCAAACATTGAAATTGCTACATCCGATGTTGAACTCATATAAAATGATTTTGGAAAATTTCCCTTAAAACCATCAATAATAATTGAGTCACAATCAATAGTATATACAGTTGCACGCCCTTTGCCAATAGAGGTTTTTTTGTTTAATTCTTTCCTCGATGCCCAAGCAAAACTATATGCCAAAGAATCAACATTTAAATTACTTAATAATGCAAAAGTTTGATTAAAACCTGTATCAAATAATACATTAGTCTCAATTTTATAATTTTTATTAATAAAAAAACATGCTTTAAAAGCTGGCATTCTCCTTATATACTTGCTAAATTTTGTTTCATTTCCATTGTCTGTATAAAACATTTTGAATTTTGCAAAATTAGGATTCATTACATGTTCAGGGAGTTTATCCGAAAATGAAAGAGTGTGGTCTTTAAAATTGAGATTTAGTTTGATTTTAATTGACTCATTCAATCCAATCAAACCGTCAATATGCATACCAGTATTTTGCGAGAGTAAATCTAGGTTTAACAATGCCCCACTTTGATAAAATCTATTCAACAAGCTGTCCTTAAATATATTAATATTTTTGAATAATTTGCCCTCTAGGCTTCCATTTATTAAGGGGACAATTCTTTTTTGATCATAAATTTTAATATTATTTTCTCTGACAGACAGATTATTAACCAAAAAGTCGTTTGAGCCTGAGTCAAATATAAAATTCATTATTCTCCCATCTGATGCTGGAACTTTTATTACTATTTTGTTATTAATTAAAACAAACTTGAAAGAAAGATTTGTTTTGAATTCGACTCCTTTAACAGTTTGAAAAAAGAAGCTCATAAATAAGGTGAAGAAAATTAAACAAACTCTCCAAAGTTTATAAGATAAATACTTCATTAGTAATAAAAAAATATTAGATAATAAAAATTGCACTCAAATCTTTTAGCCCTCAATAGATTAAAAAAAATTATTTGACATTTTTAGTAGTCCTTAAAGTGATTTGTTATAGTGATTTTAGGATTATTCCAAAATTCAAGATTCATATTTACCGAAATTTTCCTTTGATTTATTAATCACAAAAAAGTAATTATTAATTTTCTCTTACACAAGAGAATTAATCCATATTAATATTTTGTCATTTGTCCGCAATAATGGTACTTCGAATTTTATCTAAGTCAAGTTGACCTCCTTGTTTTAAATATACAATTTTTCCTGACCGGTTGATTAGAACAGTAACTGGAATACTTGTTATACCCAATTGGGCCGAAATAACACCTCCTTTATCATGATAATTTACCCAATCTATATTATGTTTCTTTAAACTCTCTTTAAGAGCAATTAAATCACGATCAATAGATATTCCTATTATTTTTAGTTCTTTATCTGAGAATTCGTTATTTAATATTTTAATCTCTGGTATTTGGTTTATACAAGGGGCACACCAACTAGCCCAAAAATCTAGTAATATAAAATTTGAAATTCTATTTTTGAGAACTATTTGTTCTCCTTCTAAATCCCTTAAAATTACATCTGGCAATTCATCATTTTCTTTAAGTTGAAAGGAGGAAGATTTTTGAACTAAAATGGTCTTTAGCTTTTCTCCTTCTGGGGTATTTCTATATTTTTGGGGGAATACGCTGCTATAATAGTCTAATATCATACGATAATAAGAACTATCAGTACCTATAAACATCTCTGTAAAACTCATAAGTTGATCTTTAAAGTAATAAAAAGAAAGAAATTCATTTGGATTTGATCGAATATAGTCCAAAGCTTTTTTATTAATTGACTTTGCTAAGGTAGATAGTTCATATTTTAAAGAATCATTATTAAAAGCATCTGGACCTTTGTTTACCATGATCTCGTTTATCTTTAAAAGATCTGGAATTTGTTTTCTTCTAAGATTTCGATAGCCTAAATGGGAAACTGTATCATAAACCATACTAATATTATGATTACTCAAAGTGTAGAACGTTAATTCCTTTCCATTTTGAACAGCTTGGATATTTAATACAGCTTTATCATTATTGAGAAAATAAGATTTAGTATTTTCCTTATAAATAAAGGTTACTCTTGGATAAAGTGTGTTGTTTGGTTCTGTAAAAGAAAAGGATGAATCGCCTTGACTTAAATCTAACTTTTTTAATACAAGCCCATCATCATATTGAACAACTAAATCTTCCTTATTAAGATTGTGGATGTTAACTTGAAACTTGATGGAGTCTTGACCTACTACAACACGGGGGAAACCCAAAAATATGAATATTGCAATAAAATATAAATTGAGTTGTGACATAAATTTTAAATTATAGTCAAACTAATGACAGTGAAATAATTGTTTAATATCCTAATAATTTGCGTTATGCACAACATTCAGAATCATCCCTTATACAGGTGTTATGCTTTATAGACAGAAATTAGATCCCATATCAAGGTGGATTTGGGAAAATTACCCGTAAAGATACTTAAGTTTACGGATTCCACGCCTAAACAACCTTGTGCACATAAAGCACCTAAGATAGAGGATTTGCTGCAAACAACTCTAAAACACTCTATCAATGAAACTTGATTTCTCCTATTAGCTAATGCTTTTTAAGTCAGTGTGCAAGTATTTATAAAGGAACAACACACCTTTAAATTTTGAAAGATTAGTTATATATTGATGTATTCTTTGTGTTAAGTTTCGGTTCAACGGCAGGAAATACAATGGTCGACCATTTATTAATTGAAAGTATCCATAATTCATCCCATTTGGATTTAAGCCTTTTCATGAGAAACATTAGGACTAATTTTCTTAAAGTAAAGAATTTTTACAGCTTCTTACTGATCTGAATTGGGACTAATCTTTCCTTCTATTAAGAATTCAATATACCTCGACAAGAATATAATGTAAGTTGGCCCCCCCCAAAGTGGTACTTAGGGAAATCCAATTTATATCCGATTTCACTTTTTTGGAAGGTTCTCGTTATAAAACCAAATATAGTCTCTATTTTTTTTTGCCCAAATGAGATTATCACCGAAACATTTGCTTTCATGATGAACGACAACCGATTCAAATCAAAGTCCTGTTAATGTCCGACTAATCAGAATTTATACCTTTTGTCAGATCTTGATTAACAACAATGCTAAAATTTGATAAAAAAGCTTCAACTAGCTCTTTTTTCACGCTATGTCCCTTCCCATTTCCCCAACGACCAACGAATGCAGGGGCAAGGTTTATCAACTTTGAAAATAGCTTTTGAGTGAGCCCATTTAAATATCTATAAGCTTTCATCTTGCCGGGAAACGTAGATACATCAAGTTTAAATGTACAATATCCCAAGAACCCGAAGATAGATGGATAGTATATGGCTGTTACATCCTTTTGAAACAGCCTTAGCTCCATTCTTCTCATTCTTATGTTCTCCAAGAGTCGCTGCATTTAAAGGAATCAATACTGGAAAAGGCTTACTGATTTTTTGATCAAAATGCAAACAGGGCAAGGCAAAAATGTAGGTGTGAAACTATTATAGGCATTTTGTCCATGTGAGTTGGACCAGTGCGACATGCCACCTTAAATGAGCAAGCTTTTTGGTTACTTTTCCACCTAAAAGTAACGTCATCCTGCAATCTAATGACATTATTCCTATGCATGGTTGGTGAGGACACCAACCATGGCGTTCTTGTTGCCAACACCCTTGGCCTCTCTATCAACCAACCTTGGTGTTCTGAAACTGCCAGCTCCTGCCAGCTTTCGCTTGAAGAACAGTTCATTATAGCGCTTCAAGAGCTGTTTGATATGGACATTCAGTTCATCCAGTGAAAAAAATGTCATCTGTCGTATTGGGTAATAGATGCGTTGATAAGTTAGGTGAACGGCATTTTCCACTAGGGCCTTGTCCTGTGCTGCATAGCTCCGGGTAGGATTGATCACGCAGTTGTAATGACGGGCAAAATCCTTGAAGGTCCGGTTGATCTCAGCTTCGTACTTACTGGCCCTATTGACCGCTGATTTAAGGTTGTCCGATACGATGGCTTTGGGAACGCCCTGAAAAAACTGCAGGGCATTCCCGCAACAGGATATCAGATCTGCCCGCTTTTGTGTCATACATGCCTGAACATAGGTGTATTGGCTATAGGGAAGAATAGCGACAAATACTTCAACGTTCATTACTCCGCCGGTTTGACGGTCGACAATCTGGAGCTTCTTTCCAGCAAAGTCGATGAACATTTCCTGGCCGTCCACATGGTCGAGCTTCATGGAACCTTTTTCTACAGGATATTTACGGCGGTAATGTTTCAGGAACTGGGTATAGCTATATGGATCTTTGCTCTGTTCGACATATTGCTGATAGTGGTAAAGTAAGGTGAAGCCAGGGTGGTGACGGACTCTGTTTACACCCTCGAAATACAGCATCAGTTCATTGTGACGGTCGGTATCGATCGTAGTATAAGAGGAAAATAGTTCAGCTAAAGCGGCATTGTCCAACTCCAGAAGAGACGTGAAAGGGTAATCACTGGCAGTGAACAGTTTGATATAGGTATTTACGGTATTGCGTGAAATACCTAAAATGGCGGCTATTCTACGATTGCTCAAACCATCAAGATGTAATGTAAGGATCTGTTTTAAGTCCATGGGATCAAGTATATTGGCCATGTCGCTGATTTTTTTTGGCGACAAGGTAATTTATTGATCTCAAAAAATGGCACAAATCAAACCGTAAACCATTGTTGTTTAGATAGTAGTGACATAAATGATGATTGACGGACTGTGGCACAAATCGAACCGTCAAATCAAATATTGTTTATTTCGGAGTTAACGGGCCACTATTTTCGGCGCATGATGGGCCATTGATTTCGCTCAATGCTGGGCCACTTTCCATTTACAATCCCTTTCGCTTAAAGTCTTTGACTCATAACCATTCAGGGAAAACAAAAGACTCCCTATGAATTTTGTTTTTGCTTGTAATAAATAGTAGCCTTTTGAATAAGAAACTAAGTTATTTTTTACTAAATGGCGTATCTCAACAGAATCCATTCTCTGATTGGTAATACTGTCTTGAACAATAAGGACATGCTTGCTTCTTGGGCTATTGCATTGTTTGCAAAAAAAATAAAAGCATTAAAAGGCATAATTGGAAAGGATTGGACTTTATCATAATAAAAGGTTAAAAAAAGCTAAACCCCTCTATTGTCTTATAATCATCAAGAAAATTCTCGGGGAAGAATTCCTCTTCAGGAATTTGTTTTTCCAAAACAAAATAACGAAAAGAACAGGATACATAATCTAAATTATTTAGATTTTTTCTAAACAATTGAATAGGTAGATACTTGGTTTTATCTATAATTATAGAATATAAATGATCTTCATTAGGAACATCCATGAGATTTCCAAGATTATCAATTATTTTGTTCGGTATGTTGAATTCAATTATAAAACACTCCTGGTCCGAGATTACAGTATCTCTAATTTCTTTCTTAACAATTTGGTTTTTAACAATCTTAGGTAAAAAATTCCTTAAATTAAGGAATGAATATTTAAAAAATGAAAAACCATTAACCTGGGAAAGGTTGGTTGGATTATAGATAAGTGTCTTTTCCTTTTTGTCGATTGTAAATGATTTGCTTCCATTATATACTTCTCTATATCTATCGTTTTCAAAAATGAAGTTGCATCCCAATTTATTTTTAGTAAAAAATAGAAAAACACTTCCTCCAAAGTCATTGTTATTCCCTATTGACTGTTGCCTTACCTCTCTTTTGAACTCATACGAAATATTTTTTTTAGCGTACATAGAGTCTATAACAATAGAAATTAATGAGTCTGCTTTTTCCTGCGCTACAGCCTGCAAAGCAAACATTGTTATAAACTGGTAAAAAAAAAGCAAAATATTTCTTTGAAAATTCATTTATAATTTATTAAATTGGTTTCGAGACCTTTATCTCACGCCAATTTAAATCTTATTTTTCTATTCTGAAAAGCATTCTTAAATTTTATTCCCTTTACATGGGGGTTATATTATTAGCCTCTTTCAACGAGATTGAACTGTACACGTTAGATCAATTGAAAACTAAGTTTAAAAAAAATTATGGAAAATTGAAATTTACACTAAGCTTGTTTTTAAACCATCATTTTAACCCCTAAAAATACAAAAAACATTTCCGAGATAGGAAATTAATACACTGAATTGGCAGATTTAAGCAATTTACCTTTGTTTTTTTAGCCATCAAATTTAATTGTGTCCTGATGGTACCATTGATATCTTCCACTGAACAACCTCATTATCCAGTCTAATAGGATATGATGGACTAATCATTCAAGTTATTAATGAAAAAGCATTTATGTACACCATAGGATTTAGTAAACTCAGATCCTAGTTCTTATTAATATACCGAGTTTATATGTTGGTGATGTTTATTCTATACATGCCAGCAATCTTGAGTTTTGAAAAGAAATGGGAAATCGCTAATTTGCCAAAACTCTATATGAATTTGTTGATTGTTTTATCGGATCTTTATCATGTCAATAAAACCCATTTAAAATAAATGAAAGAAAGTATTCTCGATAAGATTGCAACACTTGTAACCAAAGGGATCGAGTCCGAAGCGGAGTGTATTTACATACTTGCGCAAATCAGAAAATACATTGAACAACAGCACATAGATGGGTATTGGAACTTGCGCATGTGCGCGAACTGGACTTTGCACAGTCAGCTGGACAACGCTACCGTACAGGGTTTCCTACGTGAGTTGAACGATTTTCTTATCGATGCCGAAATCCACGGTGAATATAATATAGCTCGTCATCCCTCGCTTAAAAAAAGGCTTTCCTTCGTCACCTCGTTACAAGATGAGTTGTCTAATTTTCTGAATGCTGTGGGAATCGATTCCACGATACATACTGATAATTCAGCTTTTCGTAATCTGTTGAGGATATTCGGTCAAGTAATTGAGGACACACCATTACTTTGCAAACCGAATACGCCACTTTCCCACCTTAGTGAAGTGTCATTTTCAAGACGGAAATCTATCTTCCAAGATGATTTATACCCGATATCACTTTATTGGAAGATTAAAAAAGGGGATAAGGATATTCTCCTTATAAAATCAAACATAGTTTCTATACCTTTCGGCCCAATAGAAGTTATCACCGAAACATTTGCCTTCGTGACGAACGACAACGGATTATAAAATCAAAGTCTTGTTATTTTCTGACTAATCAGAATTTAAACCTTTCGTTAGATCTTGCTTTACGACTATGCTACAACTCGATAAAACAGCATCAATCTCGTTCTTCTTGACACCTCCACCTTTTCCATCTTCCCAACGACTAACGGTAGCAGGGTCTACGTTCATCAACTTTGCAAATCGCTTTTGAGTAAGCCCGTTTAAATATCTATAAGCTTTAATCTTGCCAGCAAACGTAGACTTATCAAGTTTAAACGGACAATATCCTAAGAACCCGAAGATGGGTGGATAGTATTGAATTTGAGGTTCATTTCTATTGTTCTCCCAATAGGTGATGCAGTCTTCGCTAACATTAAATATGGCTGCTACATCCTTTTGAAACAGCTTTAGCTCCATCCTTTTCTTCCTGATATGCTCTCCAAGGGTTTGTGGATTTATCGGTGTCGATTTTGGTAGAGGTTTACTGATTTGTTGTTCAAAATGCAAACAGGGCAACGCATGAATGCCCATGCGGATTTCACAACCACCCTACCAGAAATTGCATCTGCGGACCTTATACCGTACAGAAGTATATCTTTAAAATTTCTGGACCTTTGTTGGACAGAATAGATATCCATATCGAGGTTACACCTGTAGAGTTCAACGAACTCACGGACACTAGGAAATCCGAAAAAAGTGAGGTTGTAAGATCTAGGGTTATCAATGCAAGGAAAATTCAGGAACAGCGTTTTAAAAGAAATCCAAATATCCATGCCAATGCACATATGCGGGCAAAAAATATCCAAGAGATCTGCATTATCGATGAAGGAGGAAAAAAACTTCTTAAAAAGGCCATGGAAAGGCTCAACCTCTCAGCAAGAGCATATGATAGAATTCTAAAAGTCGCCAGAACAATAGCTGACCTGGAAGAGTCGGTAGAAATACAGAACGAACATCTAGCAGAAGCCATTCAATTCAGGAACTTGGATAGAGAGAATTGGACTGGATAAGGAATTCACCTGTTACAAAAGAGAAAATTAAATAACGGAATCATCCATTCTTTTCTTAAACCCTAAGAACGATCATGGTATAAAACGTAAAATAATCTTGATTAAGAATTCCCGCCATTTTCTATCACTTGAATGGCTTTTTTAATAAATGGATCCTTATTTTCGATCAATATTTTTTCAGCTAATTCTAGATTTATTTTTTCACCTGTTTTAGCATGCTTTTTAAAATCAAAGTCTATAAGAATATCTGGTGAGATAGATTCGCCTATCTCATATATCTTACCTTTTCTGTCTTTAAAAGTGGCTATTGCTAAATTGATAACAAAGCTATTGTTAAGTTTAATTGCATCATTTCCAGTCGTCATACCCATCGTTCGTTGTCCTATAACACGAACATTTTTTTGTCCAAGGAAAAATGCTGTCATTATTTCTCCTGAACTTGCAGTCAGGTTACTAGTCAGCACTATGATTGGTACTTTGTTATTTTTTATCTTATATGGTTTTTTATTCTTTAAATCAAAAACATCAAAGAATAACCTCATTGTTTCATCTTCTGTATCATTGTTAAAAACCACTTCCTGCAACTTTTCGTTACCGTTTGCATGATGCATGCTGAAATTGTGATTCTTGTCTATAAGATTATATAGGTTCCAAATCATAGGAAGATAGGATCCCCCGTGATTTTCAGTAAGGTCAATAATCCACGCTTTTGGTTTTTTTGAGTCGAGAAAAGAGATTTGATTACGCATTGTGTCAATATAGTTTCCGTGTTCGGACATCACAGCAGGAATATTGATATATGCATATTTATTGTCTATCATTCTATGATCAAAATGTTTTGGCTTAAAGCCTAGGTCTTTGTCGCTCATCTTCATCAGCTTCTCAATCATGCTTTTTTCTGAGGGTTGCCCATCAACGTATTTATTGAAAATAACAGATGAATGTAAATCATTCAATCCACTGATCACATCATTGAATACAGGTAATAGCTTATTGGGATCTTCTATTTTACTGGCTTTTTCTAGGACTATTGGTCTAATGGAATCCCAGTTTACATTTTTAGCTAGATATGCATTTGTTTGAACAGTATCTAAAAACCTTTTCGACAACTCAGTTAAACTTTCATTCTGAGCAAATAGAGATATTTTGGTGAAAAGTATGAAAATAATTGTAAGGTTTATTTTTTTCATGCCAATACTTAATTTAATATTTTAATTGGTTAGTAAATTAAGGTTAATATATAACAAATTTTTAATTTGACCACAAAAAAGAGTTAAAGCTATTGTTATGTTTTCACATTAAAGAAAATATAATTGGAACATTGCAGAATTCTAACATCCTAATAAATAAAGGACACAAGAAACATCGTTTTATGAGACTATAAATTATATAAGAATATAATATTTACTCATCCATCAAACTATCAACAGAAGTTTTCCAAGAGGCTTTGATAGATTGTGAACTAACCGTCATCAAATCAATTAGGATAGCAAATCCACCAGGAATTGTCAACATCCACCATTGCAAATCGATATGATAAGTAATTCCATCAAGCCATTTATTCATTGATATCCAAGCTATTGGTGAGGCTATGAGTAAGCCAATAATGACCTGGAAAAGTTCAAATAAGTAACTACATAATTTTATTGTCCTATGACAAGTTCTATTAAAATTATTTTTAGGATACTTGATTATCTATTTCTAAAAAATTTATTTTACAGAAAGTCCTTTACCAACATGAAAGAAACCCAGATTTACAGCTTAGAAAAACAGTCCTTAATGATCTTGAACAATTGTTTGAATTTCAAACTGACAAAGAAGGCATACATCAAGCGGCTTTTACTCCAAAAGACCCTACAGATAAAAATGCATATTTAGCTAAGTATGAAAAAATCTTACAAGATCCATCGACTAACAATCAGACGATTCTTTTAGACAATGTAATTGTTGGGAGCATGGCTAAATTTATTTTAAATGGCAAAACAGAGATCACATATTGGATTGATAGCAAATATTGGGGCAAGGGGATAGCAACAAAAGCACTCTCGGCATTTCTGGAAATGATGACTGATAGACCCGTATTTGGACGTGTGACTTTTGATAATTTCGGTTCTCAGAAAGTATTGGAGAAATGTGATTTTGTCAAAGTTGGAGAAAACAAAGGCTTTGCTAATGCCAGACAAGAAGAAATAGTAGAATTTATTTATGAATTAAACTAAGAAAAGATGAAAAGGAAATTAATCATGTGGAATATCCTGACCTTGGATGGTTATTTTGAAGGAACTAAAGAATGGGATTTATCTTTCCATGAAAATATTTGGGGACCGGAAACTGAGGAATTTGGCTTACAACAATTAGAATCAGCCGATTTTCTGGTCTTCGGACGCAAGACTTATGAAGGTATGGCAGCGTATTGGAAAAATGAAAAAGGTTCAATAGCAGATTTAATGAACTGTATTCCAAAAATTGTTGTCTCCAGGACTTTAAAATCAGCCGATTGGAATAATACTTCCTTAATCCGGGGAGATATTTCTAATGAAATCAAAAGATTAAAAGAAGAAGGGGGCAAGGATATGTACGTCTTTGGGAGTGCCAATCTTTCAGAAACATTGATGAATGAAAATTTATTCGATGAATATAGGATCGGGATATCTCCAGTTATCCTTGGCAATGGAAATCCTTTGTTCAAAAAAGATCTCAAGTCTTATGTCTTAAATCTATCTTCAGCCAATGTCTTAAAAAATGGCGGGGTTATTTTAACCTATATCCCGAAATCTGAGAATTAAGGATGCCTAGCGGGCTCTAATCACCATGATTGGTGACACTAACCCTGTCTAACTACCCCAACGGGCAATGTCATTATGTTAAGAAAAAAATAAGGCCATTGGCATATTTTCAGTGGCGGGTGGGGACACCTGCCACGGCGAGAAAACCCCATCGGGGTAAAATGCCGGAGGCATGAAATATCTCTTAAATGCCGTAGGCATGTAATATCTATAGATTTGATTATCGCCTCAATAACCAACGCCGTAGGTGTGGCATGTTTGTATAAATAGGATGGTTGGTGGGGACACCAACCATGGCGTGAAAATTAAGGAATTGCTCAATTCGACTTTTCAACAAAAGATTTAAACCTTTCCAAAACAGATTGGCAGAACTCCCTCTGCAAATTTAAATCAGTTTTTTCTTCAGGTTCAAACTCTTCGGTTAAGAAAACTTTTCCTTGACTCTCTTCAAAAGTAATTGTTGAGATCCTTTTGTCTTCCTGAAGGTTGATAATTTTTGCATATGGAATCACTTGGGTGTATTCTCCTTTGTAATCAAATCCTTCAGTACCATTCAGATTTTCCATCCGGAAGTGAAATTTCCCTCCAGTTACCACATTATTCTCCACAAATGGGCAATGCCAATCAGAAAATGGGACATTCCATATTTTTACATTTTCTTCTAAAGTCCAAGCATCCCAAACTTTTTCCAAAGTAGAATTAACAATCACCGGTACTATAATTTTATTTTTCATAGGCTTATTTTATCCATCAAAATTAAGGGATGATGAATAGAATATAATTGTCCTATGACAAGAAAATGGAAACTAATGATTTCTAAAACTGTTGAATAAAGTGCTTGATTACCCAAGGATAGGCTATAATGGTAAAGACTAAGCCTGTCAATGCCCCGAATAAATGGGCATCATGGTTTATACCATCGTTAGAATTTTTAGAAGCCCAGATACAATATGCCAGATAGACAAATGCGAAGATATAAGCTGGCATAGGAATAATCATAAAAATTCCCAGCATCATCTTAGGGTTGAACAGGATATAACTGAACAAAACGGCACTAATTGCCCCTGAAGCTCCTAGGCTATGGTAATGGTAATTGTTCTTTTGTTGAATTACAGTTGGGATATCACTCAAAATCAGGGATACAATATACAGCAGGGCGAACAGCAAATGCCCCATTGAGCCACTTATCTCTACAAATATCTGCTCAAGACCGAAACCGAAGTAATAAAAGGTGATCATATTAAAGATCAAGTGCATCCAGTCTTTATGGATCAACCCACTAGTAAGCATGAGGTACCATCTGCTTTTATCACGGTATACGGTATATGGATGCAGCATCCATTTGCCATATAACTCAGGTTTAGAAAATACATAGATACTCAAACCGATGGTCAAAGCAAAAATAATACTGGCAACAGGAGTAGTGGTAAGATAATATTGGATCATTTTAAAAACGGTCTTCTAACAAGAATAAGTATAGTTGTTTTGGTCCATGTGCTCCCAACACCAATCTCTTTTCGATATCGGCTGTTCTACTTGGACCTGTTATTGTTGTTATCATGGTAGGTAGATCATCCCCATAGCGTTCTTTGATCTGAGCCATGGCATGTTTGACATCCATGACCAGCTGTGACGCTCTGGCAATTACGATATGCACCGGAGGATAGACACTTAATCGTCGCCCTGATTCAGAGGCATTTGAAACCATGATACTGCCATTTCTGGCTATCAAAGCTTCGCAACCCGTAATACTGGCTTCAATTTCCTCCAAAGCTTGTTGGGATTTACGATATGGAAAACCAAATTGATCCATCATTTGCTGAATGGGTTTTTCCCAAATGTAGATCTTACTGATATTTATTTTTTCCACAAGAATAATCAGGTTCTCAATCAGATTGATCTCTCCATCGCAGTATATAAAGTTACCGGACATCTGAGTAAACTCTCTAGCAAAAGTGACATCCAAAGAATCCTCCTCATCCTTATACAGCTGATTCTCTTCAAACATAGGATGTGAATTCTCCTTTTTTTGAAGCAATGCCTGCCGAATCTTTTTCAGCATCTTTTCCTTTGCCGTGGTATTCCTGATATTCATATCATAAAAACAGACAGGACTCCGGGTCCTGTCTGCTAAAATATTCTAATTATTCTGAATCTAATTTCTTCTGCTCCTCAGGGTTTGCCTGTACATCTTCCCTATCGGTAGATGGTACGGGAAGATCCGTTTGTGGAACTCCACCTCCATCTGCACCACCATTTACAAACTCATCGTAAGTCGTTTTGTTGGTGAAAGGACGCTTACCCAAGATTTCCTCCAAATCCGTTTGGAATAAAATCTCTTTTTCCAATAGTTTCTCAGCAATCTTGATCAAACCGTCTTGTTTTTCTAACAACAAGTTTTTGGTTCTCTCGTATACTTCAGATATCAATACCCTTACTTCATCATCGATCAACTCTGCAGTCTGATCTGAATATGGTTTTTGGAATTGGCTATCTCCTGAACTATCTCTAAAGGATACATTACCTACTTTATGGTTCATACCATATACAGCAGTCATGGCATAAGCCAATTTAGTAATACGTTCAAGGTCATTCTGTGCCCCTGTACTGATTCTACCAAAAGTGATATCTTCAGCTACACGGCCACCCATGGTCATACACATACTGTCTATCAATTGTTCAGTTGTGTACAAGAATTGCTCTTTAGGCAAATACTGCGCATATCCCAATGCTGCAACACCACGTGGAACTATCGATACTTTTACCAAAGGGTCAGCATGTTCCAAGAACCATCCAGCAATTGCATGTCCTGCTTCATGGTAAGCAACAATTTTCTTCTCCTCAGGAGAGATAATTTTATTTTTCTTCTCCAGACCTCCGATGACACGGTCTATAGCATCTTGGAAATCCTGCATTTCAATTGCTTTTTTGTTTTTACGAGCAGCGATCAAAGCTGCCTCGTTACATACGTTTGCAATTTCAGCACCAGCAAATCCTGGCGTTTGGGCGGATAATTTCTTTGCATCTACCTCTTCGGCAAGTTTCAAAGGCTTTAAGTGAACGTTAAAGATATGCTCACGTCCGATCAAGTCAGGTTTATCGATAGAGATTTGTCTGTCGAAACGTCCTGGACGCAATAATGCGGTATCCAAAACATCCAAACGGTTGGTTGCTGCTAGGATAATAACCCCAACGTTAGTACCAAAAACCGTCCATTTCCACCAATAACTGGTTTAATGTATTTTCACGCTCATCATTTCCACCCATAATTGAGTTTTTACCACGGGCACGCCCGATAGCATCGATCTCATCGATGAAAATGATACATGGCGCTTTCTCTTTGGCTTGTTTAAACAAGTCACGAACACGAGAGGCACCCACTCCGACGAACATTTCCACAAAATCAGAACCTGATAATGAAAAGAAAGGAACTTGCGCTTCACCAGCAACCGCTTTTGCCAATAATGTTTTACCAGTTCCCGGAGGGCCTACCAATAAGGCTCCTTTTGGAATCTTACCTCCTAGGTCAGTGTATTTTTTAGGATTTTTCAAGAAGTCAACGATTTCCATGACCTCTTGTTTAGCCTCTTCGAGGCCAGCAACATCATTAAATGTGATGTTGATTTGCGATTCTTTGTCGAACAATTGTGCTTTAGATTTTCCAATATTGAAAATCGCACCACCGCCTCCACCTGCACCACCATTCATGCGGCGCATTAAGAATATCCAGATTACCACAATGATCAACAAAGGCAACATAAACGAAATAAACCATCCCGCATATGGGTTTGATCTATCTTCGTAAGTCACTCCAATTCTAGGTTGTCCAACTGCCAAACTGTCTTGTGAAGCTTTTAACTTCTGTTCTAAAATCTCCGCAGACGGCTCAGTAAAGTTGAACTGAGGACCTGTGGCATTAGAAAAAGACAGATTGTTAGGACTCTTAGAAATATCTTTGTATTTCTCTTGGTCTAATCTATCGCTCTTAATATATACTTCGACATCGATCAGGTCATTGCTTTTATAGGCAACCAGCTTTTCAACATCGCCAGGAATAAGACTGTTTTGTTCAAACTCTTTATAGGTAATCTTTTTAGATGATTCGCCACTAAATAAGTATTGAAGCCCAAAAAACCCCACTATCATCGCAATCCAAAGCCAGATCATATTAAATTTCGGTGGCATTGGCGTAATCTTCTTACTCGGAACTTTCTTCATTTATAACTCTTATACTACGTTTCACAACAATTATTATGCGCTTTGGTATTTATTCATGGCTGCATCGCCCCAAAGATCCTCTATCCTATAATGATCACGCATATCCGTCTTGAAGATATGGACTACGACGTCCACAAAATCAAGCAAAATCCATTCGCCATTGCCCTGGCCTTCTTTATGCCAAGGGTCTTGACCAAATGCTTTATAAACTTCATCCTCAACGCTCTTTGCAATAGCGTTTACTTGAACATTAGAATCGGCATGGCAGATCACAAAATAGTCAGACAAGGCTCCATTCACCTCTCGCATATCCATCCTCACAATTTCGTTGCCCTTTTTTTCCTGCATCCCGTGGATAATCACGTCTGCTAATTTCTCCGACAACGAAGATTTTTTGTTTTTACTCATCAAGATTTGTTATACTTTTGACTAATTAAATTGTTTTCAAACTACTTTAAATACAATATCTTTTGCAAAATAACACATTTTCGGGAGAATCACTACGTCAAAAATTAATTGTTTTGGACGAAATCGGGTCTACCAATGATTATTTAAAATCTAAATTGTCAAATTTCAAGCCACTACCGGAATGGACTGCCATAATGGCAAAAAACCAAACCATGGGCAGAGGACAACGACAAAACTCCTGGAAATCAGAACCTAATAGCAATATCACCTTCAGTTTTGTCATTTATCCAAATCATCTTTCCCTGCAACAGCATTTCACCTTAAATATGCTGGTAAGCTTGGGGATTATAGATTGGCTAAAGTCGCTCCAAATTGATTCAACCATAAAATGGCCCAATGATATCATGATCGGCAACAGGAAAATATCAGGGATATTGATCGAAAATATTAGCAACAGCAAAGAAATAAGACAATCCATTATTGGGATTGGTTTAAATGTCAACCAAAAGCAATTTTCAGAGGAATTCAGCAACCGAGCGAGTTCGATTCTGAATGAAACCGGAATTTTTACCGAAGACCTGGAGTCAGAATGCCTAAACTTGCTTGCTTTCATTGCTAAAAGAGTTGAAAGACACAAAAAAAACACACTGACAGACAAAGACTTACTGATAGAATACAACAATAATCTTTTTAGAAGGGACATTCCTGCATATTACTCGTCTAGTAATATATCATTCGAAGCAACGTTGGTTAAAGTTGATGGGAATGGACAATTATACCTACGAACAAAAGATGAGGTAAAAACCTATTATTTCAAAGAAGTTGTTTTTCAAATGCAATAAAATGATTACAACTTCATTAATTATAGAGATAATACTAACTTTGAATTAAACTTTATAAATATAAATTAGTCAAAAAATAGAATAAAACGGTTTTTTATGAAAAAAATAAATCTATTAATTGCATTTTTAATCTTTGCTGTATCAGGAGTTTTCGCTCAAGTGGAAAATCCAGTGAAATGGTCAGTAGGGTTTAAAAAACTTCCCAACAATGAAGCAGTTATCCTTTTAAAAGCTAATGTAGAGCAAGGATGGCATATCTATGGACTTAATGTACCATCAGGAGGCCCTATTTCTACTTCATTTACCTTTACTCCTGGGAATGGTGCTAAAGTGACAGGTAAACCTGCAGCAAAGGAACCTAAGACCAAATTTGAAGATGTCTTCAAAATGAATGTTCCTTATTACAATGGAGAAGTAATTTTCCAACAGAAAGTTAAATTGGCGAACAACAAACCTACTACAGTAAAAGGTGTTGCCACCTTTATGGCTTGTGATAAAGAGCGTTGTTTACCACCAGATGAATATGAATTCGCGGTAACAATCAAATAGCGAAATAACAGTTTAGAAAAATACCAAAAGGCAGGTCTTCCCTGCCTTTTTCTTAATTTCTCCCGTTAACACTCAATTATGTTTAGCTTTAAAAATGCTTTGATAGCCTTTGGTTGGCTATTGCTAATTTCTATAACTCCGTTAAAAGGAATTTCACAAGACACCCTGATCAACATAGATGATGTAGAGTTCAGCTCTGGTCAAGAAGAGACCGGCAGCACTGACACATTAATTTCTGACCTTGAGGGGGTTGAATTCTCTTCAGGAGAAGATACAGCTGCTACTGATAGTACCGCTACTGTAGCTCCCACTGTTGATTCTACTGATAATCAAGAAGCGAATACTTCCCTATGGGGAATATTCATTGAGGGTTTATTAGGTGGATTCTTGGCATTCCTAATGCCTTGTATCTTCCCTATGGTTCCTCTTACGGTAAGTTTTTTTACTAAAAAATCAGCATCCAAGCTACAAGCGGTCTCCCAAGCCCTGACTTATGGTTTGTTTATTATCGTAATTTACGTGGCTTTGGGTATGTTGATTACGATAGCTTTCGGTCCAGAAGCCATGAATGCGCTATCTACGAATGGTATCTTCAACTTCTTCTTCTTCCTGATGCTCGTCTTTTTCGCAGCCTCATTCTTTGGAGCATTTGAGATTACATTGCCTAGCAAATTCGTGAACAAAATTGATGAGAAGTCTGATAAAGGTGGTCTTATCGGCTACTTCTTTATGGCTGCCAGCCTTGCGGTTGTATCTTTTTCTTGTACAGGACCAATTATCGGTACTGTATTGGTCAATGCAGCTGTAAAAGGTGACCGTTTAGGCCCTGCAATTGCGATGTTCGGGTTCTCTTTCGCCTTAGCGATTCCATTCGTTTTATTCGCTATGTTCCCAGCACTATTAAAATCAATGCCTAAATCTGGCGGTTGGTTGAATAGTGTAAAAGTAGTATTGGGATTCTTGGAATTAGCATTGGCGCTTAAATTCTTGTCGAATGTAGACTTAGCATACAACTGGCAATTCCTAGATCGTGAGGTCTTCTTGTCTTTATGGATTGTCATATTCGGACTAATGGGATTATACTTGATCGGAAAGATTAAATTCTCGCATGACAGCGACCTAAAATATATGTCAGTTCCCCGCACCATCATTGCCATCATTGTATTTTCCTTTGTGGTGTATATGGTTCCGGGTATGTGGGGTGCTCCGTTGAAATCCATTGCTGCATTCTTGCCTCCGATTGGAACACAGGATTTCGATATTTCTGCTGGTGTTGCAGCAGGTCCGGGGCATGGTACCTCTGCTGATGCAAACAACAGAAAGTATTTCAGCCACTTCCATGACCGCGCAACGATCAAGGGAATGGATCCATATTATGATTACGATGAGGCATTAGCTGCTGCCAGGGCACAGGACAAACCTTTATTGGTAGACTTCACAGGTTGGAACTGTGTAAACTGTCGTAAGATGGAAGCTGATGTATGGTCTGATCCAGGAATCAAGCAGATGATAAATGAGAACTTTATCCTTGCAGAACTTTATGTAGATGATTATGATCTAAAACTTCCAGAATCTGAACAGTTCGTTTCTCCGACCACGGGAAAGAAAATCAACACGGTTGGACGTAAAAACACAGATTTCCAAATTTCTAAATTCAACAGTAACTCACAGCCATTATATGCCATGTTGGACAATGATGAACAATTGTTGGTGCCGACTAGCGGTGCAAATTATAATATCGAAAGCTACAGAGCGTATTTACAATCTGCAATCGACGCTTACAAAGCGAAGAAATAGGCTTTCTTATAATTTTGTACAAAAAAAATAAGTATTTAGGTATATTTGACGTATGAGCAACATTAATAACATCGCAGTATTAACGTCAGGGGGCGATTCCCCAGGCATGAATGCAGGTATTCGTGCAGTAATAAGAACAGGGATTTATCATGGGAAGAACATGTTTGGTATCCGCAGAGGATACGATGGGTTGGTTCAAGGAGATATTACTCCTATGGACGCAAAATCTGTAGCAAACATTATTCAACGCGGAGGGACCATTCTTAAAACTGCTAGAAGCGATGAATTCCGTACTGTTGAAGGCAGACAGAAAGCTTATGAGAACTTAAAAAAACTAAATATAGATGCTTTGGTTGTAATCGGTGGTGACGGAACATTTACTGGTGCTTCCAAATTCATTGAAGAGTTTGACATTCCAATTATAGGGATGCCAGGCACGATCGACAATGACTTGAACGGCACTGACTTCACCATTGGCTATGACACCGCTATCAACACTGTTGTAGATGCTGTAGACAAGATCCGTGATACAGCGGAGTCTCATGACCGTCTTTTCGTTGTTGAAGTAATGGGTCGTGACTCTGGTCTGATTGCTTTGCGTTCAGGAATCAGCACAGGTGCTGAGGCCGTTTTGATTCCAGAGCTTGAAGTAGACTACGACGCCATCATGAAACGTCTGGATAAAACCAGAAAGAACAAATCATCCCGTATTATCATTGTTGCTGAAGGAGACAAAGAAGGAGGTATGGTGGTTGCTGAAAAGATTCAATCAAACTTCCCAGCATACGATGTTCGTCTTTCTATTCTAGGTCACATTCAGCGTGGAGGCTCACCAACATGTATGGACCGTGTATTGGCCAGTCGCCTAGGTGTTGCTGCAGTAGAAGGCTTGATTGAGGGCCGTAAAGGTGAAATGGCGGGTCTGATTTGTGGAAACGTCCAATTTACCCCATTCAACAAAGCAATAAAACACATCGATAAAGTAAACGAAAACCTAACAAGAATCGTAGAGATACTTTCTTTGTAAAGGTCAACAAGAATAAAAGTAAAGGCTTGCCCGTTTGGGCAGGCCTTTTTTCGTTGCGGCTCCTTTGCCCTGGTTGGTGTCCCCACCAACCAGTAATTTTTTGTTCCTTATTCGTGTCTTGTTCCACTCTCGTTCCTACCTCGTTCCACTCTCCGTCCTCTTTTGTTCGGACCTTGTTCGGACCTTGTTCGGGTATTTTTCCGAAGCAGCTCCGAACAAGGTCCGAACGAAGTCCGAAGGAGAGACGAAGGAGAGACGAAGGAGAGTGGAACAAGAGTAAAATGAGAGTGGAAGGAGAATGGTCAGGCAGACAAAAATTGAGGGTATTGGCAAAACAACTTTTTTCCATCTATTCACTATTGCTTACATTTGTTTAAAATTAAAAATGATGCAGATAGCTCAACTCTACCAGATCTACAAGGATTTCCCGAACATTTGTACAGATACTCGTAAAATCAGCAAGGACTGTTTATTCTTTGCGCTGAAAGGAGACAACTTCAATGGAAATAGTTTTGCTGAAAAAGCACTTGAGGCTGGGGCAAAATATGTGATTGTTGACGACAGTTCATTTTACAAGGAAGATCCTGCTTATGTTTTGGTAGATGATGTACTCACTGCGCTGCAAGAACTTGCAAGGTTCCACAGGAAACATTTAAACATCCCTTTTATAGGAATCACTGGAACCAACGGAAAAACCACCAGCAAGGAGCTACTGAACAGTGTCCTATCTCAGAAGTACCATACCTACGCAACAAAAGGTAATCTCAACAATCATATTGGCGTTCCGCTGACCATCCTTTCCTTAACTGATGATGTAGAAATTGCCATTGTAGAGATGGGGGCAAACCATGTCCATGAAATTGCTTTTTTATGCAGTATTTCGCAACCTACCCATGGCTTTATCACCAATGTTGGCAAAGCTCACCTCGAAGGATTTGGGTCGTTTGAAGGCGTTATGAAAGCCAAAGGTGAACTTTATGATTACCTGAAAGAAAACAATGGCCAGATCTATATTCAAGGTGACAATGACTATCTCACCGAAATGGCAAAAGACAGGGATCTCCAACATGTAATTTATTATGGTTTTTCGGAGAAGAATGAAATCCAGGGAGGTTTAGTTGTTGCTGATCCTTTTCTGACGATTTTCTGGAACATCAAAGGTGAAGAGCAGAGAAATGAAGTTAAAACCAATTTAACAGGCGCCTATAACATTGAAAACATGTTGGCGTCCATTGCGCTGGGGAAAACTTTTGGGCTGAATACCGAAGAGATAAACAACGGACTGAGCAATTATATTCCACAGAACAACCGATCTCAAATCACCCAAACAGAAAAGAACACCATAATTGCTGATTATTATAATGCAAATGCCAGCAGTATGGCAGCGGCATTGGGGAATTTGGACGTTATCCAAGCAGACCGCAAAGTAGCAATCCTTGGGGATATGTTTGAAATGGGAGATCAAAGTGAAGTAGAACATAAAAAAGTAATCGAAAAAGCAAAGAGCCTAAAAGTCGACAAATTAATTTTTGTCGGAAAAGCTTTTTATGCGTTAAAAGACGAGGGCGCTAGCTTTTTTGAAAGCACAGATGATTTGAAAAAAGACCTTGAGGAAAACCCATTGGAAGATTTTATGATTCTTTTGAAAGCATCCCGAGGGATGGCTTTCGAGAAATTAATCGATGTATTGTAATGTTAGATCTTAAGGGCATCCACCATATTGCCATTATCTGCAGTAATTATTCTGTTTCCAAGGCCTTTTACACGGAAGTTTTGGGGTTTGAGATTTTGCAGGAGGTCTATCGGGAGGAGCGCGATTCCTACAAACTGGATTTAGCCCTGAATGGACAATATATCATTGAGCTGTTTTCCTTTCCGGATCCTGCCGAAAGACCTAGCTATCCAGAAGCAAGGGGATTACGGCATTTGGCCTTTGCGGTTGAAAACATTGAAAAACAAGTTGCCTTGCTTAATAATATGGGTATAAAAACGGAGCCCATCCGTGTTGATAAAACGAGCGATAAGAAATTCACTTTTTTCACCGACCCCGATGGGCTTCCATTAGAACTTTATGAAGTCTAGTCCTTACCTACTTCTAGGTTAAGTTCTTTTTCTTTGTTTATTAAATTTGAGATACTGGTATCGTTCAAGATTTGCAGCATAGCATTTCTAACTTCGACAAAAGTATCACGGATGCCACATGCATGCTCCTCCACACACTCTTCGCAGGAGCGGTAGAAATTCAAGCTGACACAAGGCAATAGGGCAATAGGTCCATCAATCAGGCGCATTACTTGCGACAAATAGATATCTTCTGGAGCTTTGTTGAGGCTATAACCCCCTCCAGCACCTTTTTTGGAATAAAGAATCCCGGCATTGCGCATCTCCAGAAGGATTTGTTCCAAGAATTTCTTGGGGATCCTTTCTTCTTCGGCGATTTTGCCAATCTGCATAGGTTCTTTTCCGTAGTTTCTGCCCAATACCATAAGGGCTTTTATCGCGTATTTCGTTTTCTTCGATAGCATATCAAACCTGTCTGGTCTTAATTCATCAAAAGTATAAAAAATAAAGCTATTTCTGCAATACGTCTACAATCGGTCGCCCAATAGAGCCATTTGGTTCCATCACATGGAGTAAGGAAGAAATAGTGGGAGCAATATCTGTAATATTGACAACTTTATTGGTCGTTCCATGTTTTACACCCCAGCCCATGAATACCAATGGAATATGAGAGTCATAAGGTGTCCAAGTACCATGTGTTGTACCGGTCGAACGTGGAGTTCCATCATACCATTGCGGTTCTGTGATAATCTGAATGGCACCGCTGCGCTTACGATTGTACCCATTGATAATCTTTTCACGGATTTCTGCTGGCACCATCATGTTCTCACCGCCTTCCATATCTACCACATAAGCTACACCATCTTCGTGTCTCAACATTTTGATAATGGATTTCTTCACTTTTTCTTCGTCCAGATTCGCTTTTTCAATTGCATCATAGTTCAAATGGACTTGGTAATTCAAAAGGCTAACAATCAGGTTTTCTGAACCAAATTCTTTTTTCAGTTCTTCATTCATTGTTCTCTGTAGCTGTCTGGAGAAGAAATAGCCTCCATTTCCACGCATATCCATAAAGTAACGAGAGTTATAGGATGCGGCATGGTCGGCAGTCAAGAAGAATGTATAATTTCCTTTTCCTACTGTTTTATCCAAATATTTGAAGAATTCGGCTAGTTCTTGGTCAAGTCGTAGGTAGATATCTTCGATTTCTACGGATGATAATGAATACCTGTGTCCGACGTAATCAGTAGCTGAAAGACTTACACATAAGAAATCAGTAGCATTTTTAGGGTTATGGCCTAATTTTTCATTTTTGATAGCATCTTTTGCAAAGTCTAGTGTTAATGTGTTGCCATAAGGAGTTGATTTTATCAGTTCATAGCCGGCATCTTTCATCAACAGCGATGTTTTCCGAGGGAATGCAGCAGTTTCTTCTCCTGCCCATTTTCCTTCGTAGATGTTGTCATCGTCGATACTGTTAGTTTTATAGGTATCGATTGGGTAAAGTGTATTCCAATCTTGTTTAAGATATTTGTCAGCCAATTTCTGTTGGTTGAATCCTTTTACCCATTCTGGCAAGTTTTCCATGTAGTAGGTACTGCTGATCCAATCTCCTGATTTCGCTTCAAACCAATATGCAGCATCGGCGAAATGACCAGCAGGTAGGATTCCGCCCCTATCTTTGATCGCAATACCGATTACTTTTGAGTTGAAGTTTGTGGCCAATTTCAATTGGTCAGTCACCGTTGAGGCCAATAGGTTTCTAGGTGATTTGTTTACCTTCTTTTTCTGTTGTTCCTACGCCTTCCACCGCATCATCTTGGGTACAATACATAGAAGTTCCAGTTTGTTGCTCTATCCAGTCATTTCCCGCGATTCCGTGGATAGAAGGTACACTTCCTGTATATACAGAGCTGTGACCGATTGCAGTAAAGGTAGGCACATAGTTGATCATTGCGTTTTCACAGGAGAACCCTTCATGCAAAAGGCGCTTGAATCCGTCATTGCCATAGCGATCGGCAAACCTATAAAGGTAGTCCCAGCGCATTTGGTCAACCATCAATCCTACTACTAATTTCGGCCGCTCTACCTGTGCTGATAGCAAGGTACAGAAGCATAAGAACAACATAGAAATACTTAACTTTCTATACATTATTAATTATTATTTAGGGTTTAAAATTTAGGTGACGTTTTAAGAAATCACCCGTATAAGAGTCTTTACACTTGACCAAATCTTCGGGAGTTCCGGCGAAAACCACTTTACCGCCTTTTTCTCCACCTTCAGGACCGATGTCTATTACCCAGTCAGCAGATTTAATCATATCTAGGTTGTGTTCGATTACTAATACTGTATTTCCGAGAGCTATCAAAGCATTGAATGCTTTCAAGAGCTTACTGATATCATGGAAATGCAAACCTGTTGTTGGTTCATCAAAGATAAACATTGTTTTTTTCTGATTGTTTCCTTTGATCAGGAAAGAGGCCAATTTAATCCGCTGGGCTTCACCTCCTGAGAGGGTGCTGGAAGATTGTCCCAACTTCACATAGCCTAATCCTACTTCTTGCAACGGTCCTAATTTGTTCAGGATTTTCGGTTGATCGGCAAAAAATTCTATTGCCTCGTCCACACTCAGATCTAAGATATCGGAAACTGATTTTTCCTTGTATTGCACATCAAGGACATGCTGTTTAAATCTTTTACCATCGCATGCTTCACACGGCAGAATGATATCCGCCATAAATTGCATTTCAATTTTTACCACTCCTTCACCTTGGCATACTTCACATCGCCCACCTTCGACATTAAAAGAGAATGCTGAAGGTTTCAAACCATTTGCTTTTGCTGCTGGCAGTGAAGAATACAGTGCTCGGATTTCATCCCAAGCCTTTACATAAGTTACAGGATTGGATCGCGTAGACCTGCCGATAGGGTTTTGATCTACCATTTCAACTTGTTCGATTTGATCCAATGCACCTTCAATCCCGTCGTAAAGTCCTGTTTGTTCTCCAGAGTACGTTCCAATTGCTTTTTGTAATGCTGGATATAGAATTCTTTTTACCAATGATGTTTTACCAGAACCAGAAACCCCGGACACAACGGTAAACACATTCAAAGGGAAATCAACATTTACGCCTTTTAGGTTATTTTCTCTAGCACCATTGATTCGGATGCTTTCATTCCATTTTTTACGTTTCTCTGGAACTATGATAGAAAGGTCACCGCCAAGGTATTTACCTGTAAGGCTATTTTTATCTTTTAAAATTTCTTTATAGGTTCCTGCAAATACTAATTCCCCACCATTAATACCAGCTTCTGGCCCAATATCAATGAGGTAATCTGCAGCTTCCATCATTTCTTGCTCATGTTCTACGACTATCACGGTATTACCGGCATCACGAAGGGATTTCAATACGCCAATTAACTTTTGCGTATCACGAGGGTGCAGACCAATACTGGGTTCATCCAGAACATAGATTGACCCCACTAGAGAGGATCCCAATGAAGTGGCCAGGTTTATCCGTTGAGATTCACCACCAGAAAGGCTATTGCTCAATCGGTTCAAGGTCAAATAACTTAATCCTACATCACACAAGAACTGCAATCGGTTTACAATTTCTGCAAGCAAGCGTTTTGCTATAATTGCTTCATTGTCCGAGAGGTTTAGATTTTGAAACAGATTTAAGGCTTGTTCCAAAGGCAACAATACAACATCGGTAATAGAATAACCGTTGATTTTCACATATGATGCATCTTTGCGCAATCTAGTTCCTTTACATTCGGGACAATCTGTTTTTCCTCTGTACCGAGATAGCATCACTCGATATTGAATCTTATATGTTTGCTCTTCCAGTTCCGCAAAGAAATCATTCAATCCCCTGAAGTATTTGTTTCCGGTCCAAATCAGTTCTTGTTGTTCTTTGCTGAGGTCAGCATAAGCACGATGAATAGGGAAATCAAATTTGAGTGCTGATCGCACTAATTTATCAAGCCAAGCACCCATTTTCTCGCCACGCCAAGGGGCTATGGCACCATCAAATACAGATCTGCTTTTATCCGGGATGACTAAATCCGGGTCGATGCCTATTATTTTACCGTACCCTTCACAACGTTTACAAGCACCATAAGGATTATTGAAACTGAAAAAGTTAGGTGAAGGTTCTTCAAAAGTAATTCCATCAAGTTCAAACTTGTCTGAGAAATGGAAAATGTCAGCATCTATTTCCACTTCACATTCTCCTTTTCCTTCAAAGTATGCAGTCTGTACCGAATCGGCCAAGCGATTGATGGTATCGTCATTATGTTCTAAACGAACACGATCTATTACGATGAAAATATCACCTTCCTTAAAAGCTTTGTTTGATACTTCTTTATCTTCAATAATGGATTCTATTTTTTGGATAGAATCATTAAGCTTGACACGTACAAATCCTTTTTGCAACAACAAAGAAAGTTCTTCTTTGAGTTTTCTGTTATTTGTAGGGATAAGTGGGCTATAGATGGTTACTCTAGCATCATCTTCATAGGACAATATTTTGTCTACAATGGATGTTACGGTATCTTTTGTTACTTCTTTTCCAGAAATTGGGGAAATAGTTTTACCAATTCTTGCATATAGAAGTTTTAAATAATCATATATTTCAGTGGATGTTCCTACGGTAGATCTGGGGTTGCTAGAGATCACTTTTTGTTCGATAGCGATCGCCGGTGCAATTCCTTTGATATAATCTACATCAGGTTTGTTCATCCTTCCCATGAACTGCCTAGCATAGGAAGAAAGACTTTCTACATATCTACGTTGACCTTCTGCGTATAAGGTATCAAAGGCGAGAGAAGATTTTCCGGATCCCGACATCCCTGTGATTACAACCAACTGGTTTTTTAGGGATATCAACATCAATATTTTTCAGGTTGTTTACACGAGCACCTTTAATTTGAATATGGGATTTTGGATTATGGGTAGCATTTTTTTGCATAACTTTCAAAGTTAGGCAAAACTCATGAAAAGACCTTCCGTTAAACTAAACAAAAACGATTAGTTTACAACATAGTTACATTGTTAGCGTGGAAGTTTCTCAGGTCTTGGCATACGGTATTTCGTTGCTGTGATAGATTCCAAAAATGCTGCAACCTGTCTGATTTCGTCTCGGGTCAAATCCAGTTTCTTCATGAGAGGATCGATGCGAGGATGAATAGGGTCAGCCTCTTGTTCTGGATTTCTTGGATTGTTCATGGTCATGCCTGAATTGTACATATTGATGACTCCAATTATGTTATCAAACAGCCCATTGTGCATCCATGGATTGGTATTCATGACATCTCTCAACGAAGGTGTCCTGAATTTTCCAACATCTTTAGGGTCTTTGGTGACGATATATCGTCCCAAATCTTCATATTTACGTTGGTAATAGGTCAATCCAATATTATGGAAATCTTCATCTGTAAAATATTGACCATTATGACAGTTCATACATCGAGCCTTTGTTCTGAAGAGGTGTAATCCTGCGATTTCTTCGTCATTTAGGGCATCATATTTACCATCTAGGAATTCATCGAAACGACTTCTTTTGGATGTTAAAGTTCTTTGGAAAGTGGCCAGTGCACTCATGATCTCGGGCATTGAGAAATCATCGTCCCCAAACGCTTGCTTGAAAAGCTTGTTATATTCTGGAATTGCTTTGAGTTTTGGGACCAATTTTGTTAGGTCCATAGCCATTTCATTGTGTGCTTCGATTGGGCTTAATGCCTGCTCCTCGAGGGAATTTGCTCTACCGTCCCAAAACATACTTTTCCGTTGTCCAACATTCAATAAAGAAAGGGTATTTCTTGTGCCTACTAAATGGTCATGACCCACTGGGACTGTTGAATGGTCTCCCCAGGAAGTCTGTGGATTATGGCACGAACTGCATGAGATTTGGTTTGATCCCGAAAGGATAGGATCGAAAAACAGAAGCTTGCCTAATTTCACTTTTGGTTGTTCCATTAGGGAGAAATAGCTTGTATCGAGTTTTGGAAGAGATTTAAATTCCTCATATACTACTCCTGAGTCAATAGTTGGTTTAGGCCATTCACTAATAGGTCTGCTATATAGACTTCTTAGATCTTGAATTCCCTTATCACTTAAGAATGCAGTGCTTAACACTGTAATTCCCATTACCAAACCTATAACTAATATTCTCTTCATTTCCGTTTTTAAAACACGAACCCTAGGGTCAGTGCATAATATTTTTGTTTTATTTCTGTAGATGTTAGGGCATTTGCCTTCACGAAAGGTTTCACCTGTTCATTGACGACGAAGTCATAACGCGCTTCTCCTCCCACTGTGAACGGTTCGGCAGTCAAGAACATGTAATTCTGCGACAATAAATCTTCCAGGGCAGTCCCCCTAGTGATATTGAACACAGAATTTTTATCTAAAACCTTCTGCTTCTGCAAATTTAAACTAATTCCAAACAAACCGTCCTTCATTTGATATAAATACTGCCCTTGTACCCCAACTTTTACAATATCTGCCCATTGTTCTCTGAATGGGTTCAAGTACTGTTCCTTGATTTGAGTAAAAGTTGCAAATGGCTTAATGCTCCAATTTTCTTTTCCGATAAAAGCTTCAAGATTATATTCGAAGTTGTAATATCTATAGGATGATATTTCAGAGATTTTGGTATAACCCCCAGTAACGGCTCCATCATTATTAAATAGTCCTTCGGATCCTTTCCTAGTCTGTAGATCCATTTTAGCCATTGCTCCATAACACCAACTATCATTCGCGTTTACATATCCTAATTTCCCTGAAATGACCTGGTCGGTCCAATCATTGGCATTTGTAGATGATAATGGCAATGTTCTTTTTCCGGAATTTTGGGAAACTCCAACCTCAGCCATAAATCCAGCATCATTTTTTGGAGCAAAGGATAATTTAGCATTGATGCCGTTAACATTATATAAAAATTGCCCTGGTGGATTAAATGACCCAGACAATAACCTATTATAAGCTGCTAATCCATTAAAGTAAAATACTTGAGGTCTTCCTTTTTCGGATATAAAATCCAATGTATTTCTTTGTTTATAGAACCTGCCACCTACATGTGCGGAAATTAGATAGGTGGGTGTTAAAAAATAAGAAGCTCCTAGTTGTGCATATATATCAGAGGAATTATTATCAGGTCTTGGATCTCTTTTTCGATGGGATAAGTTCGCTTTGTATCCAGCTTCCCCTGCCAGCACCCAATTTCCGATTTCCTTGGCGATTCCTCCTGAAAATTGGTAAACCTCAGCGTTCAAATTCCCACCTACTGAATCTGCAATAAGATATGGGAAAACAAGATGATAATCAGATGTTTCATTAAACTTTAGATCTTGGACTTTAACATTTTTCATAGGTTGCATATCCCCACAGGGTGAGATTAGGGAATGAATTCTTAATATATGAGTCTGTTTTAATCCTAAATCCTTTATCTCCTGATCCTATTTGATAATTATATAGTTCCTTATTATCAGAAAAGTATGAAATGTCCACAGGTGTCATAGATTGTTTATATTGAAAAGGTCTGAGCGCAGGTAATTTATAGAAATCATTCCTGATTGCCCTGCCTTGACTAACCCTTTCCTTGATTCCTTGCAAATGTAATTGCAGGGAGTCTTGTGCATTTGCGGAAAAGGCAAATAAACAACTGAGGATACCTATGGACATCAATTTTCTCATGGTCCTTATTTCAATGAATATGGAGTGGCATGGTTAAAATCAACGGTTGAATTATTGGTGTCCTGCAAGAAAGGTTTTCCGTTGTCCAATACACCTAATGGTTTTCTAATGACAGCTTTTCCATATCTTTCATCAGTTTTATCACCTGCGTAAGTCCATCCCATGTCTAATGTTTCGGAAGTCACCAACCATTCAAAACCTGTTTTTTGAGAAACATTGACCGCATCTAGGATATAGCTGTTTGGGATTTTATAGGAATCATTTTTGATCACAGCGCCATTTACGGCTACGTAACTAAAGTTATAAGCATTTTCAGTTTTGAATTTTTCTGCATCCATTCTTTCAGGGAATCTACCCATCACATAGGATTTATTGCCCTGCACGGTCATCAATAAATTCCCTGCAACATTGGTTGCATTTGGCACTTGCGGATTATCGATATTGATGTTTTTGATGAGTTCAATTTCAAAATTTGCCTTACTCAAATCGAAGGAATTAGGATTTGCTTCAGTATGGTTTATTGCATTATTTGCGATGATAATATCTTCGCCTGGCGCTACAGGGTATTGTTTTCCGGTTCCGGGCAGCAAGATGATTTCTGAAGATGTGAAAGCATCTTTCATGACATCAGGGGTATAGACTCTTTTTGTAGTGGTCAAAAACTGGGATTGAGCAAGGAACATTCCATCAGCATACAATGTATCATTTGAATTATTATGGACAATAAAATACTTGTCACCATTATATACTTTTCCTTCAGGTGTCAGGTTTCCTGTGAAGAAGATTTCTTTGAACACGAAATTTGCTGTTGGATCTGACAGGAAAGTTTGCAGTGTAATATTTGTTGTTTCGGAGTTTACTACAATATTGGATTTGCGAGCTTTCAGTTCCATTTTTTTGTCGGCGCCATTAACTTTTATGGTGATTTCTCCATTTAAAGTTGCTGTATATGTGCCGTAAGTTAGATTTGCTTTAGCGGTGTCTGCTCCTGTTCCTAGTGTTGAGGAAGTAATAACTTCGGAGTTTATCTCTTGTAATTGGATATTGACATTGCTGATGCTGTATTCGCCCACTAATTTTGAATTGTCTAATTCAATAAAGACATTGGAGCGAGATTCCAAAAATTCATCTTTCATACATGAACTCAAGGAAAACAGCATTAGTCCAAAGCAAAGCCATTTAAAAAGGGATGTATTTTTCATTGTTATCTATATTTTATATTTTAATATTTAATTCCATACCGAAATAGGGGTTATCTTCCGCATTATTTCTTCTGATAAAATAGTGTCCATGTTGAGTATAATTAGGTTTGTAAATAAAAAGCCTATTTACGAACATGGCTATTCTGATTTTTTCCTTGATAACTTTTGTTGCTTTCACATTGACCAGTAGATCGATGGGTTGTGTGAATTTATAATAAGTATAAGGATCCGTTTTAAGGTCAAAATTCCTAAGAATTGGATCATACCGGTCAGCCTCCGTATACTCATGATAATTTTGGTCAATATCATAATAACCAATTGGCAAATCGTCTCTAAACAATCTTTGGGATGAATTATACCATAAGCTTTGTACAGAAACAGATAGATTAAAACCTAATTTCGGTAGGTAAGAATCCGCCGTCAGATTGGTGTTGAATGATTCATAAGTACCCCCTGAACTTCCATTTCTATAAGAAGCAATGTATTGTCTCACTTTTCCGTCGGTCACTAAATTTTGATCTATTACGGAATATACGGGTTGAATATTTCTATTATTTATTTTCAACCATGCTCCATTGATTGTAAATCTGGTATTGATTCCTTTTATCCGTCTTGAGGTAAATTGATATTCAATACCATTTTTTTCTGTTAGACTACCATTCTCATTTTTTGTATAACTATGGTATTGGGCTTGATTTTCTCCGGTAAAATCTTCGATAGAAGGTTTTGCAGTTATCGTTGATGGGTCTACAGAATTAACGTCATATTTTGTAAATGCAATTGGATTGAACAGGGTGACATCTCGTAATCCATTGTTCATTTTCTCATTAAAATAGTTGATGGAAAATGTATTTCCTTCGAGATCAAACTGTGTTCCTACTTCCCATTTAAAATTTTTTGCAGGCTTTAAATTAAAGTTTGTTGGGTCATATATGTTAGTCATTCCCCATGCTAGCCTGTGTTCAGGATTATTTGGGTAAAAAGAAAGTTCTGTAATATCGTTATAATGCAATGCAGGGTATAATAGATTCTGGTTTGGCATCAAAGTTTGAATTCCATAGCCTGCGAATATATTTGACTTTAGATTTTTTCCGAATAGGCTAGTTTGGGGTAAATGAAGCTTAGCATTATATCTTGGCTCAAGGTATATTTTGCCATCGATATGATATCTGTTATCTAAATTTAGTAGTGTGAATGCTCTAATACCCAGATTATTTTCAAACAACACCTTGCCAAAGTTGATAAAGAATCTATCTTCAGCAAATAATGCCAAATTGCTCATCGCAGGAATCTTGCTAAAATCGCGCGGTCTTGCTGTAATGGTCATGTTCAATGGTTTATTTAAATCATATTGCTGACCTTTTCCCAAGTTTTTGGCATAGGAATATTCTATTCCTCCT
Organism: Sphingobacterium daejeonense; assembly: GCF_901472535.1. Lineage (NCBI taxonomy): Bacteria > Pseudomonadati > Bacteroidota > Sphingobacteriia > Sphingobacteriales > Sphingobacteriaceae > Sphingobacterium > Sphingobacterium daejeonense. The sequence goes on along the minus strand of NZ_LR590470.1, from coordinate 182,843 downwards.
TTTATTTGATGCTTTACTAATGCTTTCACATTCCAATTGCTGACTGCTTTTAGGTTGACGTCAAGTGGTCGGCTATCAATTTGCATATTCGTAACATACTTTGAAGACAGAAAGGACATTTCATGACTACCTGCAATCAAAGAGTTCATTAACACATTAACAGCAAGTGGCTGCACTAACTTGTCTACATCGATTTGATTGGACGAATGATTGACATTCACTGAAAATGTAGCATTACGGAACGCTCCTTTAGGATTAGAGGAGAATATTTTCACACTATTGCCCACGGTAATTCTTTGTACCGAATTATTATAACGATCTGTTAAAGCATAATCATTATCTGGGTCAAATCTTTCATTGTCAATAGTGGTATTGAAATCTACATTATGACTCCAAATTAATCGATATCGGTTTAAGTTCCAGAATTTTTCACCACGAATGGAAGCGTTAATACGTTTGTAACCATTAAAGATATCTGATACTTTTTTGAGTGAGTTGAGATAGCCCGCATCAAAATTAAGTTTGTACTGATTTAAGTCAAACCCTTTTCCTAAGTTGAACAACTTGCTGTATCCGTCGGATTTAAATCTTGCTGACCAAGGTTCATATCCATTTATTCTTTCGATCAACACTACCCCACTGGTTAGATTTCCATATTCAACAGATGGAATACCACGTATAATTTCTACACTTTGAATGTTATCGGTTGCGATTGTTCGCATATCCACTCCAATATTTGATGTGTTTCTATTATTATTAGGCACACCAATTCCAAATCCTTGGGTAGGGTCGATCATGGACTGTGAGTTCAGACTCATTCCATCCACCGAGAACATTGTTCCTAAAGAATTTGTTGAATAACCAGACATTGAAGCATTGGTTGGGGTTCTCAAATTGATTCCCCTCACCTGATCTAAAGCGTGAGTTCCAGTTCTACCACCTGGCAATAACTCCAGTATATCAGCAATACTTGATGGTTGCAGGTGCTGCATGGCATCTCTGGTGATTATGGAGCTGGTACTGATATTTTTGGATTCCTTTGCCGTGACATGGACTTCATCAATGTTTATTTCATCTTGACTGAAAACAATCTGCGTTTCTCTATCGCTTTCTATTCGGAAGGTTCTAGAAATCGGATTTAGTCCTACATGAGAAAATTGAAGTTGATAAGTTCCTTTCGGGAGGTTTGATATGACAAATAATCCCTGTTCATCAGAAAAGGTATTAAAGCTTATGTTATCTTTTACTTCGATAGAAACATTAGCCATAGGTTCGCCCTTACTGTCTTTGATAGAACCAGATAATGTATAAACCTGAGCAAGGCTGCAAAGGGGAAATAATACAGAAAACAATAATATGTAGATGTTTCTTAACAAAGGACAATTAAGACTAATTCTAAACTACGCAAAATAACGCAAAAAATATTATTTAACGAAATGAAGATTTTTTTTGAGTAATTAGGAAAAAAGGAGGGATTCCGAGCCTATTATCTATTGTATGTCTACTGTCTATTGTCTTATGTCTTATGTCTATCTCACATCTCAAATCTCACATCTCAAATCTTCTTTCTAATCATTTTCCTTTTCCAGTTTTTGCAGGAGTTTTTCTACTTCGGCTTCGGAAGCTGTTAGTTTCGCTTTACAGATTGTCAGCAGTTCAGATGCTCTATTGATTTTTTCGGTTAGTTCGTCGACTGCAATTTCACCATCTTCAATATCAGCAACGATGTTTTGTAGTTCTTCGAAAGCATCTTTATAGGTATATTTATTTTCCATTTTGTTCATCTTTTTGTATAACTTTTGAAATCAGTTTACCGTCTTCGAGCTGGATTACTAATTGGGATCCTACTTCTACCTGGTCTAATTTATGGACGGATTTTCCATCTATTCTTACAATACTGAATCCTCTTTTGAGGATATGAATTGGGTTTACAATTCCTAGTATACGCTCAATATGTTGTAATTGCGATTGATTTTCTTTAATTTTTTGTCTACTATGGCGGATCAGGTGATTTTGTAGGTTATTGATTAGGGACTTGTCTTTGAGCAACCTTGTTTTACTGTTCCAAGAGATTGCTGAGATGATATGCTTTAATTTTGCGCTTTCATCATCAAAGGTACTACGTACTGCTCTTACAATCCTTTCTTGGGCTTGATCGACTGGAATTGCGAAATTATGGAATTTCTGCAACAGGAAATCTGCCAATTCACTTGGAGTAATTGCATTTTTGTAAGCGACCATTTCGCTGACCGTCTCATTAGTTGAGTGTCCAATACCCGTTAAAACAGGGATAGGGAAAATTGCTATCGCCTTGGATAAAAAGTAATTATTATATGAACTCAGTCCTACGTCACCCCCACCACCTCGAATTATGGCAACGGTATCAAAATTCTCCAATCTATCTGCAATTACTTCCAATTGCTTGATTATAGAACTGATGGATTTATCACCTTGTAATAGTGCTGGAAAGAGGGTATATTCTATTTTGTATCCCCAGGGGTTACCATCTATAATTTTAAAGAAGTCAGACAGTCCTTTACTTGTTTCAACTGAAATTATTGCGAGCCTTTTTGGAATCAACGGAAAAGGCAATCTTCTGTTGGCATCAAATATTCCTTCCTCTTGGAGATTTTTGATGCTTTCCTTTTTTTCCTTTTCCAACTCACCCAAAACGAATGTGGGGATCAATGTCAACGATTTTCAGGCTGAAGCCATATAAAGGGTCATAGGATATCCCTGCCTGAAAGAGCATGGTGATACCTTCGCGCAGTGGTTCTCCTAAAACCTCTTTAAATTGCTTGTTTATGCGCTGATAGTCCATTTTCCAAAGGATGGAGCGCATTTCAGCCACGACCTTACCTTCTTTTTTTTCTAATAATTCGGGATAACAATGACCGGAGTGGGAATAATGGTTGAGTTTATTCATTTCTGCTTTTATCCAATAAAGGCTTTTATATCGGTCTGCAATCGTCTTTTGAATGCTTCTCGACACCTCCAATAAGGTAAATACAGTTTTGTTATCCACTAATTCTGGCATAAACCAAATATACAGAATTATTACACGCTTGCCATGCGTGTTTGTGCGTTTTATTTGTACATTTACATTAAGAAACCCTTAAACAATTATGATTCGTTTTCTCAATCTACTAGGTATTTTTCTAGCTATTGGCTTATCTTATGCGCAGGCACAGTACAAACAAGTCATTCAAAATGAAACTGTACTATTAAACAACAACCGCAATATTATTCCATTCACTAGATTAGATGCTCGTAGAATCGCTGTAATTACCTCCGACAGTGTAAAATATGCTCCTTTTATCCAGCAGTTACAACGTTATGCTGAGGTCAAGAATTTTGGATTTGAGCAATACGACGAACATACCAAGTATTATAATACCATTATTGTTGCCGGTACTGTTGAGGAACTCAGACCTGATCATTTAGCGATGGTATTACAATCTGCTGTCAACCGAAAAGATGTGATTCTCTGTAAATTCGGCAATGATATAAATTACGTTAATATTGGCTTATCAGCTGCAAATTTAGGGAGATTTGCGAGTATTTTGACCTCTCCAGATTTAAACGAGGAGGCACAAGCCAATGCTGCTATGTCTATTTTCGGTGGTTTAGCATTACTTCTGGTTCTAACAAGACTACACAGACACGATTGCAATATACGAAAGGGAAACAATCAGGGCTTGATATTGGGAAAATGACCAATCAAATTGACGCAATTGCCAAAGATGCTATAGAACAACTTGCTGCTCCAGGTATGATGGTCATGGCCATTAAGGACGGACAGGTAATTTTTGAAAAGGCATACGGTAGCCACACCTATGATAAAAAACAAGCCAATAGCATTTATGACATCTACGATCTTGCTTCAATCAGCAAGATAGCTGGGACGACGCCTGTTGTCATGCATCTGCAGGAAAATAATATCATCCATCTAGACAGTACGATGGGTCATTATCTATGGCAAGCAAAAAACAGCAACAAAGCCAATATCACTTTAAGGACAGTTTTGTTGCATGAGGCGGGATTTACTCCATTTATTCCTTTTTATAAGAATTTAAAACCTGGAGATCTCCAAACAACAGCCTCAGCAACCCATCAGGTAAAGGTTGCTGACAATGCCTATCTGAAAAACAATTATTATAGGGATGTAATGTGGCCAGAGATGTTGAATTCAACAGTGAAGCCTATCGGCAACTATGTATATTCAGACATCAGTATGTATGTTATGAAGGAGGTTTCAGAACATGAGACATCTACTCCTATGCAAGATTATGTTCAGGAAATTCTGTATCAGCCTATTGGGATGAAAACTGCGGGCTACTTACCTAGGGACCGTTTCAATAAAAATCAAATAGTTCCTACTCAACAAGACACCGCCTTTAGAAAAGTATTATTGCAGGGTTATGTCCATGATGAAGGTGCTGCTATGGCTGGTGGAGTTGCAGGACATGCTGGACTATTTGCCTCGGCCAATGATTTGGCTATTTATGGTCAGTTATTGTTGAATAGAGGTGAATATGGTGGTGTTCGATATTTCAGACCTGAGACAATCGATTTATTTACATCAAAACAATCTAAAAACAAGTCGCCGTGGCTTGGGATTTGACAGATTTGATCCCAAAAAAGGTGCTGATTACCCTTCGAAACTAGCGAATTCATCTGTATATGGACATACTGGGTATACAGGAACATGTATATGGGTAGATCCTAGCAATCAATTTATCTATATATTCCTTTCCAACAGAGTCCATCCGCAAGTATCCACCAAAATCTACGACTTGAATGTCAGGAGCAGGATTCAAGACGTTATTTATGAGACTATCTTTAACGCTAAATAATGAAAAAGCTACTCATATTTTCATTCCTATTAGGAGGAATTGCTTTAAAAAGCATGGCTCAAACCGATTATAAAAAGATCCATGAGGATTTGATCGTTGTAGATGGTCATAATGATGTTATTATAACGAGCATTCTTCCTGGGAAAGACATCAGCAAGCGGTTAAAAAGCGATCATACAGATCTACCTAGATTGAAAGAAGGAGGAGTGGATGTTCAAGTATTTGCTGTTTGGTCGGATGATAAGAAGTGGAAAAAGAATGCATTTAAACATGCCAACGATCAGATTGACGCATTGGAAAAGGTCATTTTCAAGAATCCCGAGAAAATTGAGCTGGCCAAGAATTCCTCGGATATTCAAAGGATTATTGAAGTTGGTAAGATAGCTGCTTTAATTGGTATTGAAGGTGGAAATATGATCGAGGGCAGTGAAGCCAACTTAGAAGCCTTGTATAATCGTGGGGCTAGATACCTGACCTTGACTTGGAACTATAACCTTCCGTGGGTCACTGCGGCTGCTGAGGAGGTTAAGACAAAAGGAAGCAAAGGGAAAGGGCTGACAGAGCAAGGGAAAAATATTATCCGTAAGATGAATGAATTGGGCATGATGGTAGACCTTTCACATGCTGGCGAGCAAACTTTCTATGATGTGTTGAGCATAACGACGAAACCAGTTTTGGTATCCCATAGCAATGCTGCGGCTTTGACTCCACACTATCGCAACCTCAAGGATGCTCAGTTGGAAGCCTTGAAGAAGAATGGAGGGGTTATAGGCGTCAATTTTTATTCAGAATTTTTGGATTCCAAATACGTAAAGCGGGTTCGAGACCTATATTTTAAATCTCATAAAAAAGACAGCGTCAACAGGAAATATTCTATTGGAAAAATGTATTCCGCTCTTTCCGCAAAGCAGAAACACTTGGCAAATGCCCCTTTTGAGAAAGTTTTGGAACATATTGATTATTTAGTTAAAAAAGTTGGGATAGACCATGTTGCTATTGGTTCTGATTTCGATGGTATCGAGTCTCCACCTCAAGGGTTGGAAGATGTTTCTAAGTTTCCGGTATTGACCAAAGCGTTGCTGGAAAGAGGATATAGTGAAGAAGATGTAGCCAAAATAATGGGGCAGAATTTCTTGAGGCTTTTAAGGGAGAATGAGGGGGAATAGACAGTAGGCGATGCCGGATATGAGATGTGAGATTTGAGATTTGAGATAGTGGAAAGCGATCATTTTTCCTGCCATGGTTGGTGTCCCCACCAACCATCAATTGCGGATACGGCTATTTAAAAAAGTCGCGGCGGCCCAAAAAAACTATAATAGTTACAACCCACTGGGGTTGGCTCGGCGAATTTAAACAAACATGCCACACCTACGGCGTTGGTTAATGAGGCGATATTCATGCTATAGATATTACATGCCTACGGCATTTAAGATATATTTCATGCCTATGGCACTTAACCCCGATGGGGTTTTTGAGAAGTATTGCCTTGTTCTCGCCGTGGCAGGTGTCCCCACCTGCCACTGAAAATATGTCAATTGCCTTATTTTTTTTTACTTAATGACATTGCCCGATAGGGTTTTTGGGGTGTATGGTCTTGTTCTGCCGTGGTTGGTGTCCACACCCGCCTCGGCTTGCTGTAAAAATAAAAAAGGTCAGGATTTCCTCCTGACCTTTCTCGAAACTATGCAATTTCTAATGTCTTATGTCTAGTGTCTATTGTCTATTGTCTATCTAGAATACCTAAATTGTTGTTTATCCATCATTCCCATTTGAGCTTTCATCATTTTGATTTGCTCTTCAAGGAGTTTGTTTTTATCAGCTTTTTTAGCTTCTGCCAGGAGTTTTTCAGCTTCGCGTTTATTACGTTTTGCCATTGCGATTCCTGCAAGGGATAATTTCGCCAAAGCGACATTATGGTCCATATGTAGACCCATGGTTAGGGCTTTTTTGAAATATTTTTCTGATTGTAACGGTGCTCTTTGGGATTCGATCAATCCTAACAGCATATGGTAATAACCGTGCTGTGCATTGATTAATTCTTTTCGTAGTTTTTGATTTTGTTCAACCATACTTCGGCTTTATCCATACGTTCTTTACGGAGGAACCATTGTGCGATCAACATTTTCTCGTTGAAGAAAACGGTCACCCAAGCCAAAATCGTAATCAGGATTGCTAAAATCCCCCAGCCCCATTGTCCAATCCAGAACAAAGCAACTGTTCCGATTACCAATAAACTACAAATTATAATGCGAACTATATTTGACATAATTATGCTTAATACTGTAAGTTTGCAAATATCCGTTAAATTGCTGTAGTATACAACTTGTTACAGCAAAATAATGTAAAATTTTATCAAAAGCTATGTCAGAACGTTTCGATTCATCTTGGGATTCTATTATAAAACCATTATTTCAGACTTCAAAACTACAGGAGCTCTCAGAATTTGTGAGGAACGAGCGGAGTTTACATCAGGTTTTTCCGTCGGCAGACTTGGTTTTCAATGCTTTTCGGCTGACTCCGTTGAACAACCTGAAGGTTGTAATTTTGGGTCAGGATCCTTATCATAATGATGGTCAGGCGCATGGTCTATCGTTTTCTGTTCCTGCTGGGATTGCAATTCCACCAAGCTTGAGAAATATTTATACTGAATTGGTTACGGATATCCCGGGGTTCAAATACCCTAATCATGGTAATCTTAGCAAATGGGCAGAACAAGGTGTCTTATTGCTGAACGCCACGCTTACTGTTAGGGCACATGAAGCTGGTTCTCACCAAAAGAAAGGTTGGGAATTTTTTACCGATGAGATTATAAAATCCATTTTCAGACCAAGCAGAAAATGTTGTTTTTCTTACTTTGGGGAAGTTATGCAATCAAGAAATCGGCTCTGATAGACAGCAAAAAGCATCTTATTTTAACGGCAGTCCATCCTTCACCCCTATCCGTGTATCGTGGGTTTTTCGGCTGTGCTCATTTCTCGAAAGCAAACGAATATTTGAGATATTCATAATAAACTGCCGATTGACTGGCAGGGTATAGTGTAATCTAAGCGTACCGCTCGATTAAGTTTTTATACTTGTAATCTTCAGTTGATAAGATTTCGATGTGATTGATCTTTATCTTCTGGTCATTTTGGGATGATATGAGTAAACATCATATGGCTATCGTATGTTATTTCCCAATCTGCATGAAAATCTATTGGCTGAACAGCTTCACCCAACACTACATACTCGAGATTTTCCCTGTGTTGAATAACGACTGATTCAATGTGGTTGTCAGGTCTTTCGTTAAGGTAATACCAAGCTCCATCACCTACACCGCCTAAGTATTTAGCATGCTTAGGGACAGATATTGGTTTAGACCTAAAGTTTACTGCACCGATTATAATATCATTAGGCAGCAGACTAGCTTTATTCCTGAATACGTTATCACCCAATTGTTTAACCAGGAAAAAGAATGATTTCCATCGGTTCATTTTGAAGGTTTTCAATCCTTCTTGTGGGGTATAGCTACTGACCATTCTGCTATTGCATACGTTAACAATATTGCTGATGGGGCTTGCTTTAATTGTTTCCGGAAGGTTAATTCCATGCCAATAGTGATACTTCGGCGAGGATTTCATCAACATTCTTGTAATAAATCGGGAGCAATTATTGTTGTTTTTTGCTACTGCACCATAAGGGAATGTTCCTTCTTGTACACATTGGTCGCCATATTCTTTTGCGATATCAAAGTTTATGTTTTTTGCTATGCTGAAGAACAATCTACCTTCACCATACATTGCAGACTTCAATGTTTCAAAGTGCTTGACGATTCCTTCGATATTTTGGATTTCGGAATTTTCGATTTTTGCTTTGACTTTAATTTCGAGCATGGGGTCGGAGTCTTTTGACCTTGCTCTGCCGTATCCTCTGGGAGTAATATATCTTCCAAAGTCATAAAAGAACATTTCTCCGTTTCGGTGATTTACCAAAACGACTCCGGTGTGACCTACCTTAAAGTTCAGGTTTTTGACAATACCGATTTTTTTGAAAAACATCATCCATTTTTCATCTCCACGTATGGTGGCATCTGGCCATGTCAATATGATTGCAGAATCTTGATATGACATTCTAAAAAGATTAATACTCTAGCGGTACAATTGGTTCCTTTTTACTTGTTGACATAATCATCATCGTCTGGAAAGTTTTGACAAAAGGTATTTTTGAGATTTTTTCCATGATTACGGCTTCATATGCCTTAATATCTTTGACATATACTTTCAACATAAAGTCGCAGTTTCCCGTTACGTGATGACATTCCGTAACTTCCGGTATTGCACGTACAGCTTCGACAAATTCTGGGATTGCGTTATGCGTATGAAAGTCTAGTGAGATTTGTATAAAAGATTTAATTCCCAGTCCTAATTTTTCTTCATCTACAAAAGCGTGATAACTTTTGATGAAACCAGAATTTTCGAGCTTGCGGACGCGTTCCAAAGTGGGAGCGGGCGATAGTCCAATATTGGTCGCCAATTGCAAATTCGTGATACGTCCGTTTTCCTGAAGCAACTTCAAGATTTTTAAGTCCGTTTTATCTGGTTGGTAAGACATAGGCATTTAAATAAAATTAAAGAACGATAAATATACAAAATTTTATTTGGTTTAATGCAAAATGTATTTCCAATTTGTTGGCGGGGTATTATATAGTTACAATTGATTTTAAGAAACATTATTAATTGATTTTATTTATATCAATCATTCTATTGTCATAATATAACGATTCTAAATAGCTTGAAATGCGAGAGAAATGACTTTTATCATTTTTTTTATGATATGGGGTGTAAGAAGAACACAAAACAGGCTATTTTATGCTTTTTTAGTCGTAACTTTGCAATTCAAAACTAGTGGGCGCTTACCCATTTTTAAAGTGAAAGAGATATGAGCACCAAAGACGACGATTTATTAAAAGAGTTAGAGCTCGAAGAATATAAGTACGGTTTTACGACCGACATCGAGATGGAAATTGCGCCAAAAGGGCTTAACGAAGATACTATCCGATTGATTTCTCAGAAGAAAAACGAGCCGGAATGGTTATTGGAGTGGCGTTTGAAGGCCTATCAACATTTCTTGAAGATGAGCATGCCTACATGGCAGAACTTCAAGAACCCAGAAGTTGATTTTCAAGATTTATCTTACTATGCAGCTCCGAAGCCAAAGAAGCAATTGGAGAGTTTAGACGAGGTTGATCCGGAGTTATTGTCAACTTTTGAAAAGTTAGGCATTCCATTGGATGAGCAAAAGATTCTTGCGGGTGTAGTAGCTGTTGATGCAGTATTTGATTCCGTATCGGTTAAAACTACCTTTAGGGAAAAGCTGAAAGAACAAGGAGTAATTTTCTGTTCGTTTGGCGAGGCTGTTCAAGAGCATCCAGAATTAGTTAAACAATATTTAGGAACTGTTGTTCCCCAAACAGATAACATCTATGCGGCATTGAATTCTGCGGTATTTTCAGATGGTTCATTTGTTTATATTCCAAAGGGTGTTCGTTGCCCGATGGAACTATCGACCTATTTTCGTATCAATGCTCAGAATACGGGTCAGTTTGAGCGCACCTTGATCATTGCGGATGACGATTCATATGTTTCATACTTAGAGGGCTGTACAGCTCCAATGCGTGATGAGAACCAATTGCATGCTGCGGTTGTTGAATTAATTGCTATGCGCAATGCAGAGATTAAGTATTCGACTGTTCAGAACTGGTATCCTGGTGACAAAGACGGAAAAGGCGGTATCTACAACTTTGTGACGAAACGTGGTATCTGTAAAGGGGACCATTCTAAAATTTCATGGACTCAGGTTGAAACAGGTTCTGCTATTACATGGAAGTATCCAGGCGTTATCCTTAAGGGTGACCATTCCGTAGGTGAGTTCTATTCAGTTGCAATGACTAGGAACAAGCAATTAGCAGATACAGGAACAAAAATGATTCACTTAGGAAAGAATACTCGTTCGAAGATTATTTCTAAAGGTATCTCTGCTGGACACAGTCACAATAGTTACAGAGGATTGGTGAGAATTGGTCCTAACGCGGACAATTCAAGAAACTTCACACAATGTGACAGTTTATTGATTGGAGACCGCTGTGGAGCCCACACATTCCCATATATCGAGAGCAAGAACAAAACTGCTACTCTAGAGCACGAAGCGACCACATCAAAAATCGGCGAGGATCAAGTTTTCTATTTAAATCAACGTGGTATTGATTCGGAGAAAGCTGTTGGTCTCATCGTGAATGGTTATGCTAAAGAAGTATTGAATCAATTACCAATGGAATTTGCCGTTGAGGCACAGAAATTATTAGCGATCTCCTTAGAAGGGTCGGTAGGATAGAAATAAGATAGAATATGTTAAGCATTAAGAATTTGCATGCGTCGATTGACGACAAACAAATATTAAAGGGACTGAATTTAGAAGTTAAAGCCGGAGAAGTTCATGCGATCATGGGCCCTAACGGTGCTGGAAAGAGCACTTTAGGAAATGTTTTGGCCGGACGTGACTCTTACGAAGTTACTGAAGGGGAAGCTTTTCTAGATGGTGTTGATCTATTGGAATTATCACCAGAGGATCGTGCTCGTGAGGGATTGTTCTTAGCATTTCAATATCCTGTTGAAATCCCTGGGGTCTCTAACATCAACTTCTTGAAGACTGCGGTCAACGATATCCGTGAATATAAGGGATTGCAACCGATGGAAGCAAAAGACTTCTTGAAGATGGTTAAGGAAAAGCAACAATTGGTTGAGTTTTCAGCAAACTTGGCTAACCGTTCTTTGAACGAAGGATTCTCAGGAGGCGAGAAAAAACGTAATGAGATTTTCCAATTGGCGATGTTAAATCCAAAATTATCGATTTTGGATGAAACAGATTCAGGTTTGGACATCGATGCATTAAGGATTGTAGCTAATGGTGTAAACCAATTGCGTTCCAAAGACAATGCATTTATCGTCATTACACACTACCAACGTTTGTTGGATTATATCGTCCCAGATTTTGTACACGTATTGCACAATGGTCGCATTGTAAAATCGGGCACAAAAGAATTGGCATTAGAATTAGAAGAAAAAGGTTACGACTGGTTAAAAGAATTAGATACGCAAAACGCCTAATCAGTTGTATTAAGAAACGAGGTAATGAGCGGATTGACAACAAATAACATGAGTACACTAGTAGCAAACTCCTTATTCCAACAGTTGACATCAACATTTCAGGAATTGGAAACAAGCAATGATACGTCTGCGGTTAAGGCTCTTCGCGAGGAGGCTTTCACACGCTTTCATGATCTTGGTTTTCCAACAGTGAAGAATGAGGATTGGAAATATACGAATATCCATGGATTGGTAAACAGAAACTACTTATTAAATGAGGATGTTGATGTTTCAGATTTAGATCTTAGTGCAGCAGATATCCCAGGATTAGATGCTCACCGCATCGTGTTGATCAATGGTCAATATGTATTTGCTTTTTCATCTCTTGAGGATGAGATAGGTTTGATTGTTAAACCTATTGAAGAGGCACAACATGAACCGAAGTTCCAACAGCATTTTGCAAAACATGCTGACAAAACTGAAAGCACAACGGTTGCACTGAACACGGCATTCCATACTTCAGGGATTTTCTTGCAAGTAAACAGGAATAAAGTAGTTAGCAAGCCTATTCAGATCGTGCATGTGGCAACTGGAAATCAAGATTTCTTTGCCCAAACGCGTAATTTGTATATCCTTGAGCAAAATGCAGAAGCAGAGATCATCGAATCTTTTATCACCTTGGATGGTGCCGCTTTCAACTTGAACAACAAGGTTACTGAGATTGTGGTTGAAGAGAATGCGAAATTGCAACATTATTACTTGCAATTAGCATCCAATAATAGTCACTATATCAAACCATACTGAAGTTTATCAAACGAAGCACAGTTTATACAACAACTACAATTGTAATTTCCCAGGTGTTGCATTTGTTCGCAATGATTTAAATGTACGCTTGGATGCTGAAGAAGTTGAGTCCCATCTTTATGGCATCAAATTTATTGGCAGACAAACAATTTGTGGACAACCATACGGTCGTAGATCACATGAAACCACATTGTGAATCTTATGAATGGTACAAGAACATTCCGCAAGACGAATCTACTGCAGTATTTAACGGTAAGATTTTCGTTCGCGAGGATGCTCAAAAAACAAATGCATTTCAACAAAACAACAATATGTTGATTGGTGATAAATCAACCATCTATACTAAGCCGCAGTTAGAGATTTTTGCTGACGACGTTAAATGTTCACATGGATGTACCATGGGTCAATTTGACAACGATGCATTGTTCTATCTTCGTGCTCGTGGTATCGGTGAAGAAAGTGCACGCATTTTATTGGTGCACGCTTTTGCTTTCGATGTGACTTCGAGGTTCTCTGACGAAAATGTTAGAAACTATGTGGAGGAATTGGTAGCGAAAGGATTAGAAAGAAAATAATAGTAGTGTAGTTTTAGTATAAAAGCGTTTTGGCGAAAGTTAAAACGCTTTTTTTTATTTAATGCATTTGGATTTCAAGTAATTGGATTATATTTGCTTTATGAGCACTTACCAATATACAGCATTAATCAAGAGCCCCTTGCTCTATTGAGTTAGCTTTAAGCATTCAAAACTCAAAGATGTTCAGTCGAATATTTGGCTGTCTGTATTTTTAATCATTCAATATTTATTTCATGGAAAAGAACCATTGGTTTAAGACTATATTTATATATGGATAGGGCAATTTGTCTCTTTGATAAGTAGCTCAGCCGTAAACTTTGCGGTTATTATTTGGTTAAGTTTAGAATTCAAGTCTGCTGAGGTTCTGGCGGTTGCAGCTATTGCTGCATTACTGCCTTAAGCTATTATTGGTCCATTTGCTGGAGTATATATCGATCGGATGGGACAAGAAGAAGGTTATGATTTTATGCGGATGCCTTTATCGCGACTTGTACATTGTTAATGACCTTCGCCTTGCGTGATGGTCAAGTACAATTAAATTGGATGTATCTATTGATGGCTTGTCGTTCAATAGGTTCAGCATTCCACCAACCTGCTCTTCAGGCAGTAGCTCCATTGATTGTTCCACAAGACCAATTGCTTCGGGTATCAGGGGTCAATCAGATCTTACATTCAGTAAGTGCTATTGCAGGTCCTGCATTAGGTGCTTTGGCTATTGCTGCCCTTCCGATACACCAGGTATTATATCTAGATATAATAGGCGCTGCCTTTGCTATTGTTAGTTTGATGTTTATCAGTATTCCTTATATTAAACCTGAGAGCTTGGCAACTATAAGGCAGGTATGGCGAGATTTGAAATTAGGATTTCTGGCAATTCATCAAAACAAAGGGTTGAATAGGATGTTCCTTTACTCTATCCTAGCAATGATGGGTGTATTACCAGTCGCCATTATGTTTCCTTTAATGACCATAGGTCACTTTGGTGGAGGACAAGTTAGAAATGAGCATTATCGAAGTAGTCTGGGGTGTTGGAATGCTAGTTGGAGGATCGGCATTAAGTGCATTCAAGGTGTCTTTCCGAAAAATTCTCCTGATCAATGTTATGCACATTGTTCTTGGATTGACCTTCGTTTTATCAGGAATTCTACCACCATCATCATTTATTCTTTTTGTTGTTTTGACGGGTTTTGGTGGGGCTTCCATGTCGATATTCAATGCCGTCTTCATGACTATTATACAAGAAGAAATTGCAGCAGATATGTTGGGTAGAGTATTCTCATTATATTTTAGTTTTGCAATTATTCCAAGTTTGATCGGTTTATTGTTTGCTGGAAATATTGCGGATCATATCGGAGTAGCTAATGCATTTATTATCGCAGGACTGTTGTGTATTGTTTTAGGTGTAGTTTCATTTATGACGCCGAGTTTAATGAAGTTGGGGCTTGAAAGAACAAGTTCTAATGGATGAGGAGAATTAAGCTCTTACAACCTCGATTTCAGGTTAATCTTCAGTAATTCTTCTACAAATTCATTGTTATCAGGTGGTGAGATATAAATCTCATCGTATTTATTATATCTAACAATAATTCCATGCCTTGCAAATGCAGGTTTCATTCCTACATACATGGTTTTACCCACCTCTAGTTTATTGATATTTTTAATCTTTATTTTACCGAAAAAAATAAAGCTACTATACCTTAAATATTGGCCATCAATTTTATAAGATGTTGTGAAGTAAATGATTAACAAAAGAACTGTTATTCCACCAAGCAATGAGAACATTACCATAAGCCATTCTTTGGCTGTTGCATCGCTAAAAATGAGCATGACCAAAAATACTGGGATAAGTATTCCGTAAGCAAAAAAGAAATTATAGTTGTCCCATCTAGACTTATAATTTGGCATATTCTAAAATAAAAAAAGCTTCCAATATTTGGAAGCTTTTTTTTTGAGCGAAAGACGAGATTCGAACTCGCGACCCCAACCTTGGCAAGGTTGTGCTCTACCAACTGAGCTACTTTCGCTTGAAAGTGGTACAAAAATACAATAATACTTGCTTCCTGTCAATATCAAGGGTGATATTTTTGCAAATATTTACAATCTTATAGAGTTGCTTTGATCGCATCTACACAATTCATACCGTCTATTGCTGCCGAAACTATCCCTCCAGCATAACCTGCTCCTTCTGCACATGGATATAAACCAGTCACTTGCGGGTGTTGCAGAGTCTCCTTATCTCTTGGAATCCGAACAGGGGATGATGTCCTCGATTCTACCCCGACTAAGATAGCTTCATTGCTATAATATCCTTTCATCTTCTTTCCAAATACAGGCAAAGCACCTTGCAGTGCCGAATACACGAATTTTGGCAAAACTTCTCTCAAGTCTACAGAACGGGTTCCAGGCTTATAAGAATTCTCGGGTAAGTCTATCGACACTCTGTTATTGACAAAATCTTCCATTCTTTGTGCTGGAGCAACTAAGTTACCTCCGCCAAGTTCAAATGCCTTCTGTTCTATCTGTCTTTGAAATTCCAACAATGCGAAAGGATCTTGGTCAGCACCTACGACATCTTCAAGATTTATCTGGATCACCGTTCCAGAATTGGCATGAGGATTATTTCTTTTAGATGGAGACCATCCGTTTACTACAATTTCGTTTTGATCTGTTGCGCAAGGTGCAATAATTCCACCGGGACACATACAGAATGAAAAAACTCCTCTTCCATCCACCTGTTTCTACCAGGCTATAATAAGCTGGTGGCAAGTTTTCCGGACGGATGCTGCAATGGTATTGTGCTGAGTCAATGACGGATTGAGGGTGTTCAATACGCACTCCCAAGGCAAAGGGTTTTGCTTCCAAAAGCCAGTTCTTGGAGCGGAACAGTTCAAATATATCTCTAGCAGAATGTCCTGTAGCGACTATTACATGATCAGCATTAATAATACCTGCGTTTTCAGTCCTTACACCTTGCACTTTACCAAATTGTTCGATAATATCGATCACCTTACAATCAAAATGGACTTCACCCCCCATTTCAATTATTCTTTCACGGATACTTTCGATGATATGTGGTAATTTATTAGTTCCGATATGCGGTCTCGCGTCGACCAATATATCTTCAGTAGCACCATGTTCGACGAATATGGAAAGTACCTGCTGCACATCACCCCGTTTATTTGAACGGGTATATAGTTTACCATCCGAATATGTTCCAGCTCCCCCTTCACCAAAGCAATAATTAGATTCAGGATTGACAAATCCTTCTCGATTGATTTTTGCCAGGTCTCTTCTTCTATCCTGTACTTTTTTCCCCCTTTCGATCACGATAGGTTTTAAACCTACTTCTAGGCATCTGTAAGCTGCAAACAAGCCTGCAGGGCCGGCCCCTATTATGATAACAGGTTTTGCATCCTTTACATTTTTAAGTTTCGTATGGTAATGGGGAGCTTGAACAGGCTCATCGATAAAAAAGACCACTCTCATTCTAAACAAGACCTGCTTTCCACGAGCGTCAATTGATCGTTTCCTGATGTGGAACCCGTTGATTCTATTGGGATGTACTCTAAGTTTTTTAGATCCTTCAGCAAGGATACGTTTTTCGTCCTGTACAAAGTCGGGACTTAAGGCGATTTCGATTTCTTTTTGCATAATGATGTTGGGGTTTTATCCCAAAAAGCAATGCAAAGATACCAAAAACTGACAGAATTTCGTTTTTTGCGTGTATTGGTATGTCATTTGATATTGCTTTTTTGTGAAAACAAATTCTTACTTTTAAATATTACTTGTTAAAACATTACACATGAAAAGATTATTAATCGTATTTGTAGGTTTATTGACTGCCCTTTCATTCAGTTCTTGTGGGTACAATACCATGGTATCGAAGGATGAAAATGTAAAAGGAAAATGGGCGCAGGTTGAAAATGCTTACCAACGTAGGGCGGACTTGATCCCTAACTTAGTGAACACTGTTAAAGGAGCTGCACAGCATGAACAAGGGACTTTGACAGCAGTAACTGAGGCTCGTGCAAAAGCGACTTCTGTACAAGTAGATCCAAACAACTTGAGTGAAGAGGCAATTGCAAACTTCCAACAGTCGCAAGATGGTCTATCACAAGCTATCGGTCGTTTATTGGTTAGTGTAGAAGACTACCCGGATTTGAAAGCTAATTCAAACTTTCAGGAGTTACAAGCACAGTTAGAGGGTACTGAGAACCGCATTTCGGTTGAGCGCAGAGCTTACAATGAGGCTGTTCAGGACTACAACACTACTGTCCGTAGCTTCCCTAACAATATTATGGCTGGAATCTTTGGATTTAAGGCTAAAGGTACGTTCAAAGCTGCTGAAGGTTCTGATAAAGCACCGACAGTTCAGTTTTAATGCATTTTTATTGTTGTTAATATAACGTAAAGATGAATGTTGGGGGCTTTCACTTCTGCATTCATCTTTTCTATTTAGATACCCATGGAGATATTCAATCAAGAAGAACAAGAGCAAGTAGTTCATGCGATAAGCCTTGCTGAGAACCGCACTTCAGGCGAAATCCGGTTGGTGGTTGAGCGTAGGGTACATAATATGGACGCTATTGATCAAGCAAAATACTATTTCGAAAAGCTGAAGATGCATGAGACCACACAAAGAAATGGTGTTCTTATTTATCTTGCCACAGATGACCATCAGTTTGCCATCATCGGCGACACGGGAATCAACAATAAGGTTCCAGAGGATTTTTGGGAATCAACCAAGGAGTTAATGCTTGGTTATTTTAAAAAGGGAGATTTTGCTGAGGGCCTAATTGAAGGCATCCAAAAAGCAGGTGATCAATTAGCCACCTATTTCCCTAGGAGAGCGGACGATGTGAATGAACTTCCGAATGATATTTATTTCGGTAAATCTTAAATTTTTATGCAGAAAGCATCACTAACTGTGAAATTTTCAACTAAAATATTCCTCAGTTTCTTTGTAGGATTATTGTTTCATTTTCAAACCTATGCGCAGGATTTTCCACCTGTTGCGACGTCCTTGGTAACAGACTATACGAACACGTTATCTTCTGGACAGAAGCAACAATTGGAGAATAAGCTGTTGGCATTTGAAGCCTCTACCACGATTCAGATTGCAGTAGTGGTCATGAATAGCACTGGAGATTATGATATTGCGGACTATGGCGACCGATTAGCCCAGAAGTGGGGTGTTGGGAATAAAAAATATGAGAACGGTATTTTATTTTTAGTAGCGTTGGGGGATCGTGCTGTTACTATCCGTACTGGATATGGTCTTGAAGGTGCCGTTCCTGATGCCATTGCTTATAGGATAATAGAGAATGAAGTAAAACCAGCCTTTCGACAGGGAGATTATTTCAAAGGGATTGACGATGGCACAAGTGCCATTATTTCTTACACAAAAGGGGAATATAAGGCAGATCCTAAGGATAGCTATTCTACCGAAGGCGGTGGAGGAGTTCCTATTATATTCATTATTATCGTTATTATCATTGTTATATCACTGATTTCGAAATCCGGAGGTGGCGGTAAGAACGGCGGTGGTCGTGTTATGGGCGGTCGAGGTTCTTCAGATTTATTCTGGTGGACCTTATTGAACTCATTGGGCGGTGGCCGTGGTGGAGATAACGGTGGTGGTGGCTTTGGCGGCGGATTCGGTGGAGGCGGCGGTGGCGGCTTTGGCGGATTTGGCGGCGGAGGTTTCGGTGGCGGTGGTGCTAGCGGAAGATGGTAATTGGAACGATATATGTATGAAACTATTATAAAAAAAGCGATATGAAAAAAACAATGTTAGCTGTATTGGCAGCGGTCCCATCATTGCTATTTGCGCAAGAGGATTTCTCCATAAAGGGAACTTTGAAAAATGTGGATGCGCCAGCGAAAGTGTATTTGATGTATGTAGACGGCGGGCAGCGCCATATTGATTCTGCTAACGTTGAAAAAGGACAATTTACCTACAATGGTATTGTTGCCGAACCAACACAAGCACAATTGATATTATCTGCCGATGGAAAATCACTTCGCGAACTTAGCAACCCTGATATGACTATGCTTTATTTAGCAAAGGGAGTTATCAATGTGAATGGTGAGACATTAGCTGCGTCGGAAGTCACAGGAAATGAAATCAACAAAGATTTTGCAAAATATAAAACCTCTATCAAGGGTGTTACGGATCAATTTGCCGCTTTAAACAAGGAGTTTCAAGCAGCAAGCCCGGAACAACAACAAGATGAAGCATTTGTAGGTGGACTGCAAGCAAAAGCGCAAGGACTATTTGACCAACAAAAGAAAATCAATGAGGAATATGTGAAAGCAAACCCAAATAGCTATGTTACTTTGGGCTTGTTGGAAGAAATGGTAAGCGCTGAGAATGTAAATGACGTAGTTGTTCCAACCTATGATAAATTATCTGGAGCATTGAAAAACACGACTAAGGGAAAAGCTTTGGCAGCCAAGATCGATAAACTTAAAAAAGTTGCAATCGGTTCAGTTGCACCTGAAATTGCGTTGCCTGATACTTCGGGAAATGTTGTTAAGCTATCCTCTTTACGTGGAAAATATGTGCTGATTGATTTTTGGGCAAGTTGGTGTGGACCTTGTAGACATGAAAACCCTACAGTAGTAGCTGCTTTCAACAAATTCAAGGATAAAAATTTCACTGTATTTGGGGTTTCATTGGACCGCGAGTCAGGCAAAGCAGATTGGTTGCAAGCGATTAAAGATGACAACCTTACTGGTTGGCCACAAGTGTCGGATTTAAAATTCTGGCAATCTGAAGTTGTTGATCTTTATGGTATCGAAGGAATTCCACAAAACTTCCTATTAGATCCAGAAGGAAAAATCATCGCGACTAACCTTCGTGGACCCGCATTAGAAGCAAAATTAGCGGAAGTAATCAAATAGATTACCGATAAAAAAAAGCGAGCCTAGAAGAATCTAGGCTCGCTTTTTTTATGAATTAAGTAGCCGTTTAGCCAAATAATATTCTGAATATATCCTCTAATGTTGCCACTGGTCTGACCAATATCTGATATCTTTTAATATCTAATCCTTTGGTGTTGTATTTCGAAATAAAAATCTGTTCGAACCCTAATTTTTCTGCTTCTTGAATTCTTTGTTCAATTCTATTTACAGCTCTTATTTCCCCGGAGAGGCCTACTTCACCGGCAAATGTAATATTAGATTCCAAAGCTATATCTTGTTGCGAAGAGATGATTGCAGCAATAACGGCGAGGTCAATTGCTGGGTCTTCGACTCTCAATCCACCTGCAATATTCAAGAATACATCCTGTGCACTCAATCTGAATCCGAATCTTTTTTCCAGGACTGCCAGCAACATGTTCAATCTCTTTGTATCAAAACCTGTAGAGCTTCGCTGTGGCGTTCCATACGCTGAATTTGAGACCAGTGCCTGCACTTCAATCATTAAGGGCCTCATACCCTCTAACATGGCCGCTACAGCAATTCCACTGACCTGCTCTTCTCTTTGGGAAAGCATAATTTCTGAAGGATTGGAAACTTCTCTTAATCCAGAACCCTGCATTTCATAAATTCCTAATTCCGAGGATGATCCAAATCTGTTTTTTACTGCTCGTAAAATACGGTATACATGGTTCCGATCTCCTTCAAACTGCAAAACCGTATCCACCATATGTTCCAATACTTTTGGTCCGGCGATAGATCCGTCCTTGGTGATATGGCCGACTATAAATACCGGTGTATTTGTTTCTTTTGCGAAGCGCAACAATTCAGCGGTACATTCTCTGACCTGGGAAACCGAGCCGGGTGCTGATTCAATCTGTGCCGAGTGCAGCGTTTGGATAGAATCAATGACAACGACATTGGGTTCCACTTGGTCAATCTGTTTAAAGATATTCTGCATTGACGTTTCCGTCAATATATAGCAATTAGCATTTGAGTTTTGTGACAACCGTTCGGCCCTCATTTTTATTTGCTGTTCGCTTTCCTCGCCTGAGATATAAAGTGTTTTGACTTTCGGAATTGATAATGCAAGTTGTAACATTAGAGTTGATTTACCGATTCCGGGTTCCCCTCCGATCAGGACCAACGATCCAGGTACAATTCCTCCTCCCAGTACGCGATTGAATTCTTTGTCTGGAGCATGGATTCTTTGTTCTTCAGAATATACGATTTCATGTATTACTGCAGCTTTGTTTGCTCTTTTCTGTACACCTGGGGTTGAGGTTGTGCTTCTCCATTCAGGCACTCTGCTGGATGCCTTTTCCACAACTTCCTCTACGAAAGTATTCCACTGTTTACATGAAGGACATTGACCTAGCCATTTAGGAGATTCATATCCACAGGATTGACAGAAATATGCTGATTTTGATTTTGCCATTGAGCGAATTTAAAAAAATGTCTCTAGATGTTGTAACAATAACTTACTATTGTCGACAAATACCAATAAATGAATCAAACCCTAGAGCAAGAATTTGTGAGTCTTTTGGAGGATAATCAGAACATCCTTCATAAGATCTGCAAGCTATATACCGCAGACTTGGCTTCACATCAGGATCTGTTCCAGGAGATGGTGATTCAACTATGGAAATCATACCCAAAATTCAAGGGTGATTCTAAGTTTTCAACATGGGCGTATCGAGTTTCTTTGAACACCGCGATCTCGCTATACCGTGGCAGGAAAACTAAAATTGAAACAGTGGATTGGGATTATTCATTAACCAATATTCGTTACGAAGAGTACAATTCAGAAACTGAGGACCAGCTTAAATACTTATATGATGCTGTTAGACAGCTCAATGACATCGACAAGGCATTGGTATATATGTATCTGGAGGACAAGGATTACACGGAGATTTCAGAGACATTGGGGATCAGCGAGGTAAATGCTCGAGTAAAAATGAATCGAATTAAAAGCAAATTAAAACAAATGCTTACAAAAAAAGGAGTGGTATAATGGATGAATTAGACTTTCTGAAACAGCATTGGCAAAAAGACCAGGAGTTTCCTAAAATTAATAAGGAACAGATCCAAACTATGCTCTATAAAAGCTCTTCATCATTGGTAAAATGGATTTTCATTATCAGTGTGATCGAATTGATTGTAGGTATAACCTTAAATGTTTTTTTATATTTCAAGGTGGATGAACAACAAGATAATGCTTTGGATATATTTAGTAATATTATAGATGTATTGTCGTATATCGTTATCATTTATTTTATTTATGCTTTCTTTAGATCTTATAGGAAGATTAAAAACACAAACAATACTAAAGATTTACTTTCTGATATTTTGAATACTAGGAAAACCGTTGGATATTATATCAAGTTCAACATTTACCTCATCATTTTCGCGATTAGTATTTCGAGTTTAAGCCTGATCTGGGAAGAAGATATTATGAACAGATCCATAAGCCATAATATATTGTTCTTCACCTTATTAACTATTTTTATGACAGGTTTTGGTTGGTTAATCATCAAGCTTGTCAAGCTTTATTATAAAGCAATCTATATTCGATTAATCAAGAAATTGGACAAGAATTATGAAGATTTGATCAAGTTAGAAGAAGAATATCAAAAATAGAAGAGAAGCTTAAAGCTCCTCTTCTTTGTTTAGATCTATAAATGCTTCTAGAAATTGTCCTTCGTCGTCTAAAGCATTGAAGACAATTTTGACAAGTTTTGCATTTTTTATTTCTTCAGTCAATGGTGAAAGTTTCAGTTTGATTGCAACTGGTTTATCTTGATGTAGAAGATAATTCAAATAATTCTGTCTGTCGGACAATTGAACTACTACTCTATCCATTTGAACAGATGTTAACATATGAGATTGATCTTCAGAGTCTATGATTGCTGAGGCAAATACATTCAATCTAAATTCACGAGGATTCTTATCGTAAGATATTGCAAACACATCCACCACCAAGGTATCTCCTGATGCTGTGATTGATTTCAGGTCAAACTGTATATCATCTACGATATTCAATGAGCTGTCCTGTTGCGCAAGGGTTAGCTTTGGAAATGCCAGAGCACAGATGAGCCCAAGCATCATAAATAAGTGTTTCATAAGAATAATTTTAACGAAGCCTGTCGGCCGATTTAATCAACTTATTATCATTTCTTATGCCACGAATTGCAAAGGACAAACATAAGATCGATACAGGTAACAGAAAGAAGCCGATTCCGATATTGCTTGCGCCAATACTTTGATTGATTAATCCCAAGATATTGTTTGCTGAAACAAACATCCAAACAGCAAAAAGACAGATAAGTATAACTTGAACCAATATTAAGTTTAACTGCAATTTTCTGTTTTTATATTGAAATATGATAAATATTGGGATCAAAGCCAATATCACCGTTGCAATAGTCATTAAAAGGAACCCAGACTCTTTGGTCGTCACATTGTTAGCTGAAGAATAAACGCCAGTAACATAAATGTTTTTGCCAAGACCAACTAAATCAATGTATCCTACAAATGGGAAAATGAAAAGTCCACAAAGAACCAAGCTTGAGATTAACAACCAAACGGTTTGAATACGTTGTATCATATTTATAGATTATTTATACCGCAAATATAATACAAACAACTTAAATAGGATTTGGTTTCTCCAGGATTGGTAAAATGGATGGAGATAATTGATGTAATCTAGACGGACAATTCAATATCCACGCTTGTACCCTTTCCTATCTCAGATCTGATGTCTAATTTACCATGTAGGTAATTTACCCTTATTTTCACGTTCTTCAATCCAGCTCCAACTTTTGAAGTTTCGTTTAAAATATGTGGAGCAAACCCAACTCCGTCATCTTCCACGGTAATGAAAATCACGTTGTCTTCCATACTACATTGCACCAAAATATGTTTTGCCCCTGAATGTTTCAGTGAATTATAGATCAATTCCTGAATAATTCTATAAATATGAGTCTGTTGATCTAGTGTTAGGTTTTCTAGTGACCCATAAACTTGCAGTTCTATTTTTGTGTTAATATTTTGGAGGCTTTTGCACAAATCATTTAAGGACACTTCTAATCCAAATCGCCGCAATGCTTCAGGCATTAAGTTATGGGAAATCCTGCGCATTTCGGTTATTGCGTAGTCCATATCCATCAAAACTGAATTTACCTTGTCATGGGGATTAATCAACTGAAGATCCAAGACCTTGTATTTAATAGAAGCCAAGATACTTCCCAAACCATCATGAAGATCTCTGGAGAGCCTATTTCTTTCCTTTTCCTCTCCCTGCAGCATAGCATCCAAGGACATCAGCTTTTGTTTTTGTTTCTCATCCAAAAGTTTTTGTTGATTGTTGATTTCCTGTTGTTGCAATAGACGTTTGTTTTTTTGATGGTTCTTGACTAAGAAATAACCTATAAGGACCAACATTATTGCGACTAATGCAATAATAATTCTCGTGTTTCTAATATCACTTTCAGTTTTTTCTCGTTCTGCTTTTAAAGAAAGGATTTCATTTTCTTTCTGTAAAGTTTGATACTTCACTTCATAGCCAACAATTGATTCTCTGATTTTGCGATTATACATTGCTTCTTGCAGGACATCTTTTTTCTTTATCCATTCCACGACTTTCGGATAATCCCCTAATCCTTCATAAATTTTTACATATGCCAAGGCGAGATTCAAGCTGTCTTGAAAAAATGCTGTATGAGATTTAATATTGGCTTCTACATTATTCTTGAGATCGACCAATGCTGCTTTATAATCTTTCTTAGCAATATTGATCAATGTCCTTTGATAATGCAATCCACCCCATGACCTTGGATCAGAATCTTTGTCTCTGATGGTGGCTTCAATAGCCTTGTCCATAAGCTCCAATGCCTTGTCATATTGTTTTTTAAATCTGTAATGAGTTCCGTGGATGTAATAGTAGTCACCCAAGGGCAACTCGCCTTTATGTTTTTTTGAAAACCTTTCAAAGTCTGCAATTAACGAATCAGCTTTTTCAGTTTCATTTGATGCATGAAGTGAAATAATCAGCAATTTATAGATCTCATTAAGGGTTAGGTGATCATAATTTCCTTTTTTGAGATAAGAGACCGCATCATTTAAATAACGGTTTGCTTCTACATATTGTAGATTATTCCAAAAGTTCATTCCTATCTTATAATGGATATTTCCAGTGATAACATTGTCATTTGCATCAAAAGCGACGGGTAATGCTCTATTGATCAGCACATCTAGCATTTTGACATGTTTATCCTGCCATTGATAAGCTGTTGCGATATTGTTAAGCGTCCTTGCTCTCAATTTTTTGGCTTCCGGAGAATTTATTGCAGCAAGTTCACTTTCTGCCGACTCCATCAATTCAATTGCTCTTGGGAGGTCATAGTCCATATAGAACATGCCTTCATAGAATTTACCCATCCCTGAAATAATGGGCGCTTTTCCGTTCAAGGCCAGTCCTTGATCCAGGTAATAATGGGCATTGGTAGAATCAGAAAAGGAATAATAATAGGAAAGATCAAATAAGACCCTTGCTCGGTCTACCACTTTTTGCTTGGTGTTGAGGACCTTTTTAAGGCTATCGATTTCTTTTTTATAGGGGTATGCAACCTGCTGTGTAGCAGTACTTGTTAAGGCAATGCCAAGGAGTAGGAAGATAAAAAACAAATTACGCCTAGCATTCATAATTTAGTTATCTATAAGTTTTATTAAATAGAAATAGGCAGTGATAATCACTGCCTATGCATGATGCGTATAAAGATAAACTATTTTTCTATTTTAATTGCAATCCCTTCATCCTCTATTGCTTGTACAGACTCATCTGTAATCAGCGGTGAAGTTTTCTTAAGGGTTTCAAACAAAGCTTCTGAGTCACCATTAAACAATACTGTCAATGTTGAACCTGATGCATTATACTTCATTTTAACATCGCTAACTTTCTTATTTGATTCCAATCCAGTTGAGATTTTCTTCAATTCGGCCAGATTTATTCCTTCAATCAAAACGGTCATTTCAGCGGCATTTGCACTTTCACCTTTTTTACCCATCAGGCTATTTAATTTGCTTCCTATTCTTCCTGCTTTTTGAGAAGCGTTATCTACTTTGTTCGAAGTGTTCTCAACCTTGTTTAATGCTCTATCAATTTTATCTAAAAATCCCTGCGCATTTGCTGCAAATGTGCAGCCTAAAAATAATGTCAATACGAATAATATCTTTTTCATAACCAATGTATTATATATGAAGTAAAGGTAGAGGGAAATGGAGCCGAAATATATACCTGATTCAGTGGTAAATTTTGTACTTGGTTTCTAGTACAAGAAGTTCAATTTAAACAGGTAATTCTTTTGTAGGCATTAATTTTACGTGCTACTTACTAAATGCTGTTAGGAGCTAATCTTAGAATATTTACCTTTGCATGGTGGAAGATCAAATGCCGAGATACTTTTTAGAAATTTCCTATAATGGTACTGCTTATCATGGATGGCAAATCCAGGAGAATGCTGTATCTGTACAAGAAAAGCTGAATCAAGCCTTAGCAATCTTATTGCGTGAAGAAGTGGAGACTATTGGTGCTGGAAGAACGGATACCGGAGTTCATGCCAAACAATTGTTTGTACATTTTTCACATCCGTCTTCAGTGTTGCAGAATAAGGAGAAATTCGTTCATTCTTTAAATGCTTTGCTTCCTTTTGATATTTCTGCAAAACGTCTTATTGAGGTTTCAAGAGATGCACATGCACGATTTGATGCTACCCAAAGGAGTTATGAATATCATGTTCATTTTCAAAAAGATCCATTCTTACATCAGTTCTCTTGGCAATTAAGGGATAGACCGGATATAGAAAAAATGAACATAGCTGCGCAAGATTTGTTAGGTAAGCAGGATTTTTCTTGTTTCAGCAAATCTAACACACAAGTATTCACGAATAATTGCGATATTAAATGTGCAGAATGGGTGTGGGATGGTGAGAAATTGATTTTCCATATTACAGCGGATCGTTTTCTTCGGAATATGGTTCGTGCAATCGTTGGTACATTAATGGAAATCGGCCTAGGCAAGAAACCTATAGAACATATTAAAGCGGTAAT
Organism: Sphingobacterium daejeonense; assembly: GCF_901472535.1. Taxonomy (NCBI): domain Bacteria; kingdom Pseudomonadati; phylum Bacteroidota; class Sphingobacteriia; order Sphingobacteriales; family Sphingobacteriaceae; genus Sphingobacterium; species Sphingobacterium daejeonense. Next base: position 155,456 of record NZ_LR590470.1, on the reverse strand, counting down.
TCAGAGTAAGGATAGATCCAAAGCTGGAACTTCAGTTCCTGCCTGCGGTCTATATCTAACAGAAGTGGCTTATCCTTATATAGATTAATACAAAGATTTTGGAGAAAGAGAAAATTTCGGGAAACGCATACGACAGTAAATTGCTGGGGAGATTAGCGAAGTATATCCGCCCATATAAGACTATCTTTTGGGTATCGGTTATACTAACGATCTTATTGGCAGCAGTTGCACCTGCATTGCCTTTGTTGGTGGAATATACCTTGGACCACTATATCCTTTCGGGAAGCGGTGAAGGCCTAAACTATATGCTCTTTCTGATGTTTGCCCTATTAATAGCGCAAACTGTAATCCGTTATTTTCATACTTTAATGACCAATACGCTTGGTCAATCTGTAATCCGCGATATCCGTATCCAAGTATTCAACCATATCACCAATCTCCGACTTAAATACTTCGACAATACGCCAATCGGAAGATTGATTACCAGAACAATCTCAGACTTGGAAACCATTGCCAATATTTTCTCAGAGGGGTTGATTCAGATTATTGGGGATTTATTGCAGTTAGTGGTAATCTTAGGTGTGATGTTCTATACAGATTGGAGGCTTACTCTTGTGGTTTTGGTTCCTATGCCTTTAATGATTGCTGCGACTTATATCTTCAAGGAAGCGATGAAATCAGCTTTCCAAAGTGTGAGATTATGGGTTTCCAATTTGAACACTTTCCTGCAGGAACATATTACAGGGATGAGCGTAATCCAATATTTTGCTCGTGAAGATCAGGAGATGAAAAAAATTCGATGCGATCAATAAAGAACATCGGAATGCTCACATTCGCGCTAACTGGTATTTCTCCATATTCTTTCCTGTTTTAGAAATTATTGTAGCCATCGCAACAGGTTTATTGGTATGGTATGGTTCGAGGCAGATTTTGGCGGATGTGATCTCTCCAGGTGTGGTCGTAGCTTTTATCATGTACATCAACATGATCTTTAGGCCTATTCGGGAATTGATTGATAAGTTCAACACCTTGCAAATGGGTATGGTATCCGCAGAGCGTATTTTTGATGTTTTGGACACTGATGAATTCACGCCGAACCCAGGGAAATATAAACCTGAACATGTCAAAGGAGAAATTACTTTTAAGAATGTTTGGTTTGCCTATAATGATGAAAAGTGGGTTCTGAAAGATGTTAGTTTTCATGTTAAACAAGGTGAAACCCTTGCTTTAGTTGGTGCAACGGGAGCTGGTAAGTCATCTATCATCAATATTTTGAGTAGATTTTACGAAATCCAAAAAGGAGAAATCCTCTTGGATGGTGTTGATATCCGTGAATATGACCTTACCTTCCTTCGACAAACCATAGCCACGGTTCTACAGGATGTATTCTTGTTTTCAGACTCTGTTTTGAATAATATTAATCTTCATAACCCTAATATAACTTTCGACTCCATTGAAGATGCTGCGAAGAAAGTAGGTGCTTATGATTTTATTATGCGTCTTCCGGGGAATTTCAACTACCAAGTTCAAGAAAGAGGTTCAACGCTTTCAGCAGGACAGGCTCAATTGATATCCTTTATCAGAGCATTGGTGCATGATCCCAAAATTTTGATCCTCGATGAAGCAACGTCTTCTATCGACACAGAAACAGAGGAATTAATCCAAAACGCGATCGAAAATCTTATGGAAGGCAGAACTTCCATCGTAATCGCCCATAGATTATCCACTATTCAAAAAGCTGATAAGATCATCGTTCTTGACAAAGGTGAAATCAAAGAAATCGGAACCCATCACGAACTGCTGGAGCTGGAAGGATATTACAGGAAATTATATGACCTTCAATTTAATTCTGCAGGGATATAGTTTGGGGGATTTGAGATTTGAGATGTGAGATTTGAGATAGACAGTAGACATAAGACAAAAGACATTAGAATTGGTATAGTTACCATATTTTTATATAAGTTTTTTCAAAATACTGAGACTTGACAACGGTCTAATGTCTGTTGTCTATTGTCTTGTGTCTAACAAAAAAAGGCTGGAAAAAATTTTCCAGCCTTTTTTTTGATTCTTAGTTCAGTCCTCTTTTTTTCATTAAATGGATTGGGTCAGGATCTGCTCCGCGGAATTTGCGGTACATTTCTGCAGGGTTTCCGGTACCACCTCTTTCAAGGATATTGCTACGGAACGAAGCAGCTGTATTTTGATCGAAAAGACCTTTTTCTTTAAATGCAGCGAATGCATCTGAATCCAATACTTCAGACCAGATATAGCTATAGTAACCTGCTGAATAACCGCCACTGAAGATATGTTGGAAATAAGTACTTCTGTAGCGTGGGATAATTGCATCAATTAGTCCGATTTTATTCATGGCTGCTTTTTCGAAATCATTTGCTTTAGCAGTGATTGGAGACGTTGCACTGTGGTAGTTCATATCCAATAAAGAAGCTGCTATATATTCAACTGTTGCGAATCCTTGGTCAAAAGTTCCTGCTTTTTGCATTTTTTCGATCAATGCATCAGGAATTGCTTCTTTTGTTTGGTAGTGTTTCGCGTATGTTTTCAATACTTCAGGATCTCCTGCCCAGTTTTCCATAATTTGGGAAGGAAGTTCTACGAAATCGCGAGGAACAGAAGTTCCAGCTAAGCTTTTGTATTTAACATTTGAGAACAATCCATGCAACGCGTGGCCAAATTCATGGAACAAAGTGCTAGCTTCATCAAAAGTCAACAGTGCAGGATTGTCACCAACTGGTTTTGTAAAGTTACATACGATTGAGATTACTGGAGCAACACGTTTCCCGTTTTCTCTGCTTTGTGATCTATAAGAAGTCATCCAAGCACCAGAACGTTTAGAAGCGCGTGGGAAGAAATCAGCATATAATAATCCTAAGTGAGAGCCATCCTTATCACGAACTTCATACACTTCAACCTCAGGATGGTATACAGGAACATTGTTTAAAGCTACAAATGAAATTCCCCATAATTTATTAGCTGTTGCAAAAGCACCTTCACGCACATCTGTTAAGCTGAAATAAGGTTTGATTTCTTCTTCATTCAATGCGAAACGTTTTTGGCGAATTTTCTCTTGGTAGTAACGCCAATCGTATGGAGCTACATTGAATGTATCTTTTGCGGCATCAATTTCTTTTTGAATATCTGCTGCTTCAGCTTTAGCTTTTGCTAATGCTGGCGTCCAGATTTTGTTCAATAATGCATTTACATTTGCTGGGTTTTCAGCCATTGATTCTTCAAGCACATAAGCTGCATGAGATGAATAGCCCAATAATTTTGCTTTTTGTTGACGAAGGTTAGCGATTTTCACTAATATCTCTTTCGTATCACCTTCATTATCATTGTTACCACGTAATTGGTAAGCATCCCAGATTTTTTTACGCAATTCACGGTTATCTGCATATTGCAAGAATGGCATTACGGAAGGATTTTGCAAAGTAAACAACCATTTACCATCATGACCTTTTGCCTTAGCTTCTGCTGCTGCAGCTGCCTTCAATTCCTTAGGTAATCCAGCCAAATCCTCTTCTTTGTCGATCAACATTTCGAAAGCATTTGTTTCTGCCAAAAGGTTTTGACCATATTGAGTAGATAACACGGAAAGGTCAGCGTTTTATTTTCTTTAGTTTTCTTTATCAGCATCTTTAAGATTTGCTCCTGAACGCACAAAACCTTTGTAAGTTTCTTCAAGCAATTTTAAATCTTCCGCATCCAAGCCTGCATTTTCTTTTTGGTCATACACAGCTTTCACCCGTTTGAAGAGCTCAGGGTTCAGATTTATTTCATCACGGTGTGCAGACAATACTGGCGCCAAATCTTTTGCTATAGCTTGGATCGTGTCATTTGTATTTGCACTGTTCAAGTTGTAAAACACAGTAGATACTTTATTTAACAACTGACCCGAGTTTTCTAGTGCTACGATTGTATTAGCAAAAGTTGGTTGATCTTCGATTTTTAGGATAGAGTCTATTTCTGCTTCATGTATTCTTAAGGCTTCTTTAAAAGCAGGTCTGAAGTGCTCATCTTTGATTAGATCAAATGGAGGAACTTCAAAGTTAGTTTCATACTTAGCTAATAATGGATTTTTCAAATCTACAGTTTCTTCTTTTTTAGTTTCGTTGTTGTTACACCCTACTAACAAGCTGGCAATCACCATGCAGTAAGGTAAAAACCCTTTTTTATTCATTCTATTATAGTTTGTTTCAATTTTTGTGCAAAGGTACTAATTCTTTGTCTAAGAATCCATTTCTTTGTGGCTGACAAACTACTAAGAATTTCTAAATTTTTTGCTTAATTAGCTGTAACAAAATCGACGCGCTAACGTCTAATTACTAAAGCTTTAGAAAATGAAAGAATTCTTTTGGTGGTGCGCAGGGGTACACAAGGAAACATTAGACCGGTTTCCTGAGGAGCAGAACAAATATATAAGCATTGGCGCGACAATCTTTTTTACAGGTCTATTTGCGGCGTTAGCTGGTGGCTACGCTTTATATTTTGTTTTCAGCGGAAGTGCATTTGCTATTTTTTATGCCCTTCTGTTTGGAATAATTTGGGGATTAGCAATCTTCAACCTGGATCGTTACATCGTTCTCAGTATTGATAAGAGCCGCGGTGTGGGCATGCAATTATTGCAAGCACTGCCGAGGATATTATTGGCCATTCTAATTGGTCTTGTCATTTCTCGCCCGTTGGAGCTTAAAATCTTTGACAAAGAAATCAAAGAGTATCTCCGAGCGGAATATTTAGTTCAACAGAATGCTAGGATCGACACGCTAAACAAAACTTTTGAAAATAAGTACCGCGTTGAATACGGCCAGTTAAAAGCTCTGCATACCCATGCTGACTCCTTGGAATCCAGCATCAAAACATCAAGGCAACAGCTCAACCACGAAATCTTCGGTACAAAGACTGATGAAACATCAGGCGTGATGGGTTATGGTCCATACGCAAAAATGAAAGAGGCAAATCTAAATAGCCAACAAGCGTATTTGGACAGCTTAAGGTTAAGACTACAAGCCAAAGAATCTGAGTTATTGCAGAGAAAGACTGCAGAGGGGTTATTGGATCAAAAAATATTATCTGATAAATCTCTGGATAGCGCAATCAATGTTGCGGGATTTGCAGACCGGAATGCTGCCTTGAGCAATCTACACAAAAAACCCGATGGCACAGTCAACAAGTCTACTGAATATGCCGTAATCTTTATTGCGCTATTGTTCATTTTCTTCGAGTGTTTGCCTGTTTTCGTAAAATTAATGAGTGGTCGTGACGCTTACGATAATGCATTGAAGAATCAGAAAGAAGTTCATAATTTTGAGTCTGACACGGGTGTAACTGTTGAAAAAACAGCGATCGACAAAATAGATGATTACAGGGTTGATGCTTCGATAAAACGGCGAATGGACAAGCTCCAGAAAGAATTTGCGGAGGAATAAGTGTAAAGAATTCTGTATACTTGCCAAGCAATTTAATCTAAACAGCATGAGCAAGCGATACACTCTATTAGCTCTGGCGTTATTTACCATTACCAACATCTGCCAAGCACAAGAAAAAACGAGGAAGAATCAGGGATTTTGGGATCCATATTGGTATTTTACCGACAGGACCCAACAATGCTATCACTGATGTCGCCGGAGTAACTGTGGGTCAGAAAACCATTATCAAAGGGGATTCTGTACGTACAGGGGTTACGGCTATCATTCCACATCAAGGAAATGTCTTCCAACAGAAATTACCTGCTGCAGTTTATGTTGGCAATGGTTTCGGTAAGATGATGGGTATTTCACAAATCGAGGAACTCGGGAATATAGAGACCCCTATTTTATTGACCAATACCCTGAATGCTCCTAAAGTTGCCAATGGCTTGATTGACTATATGCTTTCCTTGCCGGGCAATGAAAATGTGAGGTCTGTGAATTCAGTTGTCGGAGAAACCAATGATGGGGGATTAAACGATATCCGTGGCAGGCATGTTGAATCGAATGATGTATTGGAGGCGATCAAAAATGCAAAATCAGGAAAAGTAGAGGAGGGTAATGTTGGTGCAGGCACAGGAACGGAATGCCTTGGCTTCAAGGGCGGAATTGGAACGGCATCCCGAAAGCTTCCTGAATCCAGAGGTGGCTATACTGTTGGAGTGTTGGTTCAGACCAATTTCGGAGGGGTTCTGAATATTAATGGAGCTCCTGTGGGTCGAGAATTGCACAATTATTATATGCAAGAACCTAAAGAAGCACATAAGGTGGATGGTTCATGCATGATTATTATCGCCACTGATGCTCCTCTTTCTGCTCGCAATTTGGAAAGATTGGCCAAAAGGTCGTATATCGCATTTGGTAATGTTGGTTCATTCTCTTCTAATGGAAGTGGAGATTATTCCATTGCTTTCTCAACAAATCCATCAAATTATATCCCTCATGAATCAAAAAGCATTGAACTAAATTCCAATGAAGTAGGAAATGATTATATGTCTCCCCTATTTATGGCGGTATGGGAAGCTACAGAAGAAGCAATCCTAAACTCTATGTTTATGGCAGAAGATATGAAAGGCGTTAAAGGCAGAACCGTCAAAGCCATTCCTATTAAAGAAACCATAAAAATCTTGAAAAAATACAATGCTTTAGATTATGACAAACTCCCTAAAGCTGTTCAGAAACAAGCTGACCAAGGCTGTCCTTGGCTTGACGCTTTATTTAATTCCGGCTATTTCATTTAGCCAGGATACTTTAAGCAAAATACAAGAAATTGCTCATGCTGCTAACGTTCCTGCTATTCAACTCAATTACCAAAAGGATGGAATAAACCGACTATACAATATAGGATTCAAGAATAGCGAAACTAAATCTAGAATTGATCGTAATACTATATTTCAAGCGGCCTCTTTAACAAAGGTAATTGCAACTTATACATTTTTAAGATTAATGGATCAGGGTCTAATAGAATTAGACAAGCCATTATATTCATATTATGCTTACGATCGTCTCGCCCATAATCCAAATAAGGATAAAATAACTGCAAGACATGTGTTAACACACCAAACAGGCTTATTGAATTGGGAAGGGGATGTTCCTTCTGAAGAATGGCGCAAAACTGCTCTTACCTCACAATTTGAAGCGGGAACAGATTATATGTATTCGGGTGAGGGTTTCTATTTCCTACAGGAGACCATGGAACACATCACAGGAAAGACCTTTCAGCAATTGGTTGAGGAAGAAGTTCTTCTACCCTTTAAGATGAAAAATTCAGCAATTGTTTGGCAAGACGGTATGGAACAAAATGCAGCATTTGGTCATTATGAAAACAATAGCCCCAGAAAACTGGGTATGTATAGGAAAAGTAATGCTGCATATACACTCTATACCACTGCAGCGGATTACAGTCAATTTATAAAAAAGTACATTTTCGAGGGTTTTGGACTAAAAAAGAAGACACATGAATTGGCATTAAAAAGACTTTCAGAGGCTAAAAAATCTGAAGGAATCAGTGCAGATGACAGGCATGTTCCATGCGCATTAGGGATGAGAATGCAGATCAATGAAATGGGCACATCTTATTGGCATACAGGGTCGAATCCTGGTTTCCGATGTTTCTTTTTGGCTTACCCAGACAGCGAGGAAATCGTGGTTGCATTTACCAATTCCGATAGCGGTTTCGCAACAATACCGTATATATTGGCGTTATTTTTGAACAATAACCAGACCTTTTGGATGTATAAATGGCGTCTAGGAGAGTTAGACTAATTAAGATATAAACATGATTGGAATCGTTGGAGGTGTCGGTCCATTAGCAGGGGTAGACATCGTAAAAAAAATTATTGAGGAAACAAATGCGCGTCGTGATCAGGACCACGTACCGGTTTTGCTGTCCTCGCAATCGCACAGAATTCCGGACAGAACAGAATATCTATTAGGGAAAGAACCTATTAACCCGGGCATTGCGATTTCAGAAATTGCTCTAGAGCTTGAAAAAGCAGGAGCTACGGTTTTGGGTATACCTTGCAATACTGCACATTCACCAAGAATATTTGATGTTATTCAGGAAGAATTACAGAATAACGGCTCTCATGTTCAAGTTTTGCACATGGTAGCTGAAACGGCAAGATTTATCAAGGAGCATTTTCCCGAGTCTACTGTTGGAGTTTTGTCAACCATTGGTACGCGAAATACAGGACTATATAAACAAGTGATTGAAGATTTCGGATTGAAATGTATTGAACCTAATGATACGCTTCAAAATAAAGTCCATGCTGCTATTTATGACGAGACCTACGGAATTAAAGCTTTTTCGTCTCCTGTTACTAATCGGGCCCATGACCAGTTGGTTGCTGCTATTCAGGAATTGAAAGGAGAAGGTGCACAAGTTATTATTTTAGGATGTACGGAATTGCCATTGGCACTACGTGAAAAATCTTACTCAGGACTTCCTGTCATTGATCCAAACCGGATTTTGGCAAGAGCACTTATTAATGCAGTAGATCCTGGGAAACTTAATCCTGTAGCAGATTTATAAGATTTAACGTTTAAGGATAAACACAAAATTGAAAAACATGAAATTAAATGCAGTACCAACCCTTATTATTTTAATGATGGGTTTATTCTTAATGCCTCAAGCCAGTCATGCACAAGCAACTTATTTAAAAGTGAATACTGACATATTTCCACAGGCTGAAAAAGGCTATAAACAAATGGTTATTGAAGTTCCCCTGTCTCAAAATGATAATAGCAAGAAAATTGAGTTCAGCGTTGGTAAGATGATGGAAGTTGATGGCTGTAACCATTTTGGACTCAATGGCACTTTAGAGACAAAAGATTTGGAAGGATGGGGATACCAATACTATATCTTCAAGACTGATGGGCAGGTGGTTTCCACACAAATGGGTTGTCCTGATGCTCCAAAAAGAAATCTTTTTGTTTCCGCTCAACCTACCATGGTCAGATATAACGGCAAAATGCCTATTGTAATTTATGTTCCAGAGGAATATGACGTTCAATATAAGATCTATACTGCTGGCGACGATGTTTATCAAGCATTAGAATCAAAACCCAGCAAGAAATAACTCCAAAAATTTGTTGAAAATAAAAACCCAGACATGAATATGACCTGGGTTTTTATTTTATTATTTAAATTTATAGAACACACATTTCATATGGCTTATACTACTCTTTCAGAAATTGATAAAATCTACCGTTCCCAAGTTCAGAACAAATCTGCTATTAAGCATAGCACTCCGGAAAAGAGGATTGGCTGGATCAAGGCATTATTACGGAGAATCAATTCTGAAGAGAAAGCGATAGAAAAAGCTTTGTACCAAGATTTCCATAAGTCTGGAATAGAGACAACTATCACGGAGGTATTGTCCGTACAGATGGAGCTAAAACATATTGCCAAGCATCTAAAATCTTGGATGAGGGATAAGCGTGTTGGCAGATCTTTAATGATGCCGAATGTCAATGGGGTTATTTGCACCATGAACCAAAAGGAAATGCATTGATTATTACACCTTGGAATTATCCATTTCAACTTCCCATTGTCCATCTTGCATCGGCTATAGCTGCTGGGAATACGATTATCCTCAAGCTTTCAGAGTTTTTCTCCATATAGCAATCAATTGATCAGCAAAATCATATCAGACCTATTCCCAAAAGATCATATTGCGGTTGTGGAAGGAGCTGTTGAAGAAACTACACATCTCTTGGGCTTAAAGTTTGACCATATCCATTTCACGGGTTCTCCAAAAGTTGGCAAGATAGTGATGGAAGCTGCAAGTAAGAATTTGACAGACATTACTCTTGAATTGGGTGGTAAATCTCCAGCTGTAATCGACAAAAACGTAAATCTTAAACAGGTGGTAAAAAACTTGATCTGGGCGAAGTTTGTCAATGCTGGGCAAACTTGTATTGCTCCGGATTATATATTAGCCCACAGGCATCAAAAACACCAAATAGAGGAATTGTTTAGAAAGGAGTTGGAAGAAGCTTTCGGCAGCGATCCATTGAATTCTCCTGATTATGCAAGAATAATTAATGAAAGTCAATTCGAGAGGTTAAAGGAAGGTTTAGAATCTGCCAAGAACTTAGGTGCAGTAATCATCAGTGGTGGTAGATTAGATGCTAAGTTAAATTACATTGAACCCACGGTGATTACAAATGTTGCTGCGACCAATCCACTTATGACAGATGAAATTTTCGGTCCTATATTGCCCATTGTTTATTATTCACAGAATCAAGAGGCGATTGACTTTATCAATTCGAAAGAAAAACCATTGGCCTTATATATTTTCAGCAAAGACTCCAATTTTTCAAAACATATCATCAGGCATACAAGTGCTGGTTCAACCTGTATCAATGATGCGATGATTCAGATTATGCACCCCAACCTTCCATTTGGAGGAATAAACAATTCTGGAATCGGGCAATCAATGGGTAAATTTGGATTCAAATCCTTTTCTCATGAAAGAGCAGTTGCAGATGTCAAGATTATGCCTGTTTCATCAATGTTCTGGTTTCCATATACTGAAAAAACAAACAAGATGATCCAATGGATCCGAAGGTTGTTCTAACCAAAGATTTTGTTCCACAGGTTTTTCTTTATTCCGACATAAAATTCACCGTTTTCCTTTTTTAAAGGATAGATTCGGATAAAGTTATGTTGATGCTCATCTCCTTTTCCATTTTCAATATTGAATCGATGTCTATGGAACGGACAGATCAATTTACCTTCTTCACACCATCCTTTTGTCAAGTCAGCACCGGCATGGGGGCACCTACTTGAAGTAACTGATAGGACCTCTCCTTCTTTGATTAAGCAGAGCTTTTTGCCTGCTACATGCAATGCCTTCACATAATTCCTGCTTTCATCGATCTTTACTGGTACTTTGTGCCATTCTAAATCATCATCTTCGAAATTCTCCATCATCTTATTTCTAGTAATCAACAGCAATTTAAACAAAAGACCACAAAAAAGAGGCTTTCCGTGTGGAAAGCCTCTTGTATTTTAAGCTAATTTAAATTCTAAACGAATTTCTTAGCGTTTACTTTACGTTCATTTTTCAGTAAGGTAAATCTTACGCAAACGCATGCTTTGAGGAGTAACCTCGATGTATTCGTCAGCTTGGATATATTCCATACATTCTTCTAAAGAGAATTTAATTGCCGGAGCGATACGTGTGTTGTCATCAGAACCTGAAGCACGCATGTTTGTCAATTGCTTTCCTTTAGTAACGTTGATTGTTAAGTCGTTATCACGGATGTGCTCACCCAAGATTTGTCCTTCATAGATTTCAACACCTGGATCTACGAAGAAACGACCGCGGTCTTGTAATTTATCGATTGAATATGCAGTTGTAGAACCTGTATCCAAAGAGATCAATACACCAGCCATACGTCCAGGGATTGTTCCTTTCCAAGGCTCGTATCCTTTAAGGCGGTGTGCCATTACAGCTTCACCCGCAGTAGCAGTCAATACGTTGTTACGCAAGCCGATAATACCACGAGAAGGGATAGAGAACTCTAAGTGTTGCATTTCACCTTTGGTTTCCATAATCAACAACTCGCCTTTACGTTGAGTTACTAATTCGATTACTTTACCAGAAACGTCTGCAGGCACATCAACTACCAATTCTTCGATTGGTTCGTGTTTTTGTCCGTTGATTTCTTTAACGATTACTTGTGGTTGTCCTACTTGCAACTCGTATCCTTCGCGACGCATAGTCTCGATCAATACTGACAAGTGAAGAATACCACGACCATATACTAACCATGCATCTGGAGATTGAGTAGGAACTACGCGCAATGCTAAGTTCTTTTCTAATTCTTTTTGCAAACGGTCATAGATGTGACGTGAAGTCACGAATTTACCTTCTTTACCGAAGAATGGAGAGTTATTGATGGTGAACAACATGTTCATTGTTGGCTCATCAATGTGCATAACTTCCAATTGCTCTGGGTTTTCAAAATCAGCGATTGTATCACCGATTTCAAATCCATCGATACCTACCACCGCAACGATATCACCAGCATGTACTTCAGGAACTTTAACACGGCCAAGTCCTTCAAACAATTGAAGTTCTTTAACACGTGATTTGATGATTTTTCCATCACGTTTCACCAATGAAACAGGTTGGTTTTCTTTGATTGTTCCTCTAACTACACGTCCGATCGCGATACGACCAACGAAAGTAGAGTAATCTAATGAAGTAACCTGCATCTGTAAAGTACCTTCAGATACCTTTGGAGCAGGGATATGTGTGATGATTGCATCTAGCAATTCAGTGAAGTCTGTTGTTGGTTTAGTCCAATCAGTAGACATCCATCCTTGTTTCGATGAACCATATAATACTGGGAAGTCTAATTGTTCTTCTGTAGCACCAAGACTGAAGAATAGATCGAATACATTTTCGTATACTTCTTCAGGGCGACAGTTTTCTTTATCCACCTTGTTTACAACAACGATAGGTTTGATACCTAATGCTAGGGCCTTACCTGTTACGAATCTCGTTTGAGGCATTGGTCCTTCGAATGCATCTACTAATAGCACAACACCGTCCGCCATTTTCAATACACGTTCCACTTCACCACCGAAATCGGCGTGACCTGGGGTATCAATAATGTTGATTTTAGTGTCTTTGTATTTTACAGATACGTTTTTTGATACGATTGTAATACCACGCTCACGTTCCAAGTCATTGTTATCGAGGATTAATTCTCCTGTATTTTCATTGTCTCTGAATTGGTTTGTGTAGTGTAAGATTTTGTCGACTAGGGTAGTTTTACCGTGGTCAACGTGCGCGATAATCGCTATGTTTCTGATATTCTGCATTGAGCAATAATGTGTTATAAAAAATAAGAGGTGCAAAGATATATATTTTGCACCTCATTTTTCACATATTCCTGTTATATTTTTATTAGGTTCTGGTTTATTTATGATTAATTCTCAATTACTTGGCAAATAAACCGCGATAATTTGACGGATGGGGAATATTTAACAAACTTAATGGAGATTCGAGAGGGGACTTTTAGAACGGTAACTTTAACATTATTGGCGGTTATTTCTCTCGAGGAACAGATATTGTAAAATATATTTTCCGTAATTACGGTTTTTAGGTCCCTGAATTTTGTTAGGATTCGATAAAATCATTTTAGCTTTGGCCAATTATTAATCCAACTAATTATTTTTTATGAAAAAAATTAATAGAGCCCAAACTGACTAATAAAGAGTAGCTTACAAGAATGGGGATTTCTATCGGTAACGATTTAGTAATGGTGCTTGTTGCATTCAACTTCCTATATTCTCTGTAAATCTGTTCCAAAAATACAAAAAATAGGATGAATATTATATACTTCATCCTATTTTTTCGTCTTGGGCATCCATTTTTTTAATTAGACCATCACGTAATAAATCAAGAAATTTCGTTGGGTTTTTCTTCCTGTTTCTTAGTTCTAAGTAGGTATGATAGAAGTCTCCCAAATCGATATTGAATAACTGTTCAAAACAGGTTGCAATGACCTTTATGTCAATATTTCCGTTATTAAAAACCTCTTGAGTATGTAAAGCATAAATAAGTTCTATGAGGTCAGTTTTGTTGGTCGTCCAGGTTAAAGATTGTCCATCTCTTTTTAGCCCATCCGTATCTTCACCATTCGTGATATTGGCAAGTCGTTTTTTTAGATATGTTTGTATTAAATCATTTGCAATAATCTTGGCAACTTTATAGTCATGGGATGTTGAAAAGGTGTGATCTGCCTCAAAATAATAGGTATCGAGGCTTAACTTAATATCATGTTCTCCTCTCACAAAATACTTATGGTCAAGATAATTACTGCCCGTTCTATAATATTTATAAAATTCAGCATTCTTGTCATAAAACCTTTTAAGTTCCAACATTTCGTTGTTTAAATAGGTTTCTATAGCCTGCTTTCCACCATAAGGTTTTTTAGCTTCAATTTTGTAAATGGCGTTAAAATAGATGAGCTTGGAAATAACACTTGGTTTTTGTACTTTGAAAAAATTGATTTCATCTTCTATACTATTAAAGTTATTCGATTGTAAAAATTCCTTTAGCAACATCATCTTTTGAATAATTAAGTCGATACTCCTTTCATAGAAAAGTAGTGAATTGCCAAACTCGGATGTCAATTCAGCAATTTCTGTTTCTAATTTTTGGATTGTTTTCTTATAGTAATTATTCATCTCTCTAACTAATATTTTGTTGAATTAACAAACTCCATTAGCGACGAGCACACGGTTCCATCAGCTAATACAATAGCTTTGCAATCAATAATTCCCATATGATTGTGTGTTAACAGGAGAGCCATCACGTATCTCTTCACTTGCCTGTTTTACGATTTTGTCCTGTATTGATATTTGTGCAATTACTTCGGTCATTCCATTTGCTGTAATCCCTTGCTTAATAGGAACCCATTCTGCTTTCTTGTTATTTACCCGAATAACGAACGTTCCTGTCGTAGCACTCAATACTGCCGAAGATGGTAAGGTAAGTGCGTTTTCATCGCTTTGCAAAGGAACGATGATTTCAGTAACCATTCCCGGTAATAGTTTACGGTTATTGTTCTGAACATCCATTTCAATACGTTGAGAACGAAGCCTACTATCCAATGCTCCGGCTGTTCTGGAAATTTTAGCTATTAAGGTATCCTTGGGTATTGATGCAATGGTAAATTTTACTTCTCCAGCTTTATAGAATATGCGTCAGGAACGCTTACTACAAGGCGTAATTTCTTTTGTTCTACCAATGAAAAGATCGGTAATTCTGAGCCTTTGCCTGATGGACCAACAATGGCTCCTGCACTAACATTCCTTGCGGTGATTATACCACTAAAAGGTGCTCTGATGACTAGATATTCTCTGGTATCGGTAACTTCATTACTAGCAGCTCTAGCCGCTTTCAATTGAGCCAAATCTGATTGTTGTTTTGCATACGCCTGTTCGAGATCATTGGACGAAATGGTACCAGGTGTCTTACTGGTTTGTAAAAGACGATCGTACGTTGCTTTACTAGCAAGATATAATGCCTGTTGGGACTGCAATCTTGATTCGGCTGCATTTTGCTGTGATTTTAATTCAGGGGCATCCAAGATGGCTAAGATTTGACCTGCTTGTACTTATCCATATGTATTGTTTCGCAATTATTCTTACAATCTGTCTCCTGAAGAGATCAATGCGCATCTAGCCTTATTAGATCCGTCTTTGGGTGGTTCGCAATATGTACAGATTTTGCGAGGTCTGGCAGAAAAGCAAGCTGCAGTAGCTCCTGGAAATAAGGCCATAGATTTCGTGTCTACAGGTCCTAACGGAGAAAAAGTCCGGTTTTCTGATCATCTGGGCAAAGGTTATGTTTTACTGGATTTTTGGGCAGCATGGTGTGGCCCTTGCCGAAGGGAAAATCCCAATATTGTAGCGGCATATAGAAAATACAAGGATAAGGGTTTTACCGTCTTTGGGGTATCTCTGGACAAAGACAAAGCGAGCTGGCTGAAAGCGATAAAGGATGATGGACTAGACTGGGCACAGGTGTCGGATCTGGCGTTCTGGAATACGGAAGCAGTGGCACTTTATGGTGTCAGGTTTATTCCGAGTAATGTGCTTATTGATCCGGATGGCGTTGTAGTCGCCCGTAATATCAAGGGCGAAGAATTACAGGAGACATTGGAGAAAATTTACAAACAATAGCCCGAAATTCCTTTGTAAACGATTTACACTCCCCCTGGATTTTTCTTAAATGAGGTTGGGCTCATGCCATAGGCTTTTTTGAAAGCTGTCGCAAAATAGGTGGATGAGGCAAAACCTACTTTGTCTGTTATTTCATTGATGTTGTAACCCTCCATGATAAGATGTTTCGCCTTTTTGAGTCTTCGGGTAAGAATATAATCGTTTACGCCACAGTCTAACAGCGACTTGACCCGTCGGTACAGTTGGATACGGGAAATATTCATCTGCTCGGCAATATCTTCTACCGTGAGCTTCGGGTTAGCAAGATGTGTCTCGACGATAGCCGAGAGGTTATTCAAGAAAGCGCGATCTATATCTGACGTGGTTTTGTCTGATGTGATATTGGTAATATTGATTTCGCTTTGATAACGACCTTTAAGGTCTTCACGGGATTTGATCAGATTTGCAGCGGTCGCCAATAATCTCTCCAGATGGAACGGTTTCGTAATATATGCATCTGCCCGTGCCCTTGCCCCTTCAAGTTTGTTCTCTTCCGAATCTATGGCCGAAAGGACGATAATGGGTACGTGGGAGGTACGTGTATCTGCCTTAAGGGTTTTGACCAGATCAAACCCGCTTTTTCCGGGCATCATGACGTCGGTGATAATAAGATCAGGAACAGATTTTAGTGCAATTTTCATCGCCTGTTCCGCATTTGGCGCTGTGTAGAGGTTGTAGTGATCCTGAAGTTTTTCCACCAGCAGATCTAATATATCAAAATGATCGTCAACAACCAAAATGCTATGTACGTGTCCTTTGTGTATAACAAGGCAACGGTCTATTTCCGGAGGTTCATCACCCAGGATAATGTTGGATTTCAATACCTCCGCAGGCATAGGGAGTGGCGAGAGATCCTTCTCTTCATCGGTCAGATGTTGGTCACCTACGGGTAGACGTAATGTGAACGAAGTGCCTTCATTTTCTTTGCTACTGACCGTGATCTGCCCATGATGCATCGTAACGATCTCTTTAGCCAAAGCGAGACCTATACCCGAACCCTCGTGGCTTCTGACACCTTGATAAAACGGATCGAAGATATGATCGATATGTTCCCGGCTAATGCCTTTTCCATTATCAATGATACGGATCAGAAGGTGGTCGCCAAACTGATTTAATTCTGTACGAATATCGATACGGCCATGTTTGTCGGTGAACTTGAGCGCATTGGAGATAATGTTATCAAAGACCTTTTCCATCAGGTTGCTGTCAAACCAGAGCAATTGCACCGATGTCGGGTTACTGTAAGTGATGGCTATTTTCTTTTTGATGGAAAGCGGTTTGAAAGATTGTACGATGCGGCTCATGAATTTATTGAGATCGTGTGGTGACGCTTGCAGGCTAAGTTTTTCCTTCGAAAATCGCTGTATATCAATAAGTTCGTTGACGAGTTTTAACAACTTTTCTGCATTTCGTTTCATCCGCTCCATTTGGTGTACGGTTTCTTTCGGGAGACCATCTTGATACATAAGGTCTTCCAGCGGAGTAATGATCAGGGTAAGCGGCGTTTTGAACTCGTGCGATATATTGGTAAAAAAGTTGCTCCGTGCGTCGGACGATTCTTTGATCTGGTTGCTCATTTGGATAAGCTGATTTTGTTGTTGCACGATTTCGTTGTTCTGCAGTTCCAAATGCTTGTTCTTCTCCCAGTTGCTTTTTAAGGCTATGATGGCAATGCCGCCAAAGACAACCGCTAACACGAGGCTTACGATCAGAACATTGAGTGTAGTCTTTTGACTGTTGTATATACGTTGCTGATCATCAAGCAACTGCTGTTGCCTATCGATATCATTTTGTTGGTCATCGATCTTCTGATACTGCAGGTTGAGCAGGGATGCATTCGTTTTGTCTACTACAGCTGTGTTAAGGAGGTTCTCCCTTTGGTAGGACTGTTTATAAAGAATAGCCAATGCGGTTTTTATGGATTCTGCACCCCCTGTTGGATAAAGCAGTGATGCTGTCATTTGTCCATTCAGGATTTCTTCAAGGCCATTTCCCCCACCCGGAAGGGCATCCACACCAACTATCAGCTGAGAAGAAGCTTTAGGGTTGGTTTTTAAACTTTGGATGGCGCCCATTGCCATTTGGTCGTTAAATGCAAAGATAGCGTCAACATTTTGAAAATCAGATATATTTGCTTGAATTTCTCCGATGGTGCTTGTTTTAAGCCACTGTCCACTGATCGTTTTTTTGATCTGGAGGTGTGGATACTCCTTTACCGCTTCCCTAAATCCTTTTTCACGTTCGACTGAGGCAGACGTGCCAGGAAGTCCGGTAACGAGTACAATTTTACTCGGCACTTGCAGGTGGTTAGATAGGTATTGGGCAGCCAAGGCACCTATAGCGTGATTATCGGCTCCTACATAGGCGTTGTATAGACCCGAGGACGTCTTACGGTCGGTCACGATAACAGGAATATTTTGCCTGAATACACTATCTACAATAGGTGTGAGTGGCTCCGCTTCGTTTGGGGAGATGATGAGCAGGTCGATATCCTGCTTCAAAAACTCCCGTACTTGTTCGATCTGCTTTTGGTTGTCACCGCCAGCGTCGGTGTAAAGAAATTCGATGTGGGGATGGAAAGACAATTCCCTTTTCATCTCCTTGAGCATGGTTTCACGCCAGGCATCAGAACCTATGCATTGCGAAAAGGCTATTCTTAACTTTTTGGACGAACTTTTCTTATGACAGCCACTTAGACTGATGAATGATATAAGTATGCATAATATCCAAAGTTTTTTAGTTGGCATAATGGACAATGTTCCAGATTAGAGGTACCAATATACATTTTTTTTGTGTTTTAAGATAAGAAGTGAAATGGACAACGGTATTCAGGTAGAAATGAATTTCTTGAAATGTGTAACATGAGTAAAAGTAAATGTTCATTTTTTTAACATGAGGAAATACTTGTTAAGTATTAAATTGTTGTTAATCAGTTTATTGTGTTTTGTTTTTAAAAAGATATAATATTTAATTTTTTTGTGTACTAAAGAGGTGGCATGCTCTTAAATCTTGTTCTACCTTAGTATCATCAATTATAAATATTCACATGGGTAGAAACAATGTTTTGACGTGGTCCTTCGTGGTCGCATTAGGTGGTTTCCTTTTTGGGTTTGACACTGCCGTAATTTCAGGAGCAGAAAGAGCTGTACAGATTTATTGGAATTTGAGTGAGTTTCAGCACGGGCTAACCATGGCTATCGCTTTAATAGGTACAGTCGCGGGTGCCGCGTTAGGCGCATGGCCATCCGACAAGATCGGCCGTAAGAATACCCTATTCATTATTGCAGTACTTTATTTCTTTGCTGCGATAGGTACGGCGTTAGCGACCGATTGGTCGATATTTATCCTGTTCCGTTTCTTGGGAGGGATAGGGGTAGGGGTGTCCTCGGTGACTGCACCTATATATATATCGGAAATATCCCCGGCAAAATCACGCGGCAAGCTAGTTGGTCTTTTCCAGTTTAATGTGGTATTCGGGATTCTAATTGCTTATTTATCCAATTACCTGATTGGGCAGGGAGGCGAAGAGTCATGGCGTTGGATGTTAGGCGTACAGGCATTTCCGGCCGCTTTATTCTTTGCGCTGATTTTCTTGGTGCCAGAGAGTCCTCGTTGGTTATTGGTAAACCGTAATAAAAAAGCGGAAGCTGAGTCCATATTGAAGTGTATAGATCCTTCCACTTATGAGCAGGAATTAGAATCTATTTCGCAGAGCCATGCCCGATCGCTGGCGGCAAACAAGAAGGAAAGCCTTTTCTCAAAAGAATACCGTACCCCGGTTATATTGGCGGTTCTTTTTGCTGTATTCAATCAGGTCTCTGGGATTAATGCTATTATTTACTACGCACCAAGGGTATTCGAAATGGCTGGTTTGGGAGCCCAGAGTTCCCTGTTGTCTACGGTAGGGATCGGCATCGTCAATTTTGCATTCACGTTGTTGGCTTTGAATTTTATTGATAAGGTAGGTCGTCGTAAGATGATGTTGATCGGTTCATTCGGTTTGATTGCATCTTTAGCATTAGTATCCGTTTCGTTCTATTCAGGTCAGACAGACGGTATATTGATCTTAGTTTATCTGATGATCTACATTGCTTTTTTTGCATTTTCACAAGGTGCTGTGATCTGGGTGTTTATCTCCGAAATATTTCCCAACGAAGTCCGGGCTAAAGGCCAGACATTAGGTAGTCTGACACATTGGGTTATGGCCGCCATTATTACCTTTTTCTTTCCGGCATTAACTGAATTGCTCGGTGGAGGTAACACGTTTATGGTCTTTGCCGGGTTTATGGTGCTTCAATTACTGTTCGTGTGGAAGATGATGCCCGAAACCAAAGGAAGAACATTGGAAAGTATGGATCGCACAATTAATTTACACTAAGATAAGGAAGGAGTATATGATGTCGTATAAAGCCGTTTGTTTTGGAGAAGTATTATGGGATAATCTTCCCACAGGAAAAAAATTAGGCGGGGCCCCGCTGAATGTATCTTATCATTTGAACCGCTTGGGCGTATCTACGGCTATGTTGACGCGTATTGGCGAAGACGAAAATGGCCAGGAAATCGAAGCATTGTGCAGGGATCTCGGTGTGCCCACAGCCCTGTTTCAAAAGGATGATGTATACCCGACTTCTACCGTAGAGGTACAGATTGGTGAAGACAAAGAAGTACATTACGAAATTGTCTTTCCTGTGGCCTGGGATTTCATCCAGACGGATGCGCAAGGATTGGATATGGTGAAGAATGCCGATTTCTTTGTGTTCGGAAGCCTTTCTTCCAGAAATGAAGTATCGTATGATACGCTTATCCGACTATTGGAAGTGGCTAACTTTAAGGTTTTCGATGTCAATCTGAGAACACCTTTTTACACGGAAGAACGGGTATTGGAATTACTCTCCAAAGCAGACTTGGTCAAGATGAACAAGGCCGAACTGCAGAAGATTTCTTCCTGGACAAATTTGGATATGGAGCGTGACGTCGAGCGGGTATGGGCTCTGATGGATATCTACCAGTTGCAAGAAGCAGTGATCACCTATGGTGCGGAAGGTGCGGTATATTATTCAAAATCCTTGGAACTTGTGTATCATTTTCCTGCATATCGCGTGGAGATCAATGACACGATTGGCAGTGGTGATTCTTTTTTGGCAGCGTTCCTAACCAAACGCTTTCAAACTGCCGAAGAGTTGTTGATTGAGGACGTCATGGATTTTTCAGCGATGATCAGTGGATTTGTAACACAGAGCAGTGGTGCTTGTCCGCCTTATGATCAAAACGATATTATTCGCTTTCAATGGCTTAATCCATTATACAAAGCGAAATATTGATAATAAACTTAAATTTCTATTCATTTATAAACCACCAATTTTATGATTACAAAAGAGAATGCGATACTGCTCTTTTCCATGCTCCTATTGTCCTTGTCTGGCTTTGCCCAACAGGCAATGCTTCGGGGAAGAGTCATGGACAGCAGTACAGGAACTCCGATAGCTGGAGCGTCATTGGCGATTACGGGCACGCAGCAAAAAGCCCAAACAAATGAAAATGGAGAGTTTAACATTGCCCTTAGCGGAAGCAATCCCTCGATAGAAATATCCTATATCGGTTATGAAAGTCAGATAGTTAGGGTCAATAGCCAATCGTTTTTGGAAATTCTTTTGGTTAGTGCGCAGGAGAGTTTGGACGAGGTCGTAGTGACAGGGTATCAGACAGAAAGAAAAAAGGATCTCACCGGGTCAGTTAGTGTTGTGAATGTTAGTGAGATCATGAAATCCGCTGAAAACAATCCGATGAAAGCGATGCAAGGGCGTGTCGCCGGTATGACAGTAACGGCCGATGGTAATCCCAGCGGCGCAGCTACAGTCCGCATGCGCGGTATCGGTTCGATAAATAGTAGTCAGGATCCTCTTTATGTGATTGACGGTGTGCCCAGCCAAGGGGGGATGCACGAACTGAATTCAAATGATATCGAGAGCATACAGGTACTTCGCGACGCTTCTTCTGCCAGTATCTACGGTTCGCGGGCAGCCAACGGGGTAATTGTCGTTACTACAAAAAAGGGTAAGCTAGGTGCGCCAAAACTGACTTTTGACTCTTATCTCACCAGTACATATTTTAATAACCAGATGGAGGTGCTTAATGCACGAGAATACGGACAAGCACTTTGGCGAGCGAATGTGAATGGAGGGGCAAATCCTAACTCGAACAATATAGGTTACTATTTTGATTGGGGATATGACAGCAATGGCCTCCCACAGCTTAATAACACGTATCTATCAAAGTATTTAGATTCTGAAAGAACCATGTACGCATCAGATACCGACTGGTTTGATGAGATATCGAAAACAGGCCTTATACAGTCGTATAATGCCTCTCTTAGTTCGGCAACTGACAAAGGAAGCTCCTTTTTCTCGCTTGGATACTTAAACAATGACGGCACACTCAAACATACTAATTTCAACCGTATATCAGCACGTATGAACACAGACTACAAGTTGTTTGACGGAAAGCTGGTTGTTGGAGAAAACTTTACATTGAACAAGACCGGAGAAGTACAGGTGCCTGGTGATGTGCTTGATCTTTCCTTAAAGGCTTTGCCGATGATACCTGTACACACTATTGACGGAGAGGGATGGGGTGGCCCTGCGCAAGGGATGAATGACCGCCATAACCCGATGCGTTTATTATATGACAACCGGAATAACGCTTACAATTACTGGCGCTTGTTCGGAAACGTATACGCTGACGTACAGATTATTGAAGGGTTGCATATACGCAGTAGCTATGGTGTGGATTACGGTAACTTTTACAAACGTAATATGGAAGTGTCCTATCAATCGGGATTCTTGAATAACAATCGGACAGGTGTCAATATGGAACAGGCGCACTGGATGAAGTGGACTTGGTCCAATACAGCCAACTATAGAAAGACGATAGATAAGCATACGTTTGATATTTTAGGAGGTATAGAAATGAACCGTCAAAACGACATCACTTTTAATGCCTATACCTCTGGGGAAGGTGCGTTTGCTATTGAGACACCAGAATATATGTGGCCGGGCGTGAGTACGGGTACTGCTGCGGTAGGTGGTGGTGCTACAGGTTTTTCGCTATTGTCTTATTTCGGAAAATTAAACTATTCCTACAACGACCGTTATCTGGCTTCATTCACTGTGCGTCATGACGGTTCATCGCGTTTTGGTAAAAACAACCGCTTTGCTACGTTCCCTGCCGTAACCGCTGGATGGAGGGTTTCGGAAGAGAATTTCATGGAAAATACCAAGGGCTTCATTTCCGATCTGAAATTGCGTGTTGGTTGGGGACAGACTGGAAATCAGGGAATAGACAACTTGGCTACTTACGGACTTTTTGTGCCCGAATATGGCGTAGGTGACCCTACGTGGGTTATCATAGACGGAACAGCTTATGACATTTCCGGAGGCGGAACAGGGAGCTTGCCTTCCGGATATCGTAAAATACAGACCGAAAACGACGATCTGAAATGGGAAACAACTACGCAGACCAATATTGGATTGGATTTTGAACTCTTCGGACGTAACTTATATGGCTCTTTTGACTGGTATGTAAAAGAAACAAAAGACATGCTGATCAACCCTGCGTACATTGGGGTCGTAGGCGAGGGCGGATACCGTTGGGCCAATGGTGCTTCGATGGAGAATAAGGGATTTGACATTACAGCGGGTTTTAAAAACAATACGTCTTTTGGACTGGATTACGACATTACCGGTGTTTTTTCAACGTACAAAAATAAAGTCACCCACTTGCCCGAAGCCGTCGAGAACTCTTACGGTGGCCGTGCGGGAGATAATATAGTCGGTCGACCTTTAGGTTCTTTCTACGGTTATGTTACGGATGGCATCTTCCAAAACCAAGATGAGGTCGATGCTCATGTCAACCAAACAGGAAAAGGTATCGGGCGTTTACGCTATGTAAACGTAAACGATAGTGATAGCGAAATCAACGACCTCGACCGTACTTGGATAGGTACGCCGCATCCCGATTTCTCGTACAGCTTAAATATCGCACTCAAATATAGTGCATTCGATCTTTCGGTATACTTTCAAGGAGTGCAGGGACTAGATGTTGAAAATTGGCTGAAAAAGCAGACTGACTTTTGGAGTGTGGACGATGTAAATTCCAACAAGGGAACCCGTCTGTTGGATGCTTGGACGCCTCAAAACACAAGTTCTACTATTCCTGCTCTACAGACTACAAATAGCAACGACGAAGGCCGCTTTTCCACGTACTATATCGAAAACGGCTCGTATATGAAATTGCGTAACATCTCTTTCGGATATACATTACCGTCGGATATGGTGTCGAGGTGGAAGATGAGCAGATTGCGCTTTTACGTGAGCGGTCAGAATCTATTTACCGTAAAATCCAAGAACTTCACTGGTGTAGATCCTGAAAACGTAGGCTGGGGATATCCGATCCCTACGACATGGACTGCCGGATTGAACGTTTCATTTTAACCTTAGATTGTAAAAATTAAATCATCATATTATGAACGCATTTAATAAAATATTTACCTTTATTTCGTTGTCACTGTTATTGTCTGGATGCTCTGATTTCCTGAACGAAACACCGAACGGCGTATTGAGTGCCGATCAGGTAAACGATCCTGATAAACTACTTACGGCTACCTATTCAGCTTTGGGAAATGATCACTACGATGTACCACTTAGCCTTTGGCCGTACGGAACGGTACGGTCCGACGATGCCTACAAAGGCGGGTCCGGCCCTTCGGATATCCAGACTTTTCACTTTTTCGAAGTATCCAACAACATCCTACCGAATTTCGGAGAAGTCGACCGCCTATGGTTTCAGTGTTATGTCGCGATATCACGCGCGAACAACACGATTCGCGCTATACAAGAATCGGATAACTTGGCCAACAGGGAAGCAAAAATGGGCGAAGCAAGGTTTCTTCGGGGACATTTTTATTTTCTACTCAAAGTTTTGTTTAAATACGTCCCTTATGTAGATGAAAATAAACCGGTGGATGAATATGAATTGGTGTCCAATAGAGCACTAAGCAACGACGAGCTTTGGCAGAAGATTGTAGATGATTTTGAATATGCTACGGAGCATCTACCCCCTGTCCAGTCCGAAATAGGTCGTGCCAATAAATTTGCAGCGGCAGGTTATCTAGCCAAAACTTATTTGTACAAGGCTTACCGTCAGGACGAAGCTGAAAAACATGCTGTCACGAGCATCAATCAAGCAGATCTGCAGCAAGTACTGGAAAATACCGAGTTGGTTTTGTCCTCGGGACATACTTTGGAATCAGATTTTGCCTTTAACTTCTTGCCCGGAAGCTACGAAAACGGTAGTGAAGCTCTTTTTTCGGTGCAATATTCTAAAGATGACGGTACAAAATTTGGACGTGTCAACTTATCCGACTTGTTATCTGTACCTATGGGCGTGGGATGCTGTGATTTCAATAAGCCAAGTCAGAGCCTCGTCAATGCATTTCGTACCTCGGGTGACGGCCTTCCGTTGACAAATTACAACACGCTGAATGCCTATAGCACCTCTGAGAAGTATGATCCACGTCTTTTCCATACCGTTGCGATTCCGGGCTTGCCCTATAAATACAACAGCAACCGTATTTATGAGGAGAGCTGGAACCGTAATCCCGCCGAATACTCGGTGTATGCATCGTTGAAAGAAAATGTAGATCCCGATTGTGATTGTTTCGTGCCGATGGTGCCATTTTACGCAAATTCCAAGAACCGTATTGTGATCCGTTTTGCCGATGTATTGTTGATGCGGGCAGAAGCTTTGATCGAGCTAGGGCGGCATTCCGAAGCTTTGCCGCTTATTAATGAGCTTCGCACTCGGGCTAAAAACAGTCTGGCCCTTACGGGGTATGCTTCGGGCGAATCCCGTATCGAAACCTATCAAGACGGTATAAATATCACATGGAGCCAGTCTACTGCCCGTCAGGCGCTACGTTGGGAACGTCGGCTGGAACTGGCCATGGAAAACGGTCGTTTCTTTGATCTGGTACGCTGGGGGAATGCGGGACAGGCGATGAATGAATACTACGGAGTAGAAAGGACACGGAGGTCTTATTACGCTAATGCTCAGTTCGTGACCGACAAACACGAGTATCTGCCCATCCCCGAAGCACAGATTACCTTGAGCAAATACCTGTATAAACAAAATCCGGGTTACTAAAATTGAGTCAATAAGAATGCAGAAAAATTAAAATCTAATTTTATGACAACATTAAAGAATATAAGTCTGGTGCTGATCACGCTTTTTGCCTGTATCACCACAGCCTGTAAGGATGAGACAAGCGACCCTTTGGTACTTGACTCTGATGTAAATATCACATCTTTTGCGGTAAACGGTGCAGAAGGTGTTGTGGACAATGAGGCTGGTACAATTACCGTGTTCGTGCCAGCTGGCACCAACCTGGCAGCGGTATCCCCCGTTATTACGTTGCCTGCAAATGCCACGATAGCCCCCGCCTCAGGCGTTGCTCAGAACTTTACCTACTCGGCCACTACGCCGATCGAATACCGCGTATTCAACGGCAATCTCTATACTACCTACAAGGTGACGGTCAAGGAGATCAAAGCAGAGATTACTTCGTTTAGGATCGGAGGGCGAACCGGTATCGTTAATCAAAGCGAAAAAACGGTGTTGATATATTTGCCCGAGAGTACGGACGTCACAGCGTTGAGCCCTGTCATCGCATATACCGAAGGAGCGGCAATATCACCCGATCAAGGTAGTTATGTGGATTTCACTTCGCCTGTCACGTATACACTGACCTATCAAGGAGAGAGGTTTACATACACGGTAACGGTGATGTTAGGTGACGAACCTATACTTCCTTTGGTGCTGTATAATGGCGAAGATGTCATGCGGCAGTGGGCTCAATTGGGCGGAGGGCCAGTTGATAGCAGTACACCTAATCCAAAGACAGGTGGTATCAACACCACGGACTTCTGTGCTTCTTTTGAAAGGAATGCGAGTACCGGAGAAGGGTGGCATGGCGGTGCACTATGGAATGAAAATAAAGTGAATGTCGATCCTGCAGAATATAGCCGTTTTTCACTTATGGTACTCAAACAGGTTGCAGGCGATGTACAGCTGGAAATACAGGCCGACGGTGAAACTGACAAAGCCTGGTTGAGAGCTTGGTACTCCGAAGAACATCTAGGCCAATGGCAGGAGCTGATCTTCTATATCCCGGCCGACCGTACCGCGATCATTAGCAATATTCTTGTGATGCCGCACGAACATGCAAATGGACAGCCGGTAGCTTTCCCGACGCAGCGGATGTATTGGGATGAACTGAAGGCGCTGCCAAAAGAGTAAAATATGATATCATGACGAGGGGGGCGACGAAGTAATCTGATGAAGTGGCTAAATGCTTTCTTCAGATTGCTTCACCGTTCTACCAAGGGATTGTGATGACAATATCGGGATACACACATAAATGCGTATATTCCTTTTCTAAAAAACAAGTAGAATGAAATACATAATGAAACAGCCCATGTATATATTCCCATTAGTGATGTTGTTGCATATCATATCCGGATGCAGCAGCGAAAAAGATACCGTGGTGCCCGATGACGACAATCCATCGGTGGATATGTCAACGACATGCAGAAGCCCTGAAGAGACTGGCCTTTATCAGACTTTTTACAAACCCCAACACGGGTATGTGGGGGATCCTATGCCTTATTATAATACTGATGATAATAAATTCTATCTCTTTTATCTTTATGAAAATGCAAATAAACACCCCATCTATCTTACTAGAACGAATGATTATGCTACGTTTGACGGATTTATGGAGGTGCTTCCCGCCGGTGCGCCGGGCAGTCAAGAAGAATGGATCGGTACCGGAAGTTTCATCAAAAAGGACCATGTATATTATTGTTTCTATACAGGTCACAACGGAAATCTAAGTCCTGCCGAAAAAGTCATGTTGGCGACATCTGCTGATCTATTGAACTGGACGAAGCAGCCTACTGCGACATTTCAGGCCTCAAATGGCTACGATCAAAATAATTTTCGCGATCCGCACGTCTATTGGGACGATACGCGTAATAGTTATGTCATGCTTGTTACCACGCGGAAAGATGATCAAGGTGTTATTGCCCGCTATACATCAACTGATTTGACTAATTGGTCGCAGATCGAACCTTTGGTGGCGACGAGTTCCAACAACCCAGGAGTTTACGAAATCGAAACTGATGCTGAAATTCTGGAGTGTCCGGATATTTTTAAGATCGGTAGTAAGTGGTACCTTACTTTCTCCCGGATCAACCGAGACGAACATCGCAAAACGTTTTATCGCATTGCCGATTCACCAAATGGACCTTGGAAGATATGCAGGGACGCAAGCGGACATCATGAAACGTTTGATGGGCTCTATATGTATGCTGCCAAGACTGCAAGTGATGGCAATACGCGATACCTTTCCGGTTGGGCATCTACCGGCCAGACCGTAAACAGTAATAACGAGCTCCATTGGTCTGGATCACTGATTACGCATAAGCTGGTCCAACAGCCCAGCGGGAAATTATATCAGCTATCCCGGATGCGGTAGATGCGAAATTCAGCTCTCGCCTACCTCTTGCCAAAATAACATCGGAAGGAACTGTATTAGGTGACAATGGGTCGTATATCGTCACCGCCCAATCATCATCCAGAAGTTATGCCTTATTTAACAGGAATACTTCGCCTGTCAAGATATCGATGACGATCGACGCTTCGCAATCCGACCAATTCGGATTTTCATTCGGAGTCTGTGGAGATTTGTCCGAGATCTATTCGGTATCGTTCGATTTGACGTCTTCCGGTCGTTGGGGCATGCCATCTGTATTCATGCATCAAGAAGCGAAAAACACAGGTACATCTGTTACCAACAAAGCAGAACTTAATTTTACGCCGCTTGTTGTACCGTCTAACAAAGTGTTCGATGTGAAGATTGTGATGGAGAAATCCTTGTGCATTGTCTACATAAATGATCAGGTTGCTTTTACGAATCGTATCACGAAAATGAACCAAAATCCTTGGACTATCTTTGCTGATAAAGGAACAGTTAAGGTAAGTGGTCTAACCGTCGAGAAGGCTTCTTAGGAATGATGGATGAATTTGGAAAACCCGAACAAAAGCTTGATGACAGGCGTTGTGTATGTAGGGATCCCATAAATTGAATACTAAAAGATAGCATGAATAACCCTTTTGTACGATAAATCAATTATAAAATGAACAAAAACATGAGAAAGACATTTGCAGTAGCTGTATTTGCGATGAGTTTGATGGCCTGTGGTGGTCAGAAAAGCGATGATAATGCAGAGGTGGTCCAGGATAGTTTGGAACTCTACCGCCCGGCGTATCACTTTTCACCGGATAGTGGCTGGATGAATGACCCGAACGGTCTTGTCTATTTGGATGGCGAATACCACCTGTTTTTTCAGCACAACCCAGATTCTACTGTTTGGGGCCCCATGCATTGGGGACATGCCATCAGTAAAGATTTGATCCATTGGGAAGAGCAGAAAATCGCTCTCTATCCTGATTCTTTAGGAACAATTTTTTCGGAAGCGCTGTCGTAGACAAAAGCAATACAGCGGGTTTCGGAGAGAATGCCATGGTAGCGATCTTTACGCATCATAACCAAGCTATTGAACACGAAAAAACGGGGCTTCACCAGTACCAGAGCATTGCCTACAGTACCGATAAGGGTCGTAGCTGGACGAAATACGAAGGGAATCCGGTACTGCCTAATCCCGGTATATGGGATTTTCGAGACCCCAAAGTTTTCTGGCATGAAGGCAGTTCACAATGGGTGATGGTATTGGCGACCAAACAAACCATTAGTTTTATACTTCGCCTAATTTGAAAGAATGGTCGCACTCCGGCGAATTTGGAGAAGGTGTTGGCGCGCACGGTGGTGTATGGGAGTGTCCAGATCTGTTGAAGTTCTCTACTTCCGAAGGTGACAAATGGGTGCTTATCGTCAGCCTCAATCCCGGAGGTCCGAATACCGGTTCGGCAACGCAATATTTTGTTGGAGATTTTGATGGCAAGGCATTTACCTCTACCCAAACGGATACCCGTTGGATGGACTATGGACCGGACGATTATGCAGGCGTCACGTTTTCTAATGTAGGAGAACGCCATATCTTGGTGGGCTGGATGAGCAATTGGGAATATGCCAATGTCGTACCTGCTTCAAAATGGAGAAGTGCCATGACGATTGCCCGTGAACTTTCTTTGAGTAAGGTCGCTGACAAGTGGATTCTGGCCTCTGAACCGGTAAAGGAACTGCAAAGCGTTACATCGCCGATAAACCTTGACACGGAAACCTTAAAAACGGACTCCATAGAGGTCGGAAGTCAGTTTAGGTTGGCATTCTCCGCAGATCAGCGGGCTGATTTCGAGTTTACCTTAGCAAATGCGCAGGGAGACAAACTGCTATTTGGTTATAATAAAGGTAAGAACGAATACTATATCGACAGGAGTAAGGCCGGACATGTGGCATTCAGCGAAAGGTATGTACAGCGAGCTGTGGCGCCAAGGGCTTCTAAAGAGGACAACCTGGAGTTCACCGTGTTGGTGGATCGCAGTTCAATCGAACTATTTGCAGATCACGGTACGACAAATTTAACCAGCTTATTTTTTGTCGATCAGACACTGACACGTCTGCATCTAAAAACAGCTGTTGGAATCAAAAACCTTAAGGTAGAAAAAATACCACAAACGGTAGGTAAGCGTTAAGTAAAAGTCTAAGGGGGGCTGTCTGCTACATTTGCTTGTGAGCAATATAGCAGACAGCCCCCCTTAGACTTTTGCGGTCAGGCGACTTTTAGGGGTTGGGTGTGGAAATTTTTCAGATTTAGGAAAAAACCTCTGTTTTCGGTCATTCCATAGCGAAACATATTCCACAACAACGAACAACCCATTTGTGCCAATGTTGCATTGATTGTTAGACCATCAATTTATAAACTACTGTATAGTAACGGATTTAGCCGTTTTGCTTAATTTTGCTTTTTACTAATCTTTTTTTGATAAAATTATACAAGCATTATTAACCGTTGTGGGGGATGTCTCTTGTTATGAGCTGTTCAAAAAACAACAATGAACCAAATCCAATTGACAATTCAAAATTGCATGAACTGAAATTTACAGTTAGTGGTTTTAATGAATCCCATATACCCATGGACAGCAAAGCTGCAACTTCGAGTTCTACTGCAGCAAGTCCAATTAATAATATTCTGTATGTTTTGCTTGACAAAGACTTACTACCCATAGATACATTAATGAGACCTGTAAAAGGTTCAGCTAGTTCACTAAGCTTGAAACTTCCAAATGGAGATTATACATTGAGAGCAGTAGGTTTTGACAATAGTAATACACATTCATTGTATACAAAATATCAATCGGTATTCACAAGATTTATAGAAAAAGAAATATTTAAAATTAAAGATTACGATATAAGTGATGTTTTTATTTTAAACAAATCTTTTAAAGTATCAAAAGATTCCACATATTCTAAGTTGGCTTTAAAGAGAATAACTTCAAAAATTGAATTAAACATTTTAGATAAAATCCCAACAGAAGCTTCTTATATAGAAATTGCAACAAATTCCAGTTCAAGTTTTTACACACTATCAAAAGATTTAAAAGATAATATTACCTATCCGTATAACACAGATTTTGTGAGCAACGTGATAGACATTAGTTCTCTGAGAACATTATCCAATCAAATAATTTCCTCAAATATCTTAACGATTGACCAAAAGTTCACAGAACAATTTGAAAGAACCTCACCTGTTAAAATAAATGTATTAGATAGTACAGGAAAGGTTATCTTAAGCAAAGAGATTTTAAATGTTCGTTTAATTCCTAATACAATTACAAGGTTATCAGGAAAGTTATTTGAGGATATAAACAAGGACAAAAATGAATCTTTTGCAGTTACAATTGATCAGAATTTCAATTCAAATGTAATCACTCAGACTTTTTAATATTATCCAATCGTAAATAGTTCATTGATTAAAGAACTTTATGCGCCAAAATAGCTTCTTGAGCTAAAGCTCAAGAATGACACATTCTTTTCATGTAAAATGGGCGAAATTGCGGATTAGAACATCGGTAAATCTCCGCTCTATTTCCTCAATTTCGCCCATTATTTAGATTATAAGGACTTTTTACCTCATCCTAAGATGAGTATCTTATTTATTTAATAACTCCGAGTTCTTTACCTACTTTGGTAAATGCTGCGATAGCCTTATCAATATGTTCTTTGCTGTGTCCTGCAGAGATCTGAACACGGATACGTGCTTTGTCTTTAGGTACTACAGGGTAGTAGAATCCGATTACATAAATTCCTTCATCCAACATTTTTGCTGCGAACTCTTGAGCTAATTTAGCATCATAAAGCATTACTGGCACGATTGGGTGGAAACCAGGTTTGATATCGAAACCGGCTTCGGTCATTTTTTCACGGAAATATTTGGTGTTATCTTCTAATTTGTCGCGCAATTCTGTTGTTTCGCTCAACATATCCAACACAGCTACAGAAGCACCTGCAATTGCTGGGGCTAAGGTGTTTGAAAACAAATAAGGACGCGAACGTTGGCGAAGCATATCAATGATTTCTTTGCGACCCGAAGTAAAACCGCCAGATGCACCACCTAACGCTTTACCCAATGTACCTGTAATAATATCAACACGGTCTATCACATTGAAAAGTTCATGTGTTCCACGACCTGTCTTACCAATAAATCCAGAACAGTGGGATTCATCGATCATCACCAATGCTTCATATTTATCTGCTAAATCACAGATTTTATCCAATGGAGCTACTGAACCATCCATTGAGAACGCTCCGTCAGTTACGATGATTTTATGTCTAGCTCCTGCAGCAGCTTTTAATTGTGCTTCAAGGTCTTCCATGTCAGCATTTTTATAACGGAATCGTTGAGCTTTACAAAGACGAACCCCGTCGATAATGGATGCATGGTTCAATTCATCGGAGATGATTGCATCTTCAGCACCTAATAAGGGTTCGAAAACACCACCATTGGCATCAAATGCTGCCGCATAAAGGATGGTATCTTCAGTTCCCAAGAACTTGGAGATGTTAGCTTCTAATTCTTTGTGGACATCTTGAGTACCGCAGATAAAACGTACCGAAGACATTCCATAGCCATGGCTATCGATAGCAGCTTTGGCAGCTTCGATAACTTTTGGATGTGACGATAACCCCAAATAGTTATTTGCACAGAAGTTGATCACTTCTTGGCCAGTACTGATTTTAATATCTGCTCCTTGTGGAGTAACAATAATGCGTTCTTCTTTGTATAAACCTGCGTCTTTAATTTCTGCAAGTTCCTTTTCAAGGGCTGGTTTTAGAGTTTTATACATAGTAATTCAATTTATCCGCAATAAAGATAACCTTTTTTTGGATGTCGAAACCACGAAAACGTTTGTCCAAAATGCATGAACGTTTCATAAAGAGCCCTATAAACAAAAAAAGGGCTTTAAAAAGCCCTTAATTTATTCCTATTTGATTCGTTTCCAGGTTTCACTTCGCCCGATGAGGCTGATTCCTATAAAACCTCGTATATCTAATTTATCATCTCCTTTTAGGGTCATCTTACAGCTGTAAGTTTTTCCCGATTTTGGGTCATAAATTTCGCCGCCTTCATAGGTTTTACCATTCTTGGTGAAATTGGTCAAAATCTCCGTGCCTTGGATATTTCTGCTTCTTAAGTCTGGGTTTGGATTTTTAACATCCTTCTTGGAGGATTCTTTTATCCAATAAAGTTTTCCGAAATACTTATTGTTCTTTTTGTAGATTTCTATGCGTCCTTCCCCACTTGGGTTCTCCCATTTTCCTAAGATCGGATCATTGCCTTGCGCAAATAATGCAATGGAAAATAATAGGGCACAGAATGTTGCAACTATTTGTCTCATAACCTTTGTGTTTAAAATTGTTGGTTCAATATACATAAATTATTCTATGTTAGCATAATAATTTTTTCGTTACGCCTTAAAATAACCATCATTCTGCACTTTATTGGCATTAATTTTGAACCCTTTTAATACACACAAATAATTTAAGTTATGAGGTTCATTATTAGTCTCTTGGTTACAGGTTTAGTTGTTGCACTTGCGTCTTGGGTCATTCCAGGGGTAACAGTTGCTGGATTCGGATGGGCCATCCTAACAGGATTGGTTATAGGTTTCGTGAATGCAGTTGTAGGTGGAATTCTACGATTATTTACTTTCCCATTAAATTGGTTAACATTTGGTCTTGTATCATTTATCATCACTGTTTTGATGATTATGTTGTCTGACAAAATTATGGGATCGAAATTTGACGTTGCTGGATTTTGGCCTGCAGTATTCTTTGCGATTGTAGTTGCCATTATCGAAATGATTATTGGAAGAATGGGCAGCGACAGCAAAAAATAAACAGAAAAACCTTATTGAAAAAACAAACTAAAAGCCGAGCATCGTAGCTGGGCTTTTTGTTTTTGAAAAAAAAATTGGGCCTAACCTATATTAGATTAGACCCAATCGTATAAAGAGAAATTAAAAGCTATTTTTTTGTTTTTTTCATCTTATTGATCCATATCATAACGCCTGTAACAGGCAATGAAGTAGCAATCAGACAAGATATAAAATAGAGTAGTTTTGTAAAATGGTCCATAAATATCTCCAATATGAAGTGCCTTTATGGATGCCGAAGCGCGTTCATTAAAAGGTTTCTCTCTGAAGATATCTTTTTCCAAAACCTCCCCTGAATATTGATCCAAAGTCAGTTTATCTCCTGCTGATGGCGCGAAGAATCCCACTCTGTTTTTGCTAACAGTAACGGTTCCTACACTATCTTTAGCAAAATTGATGGTGTAATCGCCATCATATGGAAGGATTTTGTTGACCGCCAATATTGTTTCTTCAATATTCAACGGATTTTTACCATTAGCCGGTAATGTGGAAAATACAGGTGCTTTTTCTTCTTTTGGAGCATCTGGAGATTTATAAGTTCCCCAAGTTTTTTGCCATCCTGCACGGTACCATTCAAAAGACCAGAATGGTCCTGTAACTGCCATCAGGAATAAAATAATACAGCTGTAAAATCCTAATGTATTGTGCAGATCATGGTTTAACCGTTTCCAGTTTGCACTCCAACGGATGTTCAATCCATTCTTCCATGATCTCATTTTATTTGGGAACCAAATTACAATTCCTGTTATTACCCCAAAAAGAAACAATAAAGTCGCAGTACCCGTAATCCAAGAACCTAATTTCCTATTTTCGATGCCTTCAAAGATTGGCTCTTCGATTTCATTCAACATTAACCATCTATGCAGGCTGAACATTTTCTGCATAAAATCAGCAGTTTTAGTTTTTACATCGCTAGGATCGCCAATAATCTGCCCAGAATAAGGATTTACTGCCAATTGATTAGCTCTTGGACCACGGCCTCCACCGGGGCCTCCAGCACCTCTTTGGCCTCCTTGAGGTCCTTTTACCTCAGAAGGTTTTCCTTGTTCAGCATTTGGTTTTGTTCCTTCAACTTTCTTTTCCGGTTCAGTTTCAGCCTTAACATTTGGGATAGCCTCTGTTTTAGCTTCTTTCCCCTCTTCGGATTTACCTTCTCCTGCGCGTTCTTTCCCTTGTTCAGGACTTTTTAACTCGTTTGACCCTTTTCTTTCTTCACGACCCCTACCTTCAGCTGAACCTTTTCCTTCACCTTCTTTTTCCTTTTTATTGTACAAGAACATGGTTGGCGCATTGTCTGCATAAGGAACTTTTACGCCTACGATTTTACCCTTTACTTCAGGCTGAACCGCAGCTAAAAGCTCATCAGCATTCTTTTTTTGACCCTCAACCTTTACTTTATTGAATTCCGGTTGTGCCCAGGCTCTAATTTCAGTATTATAGGTATATATAGTACCAGTAATACAGACCACAAAGACCACTATTCCTGAAATCAATCCTCCCCATAAATGGATGTCGTTGAAGAACTTTCTCACCTTCATCCATGTTGTCGTTTTCTTTACTCTTTTACTCATCTCTCTCTTTATACTAATTTTTTTAAATCAAAAATCAGGTGAGCAAGAATTTGCTCACCTGAAAGAATATTTTAGAAGAGTTCTGTTAATAAACTCCGATATATTGGTTACCTGTTTTATTAATAAGTTTTGCTCCAACAGCCATATCTCCCGTTTTTCTGTTGAATACATAGATATTTCCATCTTTTCCTACAGGTGCAATTGCAATAAACACATCATCACCTTCTAAAGAAATATTTTGGATCTGACGGAATTTCAATTCATCTTCATTAGGAATTGTATATTTTTTCGCGGTATTGTTTTTCAGGTCAATTCTTGCGATATACCCACCTTTTCCTGCAATATTGTAAACTACAAACCCGATTCCATCTCCAACATATTTCCAAGTTTCGATGTAAGAATCTTTAACTCCTAAAGCTTGGTCCAAACTGAAAGCAAATGAATTGTCGTAATCGTTCGTAGCAGAGCTTATTCTTAAGATTTTTGAACCACCATCTCCTGCTGCTTCACCAGATGTTGCCTGATACACATGTCCGTCTGTGCCTACATATTGCATAGTACTTCTGTATCCATTCGTATTACCTCTGGTTTTGTTTGATGTAAGAACTTTAGGGTTAGTTAATGAAGGGTAATCTAAAACCAATGTTTTAGCCCAGCTTTTTTGTCCCGTTCTATCTTCTGACCATGTTGGTTTGCCATCCGTTCCTATGGTGAATGAAGATTTGTTATCCATGGTTACTGCAGCACCAATAAACACCTTATTTCCAGCTTTGTTGATTACAGGAACATCGATTCTGCTTACGTAGTATCCTTTTTCAATTTCTTCTGGAGTTAATTTCAATTCATAAGAAGTGGTTTTAGTAATTTGAGGGTTATTCAAATCCAAAGAAATAACGTCAATTTTCGAAGATCTTTCTTTATACACAAACTTTGGTTTCTCTCCTGTAAAAACTACATCATTTCCTGTTCCTCTAACTGCTACACCAATTCCTTCAGCAGCTTTTAACCAGCGTGGTGATGTGCTAACATAGATTGCAGTTTGCACTTC
This sequence comes from Sphingobacterium daejeonense, assembly GCF_901472535.1. Classification (NCBI taxonomy): domain Bacteria; kingdom Pseudomonadati; phylum Bacteroidota; class Sphingobacteriia; order Sphingobacteriales; family Sphingobacteriaceae; genus Sphingobacterium; species Sphingobacterium daejeonense. The sequence continues at coordinate 118,589 of NZ_LR590470.1, read as the reverse complement.
TGGTCCTTCAGGAACTAAATTCTTACCACCGCGCACTCTATATTTTTGGAACATACCACCATCATCACCTGTATATTGAATATTGTAAAGGTATTTACCATCAGAAGATGCTTGCAGACGAGCTGTTCTTGATGATTTCACGTGCTGTCCTTGGTCAAAAACATTAACCGAGAATGCAGGGTTTTTTACGTCTTCGAGTTTCATGGCAAAAACCATGGTTCCTGCATTTCCATCACCTGGTTCTGTATCCATTAAAGCTCCAGAAACAGTTACCCAACGAACATTGTCTTCATTTTCAGTAACTGGCCCACTATCTTTGGTACAACTTGAAAAACTTATAGTTGAAACGACTGCACCTATTAGGGCAAACTTTAGCATGTTCATTTTCATTGTAAAAAAATTTAAGAGTAATTATTATATATTATTAATTGAGTAATTCAGCTTTAGATAAAGTCCACGACCAGGTTTTTGAACCCCAAAATTGTCATAGATTTCCGCGTTGAAAACATTCTTGACATCTAATGCCAGAATTATTTTCTTGCTAGGGAAAACATAGCTCATACCTAGATTTTGAGCATATTGAGCTGGAGTAACAAACCATTCTGAATCTGGCCATACAGTACTGAATGGTGCAACATAGCCAATGTTGTAAAACAAGTTCAATTGAGATGATTTTTGAATCAAATTATCCAAGCGGTAATGAACATTTCCATTCATGGTGTAGAATGGTTCATTCGGGATCTGTTTATTATAGTAGGTCATTTTTTGGCCTGTGCTTTCATCAAATTCTTGTTTGAATAGTGAATTGAATTTCGAGAAATTGAACATCACCGTGAGATTATCTTTATGAGCATAAGTCAATTCTCCTTCGAACCCTACTGATTGAGAAAGCCCTAAGTTAATATACTGAGTCAATTCAATCTCCTGATTGTTGATCAATTCATTTGCTTTAGGCATAATCCGGTCCTTAGTATTTCTCCAGAAAACATTTGTCCCTAGTGAAATCTTGTGATTATCGAACTGATAAGTTCCTAATCTAAATCCAGCATTGTAGTTATTACTGATTTCCGGAGATATCCCTGGATTTGCCAACACATTATCTTCTGGGCTTCCAAAAGTTTCCATGTCTACAGGCATACGGACAGCTCTTTCAGCAGAAGCCAATAATATTACACGATCAAATAACCTATAAGAAGCAGCAAGTCCATAACCCGTATTCGTTCTATTGTCCTTCATTTCGTCCTTGACAATAACAGTTTGGTCATTTTCAATAATACTTCGGAAAATATTACTACCAATCGACTGCTGGTAAATTTTATAGAATAAATTTGTAGTAAGTTTATTATTTAGGGTTTGAGCCTCGTAGTTAAATGAAATTACATTTTTTGCTAGGTCGTTTGAACTATTAATACCAGTGTTTCCGTCCTTAATCAACAAATTCTTATCCTTCCGGGCTACGGAATAGAAAACATGGTTCACGGACAATCTATGTCCTGAGAATATGTCATAACTTAAATTTGTACGGATATTAGTTACCTGACGGTCAATGTCAGTCATTGAAGGTTTCCCTTGCTGAGCGCCATCAAGTGTCCGTATAGGATTCCCATTTAAATCGAGACGGATTTGTCCATCCCAGTTGTATGCCCAAGGCACAGTATCAAGATATTTGTATTTCTAAAACTGTGAACTGCATTAGTTGACAATCCTAGGCCAGGAATTAATAGATCCTTTTTGTTATATGTTAAGCTTAATACATTGGCACTTGCTTCTGATGTTCTTCCCATATAGGGTGTACCCATCGTTTGTCCATGTTGTATTTCGTTATATGAATCAGAGATATTATAACCTAAGAAAAAAGCATCTGCCCATTTTACATCAGTGAATCCAGCTTCAAATCTTCCTGACAATTCTCTATATCCATCAAAAAATCTTTTGGTTCTATAATTACGCTGAACGACACCATTAGGCTCGATATACTTAGAAAACTTACCCCATATTTCATAATCATTGTCGGTATTCAAAAAACTTCCAGAAACTCGGGTTGTAAACCCAGATTTTGGATTTCTATACAATCCACTTACATCCGCCTGTGAAGTATTAAAAGACCGTAAGAAATTGATGCAGACAAGTTATTTGTTGAAGTACCTTTTTTGAGTACGATATTAATTGCTCCTCCTAATAGGTCGCCTGTTAAATGTGCAGGCAATACGCCTTTATACACCTCTATGCGTTCAATCATGGCTGGAGGAATATTATTAAGGTTGAAGGAAGATCCATAGGTTGAAATTTCAATGCCATCAATAAATATTCCTACTGAGCGACCCGTCCATTCCATTCAGATTATATTGCACTTCAGAACCAAGGCCTCCACTCTGGCGAACTCTTACTCCTACAGTTCGATCCAGCAATTCATTGGTTTGAATATTCCTTGTAGAAGCTTCTTTAGTTTCAATTACATTTACAGCAAAACCCTTTGTTTCAATTTGTCTTTTTACGGAATTGCCCTGTACCCTTACTTCATCTAAGCTGATATCTCCTCTAGGATCGATATGAATATGAAGATCGTAAGTTGGCTTATTGACTTCTAACGGAAGCTTTTTGGATTTGATTTCGACAGATGTTACCAAGATGGTTTGTTTACCATATGGCACTTGTTCTAATTTATAAAGACCTTGATCGTCAGAAACTGATACGATCTTTGTTCCTTCTATACGGATTGTTGCTTTTGAAACAGGTGTTCCATCTAATAAATGAACCTTTCCAGTGATCGTAGACTGCTGTGCAAACAGCAAGGTAGTGATCAATAAAAATAAGTTGGTAAGGCAAAAATGTTTCATTATTCCAGATTAATGTACTAATTTTGATTTTCTTTAGAACAAGTCTAAATAAATACTGCTGCAAATGTAGAATTATTCTAAATAGCAAAATGACGCAATCGGAAAAAAAAGCTACGCAATCGGAAATTTTAACTAAAAAGAACAATGAATTATCTGCCAATATGCTCGAATTGGGCACATTGATGTATTTCACTGTGCTTAAAGGAAGGCAACGGTTTAGCTTTATTTCACCTATTGAAGGCTATTTAAATTTATTGGTCCTAGAGGATTCTGCCAATTGCGGACTACAGATTCAGCAGAATTCTTACCTCTTACAGTCAGGGGAGAACATGCTGATTCACATGAATAAGGGAGATCATTTTGATTTGAAAAGCATCTGTCTAGACAATAGAATCCTGTTGATGCTTATTCCAAGTGATAAACTCTTAGCTTTCCATAATAAATACGTTGAGGATCAGCAGCGCTTTCTGCATGGCCTATTGACCAAATCTGATGGAAGAATTTCTTTATCGTTAAATCAGGTTTTTGATTTATATGAAGCTGATTCATATTTAAATCAGCTTAAGATTCAATCATTATTGCTGGAGGTTATCATTCATCAAGTAGAGAGCTTGTATGTTGAGAACGATAATAAAGAGATTATTTCCAATAAAAATCATTATGAAAAAAGATCCAAATGGCCAAAAAAGTTAATTGACGAGGATCTTTCGCAAAATCACACTATCACCGAACTTGCAAAAGCAGTAGGCACGAATGAACAGTATCTTAAAAAACACTTTAAGCAATACTACGGCAAGACCATCATGAGCTTATATTACGGAAATGAAAATGGAGCATGCCAAAAAAACTGATTCTTATGGGCAAATATCGTGTTTCTGATGTGGCAAGGATGACAGGCTATAAGCATTCAACTCATTTTACTACGGCATTCAAGAAGTATTTTTGGTATTATTCCCAACTCATTGCGCTATACTTTTCTGGTGGTACACGAGGGAGTTCAGGCTATCCCTGAGATATTGAACTCCATTCATTTATTCTAAAGCAATACTCCATCTATTTTAATAAAAAAAGCTGCTTCAAATTTGAAGCAGCTTTTTGCAATTATTACTATTTATGAAACAAATCTTAGAATCTATAGCTCAAGGTACCTGTAAAGTTTCTAGGAGGAATTGGATTTACACTGTAGTTTTCATGTTACATAGTATTGAATGCATTCCGATATTTGCGATCTTTCCTAGAATGCTCCAATTTTTATAAGTGTATCCTGCAGAAAAAATCAAATGTTGTGAAAGGATCAACTGGGATCAATCTATTTACACCTTCTCTTCATTTACTTTGGTATTATTCCATCCTGCATTTCTTTTTTCCGGTATAGAATGTTGAAAATCCTAATTTCAGACCTTTCAGTGATCCATTTTGTAAGGTATAGAAAATTGTTCCATTTGCTGTGTGGACAGTTGTTCCAACCAAACGAACATCTTCCACATTTCCATTATCATTGGTTTCCAGGTATCTCATAAAATTGTAGCTGTATCCGGCTAAAATATTCAACCCTTCGGTAATCTTTCCTGATACATCAAGTTCGATACCATCTGAAGCTGTTTTACCAGTAAATTCCTTCATATTGGCATCTTTTTACTGATCCGTCTGCTTCGATAATGGTCTGTGCAAACCTATTGTTCACTATTTTATACCAGGTCAGATTTGCTGTCACACGACCATTAAAGAAATCATTCTTTACACCAGCTTCATATTGATCTATCAATGATGGTCCCATGGGTTGATAATTGATGTCATACCCAGAATTTGAGGTGAAATTATTTGCATAACTTACATAAAGACTAGTTGTAGGGATGGGTTGATAGATCAAAGCTACTTTTGGTGACCATGCTTTTATCTATCTTATTTCCCATATCCACATCATCTTTTCCTTTATTCGGAGTTGTTGTTGTTTCCCCTGTTGCATAATCATATACCTCGGCATTTTTGGTCTTTTGATACGTATAACGGATACCTGCTAACACCTTGAATTCTTTTGTCAATGAAACTAAATCCTGAACAAAGGTACCGTATCTGTAAATATCAGTTGTGGTCCTAGTTTTTAAATCTACACCAGGGATATCGGTTCTAGAAATAGAATTATAAGGATCAAACACATTGATGGTATCATACGCAGTATTAGGCTTTTGATCTAACCCTTTCCCATAAATATTAAAAGCATAATTTTCGGTAATTGATTGATCAGCATCGGCACCAATTAAGATTTGATGTTTTATGGTTCCAGTCATTACTGTTCCTTTCAAATTCAGTTGTTGATTGAATGTTAATTCATTTGTTTCGGTTCTGTTTAGAGCTCTCGGTGCAAAACCATCTGCCTTTGCTTGAATCCTTCCGAACCATAATAATCACGATCATACTTTTGATAACTCGCAATAGCTTGTAAATCCCAATTGTTAGAGAATTTATGTTCAAAATTGATCTGCCCATTTGAAGAATTCGTCTTATTAAAAGCCCAAGGCGTATTTATAAATGTATTTCTTCCTACCTCTTCATTAATTTTACCATCTACCGATCCAATTCCAAAGTCTGGTGTAAAGTCTGATTTAAGGTAATCGAACATAAAATTCAAGCTAGATTTCTCAGTGATCTGATATAATAATGATGGATTGATATAAAAGCGTTTGCTCTCCACATAATCTCTATAACTTTCAGCGTATTCGCCTGTTCCTACGACACGAAAAGCTAACTTTTTCGACAGCGGCCCATATACATCACAATTGGTTTGTACTGATTAAAACTTCCAACACGCATAGATACCTCGCCACCATATTCAAACTTAGGTTTTTTGGTAACCAAGTTTACAACGGCACCACCTGTAACCCCGCCATATAAGATAGCAGCACTACCTTTTAATATCTCCACCGATTCTAATGTACTTGCTTCGATTGATCCACCATTGTTTGTCCTTGCTCCATTTTTGAAAATATTGTTGGAACCTAAACTGTATCCACGAGCATAGAAATTCTCATTTACACCACCTCTATTGGCCCCCATTGCAACACCATTGGCATTTTTCAAGGCGTCGCTCAATCTATTGATCTGTTGATCCTCGATAACTTGAGCATTGACAATCTGAACAGCCTGTGGTAAATCACGATCCAAGATGCCAGCCTTGCCAATGTTCAGAACCTTTTCATTCAAAGAATTGTAACCCGTAACATCGACTTGTTGGATATTGTTGTTGGAATGTTTTATCACTATGGTTCCCAGGAATGTTTCTTCATCTTTTGGATTTACAAAAATGGTCTCCTTATGAAAGCCCATACCTGTAATTTCAACTTGGAAATTCCCAGTGAATGGAATGTATAATCAAAGTTACCTGCTGTATCGGACATGGTAACCTTATCTTTAACTTTGATATTCAATCCAGAGATTGACTCGTTGTTATTGGTACTTAATTTACCTTTTATAGTTGTTTGTGCATTAACTGCTGTATAAAAGAAAGTTGCACCAATGAAAAATAGTAGATGTGATATTTTCATTGCTTTTATTTGTACTAATTCTAAATAGTGCAACAAAAGTAATGTTGAAGAGACATTTAAAAAATAAAGAATCCGACAAAAAGCTTCAAAATCCGAAATTTTTGACGTAAAAAATGCCCCTCCTAACAGAAGGGGCATTTAGAAGTATATATCTGATACTATTAATCAAATTTCCAACGTACGAAAGCTTCGATTGCTTCATAGTTCGCCAAACCAAGTTGGTGGTATAAGCCAGCAGTTTCGCTAGTACGATCTTCAGCACGAACCCAGAATTCTCTTGGATCATCTCCAGGGAATACAGGAAGGTCTTTTTGTGATTGATGTTTGAAGATTGCCAAACGCTTGCGTTTCACTTCTTGTGGTGATAGTGGAACAGCCATTTCGATATCGTGGATAGGATATTCATGCCATGCTCCTCTGTACAACCATAACCAACAATCTTTAGTCCATTCATCAGTTTCTCTTAAGCGAAGCAATGCTTCAAGGATAATATCGAAACAAACTTTGTGTGTTCCATGTGGATCTGCAAAATCTCCTGCTGCAAATACCTGTTGAGGTTTAACTTTACGCAGTAGTTCCATTGTTTGCTGAATATCATCTTCGAAGTTGATTTCTTTGGAGAATTTACCGCGGTCATAGAATGGAAGGTCCATAAAGTGGATATTTTCATCCGGAAGACCAACAAAACGAGCTCCAGCGATAGCTTCACCTTTACGGATTAACCCTTTAATAGTTCTGATAATCTCAGGATCTACTTGGTTAGGAGTTTTTACCTTGAAGAATTCACGCGCTTCATCATAGATATTACGGGTTACCCCATTATCATCTTCAATAGCTACAGCGAAATCCTGAACAAATTCTAAATAACGCAATACATCATCATCCCATACTGCTGTGTTACCTGAAGTTTGGTAAGCAACATGTACATTGTGACCTTGATCCGCCAAACGGATAAATGTACCACCCATTGATATTACGTCGTCATCAGGGTGTGGAGAGAATAGGATTACATTTTTGTGAGCAGGTTCGGCTCTTTCAGGTCGATTGGAATCGTCTACACCTGGTTTTCCTCCCGGCCAACCTGTGATCGTACGTTGCAATTCATTGAAAATCCTGATGTTGATGCTATAAGCGGTACCTTGCTCGGTAATGAGTTGAGCCATACCGTTGTTATTGTAGTCATCATCTGTAAGTTTCAATATTGCTTTATCCAAATGCCGTGACAACCAAACGACAGCTTTTTTAACCAATTTATCGGTCCAGATGACATCATGAGCCAACCAAGGAAGGTTAAAACGTGTCAATGCTGACGCAGCATCTTCATCCAATACAAATTCAACATGGTCAGACATCTGAAGGTAAGTTGCAGGGATTTCAGATGAAATTTCTCCTTCAACTGCTTTTTTCACGATTTCAGCTTTCTTTTCGTTCCATGCCATCAATACAATCTCTTTGGCTTTAAAGATTGTACCGACCCCCATTGTAATCGCTTTTGTTGGTACATTTTCCTTACCACCGAATTCGCGAGAAGCATCTCTTCTAGTAAGGTCATCTAAGGTTACCAAGCGAGTACCTGAGTTTGGCGCAGAACCTGGTTCGTTGAAACCGATGTGTCCTGTACGACCGATACCCAATAGTTGGATATCTAAACCTCCTAAGTTGGAGATCTTTTGTTCATAAGCTTCACAAAAAGCTTGAACATCTTCTGGTGCTAGCGTACCATCAGGAATGTTGATGTTTTCTTGTGGAATATCAACATGGCTGAACAAATGCTTGTTCATAAATGCTACATAACTCTGCTCTGCAGTTGGAAGCATCGGATAATACTCATCCAGGTTGAAAGTGACAACATTGTTGAAACTTAAACCATCTTCTTTGTGCATTCTAACAAGTTCTTTGTAGACTTTGACCGGCGTAGCTCCTGTGGCTAATCCAAGAACTGCCTTTTCCCCTTTTGCTTGCTTATCTTTAATGATAGTAGCGATGCGCTCAGCAACTTTTACAGAAGCTTCGTCTTGAGAGGGATAAACCGTTACCGGAACTTTCTCAAAGCGGGTTTCCTCTAATAAATTTAATCTTGCCATTTAAATTGAAAAATACCTTAGTGAGCCTCAAATTTAGTAATTTATAAGCCTCAGCCCACAAAAAATGCAAATCTTTTTGTTTTTGTCGCTCTAAAAGCAAATAATCGCACTTTTGAAAATTGTTTAACCAATAATTACACCCAATCAGTGTTATTATTTACTAAGAGAATCATTAAAGAATAAATACAGCAATGAGATTTTTACAAAAAAAAATCTAGTAGTTTGGTAGTTATTCCATAAATTTGGCCTACAGAAAAACATAAAATGAAGAAATTATTATTATTAATAGCCCTTATTCCCAGCTTATTGTTTTCCCAAACAAAGGAAGAATTAATAGCACAGGTAAAAGCAAATCCAAAAGATGTCAACTCCATCCGCCTCATTCAAAAGGTAGGTGGTTACTATCCAGACTATCAAGAATTGGCTGGCCTATTCAAGCAATTGGACAAAAAAGTTAGAAAAACAAATGACGGAAAGTTATTTGAAAGATATTTGGACGCACTTAAAAATACCATGCCAGGTAAAAAATCACCTAGCATCACACAATTGGACTTAAACGGTGAACCTTACACACTCTCTGATTTAAAAGGCAAGTATGTATTGATTGACTTTTGGGCTTCTTGGTGTCCTCCATGTCGTGAAGAGAATCCGAAATTGGTGAAAACTTATGCGGAATTCAAAGATAAAAACTTTGAAATCTTGGGGGTTCTTTCGATCGCGAATTTGACGCTTGGGCAAAGGCAGTAAAAGACGATAATCTAACCTGGAAACATGTATCCGACCTTCAGGGCTGGAAACAACTCCGCAGGTCAAGCATATGGCGTAAAAGCTATTCCACAAAACATCTTGGTAGACCCAGAAGGAAAAGTTGTTGCCAGAAAACTTACACGGTGGAAGACTTGAACAATAAGTTAAGAGAAATCTTAAAATAGTATAATGTAGAAAGTATTTAGTAGTTAGATACCGTTTGGTTGATAATTCCTACTATAGAAAAGATAAAAAAGCAGGTTGAATAAAGATATTATTCAACCTGTTTATGTTTTTAATCCAATTTGTAAGCTACAACACTGTTGTTCAAAAATGTTGGAACGTATAGGATTTGTTCTTTCTGATTGAAACCTAAATCTGCGGTTTTCATATTGCCTCTCACATCCAGCAGCTCATTTACTTTTCCATCTGCACCAATATGATAAATTAGTCCTCCCCAACAAGTCACCAAGAAACTTCCATCTCCAACTGGCTCTAAGCCATCGCCACCAAGAGTAAGTCCTTTTGCAACTACGGTATGGTTTTTATTTGCATCGATTTTCCACAATTCTGGCCCTGCCATTGCATATAATGTTCCATCAACGACTCTTAGACCATTTACATCGATTACATTTTTCATAAACAAACTTGGTTTATTATTATGAATTAAATAGATCTCTCCTCTTCTTGTATCGGAAACATATACTTTACCATTGTTGTCTACAGTTACATCGTTCAAGAACTGAGCCTCTGGCACTTTGATTTGATTGATTACATTTCCAGTGATCATATCAATGACTACGACTTCGTCGATATCAGCAACGTACAATAAATCTTTGTACATAGCCAGACCTTTAGGAGCGTTCAATCCTTGTACCCATGTTGCATCTTTAAGACTACCATCAGGGTTTAATATGGCTACACCACCTTTGCCATCCTTTGCAGAACCATCGCCATCGATCAATGAAACATAAAGTACAGATTTCCCTGGATCGTAAAGGACTGATTCCGGGGTTGGCAGTTGTTCCTTAGATTCCCAAAGCTGGGTCAATTTCTTTTGGCCAAACCCTATTTGAGTACAGAACAAAAGAAGTGCGAATATTATTGTTGTTTTCATATTAATATGGTTGTTAATGAGACTCTAACTATAAATATAACATTTTTTAAAGGTTTTGTTAGCTTTTAATTCAGAATTACTTATTTTCAGACTCAATCGATTCTAAACTTATAAACAACAAAAATTGAACATGAAACCATTCTTGGACGAAAACTTCCTATTACAGAGCCGGACTTCGGAAGAACTTTACCATGATTTCGCTAAAGATCTGCCTATTATAGATTATCACAATCACTTACCCCCAAATGAAGTAGCTGAAAACAAACAATTTTCAAATATCACAGAAATTTGGCTGCATGGAGATCATTATAAATGGGAGAGCTATGCGAGCCAATGGTATTGATGAGAAATACATTACTGGTTCTGCTACAGATCAAGAAAAGTTCAAAAAATGGGCTGGAAACTGTACCATATACCCTGAGAAATCCACTTTATCACTGGACCCACTTAGAATTGCAGCGCTATTTTGGTATTCCTGATCTATTGTCAGCTGAAAATGCTGACGAAGTTTATGATAAAGCAAGTGCTGAATTAAGAAACCCTGAGAAATCTGTTCATGGTTTATTGGAACAGATGCGCGTCGAGACCATTTGTACTACCGATGACCCGATTGATTCATTGGAATATCATCAGGCATATGCCAAAAATCCGGCAAGTTTCAGTATGTTTCCCGCTTTCAGACCAGACAAAGCTATGAGTCCCGAAAATAAGGAGGCTTTCAATCAGTATGTTGATAAATTAGGTATAGTAATAGATCAAGATATCCAGAGCTTCCAACAATATATCGATGCATTAAAATCTAGACATGACTATTTTGCTGAAAATGGCTGTTGTGTATCTGATCACGGCTTGAGTCATCTTTACGCTGAAGAGTATACGGAATCGGAAATTTCAAGCATTTTCCAAAAAGTAAGATCGGGAAGTGATCTAAACCTGGAAGAGATCAATAAGTTCAAATCTGCGCTGCTGATTTATTTTGCAGAGTGGGACCATGAAAAAAATTGGGTTCAACAATTTCATGTTGGAGCTTTCAGAAATACCAATTCTGGTGCTCTCAAGAAACTTGGTCCTGATACTGGTTTTGACAGTATTGGTGATTACAGTCAAGGATTGGGCTTGGTGAAGTTCCTGGGAAAATTAGCTGAAAAAGAGACCTTAGGCAAAACAATCCTCTATAACTTAAATGCTTCTGACAACGATCTTTTTGCAGCGATGTGTGGAAACTTCAACGATGGATCCATCGCTGGGAAGATACAATATGGATCGGCTTGGTGGTATCATGATCAAAAGGATGGAATGACCAAACAGATCAATAGTTTGTCTAATATTGGTTTGATCAGTCGTTTTGTTGGGATGTTAACCGATTCCAGGAGCTTCCTTTCATTCCCAAGACACGAATATTTCCGGAGATTATTATGCAATATCTTCGCGGAAGATATTGTAAATGGCGAGTTACCAAATGATATCAAATGGATAGGTAAAGTAATCCAGGACATTTGTTATTACAATGCCAAAAATTACTTCCCGTTTAAGAAATAAGATCTAGGACCTTTCGATATTCAACCATTTTGGAACAGGTGGCGCTTCATAAGCTTCCATTTGTTCCAATAGATCTTCGATATTATCTGAATATAATATCATCTTTTGGTTTTCTTCTTTCAATAAACCAGAGTCTACCATATGCTGGATAAAAGCAATGAAATGATCGTAAAAACCATCGACATTCAATATGCCAATTGGTTTTTTATGCAAGCCCAACTGCCCCCAAGTAGTCATTTCAAATAATTCCTCCATAGTACCAAATCCTCCTGGCATCGCAATCACTCCATCACAGAGAGCATTCATCTTAGCTTTGCGCTCATGCATGGTATCCACCTCAATCAAGGTTGTAATTCCACTATGTCCAATCTCTTTGCTATTGAGAAATTGAGGAATCACACCAATGACATGGCCGCCATTTTCCATAACTGCATCTGCCACTGCTCCCATCAATCCAACCCTGCCTCCGCCATAAACCAACGTAATCTGCTTTTCTACAAACACCTTCCCAACTTCCTTAGCAGCCTCTAAAAATGCTTGACCATGCCCCGGACTCGAAGCACAGAAAACTACGATTTGATTAAGTTTCATGTGGGTAAATATAGGGAATAGATGTGAGACGTGGGATATGGGATAGAAAAACGCTACTCCATATCTCAAATCTCATATCTCAAATCCCATATCCAGTTTAATATCTCAAATCTCATATCTCATATCTCATATCTAATAAAACAAGAAAGCCCCAGATCGCCCGATCTGGGACCTTATTAACTAAACATTGAAACAAAGACCTTATTAGTTGGTTGACACCCTGTCCTTTTCCTCGTTTTTGGAATCGCTTTTTCGGATCTGTTGTTTTAGGTTTCCGAATTTGTAGGTGAATGTCAAACGCACTGTTTGATTATCGTTATATTGACGAATACTTGATCTGAATTCGTTGAAATCTGTATCTAAATTATTTCTGTTGCTTCTGAAAACGTCCGTTACCGCTAGTTTTAAAGAGCTTTTTTGGTCCTTGAAGTTGTAATTAGCCCCTAGGTCGGTATTGATCCTTCCTTGAATTTTAAAAAGGTTATAGATGAATGGAGTATTTCCATTTACTGATGCTTCAAATGACCACTGAGGGTTTATTCTGAAGTTGTGGAAGCTATTTGCTTGAATGAAAAACGACCCACGGTCAACTTCATATCCTGCAATTGGACCTTTGAAATGCATGTAAATACCCGTAATGTTATTGTTCATTGTCCAAATTTTACCAACCTTGAATGGTATATTCATATTCAAATATGACGTTACCGATCTACCTAGGTTTTCACGAGTAACCCAAGTTTCATTCAACACAGAATCCTGACCCATGCTTTCAACAATCGCATCATTGGTGATATCGGTACCTAATGTGAAATTGAACATCTGCATCAAAGTATAGTTCAATGTAAAGCCATGAGTATACTGAGGTTTAACACCTGGATTACCCAATTGATACGTTTTCTCATCAATATAATACCTGAATGGATTTAAGAACCTATAGTTCGGACGGGTGATTTTCTTGGCATATCCCAAAGAGAAAATATGATTTTCACTCATGTTGTAACCAATATTTGCCGAAGGGAACAAATCCAAATAATCACGTTTCACACTTGCATCATTTGAAATAAACTGTGCATCTGAAATGGTGTATTCAGCACGTAAACCAACTTTTGCGGTCCATTTTCCAAAAGGTCTGCTGTAATCCAAATAACCTGCAGCAATTTGTTCATCATAAACGAAATGGCTAGAGCGTTTAGCTATATTCTCCCACACATCACCATCCAGCCTGTCGTAAATCATATTGTTGTCCGATTTCACTTTGCTATACTTCAATCCCGCTTCTAGGTTTCCTTTTTTGAATGGCTTAACATAATCCAACTTCCCAACATAGATGTCGATGTCCGTTGGCATGATACTTCTATCGATCTGTTCTGGTTTTACCAAACTACCATCAGGAAACTCCATCCTGTTGTCGTAGTTCATGTTTGCATCATTATTGAAAATACTCCAATCTAAATCCAAGGTCAATTTCTGACCCAATGTATCCATCTTGTATTCATTATTGAAGTTTAGGGAGATACGATCCAGCCCCATATCATTTTTAGCAGGAGATCTTAAGATCGAGTCTATCTTCGACGGTGCGGACCCAATGTTGGTAAAACTAGAGTTCTCGGATTTTTCAGAATAACTGTTTCCAGAAACCTGAAACATCATTGTGTTGTTTTCGGATGTTTTTTGCTCAATACCTGCACGGAAGTTATGGTTCTTACTTCTTTCTAAGAATTTAGCCTTCTGATCAAAATATGTGATGTTTTCTCTATTTCTAATTTCACGATATAGGTTTAGAGTGTTTTCTTGTTTATCGTTTGTATAGGCGTAGGATCCAAAAAGCGTAGTATTTCTTTTCTTATAGTTCAAGCTCAAAGAACTGTTACCACGTAAATGTTTACCATGAGCTGCACTCGCTATAAATGAACCATTGAAACCTTCGGTATTATTCTTTTTAAGCACTATATTAATGGAGCCTACTGCACCTTCTGCATCTTCTTTTGCAGATCTGGTGGTCGATACTTCTACACTTTTGATCTGCGCAGCATCTGTAGATTTCAAGAAATTCGACAACTGTTCACCTGTCATATAGGTTTGTCTACCATCAATTGTAACCGTAACACCTTGTTGCCCCATAAGTTGAAGGTTATCATCCTTGTCAACACTTACGCCTGGTGCACGTTTTTACGACTTCTAGCGCATTGTTACCTGCCGCCAATGTAGAATTCTCAACGTTCAATACGAGCTTGCCATTGACATTTCGAACGGTTTGGCATCTGACCTTGAACAGTTACTGTTTCAATGCTTTGACTACTTGGACTTAATTTAATGTCCTCTGCTTGATAGGTTTGATCCCCCAATTCAAACACGGCTGATTTGCCCTTGCTGTATCCTACTGAAGTTACCTCGATATAATAACTCCCTTTGGGAGCCTTGATGATGGTGTAAACCCCGTTTTCATCTGTCACGGCACTCTTTATCAATACATTTGCAGTTGAAGACATCAGATATACAGAGGCTGCTGCAACAGGCTGATTATCCTGATTCAATACGCGACCTTTGATATCTGTATCCTGAGCCATCGGGTTAGCTAGGGCTTTACTTGCAATCGCAGCAAGAAAGAGGATCATCATTGTAATTATTCGTCCCCATTATAATTTTGGTTAGTATGTATGTTAATCGTTGGTTTGGTAAATTTTAATATTATGCTAAGTTTTCCTCAGAAGACGATTTTTCGTCTTCTGAAGTTGCTTCTTCTTTATCTTTTTTCTTTTCCTTTTTAGCTTCCTTTTCTTTCTCCTCTTGCTCTTCTTTTAATTTCTCCGCTTCTTTAGCTTTTTCTTCTTCTAATTTAATGATGCATTTTAGACCACTTTTCGTCATAATCCATTCAGAAAATTTTGCCTTGTCATCACCTTTGCAATCATGCGCCCAAATATCCCTAACTTTCCAATCCATATTACGATTCAACAAAACCTTAGTACCAACTGGTAAATATAGATTCATTCGAACATTTTGATCACGAATCAATTGCTTGTCTTGTAAGGTAAAATGACTGTCGAAGTTGATATTTTCACCTTTTTGATTCACTTGGTAAGCGATTTTCGAAGCTCTTGCTGAAGCATCCGCATATGAAGAACCCTTAGCATTATAGTTGTATTGGATATAAGGAGCTTTTAATGAATCCAATGGTTCAATATAGATGGCAATTTCATTACGCAGGTAGTTACCCTTCAACAAACCATTCTTTCCAGAACCAATTCTGTTCTGCACAAAATCTTCATCTGAGGCCCTAATTACTCTCACATCATTTTCACTGATGATGTAAGTATCCTTTTGTTCAATTGGCTTTTCTATTGAAATGGTACTTTCTTCAACAAAATCCTGATTGGTAACCACTACGAAGTAAAGGATCATGACAATAGAAACAATCCATGCTGCCCACAATGACATGGTTGCATAATTGTTCATTGGCTTAGTTTTGAAGATCACGCGTAGCATGATAAAGAATATAGCCAATAGAGGTATGATGATAGCTACTGTCCCAGCTAGTATGGCAAAAAATGCTGATGCCGGGTCAAGTACTTCTAATGGAGGGAAGAACATTGGGTTTTGGTAACCCATAATATTCAACACATTGAACACAAAGAACACGAAAATACCGATGATGCTCAAACCTGCCCAAATCAGAACCAATACGGCTAATATTTTTCCAATTACCGAGAAAAAAGATCCTAAGGAGTCTCCAACCGAACGAGCGCCTCGACTAATATGCTCGCCGGCCCCCGAAAAATTTTCACGGACACCTTTCATTTCTTCATCAAAAGATTTCTTGAAGTTGTGTAGGTTGGCCTGTTCACCGCGCATCGCCAATTTATCAGCTCGGGTTGTAGCCTTAGGCATTACCGCCCAAAGCACAAAGTACAATAGCACACCAGATCCACCGAACAGAAAGAATAATACGAAAATAATTCGTACCCATTTCGCTTCAATATTGAAGTAATGAGCCAATCCGCTACAAACACCGCTCAACACCTTATCGTCCATGTCACGCATTAACTTCTTGGAGGTAAGGTATTCTGTGAATCCATAGTCAGAACCTTGCTCTGGGTTTTCCTTGAACTCAGGCTCGTCAGAATTTACTTGTTCCGCAGTATCAGCAAAAGCTGCTTTTGGATCTGTTTCAACTTTTGATTCAACTTTCGGTTCATCGCCCAATTCAGCATCAAAATCACTTACTCTACCCATTTGAGCAATTACTTGATCCACGTCCTCACGGTTGATGACCTCCTTGCGCCCTGTTTGGATACGCTCAGAAAACATCTCCGCAATACGGTTCTCGATATCTTCTAGAATCTCGCGGCTATCCTCGGAATTCCCGAAATGCCTCTTGATCTCGATCATGTATGATCGAAGGGTTTCATATGCATCCTCCTCAATGTGGAAGACGATACTGTTTATATTGATAATTATTGTTTTGTTCATGGCTGTATTTAGTTAATGGTATAGTTATATTTCTCTGTTTTGTAAGGATGTCTCCACAGCGAATACCAATTCTTTCCAGGTTACATCCAATCTTTTTAATACTTCCATTCCTTCGGAAGTGATTTGATAATATTTTCTTGGTGGACCAGAAGTTGACTCCTTCCAGATATAGCTCAAGAGACCGTTGTTTTTCAATCTCGTAAGCAATGGATATAGTGTGCCTTCAACCACCAACAACTCAGCTTTCTTCAACTCGCTGATAATGTCCGAGGCGTATATTTCTCCCCGAGAAATAATTGAAAGAATACAGTATTCCAGTATTCCTTTCCTCATTTGGGTTTGTGTATTTTCAGCTATCATAACAATACAAAGATATATCCTTTGGATGGTACTTTGCAATACATAGTACTATATTTTTTGGTGCAAAATATATAAATACCTGATTTTCAGTATAATAATTTTTAAATATTTTTTTTGGCACTCATTTGGACAACAAAAAAAAGCTTTAAAAGCTTTTATATCTGAGTTTTAAATACGACTTTTAACATCAATGAATTGGATAATTAATTATGCTTGGGCAATTCTTTGGGCAATCATCATGATGCTTTTAATGTTGCTACCCGCTAACGACATCCCCGTAGATGGTTTTTTTCCTGGTTTTGACAAACTAGTTCATACCGGAAGCTTTTATTTACTGACAACTCTAATCCTATTTGGACGACTTGTGGACACCAAAAGAAGAGCAACAAAAGTGAAAACTTTTATCGTTGTATTCTGTGTTGCATCGCTATTTGCATTCTTTACTGAAGGTGCCCAAATGTATTTTACAAATACTAGACAGGCAGATTGGTGGGATATCTTTGCAGACTATGTAGGAATCGGGATGGCATTATTTAGTTATTTACTGCTGTACAACAGAAAATTCCAATACTCTTAAATCTTGGCGCGAGCTAAACTGGCGATGTAAATCTTACAAGATGGCGCCGATTTATTGAGTTCATTTGCAGCTGATGCAATCGTTGAACCGGTAGTCAATACATCATCAACTAACAAAATATTCATATTACCAAATTTTTCAGGGTCAATACATTGGAACGCATCTTCTACGTTCAGAAACCTTTCGAAAGTCAACAATTTCGTTTGGCTAGATTGGTAGGTTCTTCTGATTAAAGTTTTGCTATCAACTTTGGACCCTAGTGATTTTGCTAATCCCTTAGCGAAATACTCGCTTTGGTTATAGCCCCTTTTGTTCAATCGCTTTCGGTGCAATGGAATCGGCACTACAAGATCGATCTTCTCCATGAATGGAGAATCCAGCAAGTCCTTGCCATAGAGCCTTCCAAAATAATAACCTACCTGTGGATGATTGTTATATTTCAAGTGGTAGATAAGCCTCTCCACTAATGATCCTGAAGAAAGATACAACATGGAACAGGCAAACTTAAATTGAAACTTGCCTTTCAGTAATTGAACCGAATCATTATTACAATCCATATGGAAATCAGTTTTCGGAAGATGGAATAGACAGGCTGTACAAACCATTTCTTCTTGTTCCACCAAACTGTTATTGCAACCCATGCACAGTTCTGGAAAAAAAAGATGAACCAACGATCGGAAGTATCTATGCAGCATAACGGTTTTTGCCTAAATCTACCTTTTCAAGATAAACAGAACATGAACTGAAGTTTAAATCAACTCCCTCTTTCTTACCATACATCAAGAAATCAGAACAATTCAGGTCGTACTTTTGTAGTATACTTTAAGGAAAATATTATGATGGAATTAGGAATAGGCATGTTTGGGGACTTGCAAATTGATTCTCAAACAGGAAATATACAACCCGCTAAACAAAGACTTCAAGAAATCATTGAGGAAATAAAGTTGATGGATGAAGTCGGAGTGGATTTCTTCGGAATGGGTGAACACCATAGGGCAGATTATGCAGTTGCAGCGCCAGAAATAGTTCTAGCTGCCGCAGCAACGGTTACCAATAGAATAAAATTAGGCTCGGCAGTATCAGTGTTGAGTTCCTCTGACCCTGTTAAACTTTATCAAGATTTTGCAACCGTAGACTTAATCTCAAACGGTAGAGCCGAGATAATGGCCGGTAGAGGTTCTTTTATCGAATCATTCCCGCTTTTTGGGTATGACTTGAAAGATTACAGCTCCTTGTTTGAGGAAAAACTCGATCTATTGCTTCGAATAAATAATTCACAAACGGTAAACTGGACAGGAAAGCATCGCGCAAGTTTAATCAACCAAACCATTTATCCGAGAGCTGTCAATGACAAGCTTCCGATTTGGATTGCCGTAGGCGGAACAACAGAATCGGTAATTAGAGCAGGCAGATTGGGATTGCCAGTGATGTTCGCTATTATCGGAGGTTCTCCAATAAACTTCAAACCTCTGTTTGAAGTCTATGAACAGGCGTATAAAGACAATGGCCACGATATGAGCAAATATCAAGTTGGAGTACATATGCACTCTTTCTTTGGAGAAAACTCAAAGGAAATTGCTGATTGGTATTACCCATATTATTCAGCACAGATGAATAGAATAGGCTCTTCTAGAGGGTGGCCTCCATACCAACGTACGCAATATGATTATGGCAGATCAAACCACGGACACTTGATTGTTGGGGATGTTAATGAGTCTGTAGATAAGATCCTTCAATTGCATGAAACCTTCGGGTTGACAAGATTCTCAGCACATACAGATGTGGGTAGCCCTGATCACAGCAAAATGATGAAAGCAATCGAACTTTATGGTAATCAGATCATCCCAAAAGTGAAAGATGCATTAAAATAAAACTAAAGGGCTTAGGCCCTTTTTTTATTTATGGAATTTCAGCAAGTCTAGCATCCCACTTTAAATTATCGTTATGAAAAGAAATAATTTATGGATCCTGATCTTGCTGATTGCAATGGGATCATGCGCAGATAAAAATGATGAAACATCTTCAAAATCAGTTGAAATTTCACCAGCAACTTTAATGGAACCTGCGGAAGCGGCGGATGATGAATTTGCAGGAGTTAAAGATTATGCACTTGAGCCTCGTGATAAAGTAGAATTAAGCATTCCAAATCATGTCAAGATCATCAAAAACGGAAATGTTTCTATTGAATCCAAAAATATCACAAAGAGTAAGAAAAACCTGGATGCGTTGATGAAAAGGTTCAGCGCATATTATCAACAAGAAACTACCAACAACAATAATGACCTTACCTCCTATAATTTAATTATTCGAGTACCAACAACTTCTTTCGAAAGCATGATGACAGCCCTAGAAAGCGGTGAAGACAATGTAACCGAGAAGAATATATCAGCAGAAGATGTGTCCTTGCAATATTTTGACCTTCAGTCTAGATTGAAAAGTAAACGAGCCTACCTTGAGCGTTATCAGGCGATGGTATCGAGTGCTAAAAACGTAAAAGAATTATTGGAAATCCAAGAACAGATCAGACAATTGCAAGAAGATATTGATAGCAATGAAGCGACCTATCGAAATTTAAGCAATCAAATCAATTACAGCACACTAACAGTAAACCTGTTTGAGTACCAAGCGAACTTACCGATGGGAAGCAATTCTTTCTGGGTACAGATCAAAGAATCCATAAATTTCGGATGGAATATAATAGAAAGCCTAATTTTAGGGATCATTGGATTATGGCCTGTTTGGATAATTTTGGGAACTCTGATTTTTGTCATCAAAAAAGTAATCAAAAAAAGAAAACAAAATAAGAATATAGAGAACGTTCAGATTTAGAAATCTAGATCCTTTAAATTCTCTCTATCCCATAAAATATAGCTTCTTGAAAATGCTCTTTGTCGGATATATTGGATTAAATCAAATTGTTCTGTGCTGATGGTTATGATTTCTTGAACTTGATTATGATGGATGAAAACAAAATAGGCTTTATCTGAATAAGGCTTCGAGAGTTTATTGGGAAGTACAATTCCGGTTTCTTCTTTGATCTGTTCGTTGTAATGATAGGGTGCTAACATCATTAAAGTATCCCAAGGAAAACAATTTACAGATTCAAAATCGATGTTTCCAGATTCCTTTATTTCTGCAAAACTTTCTTTAAAATCTTGCACACAAGAACTCCTCTTAACCTGTAAACATGACAGCATAAAAAAGGGCACAAGAAAAAGTAAATAACTGATTTTCAATACTAATGAATATTAATCCACAAAAATTTTATAAGTATAGAAATAATCATTTGAACCATTATCATGACAGGAAAAAGTTAATAATCAGTTAATCTTTATTTAGCATTCAACCCTCTCGCAAAGGCTCTAGGAATTTTATTACTTCTAGCTTATAATTTTTGATGTATCTTTGTACCGTGGAAAAAGCAGTAAAACAGGTAGATATCAGGAGCTTAAGTTTAGCTCAATTAAAAGATTCACTAGTTGAAATGGGTGAACAAGGCTTTCGTGCAAAACAGATTTATGAATGGCTGTGGCAAAAATCCTGTACCGATTTCGATGAAATGAGTAACCTGAGCAAATCACTACGCGAAACTTTAAAAGCGAATTTCACAATCAATGCCGTAAAAGTAAAGCAGTCTCAAATCAGTTCCGACAAAACCATTAAAAGTAGTTTCACCTTGTACGACAATAATATCATTGAAGGTGTATTGATTCCTGCAGATGATAGAATGACGGCTTGTGTCAGTTCTCAAGTAGGATGTAGCTTGACCTGTAAATTCTGCGCAACTGGTTATATGGACAGAAAGCGTAATTTGAATGCAGATGAAATATACGATCAAGTTGTGTTGATTGCTAAACAAGCTGAAGAAAAATACGGCCATCCATTGACCAATATTGTCTATATGGGAATGGGCGAACCCTTGTTGAATTATAGCAATATGATGAAGTCAGTGGATCGCATCACTTCTCCTGACGGATTAAATATGGCAGCTAAGCGAATCACCGTATCGACAGCTGGTATAGCCAAAATGATCAAAAAACTCGGAGATGATGAGGTAAGGTTCAATCTTGCTCTTTCTCTCCATGCTGCAAATGACAAAAAACGAAATGAAATCATGCCCATTAATGAGCAGAATTCATTGGCAGCATTAGCAGAAGCACTGAAATACTTCTATGCTAAAACTAAAAGCCCAATCACCTTTGAATATATTGTTTTCAATAATTTCAATGATGAAATCCAGGACGCAAAAGAATTAGCAAAATTCTGTAAAAATGTACCTTGCAAGGTCAATATCATAGAATACAACCCCATTGCACTAGCAGATTTTGTAAATGCTGAGGCTGATAAGATAGATGAATTCGCTGCCTACCTTCGTAGTCAAGGAATTATCACAAACGTGAGAAGAAGTCGTGGAAAAGATATTGATGCCGCTTGTGGACAATTAGCAATTAAGGAAAAGGAAGCCGACCAGGTAAACTAAAACATAAAAAAGGGCTGAAGTTTTTTCAGCCCTTTTCCTTTATCCATGGATTTGCTCCTTTTTACCATACGATTGAATCAGATTTCCTTCAAACTCCAACCATTCCTTCCATCGCTTGTCGACATCCACATCCTTCGAATATTTCTTGGCAAAGTTTAAAAAACGTGGTATAATGGTTTGCTTCAGAAACCATCAAGTCATGGTAGAATTTCGCCAAATCCTGATCTTGAATATTTTTTGAGAGCACTCTAAAACGTTCACAGCTTCTAGCTTCGATCATAGCAGCAAACAACAACCGGTCAATAAAAGCCTGGTTTCTTGAACCATCTTTCTTCGCAAATTTCATCAGCTGCCCTACGTAATCATCTTTTCGCTCTCTGCCCAGCTCGTAACCTCTTTCTTTGATTATATCGATTACCATTTTGAAATGCTCCATTTCTTCAATGGCAATTGCAGTAAGTTCATGCACCAAATCTTCATGTTCTGAATTTTGAGTAATTAATGAAATGGCATTGGAAGCTGCTTTTTGCTCACACCACGCATGATCAGTAAGAATCTCCTCCAGATTGGATTCTGCAATATTGGCCCACCTCGGGTCTGTCAAAAGTTTAAGTCCTAACATAACATGAAAAATATCCACAAAAGGTAATCAAAACAAAATCATCCCACTAAATAGATGAAAATATAGTAATTTGCAACATGAGTAAATCATTGCTAATTATTGGGTTGGTGTGGCCAGAACCAACGTCTTCAGCCGCAGGATGGAGGATGCTGCAGATCATTGACTTATTTCTCCATAATGGATACGCTATTACATTCGCTTCAGCAGCAAGCAAATCTGAACATTCTTTCCCATTAAACAGCAAAGGTATTATTGAAAAAGAAATTCTCCTGAACGACTCCTCCTTCGATGAATATATCAAAGAATTGAATCCAGACCTTGTTTTATTTGACCGATTTATGGTTGAAGAACAATTCAGCTGGAGGGTGGCCCAATCATGCCCCAATGCCATTAGGATTTTGGATACCGAAGACTTGCATTTTGTTAGGAATGCTAGACAGGAAGCCTATAAAAAAGGACTTGCGAAAAATGAAATCAATTTCAACAATGACCTTGCAAAACGCGAATTAGCGTCCATCTATAGATCAGACCTGAGCTTGATTATTTCGGAATATGAAATGCAATTATTAGATGAGCAATTCAGAATCGATCCAAAGATTTTGGAATACTTACCTTTTCAGGTCACTAAAAGAAACAAACCGACCCCAGCATATTCAGAGCGTAAAAACTTTATGTTCATCGGAAATTTCTTGCATGAGCCAAATTGGAAAACTGTCCAGGTTCTCAAAGAATTGTGGCCACAGGTTCGAAAACGATTACCACAAGCTGAAATCCATATTTATGGAGCATATCCTTCAGAAAAAGTGTTTCAACTTCACAATGCCCAACATGGTTTCATCATAAAAGGGCGTGCAGAAAATGCAATTGAAACGATGGAACATTACCGCGTACTCCTTGCACCTATTCCTTTCGGTGCTGGACAAAAGGGTAAATTTATAGATGCGTTATTCGCTGGCACTCCCTCTGTAACTACGCAAGTTGGAGCCGAAGGAATGATGAATAATTTCCAATGGCCAGGGTTTATAGCTGGTAATAATGAAGAACTGATTGACCATGCAATTGTACTTCATGAAAACCAAAAGCAATGGGAATTAGCAAGAGAAAAATCAGAGGAGGCTTTGAAAGCATTATTTGATGAGAATTGGGGAACCGACTTCATCAATAAAATTAAATCCATACAAACAGATCTACAGCATCACCGTTCCATGAATATAGTAGGTGGAGATTTTATGGACTAACCAGTTTCTTGCTACAAAATATATGTCGCAATGGATAGAAGCAAAAAATAAAAAAGCGCACACGTAAAACGCATGCGCCAGTTCTCAAAATTAAGCCTAATTTTTATTATCTCTTAAACTCTATTGTTGTTGTTGTAGTTTCTGAAGAATTTTGTAAAGTAAATTTCACTGTAGATTGGATAATATTTTCTTTAATCATATAAGAAACCTTATCAAAATTCATCGATTTGTTAGTTGGCATATCGTAAGCAAACGATTTAGAACCACCTTTTCCATCATAAACATAAGCAAACCCATCCTTATCAAAATCTAGATATGTTCCTTTTGATTGTGCTGCAATGGTATCTCTTAAAACTACTTTCCCCGCAACATTCACTGTTTTAACAACATTTTTCCATTCGCCCGTTCTAATAACGTTTTGAGCCACATCTCTTCCCGCACTGTCAATAGTCTCCTTGCTACAAGAAGAAAAACCCAATGCCACTAAACCCAAGATCAAAAACTTTTTCATAATATCTTATTCTTTTCTTTTATAATTTCACTAATTCTTAACTCTTGGGCATACTTTCAATCATTATGCCAATAATTGTTAAATCAGATAAAAAGAAACCTTGCACTTAAGTTAAAAATTGCAAATGATTCGTTATAAAAGTAGAATTTAGTGTTAGCAAAACACTATTTAATGAATGGATTTGTTATATTTATTAAAACTAATAATTTATGAAAACATTAAAAGGTCCGGGCATTTTCCTAGCCCAATTTATAGCAGATGAAGCACCTTACAATAATTTAGAAAGCATTAGTAAATGGGCAAGTTCCTTAGGATTCAAAGGAGTTCAGATCCCTACTAACGACCCAAATTTCTTTGACATGGCCAAAGTTGCTGAAAGCAAGACCTATGCCGATGAAATCAAAGGAAAAACTAAATGAACAAGGTGTTGAGATCACAGAACTTTCAACTCACTTGCAAGGTCAATTGGTGGCTGTACATCCTGCCTATGATAAACTTTTTGATGGTTTTGCTCCTGAAAAACTTAGAAACAACCCCAAAGCAAGAACAGAATGGGCTATCGATCAATTGAAATTAGCAGCAAAAGCTTCTGCTAATCTTGGTCTTAATGCGCACGCTACATTTAGTGGTGCCTTGTTATGGCATATGGTTTATCCATGGCCACAACGTCCTGCTGGTGCTGTAGAAACAGGATTTAAAGAATTGGCAAATCGTTGGTTGCCAATATTAGATGAATTTGATAAACACGGTGTGGACGTGTGTTACGAAATACACCCTGGTGAAGACCTTCATGATGGCGTGAGCTATGAGCGATTCTTGGAAGCCGCAAATAATCATCCCGGGCTTGCCTGCTTTATGATCCATCCCACCTTTTATTGCAAGGAATGGATTATTTAAGTTATATCGATCATTATCACGATAGAATAAAAATGTTCCATGTCAAAGACGCTGAATTCAACCCCTACGGGAAAACAAGGTTTATACGGTGGCTATTCTGGCTGGGTAGAAAGAGCTGGAAGATTTAGATCTTTAGGAGATGGACAAGTAGACTTCAAAGGAATATTCAGTAAGCTTGCAGCTTATGATTTTGATGGATGGGCTGTAATGGAGTGGGAGTGTGCTATCAAAAACTCTGTAGATGGCGCAACTGAAGGTGCCAAATTTATAAAAGATCATATCATTAAAGTTACCGATAAAGCATTTGATGACTTTGCTGCAACTGGAGCAAATGAAGATTTCAATAGAGAAATATTAGGGCTAAAATAATCTCCCTAACTATATAAAATTAAAGAGCCGTTCTGTTCAGATCGGCTCTTTTTTCATACAAATAGTCCAACAAATATTGGCTTTTTTTATATCTAAAATTTCCCCTCAAAAAACCGTCAAAATCGCCCTCCTAGGCTCCTAACCCAAATTGATGCTCCTACACGATATAAGCATAAAAGGGATAGATTTTAATTATTTCACAAAAATTAACAACAAAATACGTTTGAGTGCGTTTAATACATACATATAAATGTAACAAACTTGATATAATGGTCGTGAATAAGCTTGAATATGTTCCCTCACATTTTGGCTATAATAATCACCTGATAAAAAGAATTTTTAGTGAAAATTACCCTGTAAATTAATTAAACATATAATGCAAATCCTTAATCGTTGCCTTTTCTTAGCGTGCGCTCTTATGCTATTTTGCCTACATGGCCGGGCAAGTACAACAGAAAAGGCCCACAAATTTGAAACAAACTACTTAACTAAACTTTCAACTCCCGAATTAGATTCTTTGGATATTGTTGGTAAAATAACAGATTCAACGGGAACTGCTGTGGAAGGAGTGGTAATTACTGAAAAAGGAACAACCAACAGTACATTATCGGATCAAAATGGCGAATATAAAATCGCCGCTAATCCAAATGGAATATTGGTTTTCCTAAAATCGGGATATGCTACTCAAGAAATCCATGTCAACAACCAAAAACAATTGGATGTTAAGTTGTCAACTGCTACAGCAGAATCTGAGGCCGCAGAAACCCAAGCTACAGACAGTACGACCGCTGTTACAGATAGCACCGTTACACAAACAGATTCAACAATCATCCAAACGGACAGCACCCAAACTATCATAACCGATAGCACAAAGACTACGGTAACAGATAGCACGGCCGCTCAACCTACCGGAACAACTACAGCTCCATCCGGTCAGCAGGTAGTAACAGGTACGGTAACTGGTCCTTCAGGACCGCTCCCTGGAATAACAGTCAAAGTAGTCGGAACTGATCTATCAGCAAGTACGGATCAAAACGGTAAATTTGAAATCGCAGCTGGACCACAAAATAAAATCCAATTCACTTCTGTAGGCTATCAGCCCATCACTCAGACCGTGGGAAACCGAAAAGACATCCAAGTATTGATGCAAACGGAAACCAATACAATCGAATCTGTACAGGTGGTAGCGGTGGGATATGGCACAATGAAAAGAGCTACCTTACCAACAGCAGTTTCCAGTATAGGCGCCAATGAAATCGAAGATGAAGTGTTACCAAGTGTAACACAAGCAATCCAAGGTAAAGCTGGTGGTGTACAAGTTACTCAAAAATCAGGTTCGCCAGGTGGTGGTATCAGCATCCGTGTTCGTGGTACAACATCCATCAACGCCAGCTCAGACCCTTTGTATGTAGTAGATGGAATACCCGTAAACAGTACAACAAACTTTACTGGAGGATCCACCTTTGATTTTGGTGGTGGTACCCAAGGTATCAATGTGCTCTCATCAATTAACCCTTCCGATGTGCAATCTATCGAAGTGCTAAAAGATGCCGCATCATCTTCAATTTATGGATCTCGTGCCGCAAATGGTGTCGTGCTCATTACAACTAAAAAAGGACTGGCTGGACAGAGCCAATTCAACTTCAATATGTATGAAGGATTCTCACAAGTTCCTACTGAAAGATATTATGACTTCATGAATACTGCGCAATACCAGGATTATATGAAAGACTATTACAGTATATTGCAACAACAAGATCCAAATGCAACAATCCCTGATCAGATTTTTGCAAACCCAAACCTCAATACAAATTGGCAAGATGAAATCTTCAGAACTGCAGCTACTAGAAACTATGAGCTTTCTGCTTCTGGCGGCAGTGACAAAACTCAATATTATACCTCCGTTGGTTATATGAAACAAGGCGGGGTCATTCTGTCTTCAGATTTTGACAGATTGAGCGGTCGCTTGAACTTAAATCATCAACATAATGACAAACTGAGGTTTGCTACTTCCATCAACCTAACAAAAGCAACAAACCACCGTGTACAGGAAGAAAACTCAAAAGAAGGATCAACAAAAACAGGGATCTTCTCTCCTCCAAACATTCCAGTATATGGCCCAGATGGAAACTATTATTACGATCAAGTTAGGTTGACCCGTGAGAACCCTGTGGCAATGCTTGAACTTCCAGTTAATGAAGCTAAAACATACCGCATCTTGGCCAATGCCAGTGCTGAATATAACATCATCCCAGAATTGTTATTGAAGACCAGTTTTGGAACTGACTTAAGCTTTATCGATGAAACTTTCTTTATGCCTCCAACAGGCTTGCGCTCATACGCAGGACAAGGTGGTATAGGAGCAAGCAGAAGCACCAGAGATCAATTATGGATCAATGAGACAACCTTAACTTTTGATAAAGGATTCGGTGACCACAGCATTAATGCATTGGCAGGTTTCTCAGTTCAAGGATCTCGATTAGAGTTCACCCATGCTCAACGTGCAGGATTCCCTAACAATGACATCCCTTATGTAACTGCTGGCGGTGTAATAACAGGAGCAAATGCATATCCGGAAGAATGGGCAATAGCCTCTGGATTTGCTAGAGCAACCTATATCTACAAGGATAAATATATTTTAAATGCAAATGTGCGTATGGATGGATCTTCTAGATTCGGTGCCGACAACCGTTGGGCAGTATTCCCTTCATTGGCCGGAGCATGGAGAATCTCAGAAGAAGATTTCCTACAAGACAATGCAACCTTCAGCGACTTGAAACTTAGAGCAAGTTGGGGTATTACTGGTAACCAAAATATCGGAAACTACGCCAGCCGCTCTCTATACTCTGGAGGAAATAACTACATGGGCCTAGCAGGATTTGTTCCAAATGTTTTGGGAGACAAAGGCCTTAAATGGGAAACGACCAGACAATGGAATGTCGGAACAGATGTAGGTTTGTTCAATGACAGAATTACCCTATTAGCTGATTACTATTACAAAAAGACTTCGGATTTATTGATCGGCCTACCTATTTTGACTAGTTCAGGATATATAAACAGGTTCACCAATTCAGGTGATATCGAAAACAAAGGTTTTGAATTCGAAATCAGCAGCAAGAACCTTGTAGGTGAGTTCAAATGGAATACTTCCTTAAACATGACATTCAATAGAAACAAGGTATTAGCATTGCCTGAAGGATTAACTGAAATGCGCGGTGGTGTGGGCGACCTAAACAGAGCTATCCCCGGCCAACCATTGGGTGTATTCTATGGCTGGCAAGCAATGGGTGTAAACCCTGAAACAGGAATGATCGATTACCTTGGTAAAGATGGACAAATGGTAGCTCCAACAGACTATGAAGATCATGTAATGATTGGAGATCCAAACCCAAAATTCTTCGGTGGTATTACCAATAACTTCGAATACAAGAATTTTGACTTAAGCATCTTGGGTCAATTTTCATATGGAAATGACATCTTCAACTACAATTTGGCATCAGGACTTGAAGGATTCAACCCGAGTTCTAACCAATTTATAGATTTTGTCGACAGATGGCGCCAACCAGGAGACATCACTGATGTACTAGACCTGCTCCAGGTAGTTTGGACAACGGTGCGGTGTCCTCTAGATTCGTAGAAGATGGCTCCTTCTTTAGATTAAGAAATATAACATTGGGCTATTCTTTGCCGACCGAAGTCGCAGAACGCATCAAAATGAAAAGATTGAGATTCTATGTAACCGTACAAAACGCTTACGTATTTACAAAATATAGAGGTTATGATCCAGAGGTAAGTTCTAGTCATGGCGGGGCGAATACCGGATTGATTTATGGATATGATTACGGTAGTTACCCACAACCTAGAATATTTACAACTGGTATTAATTTAACTTTCTAAAAGCCTCAAAAATGAAAATGAAAAATAGAATATTATCCTTAACATTCGTTGCATTGATGGCTTTTGCAAGTACATCATGTAATAAATTCTTAGACAAAGATCCTTTAGGACAAATTGCTCAAGACGAATTCTTCAATTCTGAAACCAATGCAAATGCCGCTGTTATCGGCGCATATAGGTCCATGATGAATTCATTCTCCTGGGGTCAGTCTACCATTATAGTTCCCGAATTCTCAGCGGTCCATGTCAGACATTCAGCCGTATTCCCAGAATACGAAATGTTTGCAGCCCATGAAGTACAAGCTAATAATCCGTGGACATCCAATTTATGGCAAGCGCTATATGCAACTATCAATGCCGCTAACAATATCATCGACGAAGTTCCTAAAATGGATGCTTCAATGATCTCTGATGATAAAAAGAAGCTGTTCATAGCGGAAGCAAAATTCTTAAGAGCATTCAACTATTTCTTCTTGGTGCGTGCATTTGATAGAATCCCTTTGAAACTTACTGCAACAAAAGAAGGAGATGATTTAGCAACTCCGCAAGTGGAGAAAAAAGAAACCTATGCTCAAATCGTAAAAGACTTAACCGAAGCAATTGCTGACCTACCAAAGGAAAATCCATATTCAGGAGATGCCGCTAGAGGTAGAGCATCACACTATGGAGCAAAAGCTCTGTTAGCAAAGGTTTATCTGTACGAAGCTTCATTCACCAATGACTACAAGAAAGCAGCGGACTTGGCTAACGAAGTTATCACGGCTGGCGGATATAATTTGGTGCAAGATTTTACAACCATCTTCACCACGCAAAATACCAACGAAGCAATATTTGAAATACAGTTTGATGACCAAGCGACCAATACTTTGGCAGCAGTTTCAAATGACAACCCTTCGGTATTGTTCTTTGCAAAAGATTCAACGGTGCTTGATATCTACAAAGATGCAGACAAGCGAAAAGCATTTACTATCAAGAAAGGAAGTAATGACAATTATTTTATGGGTAAATACCCTAATTTCTCTCCTGCTAGTCAAAATGTACCAGCGATCCGTTTAGCAGAGGTTTACCTGATCCATGCTGAAGCAAAAGCTAGAGTGGACAACAGCGTGAGCCAAGCAGCTTATAACTCACTGAAGATGGTACAAGAACGTGCCGGAGTAGTACAGCCAATCACTAGCTTCAGCAACTTGGCGAACTTTATTACTGGTGTACAGGAAGAAAAAGAACGCGAATTGATGTTCGAAGGTGAAACTTGGTTCGATTATGTCAGAACGAAACTGGCAATGAGAAAATATAATTTGACTAATGAACAGTTTTTGGTTTACCCTATTCCAACAGCTCAAATTTCATTGGGTGGTGGATTAACACAAAATCCAGGTTACTAAAACTAGATTATATTATTATTAAAAAAGCTCCAAAAACATTTTGGAGCTTTTTGATTTTTAGGAACCTACCTCTTGCAAAAAAGTTTCTAAATCACTTTCCTTTGATAGGCCAAATTTCTGTTTCAATCTATATTTGAACATCCGTACTGATTGAGCCTCAACATGCAAAAACCTGGGCAATTTGCTTGGTCGACATCTGTAAATAAATATAGGCACAGTACCTCAAATCCAATGGTGTCAGTTTTTGATTTGCCCGTTCAATCAGTTGGGAGAAAAATGTCGGATGCAATTGCTGGATCTGCCACTTTATGTCCTCAAAGTCGGCATTCAACAAGGTCTCTTCCTTCAATAATTTCTGTATGTCCCTTGAATCGCCATCCTGCAGTTTGCTCTGAATCTGCTTCAGCATATCATTTTTATGATCAATGATCAGTGAGTTTGCCAAGGCTTCCTTCTGCAACTGCGAATGCTTTAATTCAAGCAAATCTTGCTCGGCCTTCAACCTCGCTTGTTCCTCTTTTTCCAACCTTACCTGCATCTCTGCATTGCGCTCAGCATCCTCTTTTTCCTTCGACAATTGCTTTTCACGCTCGATGGAATAACGCAGCTTAAAATGATACGAACGAAACATAAAAGCCAATCCCAACATCGCCAAAACGGCCAAGCCACCATATAAATAGTTCTGGCGCTGCCTCAACGCTGCCGTTTCACCCAATAACTTTAATTGCTCATCCTTCTTCTCAGTCTCATATTGAACTTCCAATTTCTGAGCACTCGCAATCTGTTGTTGGTCGAAATTCTGTTTTAATATAGATTCCGACTTCTTCTGATAGTTAAGTGCTGAATTTAAATCTCCTTTTTTCTCAGAAATATCAGACAAATGTTTGTAAACTGAATATTCAAAGACGCAATAAATTATTGTCCTTTCTGGTATCCAATCGGTTGATCGCCTCCAACAAATACTGTTCAGCTAATGGAATATTACCCTCTTTCAGGGCAAAATCGCTCTTAATCCCATATATATTGATCCATCGACTGAATCTTGCGCGGTCATGCTTCAGCTCCTCTTCCGCTTTAGCTAAATATCTATAAGCCGTTTCCTTCCGATCTGAAACAGGCCCCTCTGAAAATTCCAGTAAATAGTTCGCCATATTGATACATGCAATCACAAAGGTATTACTGCTCACCTCCTCCGGATATCTCTCAAATAAATGATAGGCCTTTTGTAGATAAAAATAATTACTGTCCAAATCAGATTTCACCTTATCCTTACGGTATCGATTCAGGAAAACACTCGAGTATCCCAAATATACATTCGCTATAAAGTTTTGATTGTTCTCCGCCAATGCATATTTTTCGCATTCTTTGATATAATGCTCCATTTTGTCACTTTCATTCCAACCACTATAAGTAGCATATATCAAATAGTTCAAATAATATTTCAGTCTGTTTTGGTCCTTCTTGGACTCCAATAATTTCAAGGCATCCTTAGAGTCTTTTATAACTTGGTCAGTTAAGTTTAAATAACTATTTAAATAAGCTCTTGATCGCAAAGCCATAGCTTGAGATACAGAATCAGTAGTTTTTTGAGCTTGGACAAAAATTTGATCAACCAAATTACTGTTCAATTTTAAACTATCCCTATCCAAAAGAATTCCACTTTTGTAAGTATATAGGTATATTAAGTCGTCAGGACCGTTAGCAGGATTTTTTAAGGCTTGATCCAATATCTTTAATGATTCATCATCCTGATTTTTCAAGTTCAGCTGATCTATTTTCCGAAGAACATCAGACGTCCCTTTGAGCAAACCTTGACCATATGAAACCGAAGTACTCAGAAAAAGAAGTATAAATAATATGTTTTTCATAAAGATAAATGAGCCCAAAATTGGTAATGGCAATCTATTAATTTTTTCAATTGATTCAATTAAAATCTAAATCATCAAAAACCTAGCCAAGCAAACCAATCTGTTGAATATCAATTTATTAAAGTTTATGTATATACATTGTATATACAAGATTCCTCTAAAATATACGCATTAAAACCTAACTTCAATATAAATTATTGAGTCGAAAACTCCTTAAACTAAAAATCATAAGATTATGTCTGAACTAAATTCTTTATTTTTAAAAGTTAAGATCTCAAAGGAAAATCTTAATGCATTTTTAGATGCACGACCAAAATCAAGCACCTTGAATTCAAATTGGCTAGATTGGTGGGATTCCAGGATGATGTACGGTAAAACAGATTTAGATAATATACCTGCTTTTAATGTCGAGTCCAATAGACACCTATTGAATAATCTGCTACAGGATGATTATGCCATATGTCAACAGGAATACGATGAAGAAAAAAACATCTGGTATTTTATGTCTCTCCAATATTCTCAAAATTACGACGAGATCTTACCTATGCTTTCTTGGATCAAAGACCTAGCAACATACACTGACGAATCAGATACTGGAGATGCATTTATTTATGACCATCTTTGGGGTGATGGTACAGTAATGGCATATATTCAAATACAAAATAAACAGGGTCTGCTCAATAAATACGACAAGGTATTGCAGATTGACCCAGACTTATTAAATGAAGCGGATTCAAAACTTGAAAAGTTAACACAACAATTCGAATGAAAAAATGGAAGTAATTAAAATTATATATATCATCTTGGGAACTTTCTTTATGCGTGAGCAACCCGGATTAATCGCTGAAAAAGCAACAGTAACAGTAGATCCTATAAAAAAAGAGGTTGTCATCTTTCAAGAAAACTTAATATCCGCTACAGATATTAAAGATGTCAAACAAACTGAAGAATACCGCAAACTTACAGCAAACGAGCTGAACTGGGTCAAAGAATTAGAACCTTTTCAGAATAAAACTTTGACATTTGAAGAAAAGGATGGAAAAATTAATGCGAAACTATCTTTTAATTATGCTGATCCAAAGGACTTAGCAGGAATCCATATTGGATTTGACAAGAATGAATTTAATGTTTTCAAAGAAGAAAAATTATCTCCATTGACTGGAGAAAATCGTGTTGAAGAACCCTACCTAATCTATGGTTCCAAAACACCCTTCTCTTTTAAGGTTGATGTTTTTAATGAATGGTTGGAACCAAATTCCCAGACTGCGACCTTCAATCAAGAGTTTGTGAATCAACCATTGGTAGCTAAAAAGTCAGATGACATCAAAGGTAAATCATTGATTCAAATGCCCTCCGGGACACAACCAGGAACAAATCCTGCAGGTGAAGCCCTTAAGATATTCTTTGCTGAAGATCAAGATTTTGCACTTATTAATGAGGAAATAGAAATTGAAGTGAAGTACTTTGACAATAATACCGTAATGATACCTATGACAGAGGATATCGGACCTTTCAAAAAAGGCGATAATTACTTTATTTATAAAGTATATAATGATATGAATGGTGTCGGGTTAATTCCATCCGCCAAAAACGGGAAGATTTTGTCCAAAAATGAGATATATCTTGCAATGCCTACAGAATAGACCAGCTATGATCTAGAATAAACTACATCAGATTCTTTAGCTTTAATGATTGCATTGATTTTATTCAGCTTCAAAATGGAAGGAATAATACTCAAAATAGTTGCAGTTACTAAAACAATCATTGCTAAATCAACGTCTTTCTTAACAAAAAGTCCAACCATGGCAATCAAGATCGCCATAACAATGGTACCACCAAAGATGATTGCATAAGATATTTTACGTTGTAAAGCTAATTCTGATAAAGTGATGTCGGTGTTTTTTCTGCTTTCCATAACATGCTACAATTAATACCTGAACCTTTGTTTGTAAACTTATGATTAAATCTACCGAATAGTTTCATTTTGTAGCTACAAATTTACACAAGTCATCTGTAATTACCTAGTGATCATTAAAATAATGTTACAACATTTATAAATTTATCATAAATTTTACAAACTAGAGAGTATTCTCTAAAGTTTTTCATAGAACCAATCCTTTTATGATGAAATAGAAGAAAAATAGCCGAAAATGAATACATAGCACAAGTATCCCCAAAAAATTACAGCAAGGATATGTATCGTTGTCTCAAATTTTTTCCCTTTCCACAAGGCTGACGGATAAACAAAAAATTGAAACAACAACCTGATTAACCAAAAAATTCCTAACCCTAAACAAATTTTATTCCCCAACGAAGTTTGTAACAAATCCTCTGATGATGTAAAACACAACAGCCCATCATAAACACAGTCAATCCAATAAAAAAGGTATGAACCTTCATTAAAGACTGATTTATAAGTTGTATCCCAGACAAATCATTCTTCCAATCAAAATACTTGGGAAATATGATATGTAAACATGCCAAACCCATAAGCAACGCCCCAACAATTCTAATTTGAAGTTCCATTTGGCCTAAGAATAAAGGTGGATACAAAAGGATTGATTTTCTTTTCCTGAACTAATTCCAATCCAGCTTCTCGAAAACAATATTTCCAGGAATCCAAAGAATAGAAATGTAAGAACCCCACATTGAAAGCTAAAAAATTTGCGAAATCCCGTAAGTGTTCTGTGATGATGATTTGTCCAGTCTCATAATTAGTTACGTTTTTGATTTCTCGCAAAAACTGAATTCGCTCTTCCTCATTCCGAATCTCATGCGCAGAGAAAATGCAGATCGACCGATCAAAATACTGATTCCTAAAAGGAAAAGAATCCGTGTTAACAGACATGGTATCCTTATGTGAAGGATAGACTAAGCGGGCACGTTTGATAGAAACTTCTGTATGGACATGTGGATCATAAAAATCTGCCATCGTCAATTGAATATGGGGAAACTTCTTCAAAAGGATTTCACTCGTTTCATCAAAACCAGCACTGATATTTAGGACTTTTTCTTGGTCAAGAACTTCTACAAAGTCAAGTTCATACAAATTAGAATAATCATAGACATAGTAAGAAACCAATAAGGAAACAACGGTAGCCAAAAACGCCAAAATAGCTCCCCAAATAAACAGATTGTGAAAAAAACCGTTCACAAACAATGATAAACTCAAGAATAAGAGGATCAATACAGCAACAATGACATATTGGTGCCAATTGAATTTGACGATGTTCAACACTCCTTGATACTTTTTCCTTGTGATTACCATTTATCGAAGCTTCCTTTCTTCCAATAATATGGAATATCTGTGATTTCGAAGGCATTGGATAAACGGATATCCTCAAAACCTAAACTATTAATAAAATCAAAATCACCGGAAAGAACCTCTATAGGTCTAGGTTCCCAATTTTGTCGCACTCCTTCGATCAATAATATTTCTCGTTTTTTTCGAGTCCACCTCAAATGTAAACGGCAATGGCCCCGCAAAACGCCTTGCCTCCTTCCATGAACTGAAGACCGAATTTTCTGGCAAGGGCGTCAACTCACCTGATGCCTTGCGATATGTAATATGAAATCTTGACTTTTTGGAACTTATTTCGACAATATCATTTTCTGCGGTTCTTTTGATATCAGTAGTCGTATAATGATATCGAGTGAAGATATTTCCAAAAAATCGCATAAATTCTTTATTGGTTTCAGACTTGATGATGTAAAGCCCTCTGAGATTTTTACCTTTTGAGGTTTTATATCTCACAAAAATCCGATATCCGATCAATATGAAATCCTTTCCAAAAAAATCAGGCATCCCTTTGGGTTTTAAATTCTTGGTGTCCACCATAGCGATGGTCAAAAATGCCCATTGGTCATTGTGGAGGTCCAAGGTTAATGGCTCGGGAACAAACCGCTCCAATTCTTCCTTCGGAACAGCAAATGTTATAATCGTTGATGAAACAAAATAAGCAGAAACAGCAAAAGGATGATATTGAAGTAGGCTAGTCATGGATTATTCATTTTCCAATTTCGGTTCCAGGATGAATGTTTGATAATACACTAAAATTATAAAACAAAATGCAAATAAAATATTGAATTTTTCCCATAGCAATAAATGTGAGACCAGGAAAAATTCCAAGATATTCATAACACCGACTAGAATGATCTGCATCATCGCACTAAAATGGCTCCAGCGACGGGAAAATATCCAGATCGCCATCCCAACTTCACCTAAGCCGATCAAGAATGTAATCTCCCTAGCGTATTCCTGGCCCAATATCTCAGCAACGATTTCTTGATGTCTCGGAACTAAATTTAAAATTTTACAAATCAAGCCATTAACCAGCCAAACCAAGGAAAAAACCAAGATTAAAAACATATTTAATTGTTTTGCTTTCTTCATTTAAAGGTTTATAGTTCTTAGGAATTTTGAATAGAATAATAATTGCCCAAACTTGAATTGCAATCTGACCTAGCAATAAAACAATATGGATTAAATTAAAGTTTGTTTGATTAATGCCAGAAATTAATGAAGGAATACTTGTTATCAATAATATGATCCAGATGTATTTCATAAAATGAAACCCTCGACTGGTAAACCAAGCTAGAATTAATTGAACAGCTATACTCAAAATATCCAATATGAAGTTATCAGCAGCATAACCCTCCGGTCGAACAAACAAAAGTATGATACCTATCACTCCAGGTATACAAAAATACATCGCTGCCTCTTTATAGTCAGGATGGATATAATAAGCTTCTTTTTCCTCCAAATTTTCAATCATGCTTAGTACCCTTTTCTCTTCATCCTCAGAGAAGACTTTTCCCCTCTCTTTTAAAATTTCATAAGCATATCTCATGGCTGTGGCTACGTAACGACTTTCTGGAACTAAGTATTTCTCCAAATCGACATCCGATTTCTTTTCTAGAATCTTTCGGTTAACTTCCATAGGGCTAATAATTTTTCTGGTAAACAAATTTACTTCAGTTCCCCTGATAAGCAAATCAATTAACTCATGTAAACAATAAAAAAAGCATCCCCCTGCTAGAGGGATGCTAAAAAGAAAGGATTAGACTTAACACTAAATTCTAATTTCTTACACATCGAATATTTTTGAAAGGTGTTTGAATAACATTGATTGTACCCAATAAACCGATGTTCAATAATTCCAGATTTACTGCACTACCTAGATTATTTGCGTAATAATACCATCCACCTAAACTAATGAGGACATTTGCCCCCTCATCGTTTGACCAAATATGTGCTGACAAGCCGTATGTTGACCCAAAATTCAAACCCACTAGATTTAAGATATCAATAGCAATACCCTGGCCGTTGAAATTCATTCTCAGCCGGATCTTTGGGTAAGGAGAAGCGGTTTCAGTAGCAGTATATTCAATATATCTCAGTCCAGAAGTCGTACCATAGGTTCTGGTTTTCAAAGATCATGGTGCCATAATTAGTTCTAAAAAACAGCTGTAGTGCTTTAACAGTTCATCGTTGAAATGGCAATAATACCCCTCGATATCTTCAGACATAAACTCTGTACTGGAAACTGAAGACCTGGCAACAAATAATAGATCGCCAGCTTTTAATTCATAACTGTCAATTCCAACTTGCCTCATGCAGGTCCCTTTAGTAATCAGCATAAAATCATTTACTGTTTTCCGATGAACAGGAAGTGGCAAACGCAAATGAACCTTATCTTCCTTTAGAGAATGAATAAAAAATTGATCATAGCCCTTCTTGAAGATATCTTTATCAAATTGATTATCGATAAAGATGGATCTAAAACTGACTGGCCGGAAGGTAACTATCTTATTCTTATTCATGAACACCAAATTGGAATTCTAAAATTCTATTTCAAACAAATATCTCTTAAAATACATTAATGTATTATACATATTACGGATTTTACAACCATTATTACTGAATTGTGACCTGGGATTCTATTTTACGCAAAATCTATCCTTATTTTTAGGATGCAAAACTTTTTCAGATGGAAGATATATTAATTTTTGACCATATCAGTGAGTACAATGCTTTCAACAATAATGAGACAATGCATCCCCTGGTTTCCGTTGTGGATCTAGGCAAGGCTGACGTAAGGAGTTTGAGAAAAATGAGATATGATTTTTACCTGGTTTTTCTCAAGAAAGTGAAATGTGGGGATTTACGCTATGGGCTCCATAATTATGACTATGAGGAAGGGACATTAATTTTTGTATCTCCTGGGCAAGTGATAGGTGAAAATGGCACAGAAGAATATAAACCACAAGGTTTTGCTTTGGCTTTTCACCCTGAGTTGTTGAATGGGACAAACTTAGCCAAGAAAATCAAGGATTATCACTTCTTTTCCTATGCTGTAAATGAAGCTTTGCATTTATCGGAGAAGGAACGCAAAATTATACTCGAGTGTTTTTCCAAGATAGAATATGAACTGGAGCAAAACATGGATAAACACAGCAAGCAACTGATTGTATCCAATATTGAGCTGTTTTTAAATTATTGCGAACGCTTTTATGACCGTCAATTTATTACTCGAGACCATGTCAATAAAGGGATTTTATTAAAGTTTGAAGAGTTGTTGAATCAATATTTCAAATCAGAATTTCCTCAGACCTTAGGTATTCCTACGGTTTCTTACTGTGCAGATCAATTGCATTTATCTGCAAATTACTTCGGAGACTTAATCAAAAAGGAAACGGGGAAATCACCTCAAGAATATATTCAAAACAAGTTGATCAATGAAGCTAAGTCAATCCTTTTTGATTCTGAAAAAAGCATCAATGAAGTTGCTTATGATTTAGGATTCAAATATCCGCAGCATTTTTCAAGATTCTTCAAGAAGACTGTTGGTCAAAGTCCTGTTGAGTTTAGGACTTTGGGATCAAATTAAAAACTATTGTGATATTAAAAAAGCCCGATTTTAGAATCGGGCTTTTATTTTATTAGTTAGCTGTCAGAGCCACAGCGTTTAATTGTCTAGGAGTTCCATCAGGTCCTACGGCAATAATATTATCAAATATTACACGTGAACCTGGGGTAATGCCGTTCAATGCTGATTTCATAGAAGAACTCAAGCGGTTTCCAGAAGTGGAAAGAACGATTGCATCTGCTCTTGGTTTTGCAATGATCAGTGAGAATTTGGTTACTTTAAATGACGCATCGAAATCAAAGTTATCCAATTTTGCAAAGATTGCATTCTGCGCTTTAATTGCCACTGTTGCCATTGCACCACCGGTTTTTCCGGCAAATTGTGCGATTGGGTCAGGGATTCTTTTTACGCGGAATTCTGTTGTGCTCAATGTTTGGGTTTTTCCTGGGGCAACTTCAGCAGCTACTGAGATTCTTGCCGTTCCTGGCGAACTTACCTTTACATTGTATTTACCACCAGAACCACTGATGCTACCGCCGCTCATGCTGACCTTAACCTTGTCTGTTGGTGTTCCTGGAGCCGATACTGAAATTGGGTTGTTAACACCAATATACAGTACGTTCATTTTGTCAGGAGAAACTACAGCAGAAGGTCTTGCCACTTGGTAAGTCTGTACGGGAGTACGGTATTCCCTTATAGATCCATCCGTTTGTTTTACTTTGATCACACCGGACCAGGTAAAGATACCCTCTCTGTTGGTTGGTACGCGATATACACCTTTACCATCTACAACATCTAGGTTGGCTCCATTTACGCTGATCGAAGGTTGTGATTTCGAGTCAGATGCTGTCAAGAATACCTCTGCAGCATAGGGCTGGCCTTGAACAAGATATGAAGTTGGAGCTACAGCTACCGCAGCAAATTTATCAAGATTAACAACCGCTTGGTCCATCTTACCCAAAAATAAGTTTTACCACATCAGACTCAGCATTCTGTGCATCTGTTTGGATTTTGGTCAGGATGGTCATTGCAGCGGTAAGTGGAGTCCCACTACCAAAGTTTATCTCTTCCCATTTTCTTTTGCCGTTTACTGCTTTTTCTGGGTCATTGGCTTCCAGTGAAAATGAAACTGATTTTTGCTCTTCTGGGGTCAACAATCCCAAAAGCTTAGATCTTGTACTGTTTATTT
Organism: Sphingobacterium daejeonense; assembly: GCF_901472535.1. Lineage (NCBI taxonomy): Bacteria > Pseudomonadati > Bacteroidota > Sphingobacteriia > Sphingobacteriales > Sphingobacteriaceae > Sphingobacterium > Sphingobacterium daejeonense. The sequence goes on along the minus strand of NZ_LR590470.1, from coordinate 77,400 downwards.
TTTCTTTTAGTTCAACGCCTTTTTTGCCATTGATCATGATGTTCGGAGCGATATCTTCGTTTTCACGCATCTTAAGGTCTCCTGTTTTTTCATCATAACCACCACCTTGGTCGACAAATTCTTCTTTGATGCTATTGATGTACTGGTTTAAATCGTTGATGATTGCCTGAGCATTCTTAGCTTTATCATAGATTGGCTTCGCTCGTCCGGGTTCATCTTTCAATTTTGTACTTTCAAAAGCGGCAAACAATTGTTGAACTGAGTTATTAACGTTTGATTTGGAAGTCTCCAAACTATTATTGATGTTTTTAAAAGCATCCAATATTGAATCGGGTACATTTAACGCGAGCAAGGCTAGCAACACGAGATAAAGAATATTTATCATCCGCTGCCTTGGCGTCTCTCTTCCTATTGCCATATTTTTTTGTTTAAAATTTTAATGGATGAATTACACGCGAGGTTGGTTCATAGCACTTAGCATGTTACCATACACGGCATTCAATGCATTTAAGTTTTTCGCCAATTTGTTTACCTCATCTTTGAAAGCTTTGGAGTCATCCAAAGACTCATTGAAGTTATTCATCGTAAATTTCAAATTCTCATAGAAAGAATTCATGGATTGTAGGTGAGATGCAGAGTCGCGAAGTTCTTTTTCGTACATCGAGTTCAGCTGACGCAGGTTCGAAGTAAGGTTTTGAACTTGTTCATGGTATCCGGTAGTGTCCGTATTGGTGTTGGACATAGCGACAAGATTCGCAGATGCTTTTTCAAAAGCTAGGCTTAAGTTATCGAATGTTGATGTTGCAGAACGCAGCTTTTGCGTAAATTCATCTGTCGCCAATGATACATCGCTGATTCTATTGATTGCAGAAACCTTTTCGCCAAAATCTCTTAATCCTCTACCTAGATTTTCAATTGTTGCAGGTTCAATATTCGCATCGACGAACATTTTATCCAAAGCAGCAGTTGCTGAAGGTCCTTGTGGACTGTTTACAACTTGAGCAGATCTTACAGGCAGTTCACCTTGGAATTTCTCATCCAATTCAGGATAAACACGGGTCCAGTCTGGTTCTTGTGGCGGCGGATTGAAACCCATCAGGAAGAATAAAATAGCCTCCACGGTAAGTCCTAAACCAATCATGTAATTCGCCATGGAACCTCCAATATGAAGGATCTTGAACAAAACACCTATAATTACGATACTTGCTCCCCAAGAAATGGCAACATGTAGCCATCTTGAATTGTCTTTCTTTCTACTCATAATGTAAATTTTATGCCCCTATTTTTTTTATGTGTAATACTGGATTTTAGAATTGATTTTCTTCAGTTGTATTTTCCTCCTGGAATGTACTTTCTTCTGTAGCGCCTTCCTCTGTTGAACTTTCAGTGCCTTCTTGGTTCTGTAGTTCACTCTGTTGCAATAGCTCCTCTAACTGTTGTTCAGATTGCTGTTCTTGTTGCTGTTGTCTATTTTGATGTTGCAATTCTTGTTGTTCTCTAGCTCTCTTTTCCTCTTCTTCACGTTTAAGATCTTGCTCATGTCCTTCTAGGTTTTCAGCCTTAACACCTTTTGGAGTGGTCCACAATTTCTTTTTGTAAGTCTCCAGCTTGTCCTCCAAGTTGGCTGCATTATTTGTCTGCGTACTATCCGTTCCGGCATAGGTAGCTTGTTGCAACATTCCCGGAGAAGATTCCCTTACAATTTTGCTGGCGAATTTTCTCTGTACAAAGAGGTCATCCATTGTCATATCATAGAGCCCTCGATCGGGATCTGAAATATCCACTTTAACTAGGCTATAGCGTAATTGCGGGAAATACAACCAGAATGCTGGTGTTGAACCCACCGAAGTGGCAAGTTCAGAAGACGTCGTGATATCCATCAACGGTGCCACCCCAATAATTCTTGTTTCCAGTCTACCTCTTTGTTTATCGAAGAAGATATCTTCCTTGATTCTGAATTTGGTGACACGTTCTGGGTTAAACTCATTCAAGGTCATTCTCGAATCGATTTGGTTACCCTCATCATCAAAAATGGGAACCAATACTGAATCTGCAAATCTTGCGATACCTTCTGAAGCAGAAAGCTTTCCTTTGAAAGAATCGTCCTCAGGATTGTATGGAGTCAATTTTCCTGTTTCAATTCCTTTCATAATCACTTCCATCAAGGAGTTTCCAGGGATTGCATAGATGTAGTTTCTTTCATCTTTCAAGTCGATATCTCTCCATACCCTTTTATAGAATCTAATATTTTTCAAGTTTACTTCCGGGTATGCAAATGGGACTGCATCTTCCAAGTTATTCACTTGATAAAATCCATCTGTTGTGGGTATGGTATCAGCCAAAACTTCTCCTTGCACCATTACATTGGAGTCATTTATGGGCTGAATAAAGGTCTCTGTCACAACGGTGCTATCTGGTATCGTATCGATACTTTGTGCTACAGCAGGGGAAATTCCCAATGCCACAGCTATTACCATCATCCAATTTTTCATTTTTAAAATCTTTAATTCGTAAACAAATCAATGTTAATATTTGCGGGTTTTACTTTGTGTCGTCGGTAATTCGAATGCCGACATTACGCAACGGAACCCAATATATGAATGTGGTTCATAGTCAACGGAATAGTTTCTGGTTTCGCTATTCAACTGCTCACCATTATCTTTCCAAGAACCACCACGTACCACTTTTCTCTTCAACGCATCAGCGTCGTCCTCATCCGCATCATATAATAAAACTGGATTTAAGTCATTTACAAACGCCACAGCTGAAGGGCTATACGCATCCAATGTCCATTCAGACACATTCCCCGCCATGTTGTATACACCAAATTTGTTAGGAGTATACGATTTTACTGGAAGTGTAAACGTAGCACCATCACGTGAATAAGTACCTTCACCTTGTTTATAGTTTACGGCAAGTTTTTCTTTGCCATCATCGCCATCGATTGTCAATTTGGTTCCTGAGATCGTATCTCTTGGATCAATTTTACCTTCAGCAGCATATTGCCATTGTGCTTCTGTTGGCAAACTGAATGTCAACTGATAACCACTCAAGTATGAGTTCTTCATCAAATTGGCCATCATTTCTTTACCTCTCCAATCGGAATATGCTCTTGCCTGTCTCCATGAAACGCCGACAACGGGGTAGAAATCAAATGATTGGTGAGTGAAATAATTGGCATCTAGTGAGGTCAACTGTGCATTAGGGAAATCTTTTGACCAGATGTCTTCTGCTGGGATTACCGACACGGTGTCGGTCACATATTCTTTCTTCAAGTTACCTTTGGTTTTCAAATAGGAGAAGCGATATTTTACCACTTCAGGGTTAAGGCCTCTATTTGATCCTTTCATTTCCAACATCGGAGCAATACGCTCTGCTATTGTCGGATCTGAACTTCTCCATATTGGTGAAATCCTTTTTACAGCTTTCCAGTTAATTCTTCTTCCTTCACCATCTTCGCTTGCAGCCTCCAAGAAGTATTGGTCATCTTGCAGATAGTCCGTAACAGCAATTGAATCTGCTACCCAGTTTACGAATTGGCGATATTGTTTATTGGTAACTTCAGTTTCGTCGATAAAGAAAGCACTTAAGCTGATGTTCTTACCCACATTACCACTGTCCAATGATCCTTTGAAAAGGATTGTTCCAGAAGGGATGTACACCATTCCCGGAGGAGCTGGCAATTTGCCACCTTTGAAGGCATTAACCTTCGGGGCATTATAGAAATTATTTGAAGAGTTACAGCCTGCAATTGCAAAAACCAACAATAAACACACTGCGGAATATATTCGATTCATGAATACTCTATTCATACGTTTCATCTTTAATTTTATTCAATGATTGATTAGGTATTAATTTCTTTGAAACAATGCGTATTTAACGCCCAAAGAAATATAGCTATAGTGATCTTTTTTGCTATTTATGACAGCATCGAGATTATCGTTTGTCGTAATGGTGTGTTGATAATTTAGGTTGATTGCCCATTGTGGTCCATATAATCCTCTGCCAAACGGGATGTCCACTCCAACATTAATCGGCACTACAAAATGGAAGCCGTCTAGGTCATCAGAAATTTCACCTCCATTTGAAATCACTGATTCAGAATATAGGTCTGAAATGTTGCTTTCGATGTTGTTTTTCATAAGTCCGGCACCTGCTCCTACATAAACGTTTGCAAGCATCTTGTGGAAGGTACTTGATTGGAGATTATAATAGCTATAGTTATTTGGCAGGTTCATAAATTGACCCAATCTAACTTTAGCATTTGCATTGAAAGCCCAGTAATCGTTCTTAAAAGTACTCGCATAACCATTTCCACTTAAGACACCTTTTTCTGCATGAATACCGGCTGAAACGAACGGGGTAATTAACCCATCTACATCGACATGACCGGCGAATTTTGCTTCGACGTTGGCCAAGTCCGTGAGGTTAATTGTAGGACCTCCTCCAATACCAACACTAAGCGGACGTGAGAATTGTGCTTGCGCTGATTTGAAACCACAAACTGCAAATAATAGTAAAGAAAAAATAGTTTTTTTCATATTAAGAATTCTTGTTAGTATTACAGTACATTATTATTTAGACGAATTTTGAGGCCTTTTATTGCAACTTCAATAAAATAATAGCCCCTAAATTAATAAGTCTTGAAAAAACGTCGATTTTCTATGTCACAAGAATCTTACCAAAGATGATTGACCAATTGGAATCACTGAGGAAAGCGTGCATGGTTTCATAGCTGAAAACTCCAATGAAAACGCACCTTGCAGATTGCAAAAGCTGTTTTTGACGAAATAAAATCTGATTAGTTGTGGTCAAAAATTTATTTAAAATAATTTTGGTCGAGGCACCTTCTCAACAGTGGGTTTGTTTTTAATGGACATTCAAGGCAACAACAAATTTCAAAATATTTTTATTGTTTTTTATTAAAAGTACCGATATGTTATAGAGTTTTTTTTGATAACAATGAATTAACTATAACAAGAAATTTTAGATAGATCTTTGGATATTTTTATATCTAAAAATATAAATTTCAGATAGGAAAGACATAAACCTTCAATCAATTTTTATCAAAAACAAAAGCGGGTTGAATGCCCGCTTCCTAACTATAATAATAATACCATTAACAAAATCTGCAAAACAATATAGGTAATTTTTTCTTTCGGGTTTTTGACTGCTACAGCCGTTGCCGTTCATTCCCCATTTTGATGCTTCGCTAGTCAACTATAAGCAATGGTCTGTAGTGAAACCATTTTCATTACCCAAAAATTGTTAATTGTTAAAAACTCAGATTGAACAGGAATTATTATAATAAATGTGCTAATTACCAGAGACAACGTAACAATTTGACCGTTAATTGGTTACAAACCACAAAGACATATAGTGTTGTTCATATTGCCCAATATATAATCAGACAGAAAAAAATATTAAATAAATAATAAACGATCGTAAATAGATGTACAGATTTACTTCTCACATTAAAAATATTGGTTAGATGTTGCTCAGTTTATAACTTGTAGCTGTAATTTACAGCATATTCATTTAATAGCAAAAGAGTTTTTTAACCAAAGCCAAAAAACCAACGTTTTTTGCCCAAATTATAGGCAAATTTTTCCCTGTGTAAAAACTCAAATCTTTCCTGTAAAATTATATTTTATTTACCCATTTTTGTAAAAACCTTTAACAACCAACCTATTTAATTAAAATTTTTTTGCCCTTATTATCAATAATTTACATTATTATTTAACAATGTCTATAGATTTAGTAGATTATTATTGATATCTGTTTTTATATTTGTTTTATAAATCAGACAAAATCATAAAAATGAACAGACAAAATATGATTACTCAAAACACTTTAAATCTTTCGCTCCAAAATAACAATCAGGAACAAATACTTGATTTTAATCGAATGTGTACTGAAATTATCTTCCCCAAATAGGATATCGCGGGAACTCCACCAGTTCCCGCTTATCCATACTAACCCGAATCCTTAAATAGGATTTTATTCTCAACCATTAAATCTTCATTTCATGAATTCCAAGAAAACATATCGCTTTCTATACCTCGCTATTGCCTTTACTCTAGGGATCACAGTTGCCAAATCCCAGGAAACACCAAAGGCTATAATTAATGCCACACTCAGTGGAACTGTCGTAGACTCCATTAGCAACCTTCCGATTGAGGGTGTCACATTGCAACTTGAAGGTGTAACTCACCAAGTGAAAACTGACAAAGACGGTCGGTTCCACTTTGTAACAGGACAGAAACTTCCATTTAATTTAATTATCAGCAGAATAGGTTACCAGAAAAAACGATTGGTAATAAAAGAATCCCCTGCTGTTATCTTGTTGCAACCCACTCAGGAGAAGATAGACCAAATCGTCGTAACATCCCGAAGAAGAAAAGAGCAGCTTCAGGATGTTCCCATTCCTATCACGACGATTAACGCAGCAACGATAGACGATGCTAGGGCATTCAATGTTAACCGAATCAAAGAACTAGCGCCTACAGTTCAGTTGTACGCATCTAATGCCAGAAACACAACGTTAAACATTCGTGGTTTGGGTTCTACCTACGGGCTAACCAACGATGGAATTGATCCTGGTGTTGGGTTTTATTTGGATGGTGTATACTTGGCAAGACCTGCCGCCACGTGGTTGGATTTTATAGATATTGAACAGGTGGAGGTTCTACGAGGTCCACAAGGGACTTTGTTTGGTATGAACACGACATCAGGGGCTTTCAATGTGACATCCAGAACTGCAGAATTTAACCCTTCAGCTAATTTTGAGTTGAGCTATGGCAATTACGGTTTCATCCAAGGCAAAGCGTCAATCACCGGTCCTTTGACCAAAAAACTGGCGGCTCGTGTTTCCTTCTCCGGAACTCAAAGGAACGGAACCTTATATAATGAATCTTCAGGTCGCGCAATCAACAATATGAATAATTTGGGACTAAGGGCGCAATTGCTGTACAAACCAAATGATTATATCCATATAACCGTTGCTGCAGATAAAAGCATTCAGAAGCCTGACGGATATGGCTGGGGAGTTGCGGGAGTCGTAGAGACACAACGCGCAGATTACAGACAATTCAATAATATTATCAAAGATTTAGGCTATGAATTACCTTATAACAGTGCTTTTGAAAGGAAGGTTGATCTAAACACACAATCAAAAGCTGACAATGAATTGGGAGGCATTTCAGTAAATACGGACTTTAAAATCGGGGATGGAACCTTGACCTCTACGACGGCATGGCGTTATTGGAAATGGGTTCCATTAAATGACCGCGATTATCTTGGCCTCCCAGTATTTACTATCTCCGCCGGAAATTCTGCTCACGACCAATATTCACAGGAATTTAGATACTCTGGCAAAATCCGCGAAAACATAGAACTTGTCGTTGGATTATTTGGTCTTTACCAAGACCTAAGAACCGACCCGGTACACACCGAAGAAGCTGGTTCTTCATTGTGGAGGTTTGCACAGAACACAAACAGCGACCTTTGGAAAACTCCAGGTCTGTTTGACAACTTTGGAATAAAGACGAGATATGGCATTAAAACTACAAGTTTGGCAACATACACACAGATTGATTGGGCAATAACAGACAAATTACACTTCCTGCCAGGAATTAGATATAATTATGACAAGAAAGAAGCTCATTATGATCGCCAAACCTATGGTGGGCTTCAAACTGAAGATCCTGCGTTATTAGCTCTTAAAAATGCGGTGTACACAAATCAAGCTTTTAATACAGATGCATCTGCAGGGAATTTTTCAGGCCAATTATCCGCTCAATATCGTTGGAGCAGAAATCTCAATGCTTTCGCCACCTATGCCATCACCTATAAACCCGTTGGTATCAATGTCGGCGGATTGCCCACATCTAGGGGAGAGGTATTGTTGGACTTAGCTAGAGTAAAACCAGAGTCTGTAGATCATAAAGAAATTGGTATAAAATCAAGCCCGAATAGAAATTCAATCTTAAATCTTACATTTTATCAAACGGACATTAAAGACTACCAGACCTTGGTGCAAACTCCTGAGCCTGGGGTCAACAGGGGTTATCTTGCAAATGCAGAAAAAGTTCGTGTTCAAGGAGTTGAGTTGGACGGAAGCCTTCGTGTTGGGAATTATCTTCGTCTGAATGCTGCTGCTGCCTATACGGATGGCCAATATGTTAAGTTCACTAATGCTCCAGTTCCATTAGAGGAGGTTGGCGGACCAGAAGCTTTTAAAGATATTTCGGGAGGAAGATTGCCGGGAATATCAAAGTGGTCATCCTCAATTGGTGCCGAATTTTCCCAAAACGGAAGTTTAATTGGCTTGGAAGGCTCCTATTTTTTGGGAACAGACCTTTTCTATAGGTCAGAATTCTCTTCAAGTCCCTCTCCATCCCAATATTTAAACATTGATGGCTATGCTATATTGAATGCAAGATTGGGATTTAAGGCAGATAATGGAATTTCAATCTCTGTATGGAGCAGGAATCTAACAGATAAAAAATACTACGAACAATTGTTGGCAGCTCCTGGTAGTTATGGTCAATATGCAGGGATCGTTGCTGATCCCAGAACATTTGGTGTTACCATCAGATATAATTTGAACAGTTTCTAATTAAAAATAGGTTATCGTCTGAACCTAGCTATTCCCAGTAGCTAGGTTCTTTTTATTTACCTATGACCTTTAATATATAGTCCCCTTCGAAAGGATCTCCCTGCATTAAGCTCTCGCCTATAATCAATTTAACCTCGCCTTGTTGGTTCAATTTATATTCTAAATCTTTTCCGAATGGTCCATCACTGTTGCTGTCTGGAGATATAATTTGATTTATTCTAATATTTCCCGGTTTAGAACTGACTATTTCAGCATTCAAATTTTTAAATCCGTTGCTATTGATTACGATAGTATCCGATTGCTTTGATATTTTATGAAGTCTAATAGAATCCCAACTCGATTTCAGTTCCAATGCTTTAGCAGGAATACTAGTTGCAGAATCAATTGATTCCGAAATAGACATGGAGTCTGCGAGTGTGTCTGCGCTATGATCATTTTTACCAGGGCTGTTACAACTAGCAAAAAAAGCAATAGACGTAAATAGAAGGGCTGAGTTTCTGAATGAATTATTAAAGTTTTTCATGATTTTCTATTTTAATACCTGAAAGCTATCTATGTTATTGTGCATAAATTGTTCCAAGATATACATAAAAAAAGTGGCTCCAACAATTGTCGGAGCCACACTCTGTTTATCTAATAATTAATTAACGCCGTCCTTTTTGGTTGCTTTTAAATGCATGTCCACATGGTAAGTTCCTGGGAGATTGAATTTAAAGTCAAACCTGATCTGTAAGATATACGGATTTGAATCTGTCTTATATGTTACTGAATTTGGTGGATTCCACGCGTCCACATAATCTACTGACTCTATCCATTTGTCATAGATCCTGTAATAACAGAACACGCCATTTGGTTGATTATCCCAATATACATCAGGGAATCGAGCCTGCGCATAATCGTAAATCACGGAGTTTTCTGTTACGGTAGTTTTATATGCAAATGTTTCCCAAGTGTTCAAGAACGTGTTTCCACTAGGTCTTTTTTCCAAAGCTTTTCCAGGGAAAACTTTTCCATTTTTATCATATACTTTTAAGATAATCTGGTTAGGACCATTTGCATCTCTGCTTACATTAATTTTGGTATTTGCACTTTGTATTTTATTGATGTCGAACCAGTCCACGTCATGAGGATACCTTTTGCTATTTCCTGTTCTAGGCTCTACCAAGATGAAATATGGTGCTGTGGATATTTCATAGAGAACTGGATTGTTTACCTTAATGGACGTTATCCCTTCGTATTTTTTGGTGCCATTAGGATTTTCGATTTGTAGGTCTAATAAATATTCCCCTGGAGGAACATTATCTGTTGCTTGGGTAAACATTAATTGACCGCTCTTTTCGATAACCTGAAGCGGCAAACTCATTTCTTTTACACGCTTAGCATTAATTAACTCTAATGTTGTATCGGTCTTTGGGTCATATTTTTCTTTCCAAACCGTGATTTCAGACTCTTTAAAAAATGCTTCTTCCCTCTTGCCTGTTTCTTTGTTTCTCACATCCAAAAGAGTAATCTTAAATGGAGGAGTTGAATTATCAGGAATAATACCAGTTACAATTTTGAATACCCCTTTGTCCACCACCACTGGGTTTGCGCCATAACGGATATTGTCGCTCAAGTATCCAACATCCACTTTTTTACATCCTGCTGCCATAATGGAAGCAAGGATCAATAGCATTGCTGAAAATTTATATATCGTTTTCATGCTCTTTCTAATTAATGTTTAGTTTTAAACTTCTTATCCAGGTATGTGTATTATAGCCCAATAAAGAATTTCAAGAATCCATTAGCACTGGAAAGCTCAATAACGATAGCCTAACAGTCGGAATGATGGATAGTTATTCGGGATTTGGATGGATGTTTATGGATAAAACCGAAAATGAAAAGATGCACTTCCATAGCGGTGGTTGGCCGGGTTACCAAACATTAATCGTTCGTAATCCTTCAAAAAAACAGTTTGTAGCACTTTTGTTAAACAAGATGAACCTTATTGGTGTAATGCCAATAATGGCTGCTGTAGATAAAATTCTTAAAAATGATACTCCTCCAAAAGTTTCAATTGAAGAATTTGGAAAAGGGGTAGTTTTAATGGACTTTCAAATCAATCCGTTGATAGGAACTTATGCATTCACCCAAAATAAAAACCTTAAATACCATATTACAGTGAATGATGAAGGGAAATTATTCGCCCAATTAACAGGCCAGCCGGCTGCTAAAGTTTATGCAACCTCAGAACTAGAACTGTTTTACACCATTGTTGATGCAACAATAAAATTCAAAAGCAAGACGATGAAATTCACAGTTTGAACTTATTCCAAAATGGAATGGAATTGGTATTTGAGAAAGAGAAATAGAATTCAATTATTCCTACTTTTACATCATGGCAGAAAAATATAATTTCATCAGCTACCTACGTGCTATTGCAGCCATATTTGTAGTCTTGATCCATGCGTCAACGGGTTTTCTCTACCATATTGACACCAATGGTTTCAACTGGAATTATGCCAATTGGATAAATGCCGCAACAAGATGTTCAGTGCCGATTTTTGTCATGATCTCTGGGTATCTACTCCTTCATAAAAATGAAAATACATGGACCTTTTACAAAACTAGACTTCCGAAACTCATCTATCCCTTTATATTTTGGACCATAGTCTATCTGATTTATTATTTCTATCGCTACACCAATTTTGAAACGCTTTCTACAGAAAAGATCTGGTCCATTATTCTTGATAAGGTTCTCCATGGAGCAAATGCCCACCTATGGTATTTTTACATGATCATCGGGCTTTATTTGGCGATTCCATTTTTGAGGAAAATTCTTATTCAATCCAGTACTCGTGAAATTGAGCTTTTTCTGGTTCTTTGGCTCATTTCCATGTGCTTTACCAGTAAACCACTATATTCCGTAATGCCAAAATTTGACCTCACTTTCTTTTCCGGCTATATCGGATACTTGGTCCTCGGATATTACTTAAGCATCAAGGAGTTTAAGTTCAATATGAATGCTCTCGTCTTCGCACTTATTTATATTCTTATGGTAGTAATAGGTGCTAATTGCACAAACCTACTCAATCAAGATGCAAAAAAACTAAACACCTTCTTCTATAACTACCTATTTGTAACTACAGCAATAGCTGCCGGATCCCTCTTCCTATGGGTTAAAGATGCGGTAAAAGATACGAAGGTGCCAACCTGGATTTCTGGTATTGACCATTATAGTTTTGGAATATTCCTAAGCCATATTATTCCTTTAAACTTCTTGCACCCACTAATTTCCAAATACTTCAGCACGGTCTGGGTAATCCCATTGGCAACCATAAGTGCCGTTATTGTATCCATTGCGATTACATATGCTATTCGGAAATTGCCGTATGGGAAATATGTAAGTGGGTAGATTTTTTGATGGTCAGAAATCTTAAAACAGAAGGGCTTTCTTTCTAGGCACTTTCCGTCGGGCCAAACTACTGGCTATCTGACCTCCATTTTGCTTTTCTGATGGCATTATTCAGTAACTAGGATTAAATAAGTATTTTAGGATGTTTAAGTTGTTTAAGTGAATTAATCCAGCCCATTCATAAGTTTCGAATTACTACAAAAAAAGGATATCAGAAGGAGAGAATAGTTTGGACAAATGCACTTTTTGCTGAGGACCTGCTCGAAAATCCATTGATAGTGAGATTTTTTCTATCAGATGGGTAGGGACATAGGGAGATAGCCCTTCAGCATAGCCAGAGTTTGAGGGTCAGTACGGATATTTTTTTGTAGAAAAAATTAATTATATGTCCACATTCTAATGTGCTAGTGGACCGTAAGCAGATGACCGAAGGCACATTGCTCCGGCGAGACAAAAGAATTCCCAAATTTTCTGCCTGGAGAAATGCTCAAATTTTGTTCACCGTAGTGGTCCAATGCTTTTTAAAGTTCCAGCTGGGAATTGAAAAAATCGTCTACCTGATGCTGGTCTTGGGAAAAAGGGAAAACTTCCCGGATCTTTCCTTCCCCGAGCTTCCATAAAATGCAGGACAGACAACTGATCGCAGGACAGTTCCCATGATTGTTCCATATCCTGTGGCAATCTATGATATGCTCATCAGAATAGCCCAGAACTATTCCTTCGGCACTGAATTTGAATTCTGCCAGTCTGTCCATATCTTCTATTGTCTCCTCAATGCCTGTTTTGGTTCCACTCAGTGCGTGTTTTCCCGGCACATGCCACCTTATCTCTTGGTGAAGCACCTCATACAGGACTTCCTCAGACCTCAATGCGTGCGCCTAAAAAAACTGTTGATTATGACCAAGTTTGGATGGTTGAAGTCTTTCATTATATTAGAATTGTTGATTCAGCATATCGTTAATTTTATCAGAAATATGCATGTCCGCTAATATAACAAAATTATGTAAAAACTTGTTGCAGAACTGGTTCATTCCCGATCTTATCGAGATCTTATCAGTGTAATGCCACGGACTTAAGCGTATGCCACAGAAAATCTGCAGTTTGATCGGTAGAAAAAAGTTATTCATCATAGTGGGGCATTCAAGTTATTGGTCAATTGTGTTTCTGTAAAATGGTATCCGAAAATTTAAGGATTTTACAAGATCATTTTATTCCATTCTATCTGATTCCTGAAATATCGGTTTAATAATCCAAAGTTTTTAAAAGGGGTTGTCAGAAAATTAGGATATTATGCTATATACCCATAGGAATCTTGGTAGGACTTTAAACTTACCTATGGAGATCAATAATTTTTCCTGTTCATTTTTTTTCCGATGAAAGAGTGGACAATCCCTTGGTTTCCAAGAGCATCAAGCACGATAAAGAATTTATGGGAAGATCCAAATTCTATTATCTTATGGACCGAATAGGTGGATAACTTAATCATTGACCAAATTTCCCTACAAACTGGAGCGTGGATGTTTACAAGGCTCAGGGTAGGATTGGATAGTGGTGGAAATCTGTACAGTTGTCATTCAGCAAAATTAAGGAAAAGTTATCACCATGTCATTCTTGTCTATTTCTGTTCCATGGGAAAGAGGAGCTCAGGATGTGATTGAATTCTTCTGCCCGGTCGAGCCATATGTAATGTGAGGAATGTTCTATCAGGTGGACCGAAACATGGTCTAATAGGTCTGAGATCAGTTTCCAGCTATCTGCCGATAGATAGTCCTCCGTTCCCTGGATGATCGATATGGTAATTGGGAACCGCTCCAAGGTAGGTCGGATATCATAGCTTTCGGGCATGGACCCTCCGATCGCACCCTCTACGGCCGAATTGAAGAAAGCCCTCCCTCCCTTGAAAGATCGCCAGTTCCGTAGGTCGATCATATTGAAAGAAGCGAGCCCCGTAATCTTATAGCGGTCAGATTGCTGTTTTTTGTTCAGTCCTTCTTCTTCCCATAGTCCCTCATCCCTAAGTATGGCTTCAACCTCCGGTCGGTTCCTAAGGGCTTTTATCCTCTTGTGGAATTCAGGAACCAGGTCGATAAAGGTCTTTCCGCGGGGTATAAATGGCGGCATGGACGCCGTAAGCACCATTCCGCGAACATTTTGGGGATATTTCAAATAATAGGAGATGGCCAGGACCGTCCCAAAGGAATGGGCGAAAAGGGTCAATTTTTCCTGCCCGATTTCCTTTCGGAGCGATTCCAGGTCGTCTACCAGGATGTCGAGGGAAAGGTCTCTCACGGAGGAATCCTGTACCCTGGAATATAGGCTTCCCCTTTGGTCAAATAGTACAAAACAAGTGGAATCGGTGCTTCCCCGGACGGCATCCACCAGATAATTGAAGTTATTTCCTGGACCTCCGTGGAGAGAAACGACGGTATCTCCTCTTCCCAAGGAAGTAATGTACAGTCTGGCTTTTCCGTCAGCTGTAGGAAGGTACCAGGAATTCCTCTCCAGTTCATCGAACATGCCGTTCTCCTGACCGGTCTGGCCTTTGATTGTGAAGTTCAGAAAAAGACAGATGGCAAGAGTCAATGCATTTCTCATATTGTTGGGGGCTTTAGGTAATCTGATGGCTATGTCCACGGAGCCTGAATTTCCTCCGAGCCAAAATGAAATCAACTGATATTCCGCAAGTTGTGTGCCATCTTCAGGTTCCAACATTTTTGATGTCTGTTTCTATAAACATGTTGATCATAGGATTATTATTTAAACCAAATGTGGAAACCTCTCTAAGTCCACTACCAAAGAACTTACTTCTAACGAGTCCAGGGTCAATTTCAGTCACCAACATTCATAGGTGAACGGTTAAAGTTGGGAAGGTAGAGTTTAAATCCTTGAATACCGTCCCCAGAACATAAATATCCTTCAAAAAGAACATATTGAACTACTTCGACAACAAGAGTACAAATGCATCGGCAGAAACATTCAATGTCAAAATAAAGGCTTTCACAAGTCAGTTTAGAGGTGTAGGTAACATCAATTTCTTCCTGTTAAGATTGACCAAATTATTTGTTCAGTCCACAGATTTCGAAACCGATCCGTTCGTTCGGCAACAACGACTTTTACCAGTTTATCATGATTTAATAAACCGTTAAATTACAGACTTAAATACAACCATTCGGTTTCGAAAGAAATTTATTATTTTTTTATGCGCTTTTTGTTTCAAAGTTGAACGGAGTGCTGAAGCAATGGAATGAACGCTTTTGGAAATTCAGCTGCTTAGGTCTTTCTTATGGCTATACCTGATAAAAGAGGGAACTATATACATTCCCTCTTCATTGTTGAAAATAATAAAAATATAGAACAAGCCGTTATTACTACTATCATTGCGTTTCCTCCTGTGGCTTCCGTCAAAAAGCCGAATTAGCCAACGATATTTTTGAAAAGAGTATGCGACAGTTTGCTTTAAACGGCAATGCTCAAATAGTGAAAAAACTGTTGCTGGACAACTACAAGAAATTCGTAAAAAATCCGTTTGACGAAAAGAAACTGATTGCACAGGAAATGGATAAACTAAATGCAAGGTTATCAGTAGCACGCAACAAACTGTTATCTGAAATTATTGATGATGAGGAATACCTCGAAATCAAAAATGAGTGTAAGAAACGAATCGAGAGTTTGGAAGAATAGTTGAGCAAAGACGGTTCTGACACAAATAAAATCAATATAGATAAGTCTCTGGACAGGGCTTTAAAGTATATAGAAAACATTTCCAAAATGTACTGCGAGGGTGAAATCAACACAAGGAGAGGTATAATAGGTTCGATATTCCCTGAAAAATTGGAGTTTGACGGAAAAACGTATCGAACTACCCGAATGAACGCAATCGCAAACTATATCTTTCAGATAATCAAAGGATTACTCCAAAATAAGACCAGGACAAACGAAAATAAATTTCATTTGTCCTGTTTAGTAGCCCGTAGGGGAATAACACCTCTAAGGCAACAGTCTCTTTATCCGCCGCTTACAAACCTTCGCTTTTCCAACTCATCGAATAACTCACTGATTTGATATATTTTTTTGCTGCAATTTGCTATTAAATAAATTTAGTAATTTTTGTTAATATTATTTAATTGTAAAATTTATTTTTTTATTAACTTCAGTGATTCGAATGCTGTCGTTTTGATAAAATCTACTGATAATCAGCTGGTTTTTTTTATTTTTCGGATAGAATCCCTAAAGCTGGAGAAAGTCGGGGCTTGTTACATTATTTTTTATATTTCCCAGTATGACACGGTTTTAACTTCAACCTTAAACTTATCTTTCTCAATGAAGGATTTCTTCCAAGCATGCTTTCCAGAGAATAAAACCTCTATCCGGATCGCTATAATCATGTAAAATACGGTTGAAGTTCGCAGGGAGATTATTTTCCAAGAATCTTTGTCTATCTTTTTCACGAATAATCTGCAGATCTTTATCTATCGTCACAATGGCTTCTTTCAGAGTAGTCCTATCTTTTTCTATGTGCCAGATATATGTTGCCTCCTCGGTATCTAGGGTTTCAAGAATTACGTGGTACTTCTGATCACCCGACAGAAGAAATACAAACGCGAATGGACTGAGAACAAACCTAATCTTCATTATATTACTTTGGTGGTGATCTGCTAAAAATTGAACTTGCCTAGAGTGTTTGTATTTTCGTAGTTTAAGGATTTCAGATAATAATTCCTCTTCGTTTGCATATACAGTCTCACCATCCTGTAACTGGTCCGAAGTCAAAATATTTTGCTTTTGAAAAGGCAGCTTGCTTAATACCCCCTTGTTCAGAAACTGAAATTTTACCCCTTCCACAATTTCTTTATTTATCCGTTCAATATCTTCTGATGTGGCAATCTGTGCAACCAGTTTTCCATACTCAAATTCTGCGTTTAACTGAACTTTGATGTTTTTAGTTTTCATTATCTTGATAAAGTAAGGTTTTAATACCTCAAACTCAGGCCTAATCTCCAAATTTTCGATATGAAATTCTAAAACTGTATGCATCTCTTGAACCTTGTAAGTAAAGGCTACATAGCCATAATGGAACGATAGATCCTCAACGGCTATTTTGGCACTCTTTTCTAAAGTAAATAGGTGACCGGTTTGAGGTTGGAAATCCATTGTAGGTTCGTCGAAAAGCGTTGCCTGTTTGGTTATTTTACGGTAATATATATTTCGTTTGAGAAACATTTTGTCTAGGTAATCGATCTGTACATCCCGATAGTCGTATATCGTTGGATTGATCTCGGATCGCTGCACCCGACCGATGTATTGAATCAATTTACCATGGAAAGCAAAGGGATAGGCCAAAAGAAGTGTGCTGATATGCTGAATATCCGAACCTTCGCCAAAATACTGACCTGTCGTAATAAGTACTTGAAAATTCCCTTCTGACAATGTTTTCCATTTCGCTTTCTTGCTGCTGTCTGAATCATCTCCGCTGAGCGTTATAGTTTCATAATTTGATTTTAGCAATAGATTAAGCGTCTCGATATGTTCTTTTCTTTCGGTAATTATAACCGCCTTTTTCCCTTGATTTAGCTCTGCGGATACATCGTCTACTATTAATCTGTTTCTTGCTGTATCATGAATTAGAATTTGGGAAAGTGTTTCGAAACTGTCGCTTTTAGAATTATAGGGAATATGGAGTTTGGTATTCCGGACGATGATATTTGCCCTTTTGTAATCTTCAATTTCTTCTGGTTGGATTTCCATAATGATATCACCGAGATAAGTAAAGATCAATTTATCATCATTATATTTCCGAAAAGGAGTCGCTGTGAGACTGTAGCAATAGACACTGTTCAGTTTTCCGACGGTAGCACGGTAAGATTCCGCCGGAACATGATGGCATTCGTCGATTAGAATTGTGCCAAATTTGTCCTGAATAATTTCGATATGTTTTGGAAGACTTTGTATCGTTGCAACGGTTATTTTTACCAGTACCCAATTTTACTTTTCCCTGCCCTATAATTCCGATATCTGCTTTTGGTATCCCCAAGAATGATTCTATACGTTCTACCCATTGATCTAACAACTGTTTACGGTGCACGACAATAAGTGCAGGTTGTTGTTTGACTGAAATTATCTTCAAGCCAATAACAGTTTTTCCCGTTCCTGGTGGTGCGACGATTACCCCGAAATCTTTTTTTCGTACTGCGCCTACAGCAGTGGTTTGATGTTTTCGCAACGCGGCATTAAAAGAGAATTGGATTGTCGGGAGTTCACGCCTATTGTCGACAAAGTCATGTGCTAAATGTGCTTCTCTACAGAATCGTAGCAATTTCCCAATAAATCCTCTTGGGATGAGGATTTCATTTTCCGTTTCTTCAATTAATTTAAAAATCTTGGCGTTTCGAAAGTGCTTCTCCCTGACTTTTTCTTGATAATAAAGGCTGAATTGGCAAAATTAAGTTGCTCCTTCAAAAAATTGATGAGTACAAAAGGTATAGCGTGACTATTTAGACGGATCGTATTGCTTAGGGTAATCTTAAGTTTTTCGTCAATAGCTGGGATATAGCTATCTGCACTAGTAGCCCCAGTATCGTTATATAATTCCTCAAGTAAATTTAAACTTACTCTTTTTACTTCTTTTAGATATGCGATTTGATCAGGAAATGGATCCATTGTTTTAGGATCGACAAAGGAACTGTTGCCCTTCTGTACAGCCGGCAAATATAAGGGCAGCGCAATTAGGTTTCCTAAACCTTTCCCTGACAGGCGATCTTGATTTGGAAACAGACGGTCAAAGCTGGAACTCTTATCAAATGGCGAGAATGCACCGCATTGTTCCAAAATATTTATAAATAGCTTACGGCTCTTGCTTGCTGAATAAGGGCTCTCAAAGAAAATCCAGATATGTGCGCCATTGCCGGAACGGGACCGTTCAAGATAAGCGGGAACGTTTTTAGCAGTACACGCTTCTAAAAATTTCAATGCCTGTTCTTTCCAGTCGGATTTATCGAAATCAGCTACTAAAAACCAAGAGGTATTGTCTTGCAATAGCGGATAAATTCCAACCTGTTGAAGGCCTTTAAGATGTTTAGCAACTTCCATTTCTGACAATGGCAGGTAAGTTTTGTGTGCATAGCTTTGAAAAGTACCACCATTAGCTTTATGTAGTCGATAATGGTATGGATCATAGCTATAGGCCGGCATATACCCGCTTATTTCCCTTCTCCCAGCGTAAAGCAAATACGTCTTCGCGACCTTTAAAAAGGTTGAGAAGATAGCTTATGTCGTCGTTAGTGAACTCCACTTGTTTTTATTTTGGTATTAAGATAACGAATTGGAATATACATCTTAAAAATATTAATAAACTGGTACGCTTTAGTTTCTTTCAGAGGTCTGTTGAGATTTGTTATTAAACGTTGCTTTTTGAAGAATTGTTACTTATCTTTACCAATCGTGGAACGATAAGACCCAATTTTTAGGTCTTATCGTTCCACAAAAGGTAATATGGCAGACAGCGTTTATATATCAGAAAACCTCACTAAACCCCAACTCGAGTTCTTGAAGTTGCTGGATGACTATGAAATTCAGCTATTCAAATTTACCGAAATCGAACAGTTATTGGGGCAAAAGTTTGACAACTTAAGTGAAATCCTAGAAAATCTGGTAGACAAGGAACTGCTTGTACGGATTGAGAAGGGCAAATTTTGCAAACAAGGTTTTAGGGATGAATATGTCATAGGGACTTTCATCGCAGACAACAGTGCTGTTGGGTATTGGTCTGCACTCAATTTACATGGGTTGACGGAACAGTTTTCTAATACTGTCTTTATTCAAACTACACATAAAAAATATGACAAATCAATTCTAGGTACTTCTTATAAATTCGTCAAGATTGCGCCCAATAAAAAACTGGGTATCATACACAATGGTTATGGTAATCTTCATTACCCGATCACTGATATAGAAAAAACAATAGTAGATTGCTTTGATTTACCTCAACATTCCGGGGGCTACGCGGAACTGATCAGAGCCGTCGGACAAGCGAAATTGCAATCAAATAAATTAGTCGAATATTGCCAGGCTATTAATAATATAGCGGTTACCAAACGAATTGGCTACTTGGTCGAACTTCTCCAAATCATAGGTATGGAAACTTTTATAGATTTTGCCAAGAAACAGGTAAATAATAGATACAACTTGTTTGATCCCCAGGGATTGGAAGAAGGTGAATTTGTTTCGGAATGGCGATTAAGGTTAAATATCAGCCGGGAAGAATTGTTAGACATATCCAATAAACAATACTAAATGATACTGAAAAAGGAAATAGAAAAAAAAGCGTTGGGAACACGAAGTGTCCAGAAGTACCATTGACAAGGATTGGGTATTAGGTCATTTTGTCGATGCTATATTTTCGATAGATTCCTTTAGAGAAGCGTTAATATTCAAAGGAGGAACATGTTTACGAAAATGTTATATCCCGGATTATCGTTTTTCAGAAGATTTAGATTTCACATCCATCAGTCCTGATTTTCAATTGGATGAAGATTTATTGCGACAAATCATATCAATAGTACAAGAACGTACTGGTATGCAATTACATTTAGAAAAGCTCACCGATCTTCGACATAACGATATGCCAACTGGCTACGCTGCGATTGTAAAGTTTTGGGGAGCCGATCATTCGAAGGACCAAATTCCTCCAGATCCTTCCCGTTGGACGACTTCGATTAAGATTGAAATTATTTTGTACGAGAAGATGCTGTTTGAACCTAGTATGAAAACAGTGTACCATGACTATTCTGATCAGCTGAGTTCTGCAGTCAATGAAATTGTCTGTTACGATATAAGAGAAGTGTTATCTGAAAAGTTAAGAGCTCTGATTCAACGCTCCTATACAGCACCTCGAGACTATTATGATATTTGGTATTTGTCGAAATATGTTGACAATCTGCCTTGGACAGAAATTAAACAGGCTTTTTTAGAGAAAATGGCATTTAAAGGACTCGAGTTTACGGGTGTAGATCAGCTTCTGAATGCTAAAATTGAAAACAAGGTGAAACGAGCATGGAAAAATAGTTTAGGGCATCAGATCGCAAGTAGAAAGCTACCGGCTTTTGATGAAGTTAAAAAGGACTTGGAATTATTGTTTAATGAAATCTTCGAAACGAGATAATGCCATTTAATGAGAACTCACGAGTAAAGATTCCTGCCCTCCTCCACTTAATGAAGCTGGGTTACACCTATATTCCCTTATTCTTTTGAAATATAATTTTCTAAATGCGAGTAGGTTGTTTTATAACCCTTTAAGGTATTTTCCCGAAACCCATTACCCAGCAAGGAATCCATTTTATGGTTATGATCTTTTAAAACCGTCAATAATCTCTTTTGGTTTTCTACCTTCCCTGTAATTTTAGCCTTTAACAGTTCAATTGTTGGGGTTTCTCCCATTTTCAGGATTTCAAGGTGGATAGCTGCAACTTTCAGATTCAAGGTTTCCAAATAGCTGTTTAAAGTTTTTACCTCCTCGGTATTTCCTTTTGATCGATTTGCTTTAGAATTCCATCGATTGGGGTCACAATTCTTTCCTGTAGAGATTTCACAGACTGATCCATTGATCGTAATTCTCATGTAAATGGGCTTAGCTCCACTGACATAATTCTTTGGTTTCTTCAAATAGAAGAGCAAGGAATAATTTGCACTCATAATTTAACATTTAAAAGTGTAACAAAATTAGCCTTGCAGCAAAATCGTATCAAGATGTTCAATTATAGAACATGTTGTAAGCCAGTGATTTGAATATGTTTCAGTGAGTACTTCAATCGAATTTAATGACTCACTAAAAGTTTGCGAATTTCTGAACATTTTGACCGGCCATAAAAACAAAAAAGCCTGCAAACGTTCAATTTGCAAGCTTTTGTATGTTTTGATCTTAGATCTGGTAGCCCGTAGGGGAATCGAACCCCTGTTTCAAGAATGAAAATCTTGCGTCCTAACCCCTAGACGAACGGGCCATTTTGCTTTGGTGATGCAAATATAGAAGCTTTATCTATTCTTCCAAAATATTTTCACCTGCAAAAATATAACTCCTTGGCTCTGAAATCAATATTTTTATATTAAATCAAATCCAATGTCTGTTCTGAAGTACTTTCCTTCGAAAAATATGCGTCCAGCGTCAGCGGTTGCCTGTTGCAAAGCTGAAAACAAATCCTCTTCAAGAGCGGTAACGGCCAATACCCTGCCGCCTGCAGTCACTACATTGGCGCCTTCTTGTTTTGTGCCCGCATGGAAGACAATAGACTCTTTCACGTTCTCCATGTTCGAGATAACCTTTCCTGTTTCATATTTTCCTGGATAGCCACCAGAAACAATAACCACAGTAGCTGCAGTCTTATCGGTAACGGTATAAGAACGGCTGGCAAGATCTTCCTTAGCAACACCTTCCAATAGATCCACTAAATCAGACTCAATACGTACAAGAACAGATTCTGTCTCTGGGTCACCCATACGTACATTATATTCGATAACATAAGGCTCTCCATCCACATTCATCAGACCTATAAAGATAAATCCTTTATAAGGAATACCATCTTTCTTCAAGCCATCAACGGTAGGTTTTATAATTCGTGATTCCACTTTGTCCAAAAACGCTTGATCAGCAAATGGAACTGGAGAAACAGAACCCATACCACCGGTGTTCAATCCTGTATCACCTTCACCTATCCTTTTATAATCCTTTGCTGAAGGCAATACTTTATAGTCATGTCCGTCTGTAAGAACAAATACGGATAGTTCAATCCCTTTCAAGAACTCCTCTACCACGACTACATCAGATGCAGCTCCAAATTTGGACTCGTTGATCATTTCTTTCAATTCAGCTTTAGCCTCTTCGTAAGAATCTAAGATCAAAACACCCTTTCCTTGTGCCAGTCCATCGGCTTTCAATACGATCGGTAATTTTTGAGTGTCCAAATATGCCAATCCTTCATCAAGGTTTGTTTTATCGAATGACTTGAACGCTGCAGTCGGGATATTATGGCGAATCATGAATTCCTTGGAGAAATCCTTTGATCCTTCCAGCTGTGCTCCTTCTTGTTGAGGACCTACGATAGCGATATTTTTGAGGTCTTCTCTCGAAAGGAAGAAATCATGAATACCTTTTACCAATGGCTCTTCAGGACCTACAACAATCATTTCCACATTATTCTTTAAAGCAAAATCGGCGATTCCTTCAAAGTCAGTAACTTTCAACGGAACATTTTCGCCGTATTGTTCAGTTCCAGCATTCCCTGGAGCGATATATAATTTGCTTAGTTTTGGGCTTTGTGAGATTTTATAGGCAAAGGCAGACTCTCTACCTCCAGAGCCGATGATCAGAATATTCATACCGCAAAGATATTGAAGCAGATGAGAAATCCGATTTCAAAAAAATATTTTATAGAGAATAAGCCTAAATTTTCGTATAATTATAAAGAATTAGCCAGCTTAATTATGAAGAAACTCTTAGCCTTAATAGGCGTACTGGGTTTAGCCAGTTTTCTATTCCAAGCCTCTGCACAGTCTACCGATGCATTTCAAACCAAAATGACGCAGATTGCCGATAAATTCCCACAAGAAAAATTACATATACAGACAGACCGCAACAACTATGGTGCAGGCGAAACCATTTGGTACAAGATGTATTCGACGATCGACATCGCAAACAAAATATCTGTGCTGTCCAACGTAGCCTATGTTGAACTGATCAGCCCATCTGGCGAGGTCACATCCCAAAAAATAAACTCATTGTTCAGTGGTGTTGCTGTCGGAGATATAACTCTTTCCGACACCTTGGTGGAGGGCTCTTATCGAATGCGGGCATATACCAATTGGATGCGCAACAGCAGCAGCGATTATTATTTCGAGAAAGTCCTGAATATTGGTAACCTCAGGGCAGATAACATCATCAGCAGTACGCAATTGATATCAGAGGGTGAGAATGAATACTATCTTCTACAATTCAAGAATCCAAATAATGCTGAATGGAAGAAGTCTTCCGTATCATATGCTGTATTAAATGGTGAAGAGGTGATAGATCGTGGGCGAGAAACCATGCAGCCTGATGGTACCATAAAAATAAAAGTAACCGATAAAAACCGTGGAAAACCGATTTCCCTACGCTTCAAAAATGTGGATGAATCCACGGTAAAAAAGTTGATCAACACCAATATCTTCAACAAAGAAAACAGTGTGCAGTATTTTCCTGAAGGAGGTCAGATCGTCGGCAATGAGGTGAACAGGATTGCTTTCAAAACATTGAACCCTAAAGGACTTGGGATTAAAGCCCAAATAACTATAGTAACCCCTAATGGAGAGACTGCAGCAACACTTGAAACCAATGAACTGGGTATGGGATCTGTATCTAGCTATTTCGCAACGGGGGAAAAGTTCAAGATTGTAACAAAGTTTGAAGACGGAACCGAGCAAACAATGGATATGAGTGATATACCTACGAGCAGTATCTCCATTGCATTGAACAACACTAATCCAGACAAATTTTTTGTTCAAGCCAATATATCAGAGGACAGAATAAATAGTGAAGAAATCTATTTGGCAGTTCAACATTTGGGAACCATTTTTTACATGTCTAAAAACAAGGCAAATAAAACCAATGTATTGTTCACGGTGCCTAAAGAAAATCTTCCAACAGGGGTATTGACAGTCAGTTTGCTGAACAAAGATTTCTTGCCGATTTCTGAAAGACCGATGTTTAATTATTCCGCATCCAGCTTGATGCAAAATGAGATTAAATTGGATAAACAGAGCTACGGTCTAAGAGAAAAAGTAAATACTGAAATAGAGGTAGGAAATCCGGGAGACAGCTTAAGGTATGCTGCAATGTCAGCTTCGGTGGTCAACATGAAGAACTACAAGGATGATGTTCCAAATTCGGTGAGTATCTTGAGCTCGCTATATCTCAATGCGGATATTAAGGGATTTATTGAAAAGCCTAGCTTTTATTTCAATGAAGACGGAACAATTAAAGCCACTGATTTAGATAATTTGCTCTTGACTCAAGGGTGGAGAAAAATTAATCTCAACAAACTTGATTCAATAGATGCTTCTACGCCTAAATATCCAGCTGAAAAAGGACTTACCATCAGTGGAAATATCAATAAGGTCGGTAGAAAGACAGGGATTCCCAACTCCAAGGTCCAACTGATCTCCACGAACAATTTCATGGATTTTATCGATACGGTTACGAACTCGGAAGGGCACTTCTCCTTCGACAACCTCTTGTTTCCAGACAGTGTCAAATTCTTGATCTCTGCAAGGAATCAAAAAGGAAAGAACTTTGTCGATATTATCGAAGACAAACCTGTAAGACCAGAAATCAATTTCGACAAAAGTGCTCCTTTAATTTTGAATGATATCAATAAACTGAATGAAGATCAGCTATTAGCTAATAAGAAGTTCTACGATCAATTGGAAAGAAAAGGGATTATGGACAAGGTTTTTCAAATCGAGGAAGTAACCGTTCGTGCACAGCGACCAAAAGCCTCCGAAAGATCTTCCAACCTAAACGGTCCGGGTAATGCAGACCAAATCATCACAGCAGAAGAACTCAGCACTTGCGCAACATTGGAGATGTGTCTGAACGGAAGACTTATGGGCGTATTTTTCCAAAATGGTGTGCCGATGAATACGAGAGGAAATGTTCCGATGCAAGTGGTTATAGATGGTATGTACGTGGAATCCGATATGTTATCGATGATTAATCCACAAGACGTTCAAAGTGTGGAGGTCTTGAGAAATACAAACTATACAGCTATCTACGGCTCATTTGGTGGCGGTGGAGTCATTATTATCACTTCAAAAACCGGAAGAGATGCGCAGCGATCTTCATTCCAACCTACGGGAATATTATCAATCACTCCGAAAGGAATATCCATATCCAAGGAATTCTATAAACCAGTATACGATGTAAGCTCAGACAAACAATTCCAAAATGACCTGAGAACTACCATTCACTGGGAAGCTGGAATTGTGGCAGATAAGGATGGTAAGGCAAAATTTGACTTCTTCACGTCCGATGAGGCCGGAACTTACAGAATGATTATTGAAGGAATTGATTTTCAAGGCAAAATCCTCCGAAAGATCATCAACTTCGACGTAAAATAAGAAAGGGGCTGTCTAAAAAGGTCTCTTAAAAAAATAACCCCGTCATTAAAAAATGGCGGGGTTTTTCTGTTTTTTGTCCTCAAGATTTTGTATCTTAAGGTGCACCCAAAAAACAATATGGCAAACATACAATTCAAAGCGCTTCCATCCAATAGTCCGAGTCTTTTTCCTGAGAATATTTTAGACCGTATCCCCTTGAACCATCCGGTTCGTTTGGTGAGTCAGGTTGTTGACCAGTTGGATCTGGAACATATCATCCGTCAGTATAAAGGCGGAGGCACGACCAGTTTCCATCCCAGGATGCTCATCAAGGTACTGTTCTACGCGTATCTGAGCAATATCTATTCTTGCCGCAAGATCGAGCGCGCCCTGCACGAGAACATCCATTTCATGTGGCTTTCGGGCAACAGTACGCCGGATTACCGTACGATCAATTATTTCAGGGGAAAGCGTCTTAAGGGACAGATACAGGAGCTGTTTGCCAGTATCGTTCGGATGCTGCATGACATGGAGTATGTCAGCCTGAAAGTCCAGTATGTAGATGGTACCAAGATCGAATCGGCCGCCGGTCGCTATACCTTCGTTTGGAAGAGATCGATCGAGAAGAACAAGGTAAAGCTGGAGGCGAACATCGCTTCGGTCCTTTCGGATATCGATGCACAGATCAGCCAGGACCAATCTTCATTAGGGGATCAGCAAGTCAGCAAGGCCATCGATAGTGCCCAGCTGAAGGAAAAGATCAGAGCGATCAATGCCAAGCTCAAAGGAGTGGATAGATCCACCGATAGGCAGCTGAGGAAGCTTGAAGACGACTATCTGCCCCGATTGCAGAAATATGAGGAGCAACTGGAAGTACTGGGAGATCGCAACAGTTATAGCAAGACCGATACCGATGCCGTGTTTATGCGGATGAAAGAGGACCACATGAAAAATGGCCAGCTTAAACCGGCCTACAATACCCAGATCAGCACCGAAGACCAGTTCATCACCCATTATAGCATCCATCAAACGGCCGCAGATACCACAACCCTGCCCGAACACCTGGAAGGCTTTGAGTCCCATTACGGAAAACAGAGTGAATCCATCGTCGCAGATGCCGGATATGGTAGCGAGCAGAACTACGAGCTGATGGAAGGACAGGGTATAACCGCTTTTGTGAAGTACAATTACTTCCATATGGAACAGAAACGCAAGCATAAACAGGATCCTTTCTCGGTACAGAACCTATATTACAACCAGCAGGATGACTATTATGTATGTCCGGCCGGACAGAAGCTCAGCTTTATCGGTCATGCAACCAGAGTCAGTGCCAACGGATACACTGCCCGGGTCAGCTGTTACCAGGCTCGGCGATGCGAAGGCTGCCCGATGCGGAGTGGGTGCCATAAAGCTACAGGCGATCGGCTCATTGAAGTGAACCACAGGCTCAATAAGCTCAAGGCTAAAGCCCGGGAAAGACTGCTGTCGGAAGAGGGAATGTACCATCGGAGCAAGCGACCCATAGAAGTGGAAGCCGTTTTCGGTCAGATGAAAAGCAACAACAGGTTTACCCGGTTCACAATGAAAGGTCTGGAGAAGGTCGCTGTGGAATTCGGTTTGATGGCCATTGCCCATAACCTCAGAAAATGGGCAAAAAAGTGGAAAGACAAAGCTTTTATCGGTAAACCAGGTGGCAAAAACTCCCTGTTTGCGATAAATCAAGCCATCAACATGCTGAAAAGTACAAAACATCGACTTGCAGCCTAATATTGCTCATGAAATTATAATGGAGCTCCAGAAAGCTATAAAACAGAAGAAGGTGCCTTTTTAGACACCTTCTTATCTTTAATTGCTTTATACCTTCAAATATTATCCACAAAGCTGTTTATAAACGGTAAATTGTTGCTATAAACTTTATTTTTTCCGTAAATTTCCATACTTAACAAAGTAAAACCATATGGGTGCATTCTTAAATACTCAAATCTCAGATCACATCTGTTATATCCAATTAGATCGTGGAAAATCAAATGCTATGCATTTGGAGATGATTGAAGAAATCTCGAACACTTTTCAGACCTTAAAGGACGATCCTACCATATTTGCAGTAGTCTTACAGGGTAAGGAGGGTTTTTTCACTTCTGGTCTTGACCTAATTACGCTTTATCAATATGACGAAGTTCAGATGAGGGCTTTTTGGGACAAATTCATCAACCTGATCGAACAACTCGTATCCTTTCCAAAACCTTTTGTTACGGCAGTTACAGGCATAGTCCTGCTGGGGGATGTGTTTTAGCAGTATGTTCCGATTACCGTGTTATGGCAGCAGGTGAATATATCATAGGGTTGAACGAAGTACCTGTAGGCATCATAGTACCTAGCAGTATTTTCGAACTATACAGCTTCTGGATTGGCTCTGGCAATGCAAGCCGCTTCCTTTTGGAGGGAAAGTTACTGAACCCTCAAGAGGCTTTAAGTGCTGGATTAATTGATGAAGTCGTAAATTTTGACCGAATCCAAGGAACCGCAACACGCAAAGTCAAACAATACTTACAGTTTGAGCCAAATGCGTGGCAGGCTTCAAAATTAAATATCCGCAAACATCTAATCCAACAAGTTCAAGAAACAAAAGGTGCAGCAATCGACCAAGTATTGGAACGTTGGTGGGCACCTTCCACAAGGTCTATTTTGAAGACCATAATTGATAACCTTACTAAAAAATCTTAATTATATGAGCGTACAAGGAGCTTTACAGAAAGATGCATTAAAAGGCAAAACAGTAGTCGTAACAGGTGGTGGAACTGGCTTGGGTAAGGCGATGTCGACTTATTTTTCCGAGTTGGGAGCCAATGTGGTTATTACCAGTAGAAAACTCGAAGTCCTTGAAGAAACCGCAAAAGAGATACAAAATAAAACAGGATATCCTGTTTTACCAGTTGCATGTGACATCCGCAATACGGAAGAAATTAAGCTGGTCCGAGAAAAAGCAATCCAACTCTTTGGAAGGGTAGATGTATTGGTAAACAATGCTGCTGGGAATTTTATATCACCAACTGAAAGACTGTCAGCAAACGCTTTTTCAACGATTATTGACATTGTCCTGAAGGGTACAGTTAACTGTACTTTGGAATTTGGAAAACATTGGATTGAAAACAAACAAGCAGCAAATGTTTTGAACATAGTCACGACCTATGCCTTTACGGGCTCAGGTTATGTCGTTCCTTCGGCTGTGGCAAAAGGAGGGGTAGTGACACTTACGAAATCATTGGCCGTAGAATGGGGTAAATATGGCATCCGTCATAATGCAATTGCACCAGGACCTTTCCCTACCAAAGGTGCTTGGGACAGGCTCCTTCCTGGAGAATTGGCGCAGAAATTCGACTTTAAAAATAGAGTCCCTTTGAAACGCGTGGGTGAACACCAAGAATTGGAAAACTTGGCAGCTTTCTTGATATCTGATTTTGCTGGCTATATTAATGGCGAGATAATCAGCATTGATGGTGGAGAATGGTTGCAAGGAGCAGGTCAAATGAATGGAATGGAAGCAATCCCAGCAGAAATGTGGGACACTATAGAACAAACTATCCGGAAAAACAACAAATAATCATGATCAAAAATTACGGTCTGGCTTTAATAGCATTCATCGTGCTATTGGGCTCTTGTAATAATTCTCAAAAAAGTGCCTCGGCACAACAGGATACAGTGAAACGAGCAACCCTTAACAAACCCGAAGAGATCCAGCAAATCTCAGAGGTCATTACTCGTTTTGTGCGCGCTTATCTGAGCCAAGACAATGAAAAAATCAATGCCCTAATTCATCCTGAACACGGAATGGCGATTATCTATCGACCAGGCGTCATGGATGATTTTAAATTAGTGGATACTTTTGACTTTAAATCTCCTGTACCTGAGTCTTATCCATATTCCACATTTCAGAATGATAAAATGTTAACATTTGAATCACTTCCTGAATTTAAATGTGAAACAGATAAATGGACAAAATATGGCTTCTCTAGTGATACAACCGCTAAAAGCGTAACCCATTTACTAGACACCATCATGAAATATCAAGGTGAATTCAATGAAGTAAAATACGATGATAAAACACTTTCTCGAGTTTCTGCTCTTGAAGACGGTAGTTATCGAGTGATTTTAAACCCTACAGACGAACACTTTTTAATATTTCATGTTAAACAATTTGAGGGTTCTTGGTATGTAACGCTATTGGACCGTTCTTATGGTAATTGCGATGCCTAATTATTAATTGAAATATAAAATCACGACAAAAAATCCAAGACATGGATAATTTAGATAAAGACACACAAGCAAGAATTGACCAGTGGCTGACTTCAGAATATGATAAAGACACGGTCGCTAAAGTCCAAGAGTTAGTGGACAATAACCAAGAGACAGAACTCTTAGATTCTTTCTACAAAGAATTAGAGTTCGGAACAGGAGGACTTAGAGGCATTATGGGTGTTGGTTCAAATAGAATGAACAAATATACCATTGGCAAGGCAACACAAGGATTAGCGAATTATTTGAAAAAACAATTCCCTGACCAAGAAATCAAAGTGGCAGTATCCTATGATAGCAGGAACAATTCCCAAGAATTTGGTCATTTGGTTGCCGATGTTTTCTCCGCAAATGAGTTTCAGGTCTATTTATTTAAAGAATTAAGACCTACCCCAATATTATCTTTTGCGGTGCGCCATTTCAAATGTCAGGGAGGAGTGATGCTAACAGCTTCACACAACCCAAAAGAATACAATGGCTATAAAGCATATTGGAATGACGGTGGCCAGCTGGTAGCACCTCATGACGAAGAGGTTATTACTGAAGTCAATAAAATCAAATCTGTTAAGGACATTAAATTTGACAGAAACGAAAAGAATATCCATTTGGTGGATGAGGACTTTGATCAAATCTACATTGATGCAAACCTGAAACTAAGCATTCATCCGGAGGCTGTAAAATCACAGAAAGACCTTAAAATTGTCTATTCTCCAATTCACGGAACTGGTATAACCATTGTCCCTAAAATGCTTGAGGCTTGGGGTTTTACGAACATTACGGTTGTTGATGAGCAGGCTAAACCGGACGGGAATTTTCCAACGGTGGTTTATCCAAATCCAGAGGAAGAAGATGCGATGTCAATGGCCATGAGAAAAGGCGAAGAAATCGATGCGGATGTTGTCATGGCAACAGACCCTGACGCTGACCGCGTAGGGGTAGCTGTAAAATTGCCTTCGGGAGAATTCCAACTCATCAATGGTAATCAAATCGGAAGTTTATTGACCTATTATGTACTTTCAAGCAAAAAAGACCTCGGTCAATTAAAGGATAACCAATACATCGTTAAAACCATTGTAACGTCTAACCTATTCTCAGATATTGCCAAATCTTTTGATGTTAAAACTTATGAAACATTAACGGGCTTTAAGTTCATCGGAGAGGTGATGACCAAGTTGGAAGGCAAGGAGACTTATTTGGTTGGTGGAGAAGAAAGTTATGGATTCCTGGTAGGTGATTTGGTCAGAGATAAAGATGCGGTAAATTCATGTGCATTTATTGCTGAAATGACAGCATATTTCAAAAGCCAAGGAAAATCTCTTTATGATGTTTTGATTAAGCTATACCTAGATTACGGTTATTACAAAGAAAAGCTGATATCATTAACGAAAAAAGGAAAAGCTGGTGCGGATGAAATCAAACAGATGATGGCAGACCTTCGAGCAAATCTTCCTAAGACTTTGGGATCAATTGAAGTAACCGAAGTTAGAGATTATGAAAGCAGCGAAGCTACAGACATGGCCACTGGTAAAAAATCTAAAATTGACTTACCGAAGTCTGATGTGTTACAATTTATCACAAAAGATGGTGACGTAATTTCCGCAAGACCTTCAGGTACGGAGCCGAAAATAAAATTCTATTGTTCAGTAAGGGAAAATCTTGAATTTACCACTGAATTAGGACAGATTTCTAACCGCCTAGATGACAAGGTCAGAGAGATGATGGCAGATATTGTGAAGGATTAATGGAAAAATGGAAAACAATAGACTCTAAATATATTATTCAACGTCCTTGGGCAACTCTTCGCGTCGACAAGCTGGAGATGCCCAATGGCAATATAAAAGATGAATATTATGTTCTGGAGTATCCCACCTGGGTCAATATGGTTGCCATTACAGAAGACAACCAAGTAATTTTCGTGAAGCAGTATCGTCATGGTGCTAGCCAGATTATGGTTGAGCTTCCAGCTGGAGTCGTAGAAGAAAACGAAGACCCCGAAATTGCAGCACGCAGAGAACTTTTGGAAGAAACAGGCTATGCATTCGATGATATTTCATACGTCTGCGAGCTGTACGCAAATCCCGCAACCTCAGGAAATCTAACTTATACCTACCTTCTGACTGGAGGAAGGAAGGTGCAGGAACAAGAACTTGATCCTTCTGAAGACATTGATGTGGTATTGATGGATCTTGAAGATGCCAAACTGTTTCTATTTGACAATAAGATCGGGCAGGCATTACATACCTCTGCTCTATTCTATACATTAAAAAAGTTAGGCAAGCTATAACCTTGCCTAACTTTATTCTTTATACTTCCCTCTTTACACAATAATTGACGCTGTTTTCGTATCTTTGCCGCATGGCAAGAGAAATTTACGAAACCAAGCGAAAAGCGTTAAAAATTAACCTTAATCCTGATATTTACGGGACTTTTGCAGAAATCGGAGCAGGACAGGAAGTCGCCCGCAATTTCTTCGAAGCAGGTGCCGCATCCGGAACCATTGCGAAGACAATGTCAGCTTATGACATGGCCTTCAGTGACGCAATCTATGGAGTAGAAGATTCAGGAAGATATGTGAGCAGAACAAGGCTCACAAAAATGCTTGACCATGAATACAACCTGCTAACAGAACGCCTTCATGGTGAAAAATACTGCAGTAAAACATTCTTCGCTTTTGCCGATACCGTAACAACCCTTAACTTCACTAAAACTAACGAACCTCATGGATGGATAGGAATCAGATTCCAACATGAAGTCGGCGGCCCTACAAACGATATCATTATCCACGTAAGGCTATTGGACAGTGACAATAGATTGCAGACCAAAGTATTGGGGATATTAGGGGTAAATCTAGTTTTTGCAGCATATTACTACTCAGAGAACCCACAGACAATGATCGAATCTCTTGTCGACAACCTATCAGTAGGTTCTGTGGAAATCGACCTGGTGAAAGTTTCAGGCCCATTGTTTGAAAAGGCAAATGAACGCCTGTTGAACCTGTATTTAATCGCAAAAGGATTCTCCAAAGCTGCCATCTTCAAACCTGATGGAAAAGCAGCACAGATAAAAGACTATCTATACAAAAAGAACATCATCATCCTGCGCACCAAATACCGCCAGAAATCAAATCCTAACTTTGATCTCTTTAACCTCGCTGTCGAGGAGTTCTTAAAAAATACAAAGGCAGTTCCAGAAAACACGGTTGTGCTGATTGAGGTACTGATGGGGAATGTTCTGGATGAAAACACCAATATATCCAATGAAGATTTGATCTATTTCGCCGAACGTGCAGAATACCTATGTTCCACAGGAAACAATATCTTGGTTTCAAACTTCAGAAGGAACAACCACTTGGCAGAGTTCGTTCAGACTTTCAAACCAAAGCATGTCGGCATCGCAACAAATACGGCCAATTTGAAGAATATCTTCAACACCGATAATTACAACAAAGAAAACTACACAAACGAACTCCTAAGCTATATCTCAGGGATGTTCAGTAAAAACGTGAAGCTATATGCATACCCTTATCTGGACAAAAAATCAGATAAAATTATAACCACCAAAAATCTCCCTGTAGCCGAAGAAGCTAAACCTTTGTTTGACTTCCTAATCAACAATAGATATATCGTGGATATCGAAAACTATGACGAGAAATTCGTAAAAACAGTATAAGAATATATCAAATAGAAAGGGGCAAAATTTTATTTGCCCCTTTCTATTATAAATACTTTTTAAGGACTGAATACAGAATCTTCAGATCATGCTCAGTTAAGGTCGCACTGCTCACATCCATCTGAGTATAGTGATGCTTAAACCCTTTAATCGCAGCATCTAAATTCTTTACGTCATAGCCTATAACTCTTAATGCAATCTTCGGATCAAATCCAATAGGCGGATTCTCCAAAACATCATCATACCAATATCCAAAACCCTTTTCAGCTAAAATCTTCCACGGGAATCGTGAAGGATCATTCTTCCGCGTTGGAGCATAGTCCATATGGCCGATAAAGTTTGCCTGAGGGATTTTATAAGTTTCTTTCAAATAAGCCAACAATTGAACCAAGGCATTGATCTGAACCTCTGGCCATGGATCACTGATTCCATTATTGTCCAGTTCTATCCCAATAGATGATGAGTTCATGTCGGTATCATTGCCCCAACGGCCTAAACCAGCATGATGAGCACGGTATAGATCATTCACCATTTGGACCACTTTCCCATCTCGACCAATCACATAATGTGAGCTAACACCAACCTTTTCATTATGAAAGGTTCTCACCGTTTGATCCAAATCTTTCTGTGCAGTATGATGGATCATAACATAATTTGGCTTTCTAACACCAAAATTTGTCGAAGCAATCCATTCCTTATTATTGGTATTAACTCTTTCCAACTGCCCTTTTACAGGCGCTTCCTTATAAACTTCAGAAAAGTCTTTCGCTTTCTTCTTATAAATTTTCTCTGTGCTAGCATACTTTCCACCCCCACAAGAGCTAAGTGCTAAGGCAACAGTAAAATAAACTAAGTATCTTTTTATCATCATTAAAAATTAATTAATTTCTGCTATAAGGCATCTACAACAAATTCTGGTCGATCCATTCCCGGTTCCAGTTCAATGATCTGTAAGTTTCTAAACTCCATTTTTGCACCTTCCGCCTCTAAACAAAGATAGCCTTTACGCTTAGATGCAAGGCGGATGCTGTTTACAAATTTTCCATTTACAGCGAGTTTCACAGTTCCATCAACGCATACAACCGTATACTTGTTCCATTCTCCAACACCAAGACATCTGTTCTCCAGCGATTTGCTGCGCACTCCCCTTGGATTATCTGGCGATGCGGTCATTCCTCCAGCACCAAACAACTCCCCATGGACATAAGCAATGGGCTGTTGTTGTCCATTAACAGCATGCTGGTTCACCCAATCCAACTCCAACATCTGCACTTCCATTCCCATTGGCAGCCTGGAATTAGGGTCAGCTTTAGCATCACACCACACAAAAATCCCCGAATTACCCCCCTTCTCCAAATGACGCCACTCAACGTGCATAATAAAATTCTCATACATCTTCTCCGACCTTACAACACCAATCGGATTACCACTGTTCTGCAGCAATTTGCCCTTCGCCTTCCAAGTCGTATCAGAAGTGTTAACATCAAACCATTGAATAGGCTTGCCCTTTCCTTTGCCATTCAAAATGGATTCATCAAAACTCTTTTCAACACCAAATTGAAAAAGTTTCTGCTGAGCTACCGCAAATTGGATACCTAAAAAAAGAAAACTAAAGATAATGAGGATAGAAATATAGGTTTTCATGTTCTAATGTTGTTGTTTGAAAACCTAAAATAAGAAAAACTTATAGGACTCTTTCCACATCCCTAAAATGAAAAAAGCCTTTGCTCAAAAATAGAGCAAAGGCTTTATGAATATGTATGCAGAAATCTATTAAATCTCTGCGTATGCTTCCATTGGAGGACATGAACAGATCAATGTTCTGTCACCTTGAGAATCATTAACACGACCTACTGAAGGCCAGAATTTGTTGACTCTTAAGTACTCAATAGGATAAGCAGCAGTTTGACGTGAATATGGTCTGTCCCATTCGTCTGCAGTTACTACTCTTGCAGTGTGTGGAGCATTTTTCAAGACATTGTCTTTTTGATCAGCATCACCACTTTCAACCGCAGCAATTTCAGAACGGATAGCGATCAATGCATCACAGAACCTGTCTAACTCTGCTTTAGACTCAGACTCCGTTGGCTCAACCATTAAGGTACCAGCAACAGGGAATGAAACAGTTGGAGCATGGAAACCATAGTCCATTAAACGCTTAGCGATATCGGCAACTTCGATTCCGGCATTTTTGAAGGCACGACAATCCAAAATCATCTCGTGTGCACAACGACCATTCGCACCAGCATATAATACTGGGTAGTGTTGCTCTAAACGAGCTTTAATATAATTTGCGTTCAAGATTGCTGTTTTGGTTGCATTGGTTAATCCTTCAGCACCCATCATAGCGATATATGCATGAGAAATAACTAAAATTGAAGCAGAACCAAATGGAGCAGCAGAAACTGCAGAGATACCTTCTTCTCCTGAAATCTCTATAATCTCATGGTTAGGCAAGAAAGGAACCAAGTGTTCCGCTACACCGATAGGACCCATACCTGGACCACCACCACCATGTGGAATACAGAATGTCTTGTGCAAGTTTAAGTGACAAACGTCAGCTCCGATAAATCCAGGACTTGTCAAGCCTACCTGAGCATTCATATTTGCACCGTCCATATATACCTGACCACCATTTTCATGTATGATATTACAGATCTCAATAATAGGCTCCTCAAATACACCGTGAGTAGATGGATAAGTAACCATTAATGAATTTAAGTGAGCAGCATGCTCAGTTGCTTTCGCTCTTAAATCCTCAACATCAATATTTCCTCGTTCGTCACATTTAACAACCACAACTTTTAATCCTGCCATCGATGCAGAAGCTGGGTTTGTACCATGCGCAGAAGCAGGAATCAAACAGATGTTTCTCTCAAAGTCACCACGGCTATGGTGATAAGCACGGATTACCATTAATCCAGCATATTCACCTTGAGCACCTGAGTTTGGTTGGAATGACATCTTAGCAAAACCAGTAATCTCACACAACCAATCGTTTAATTCATTGATCAATTGCATATATCCTCCTGTTTGGTCAGCTGGCGCAAATGGATGCAAGCCTCCAAAACGTGCCCAAGTCACAGGAACCATCTCTGTTGTTGCATTCAATTTCATTGTACATGATCCCAAAGGAATCATAGAATGACACAAAGAAAGATCTTTTGCCTCAAGAGACTTGATATAACGTAGCATCTCACTTTCTGAGTGGTAGCTGTTAAATACAGGGTGGGTTAAGTATTCTGAAGATCTTTCCAATTCCTCAGGAATAGAAGTACCGATCTCCTTAACCAATGATTCCAAATCTACATCATTAGCAGATTTTCCTTTGATTTTAGCAAATACCTTAACAATAGTCTGGATATCTTCAAAAGTTGTTGTTTCATCGATTGAAATTCCTACAGTACCATCTTGGTAGAAGAAATTTACTTCATTGTTCAAAGCTTCACTTTTCAATCCACCAACTTCTTCACCTAATTCAAAACGAAGAGTATCAAAGTAAGATTTATTTACTTGTTTGTATCCTAATGCTTGAATAGCTTTATCAGTCAGTTTGGTCAGATCGTTGATGCGCTGAGCAATATTTTTGATGCCTTGAGGACCATGATATACAGCGTAGAATGATGCCATAATAGCCAATAGAGCTTGAGCAGTACAGATGTTGGAAGAAGCTTTATCTCTACGAATATGTTGTTCACGTGTCTGTAAGGCCATACGCAATGCATATTCACCGTTCGAATCAGAAGTTACGCCAATGATTCTTCCTGGAATATTACGTTTGTAGCTATCTTTAGTAGCGAAAAATGCTGCGTGAGGTCCACCAAATCCCATTGGTACACCAAAGCGTTGTGAGTTACCTACCACAACATCAGCACCCCATTCTCCTGGAGGCGTCAATAATGCCAAAGACATTAAATCTGTAGCCACACAAACCGTGATATCTTTATCATGAGCATATGCAGCAAATTCTTTATAGTCATTTACAGTACCGTCGGCAGCTGGATATTGTACAAATGTTGCAAACACATCGTCAGTCAGATTTTCGACTGTTAGGTCAGCAACACGGATCTCAACACCAAATGGAACAGCTCTAGTTTGTAAAACGTCTAAAGTTTGAGGGTAAACATTTGGAGTAACCAAGAAGACATTAGCATCTTTATTCTTACGAGTGCTGTACAGCATAAACATACCTTCTGCTGCTGCAGTAGCCTCATCCAATAAGGATGCATTCGCGATTTCCAAACCTGTTAAGTCCGAAACCATTGTTTGGAAGTTTAATAATGCTTGAAGACGTCCTTGAGCGATTTCAGCTTGGTATGGTGTATATTGTGTATACCATCCTGGATTCTCGAAAACATTACGTTGAATAACTCCTGGAAGGATTACATCATTATATCCTTGACCGATATACGACTTGAAAACCTTGTTTTTTTCTGCTATTTGAGCGATTTTTTCCAAATAAGCAACTTCGCTAAGCGCTGGAGGAAGATTTAAAGCTTGTTTCTTGCGGATTTGTGCAGGAACGGTCTGCTCGATCAGTTCATCTACTGACCCAACACCA
The DNA here is from genome assembly GCF_901472535.1 of Sphingobacterium daejeonense. NCBI lineage: Bacteria > Pseudomonadati > Bacteroidota > Sphingobacteriia > Sphingobacteriales > Sphingobacteriaceae > Sphingobacterium > Sphingobacterium daejeonense. Next base: position 38,742 of record NZ_LR590470.1, on the reverse strand, counting down.
AGCACGTTTAACATTTCCTCTACTTGGGCAGAGCTAGGACCATTATGACGATCCTCAAATTTTTCTTGGTAAAATACGTTACTCATTTTCGTATTGATTGTAACTTTTGAGACTGATTAACTATCTGTTATCCATAATATTTAAATAGAATTCCTATTCAAAAATTTAGATGTGCAAAGATACGGTTTTTAAAGGTAATTTTAATGGACACCATCAGTTGAAAAACTTTTATTAACACATCAATCGATTGCATACTTTTTTGAATTACAAACAATAATTCCCTCAATAATTTAGCATTGTAGTAGCGAATCCTTTCATTTATTTTAAATGAACAAAATTATACAACATCAGAACACATAGATACGACTCAACAATTTGACCTAGGTATTAAAAAAACGGCAATAAATCCCCCAAAACATTTAATTTTCTGCATTAAACTACCAATCTTTGATACCTTTATTTTAGCATTAAAGGACTTAATATTAAATATTTACAATAATTTTTATCATTATATTTAAAATAGGAATCTTTGCTAATTTAGGCCTGAATCAATTTATAAATGTATGCTTAAATTAAACGTTAGGAATGAAACCAACCGCCTGTCTGCCGTCATATTAGGAATAGCAAATAGCAATGGCCCCACTCCTACTGCCGAAGAAGCCTATGACCCAAAATCATTAGAACACATCCTTGCAGGAACATATCCCAGTGAATCAGATATGGTATTCGAACTAACAGCGTTCAAAGATGTGTTAAACAGATATGGTGTGGAAGTTTACCGCCCTGAAACCATAGAAAACCTGAACCAGATATTTACCAGAGATATAGGATTCGTAATCGACGACTATTTCATCAAATCCAATATCCTCCCCGATAGAGCAAAAGAATGGGAAGCAATTCTTTACATCATTGATCAAATCGACCCCCAAAAAGTAATTACAGCTCCTGAACATATACATATGGAAGGTGGAGATGTAATCCTATGGAAAGAATATATTTTTATTGGAACTTATTCCGGAGAAGACTATTCTCAAATAAATACCGCAAGGACCAATAAAGCCGGTGTAGAATTTATTAAAGAAAAGTTCCCGAATAAAATTGTCAAAGATTTTGATCTAATCAAGTCTATGACAAACCCAAGAGCAAATGCCTTGCACCTGGACTGTTGTTTTCAACCTGTTGGCGAAGAAAAAGCGATCATATTTCCAGGAGGATTCAGAAAAAAAGAAGACGTTGATTTTCTAAAAGACCTTTTTGGTGAAAACAACTTATTTCAAATCTCAGCGGATGAGATGTATGAAATGTTCTCCAATGTTTTCTCCATATCCCCAAATGTAGTAGTTAGTGAAAAGAACTTTACTCGGCTGAACAATTGGCTGCGAGAGCAAAATATAATTGTTGAGAAAATCCCTTACCATGAAATCGGAAAACAAGAAGGCTTACTTCGTTGTTCTACTTTACCCCTAATAAGAAAATAATGCAAACGACCAATACAGTCCTCATGGTGAGACCCTTCTATTTTAGAAGGAATGAAGAAACTGCTGTGAACAATTTTTTTCAAGCAGAAAACGAAAGAACCGATAGATTGGCAGATCTCGCGGTAACTGAATTCGACAACTTTGTGAATATCCTAAAAGCCGCAGGGATAAAGGTCGTTGTTGTCCAAGATCCAGGAAGATTAGATACCCCAGATAGTATTTTCCCTAACAATGTAATATCATTCCATCATAATAAGGCGATCATTTATCCCATGTTTGCCGAAAACAGAAGAAATGAACGTTTACTCAATTATTTGGGCAAATTGGACATGAACGGGATCCATTTTGAAAAAACACAAGATTATACCGCTTGGGAAGAAAACAATAAATTCTTAGAGGGAACTGGTTCAATGATCTTGGATCGGGTAAATAAAATTGCTTATTGCTCTTTGTCAGATAGAGCAAATGAGGAGTTGTTTCATATCTTCTGCGAAGACCAAGGCTATGAACCGGTAGTGTTTCATGCAACACAAACATTAGGAGACCTTTTCTACCCCATCTACCATACCAACGTCATGATGTCGATAGGAACGAACTTCAGCTTGATCTGTTTGGAGGTTATAAGAACTGAAGAAGAAAGAGAACTTGTAAAGTCAAAATTATTGGCTACCGGAAAAGATATCATTGTCATTACGGAAGATCAGATGAATCATTTTGCAGGAAATATTCTCGAGGTCAAGAATATTGAGGGCGATCCCATTATCTGCATGAGCTCTCAAGCATTTGAGGCTTTAGAAGATGAACAAAAAGAGCAATTAGAGCAACATGGCAAAATAATCCATGCGCCATTATTCAGTATTGAGAAATACGGTGGTGGCAGCGCAAGATGTATGATGGCTGAGGTTTTCAATTAAGAAAACCTCCGCTATTAAAAACTATCTTTTGCAATCTCCCGCCTTACCCGGCTCAAGCTTTCCGGAGTAATACCTAAATACGAAGCAATCATCCACTGAGGCACCCGTAACAATAGATTTGGGTACAGCTCAATAAATTCTAAATACCGCTCTTTGGCAGTCATTGCTAGCAGGGAATTGATCCTGCGCTGAAGATAATAGATGCTTCGCTGTAATGACTTCTCTGTAAACAAGGAAAACTCAAATCTCAATTTTGCAGCTTCTGAAAAGAAGTTTGGATGCAAAAAAACAACTTTACTAGGCTCTATGGCTTTGATATAATATAGAGATGGCTCGTCAAAATACATGCTGGAACGATCGGCCATCAGCCAGTTCTCAGGCGCAAATTGCAGGATATGCTCAACACCCTTTTCATCAAGCGAAACAAATTGTAATAATCCCTCGTCCACAAAAAGAAAATGCTTACATACCTCGCCAGCACGTAAGATCAATTGATTGTGAGACAATTCACGAAACTCAAAATAGGGAAGCAACTTCTCAAAATCACAGTCATCCAATAAAGCTTTCTCGGTATAATACTTATAGAAATTACTGCCTATCAGGTCTTTCATGTCCATATTAATAAAGTATAGTGAATTTGAAATCCAATGGATTAAAGCTTTTTACCAAATCTGGGATCAATTCAGTGCCATGTTTCAGGTATAATTCCGCAAAATTCTCGGTCCGTTCCTGCAAAGCCCCTTTTGGAAACAGCTTTTCTTTTATCCTATCAATTTGAATCAAGGCATCTTCATGATTTCTTTTCTCGGCCTTGAGCAATTTTTTCTCGAGATTGTTTACAGCCTTCTTTAACCTTGCTTTTACGGCATCGGTACTAGGGCCAAGACTGGGGTCTATTTTATGGGCCCTTAATTTTATCTTACCAAAGATAGAGTTAAACTCCATCCATTCATCATGCAAGTTCAGTCGGTGTTTCGTAATCCGTTTGACGTAATCTTTCTTTAACGTTTCTGAAGGTTTAAAAATACTCTTGAAGGTAAAGTCCAGTCTAAATATTTTACCTGCCATTTGATCATCTGTAATCATGGCGGAATTTCGAGGAATCAAAATTGGAAATTGAACCTTATACTGATCAAAATTGGCTTTTAATTGCAGCCAATAAACGATTTCTGCTCCTCCACCGATATAAGCAAGGTTGGGCAATATCACCTCTTCGTACATAGGCCTCATCACCACATTAGGGCTGAATCGCTCAGGATGTGACTGAATTTCTTTTTTGAGCTCTGCTTCAGTAAAAAACAAATCCTGGTGCAAAACCTCAAACCTTCCATCTTCAAGATGAACAATTCGCTCCCTGAATTCGTCAGTAAGATAAAAGAAATTGATCTCACGAGCATGCACTTGAGTCGAAAATCCAGCTTCAAGTAATTGAGCCGAAGTTTGCTCAATGGCCTTAAAGCTTTTTTCTTTCAAAATATCCTCCTCCATTATCGGAGCAAAAACCTTCTTCAGCTCTTTACGGTCAGCATCCAATATAATTAAGCCATATTGTTTGAATAACGAATTGACAAAGACCCTGGTTGCATCTGCCAAGCTTCTGCCTTTTAAATACGCCTCCTCAACCAATTTAGTGAGTTCTGTGGCGTTTTCAGATAAACCAAAGGTATTGCAATAGGTCTTTACAGTTTCACGAATCGTGTCCGTGCTTATCCTTCCGGTTGCCGCGTGTTTGTCCACTTCCCATGAAATCTTCTTGCCAAATACGCGGGTGTGGTTAATTTCCTCAAAGTCATGATCCTCAGTAGCCATCCAATAAACAGGGACAAATTCTTTGTCAGGAAATTTTTCCTTGAGATCTTGTGCCAATTTGATTGCAGTAACTATTTTGAAGATAAAATATAAGGGACCTGTGAAGATATTTAATTGATGGCCAGTGGTGACCGTATAAGTGTTTTCGTCCTTTAATCGGATAATGTTCTGAGCCACTTCGGGCGAAGTGTCCAATAGATCCGCATATTGATCACTTAATACTTGTGTCAACAGCTCTCGATGAGCAAAATTCTTCTTCTTACTCATCTGTTCCCCAAAACCATTGTAATCAGGCTTATTGCCATAAAATGGAGCTAATGCTTCATTATGGCCGAGATAAGCTATTAAGGTCTTGGAAAAACTGTTAGTGTCGTTATAATCAATATATGTGGCTTTCATTTACCGTTTTTAAACTTTTACAAATGTATACGCAATCAGTATACAAAATACAAAAATTTAAAAAAAGCACGACTACTCACCACAATTGTTATAGTTATTTGACAATATTGCCGTATAAATCAAAGTCCTCAGCTCGGTCTACTTTTACCTGAACGAAGTCTCCGATTCTTGCGTAATTATTCTTGGCTTCCAATACAACTTCATTATCAACTTCTGGTGAGTCAAATTCTGTTCTGCCGATAAAATAATCGCCATCTACCCTATCCACCAAAACTTTAAAGGTCTTTCCAACTTTTTCTTGGTTGATGTCATACGAAATGCCTTGTTGAACCTCCATGATTTGATCTACACGATCCTGCTTAACTTCCTCAGGAACATCGTCATTCAAATCATAAGCATGAGTTTTCTCCTCATGTGAATAAGTAAAACACCCTAAACGGTCAAATCTTGTCTCTTCAACCCATTCCAACATCTCCTGAAAATCCTGCTCCGTTTCACCGGGGTAACCGCAAATAAGAGTCGTTCTTAATGCAATATTAGGAACTTTATCACGAATTTGGTTTACTAAATCAATCTGTTTTTGTTTGGTAGTTCCTCTACGCATAGACTTCAACATCGAGTCAGAAATATGCTGTAGGGGCATATCCAAGTAATTACAGATATTGGAACGCTCATTCATGGCGTCTAAGATATCCATCGGAAAACCGGATGGGTATGCATATTGTAAACGGATCCAATCAATCCCTTCAACATCAGAAAGATGTCTCAAAAGATCAGATAAATTACGCTTGCCATAAATGTCCAATCCGTAATAGGTTAGATCCTGAGCAATTAAAATCAATTCTTTCGTGCCATTGGAAGCCAAAAATTTAGCTTCTTTGACCAGGTCATCAATCGATTTTGACACATGTTTACCACGCATCAAAGGAATCGCACAGAATGAACATGGACGGTTACAACCCTCAGCAATTTTAAAATAAGAAAAATGTGAAGGCGTAGTCAGCAAACGCTCCCCTAATAATTCATGTCGGTAATCAGCTCCTATGGTCGATAATAATTCAGGAAGATCATTTGTACCGAAAAATGCATCAACACTAGGGATTTCAGATTGCAATTCTGGCTTATACCGCTCCGATAAACAGCCCGTAACGATTACTTTATTAACTTTTCCCTGATCTTTCAGTTCTGAAAATTGTAGAATAGTATCAATGGACTCTTGCTTAGCATTGTCAATAAACCCACAGGTATTAATTACGACAATGTCATTCGCCTGAATATTGCTTGCTTCATGCACAACTTCCATCTGATTGCCTTTTAACTGGCCCATCAGAACTTCACTATCGTGTATATTTTTAGAGCAACCCAAGGTCACCACGTTCACACGTGGTTTTGCTACACTGGGAGCAATTTTTGATTGTTTCGTTTTCATATTATGTTGTAGCCTACTTAAATAGCGAGTCTACAAAGTCTTTTTTGTTAAATAATTGCAAATCACCGATCTTCTCTCCCACTCCAATATATTTAACAGGAATTTTAAACTGATCTGAGATTCCGATCACGACGCCACCTTTGGCAGTACCATCTAATTTTGTCAACGCCAGGGCGTTCACATCAGTTGCTTGGGTAAATTGTGTCGCTTGCTCGATTGCATTTTGGCCAGTTGAAGCATCCAAAACCAATAGAATTTCGTGTGGAGCATCAGGAATTACCTTTTGCATCACATTCTTGATCTTGGTAAGCTCATTCATTAAGCCTACTTTATTGTGCAATCGTCCTGCTGTATCAATTATCGCTACGTCATCTCCATTTGCTACTGCAGATTTAACGGTGTCAAATGCAACTGAAGCAGGGTCTGATCCCATCGGTTGGGCAACAACACGTACTCCTACCCGATCACCCCACAATTGGATTTGATCTACCGCAGCAGCTCTAAACGTATCCGCAGCACCCAACACAACCTTGTTGCCAGCTTCTTTTAATTGATGCGCAAGCTTTCCAATAGTGGTTGTTTTACCAACGCCATTGACTCCAACGACCATAATCACGTATGGTTTTTGATTTCCATATTCAAAAAGATTCAAAATCGTTGCTGTTATTTTCTGCCAATAATCCTTGAATCTCATCTTTTAGGAGGCGGTTCAAGTCATCAGTAGTAACATATTTGTCTTGAGCAGCGCGTTTTTGGATACGGTCCACGATCTTCAGGGTTGTTGTAACCCCAACATCTGAAGTGACCAATACTTCTTCCAGATTATCCAACACCTCATCATCAATGGTAGACTTCCCTACAACTGCTTTAGTAATCTTGCTGAAAAAACCTTCTTTGGTCTTTTCTAAACCTTTGTCCAAAGCCTCTTGAGCTTCAGGTGTTTCTTGCTTCTTTTTAAAAAAATCAAATAATCCCATGATGGATATGTTATAGATAATGGATTCTGAACAGTATCAAAGATACTGAAATAGAGAATACTAAAAAAGCCCTTTTGGTACACCCAAAACGGCTAATTATAAGATTTTTAAAGAAAAACTTTAAAAAAAGGAATATCTAACTGCTTATTTAGAAGCCCCAGCAACAACCTCTTTTACCTTGTCGTTGTGTACCATACTTTCTTTGAAAGTATAAGCGCCAGTTTTTGCAGATTTTGTAGTGATAACAACTTTTGTAAACTCTTTACCACCACCTTTTTGTAATGATGCAACTGCTTTCTTTGCCATGGTATACTATTTTTAATATGGATCCTTAAAATCCAATACGTTAATTACTTAATTTCTTTGTGAACTGTTACTTTTCTCAATACAGGGTTGAATTTTTTCAACTCCAAACGCTCAGTAGTGTTCTTTTTGTTCTTTGTGGTAATGTAACGAGACATTCCTGGAAGACCACTTTCTTTGTGCTCAGTACATTCTAAGATAACTTGTACTCTATTTCCTTTTTTTGCCATTGCCTTACTTTATTTATACCCTCACGGGTGAATTTCATGATTCTGTTTTCTGTTGATATAACAGGCTACTATCTATTAAATGTGACCTTTTTTAATAAATTTCTCGATAGAGGCTGTAATACCGTTCTTGTTGATCGTTTTAATCGCTGATGTAGATACTTTTAAAGTAATCCAACGATCTTCTTCTGGAAGATAAAAACGCTTAGTCTGTAAATTAGGATAAAATTTACGCTTAGTTTTAACGTTCGAGTGTGATACGTTATTTCCTTTTAATGCCGTCTTGCCTGTTAAATCACAAATTCTTGACATGATATTCGATTTTTAATGTTGTTCTTATTCAATTATCGTCCCTTAGAAACGAGTGTGCAAATATCTATATTTCTTTTCGGAAATACAACATTAATTCTCGAATTATTTTAAAATATTCGTGGAAAGGAGTCTAAAGTCAACAAAATTACTGTATTTTGCATTATATTTTAAAAGGAAGACAACAATAGTTTTCAACAATTCACAATGAACAAATATTTAATTAGGGGAACGGCCTTTACAGTAGTCGGTATATTATGCCTGTATTATGGCATAAATCTCATGAAATCGGACCTCACCGATAACCTCTGGTACAAAATCCTATTGATCGCTGGTGTATTATCCTTTGGATATGGATTTATTACTTTGATTTATCGAATGTTCCGTAAAATTGATAGAAACACCATAATTGATCACCGTAAATCCAATAAAAAGCAGAACAATTAATGCTGCAACAAACAAAAGGAATTACACTCAAAGTGACCAACTATTCCGAAAGTAGCGTGGTCGCCCAGATCTATACGGAATCATTGGGATTGCAATCCTATTTAATCAATGGAGCGCGAAAACCAAAAGCAAAAATCGGAAATAATATGTTGCAGCCTTTCCATTTGCTGGAGCTGGTGGTATACAACAAGGAAAACAACAACCTGCAACGAATAAAAGAAGCTCAACAATTTCCTCCTTTAAAAACAATACCCTTAGATATCGTTAAAAGTTCAATAGCTATGTTCTTGAACGAAGTACTGTACAAAGTACTGCGACATCAGCACCCTGAACCACAACTATTTCAATTCTTAGAAAATGCAATTATTTGGCTGGATGAGGCAAACGACGGGTTAGCAAACTATCACCTTGTATTTCTTGCCAAACTAACCCACTACCTAGGTTTTAAGCCCATAATAAGTAATTTACCTTATTTTGATCTGATCGAAGGCCAATTCACAAACAGCCTTCCGGGCCATGTTCATGTTTTGCAAGAACCTTATAGTGCATGCTTCCGGGAAATATTGCAAAGTAGTTTCACAAATTGTAACAAGATTAAGCTTACAAGAGAAGATCGATCATATTTATTGCAAAAAATTGTCGATTATTATCGGCTCCATACAGAGAATTTTGGAGAAGTAAATTCCCTTTACATCCTAGAAGAAATTTTTGGAAATTAAGGCATGAAAAAACCCATTGGAGTTTGTATTCCAATGGGTTTCCACAATAAATATATTGAATCTAATTATTAGATAAGTTTTACATTTACCGCGTTTAGTCCCTTACGACCTTGTTGTACTTCGTAAGAAACATGGTCGTTTTCACGAACCTTGTCAACTAATCCAGAAACGTGAACGAAGATTTCACTCTCGCCAGAATTTGGAATGATGAAGCCGAAACCTTTGGCTTCATTAAAGAATTTTACTACTCCTTCTTGCATAATAATTACTATTGTTTTTTCTAAAGGTATCATTATTTTTTGAATACCAATTAAATTTAATCGTTAAATGTAATAAACATTTTCAATTATTAAGAGTCTATTTTTTAAAACGCAGAAATTGGAAAGGTTTTTGTCAACAACATTTTAATTTAAAGAGACATGAAAAAATTTTTAACACTTATTGCACTCTTCGGAATGCTTACTGCAGTAAACGCACAAACTAATAATATGGAAAACACTAGGCGAGTAGCAACTCGTGGTTATGCTGAAAAAGAAATTACGCCAGACATCGTCTATTTATCTATTTCTCTGAAAGAATATTACCAAGATGGTAATACCAAAAAGAAAGTAGCAATTGATCAATTGGAAAAACAACTTTTCGATGCAGCAATGAAAAACGGTGTAAAAAAAGAAGACTTTACAGTTCAAAACATCTATAGCTACAACGTAGCCGATAAAAAGAAAAACAACGAGTTACTTCAAGCTAGGCAATATAGAATCAAAGTTGCCGACCTTAAGAAATTAAACACCATGCTTGAAGAAGTAGATGCTAGGGGATTACAAAGCACCAATATCTCAGGTTATGACCATTCACAAAAACGTGAAATAGAAAAAGAACTTAAAACATTGGCCGTTAGGGATGCTAGAACAAATGCAGAGATTTTAGCTGCCGCTGATGCAGAAAACGTAGGAAAAGTGATTTTAATAAATGATAACAGCAGCTTTAACTGGAATGAAATCGCTCCACAACCGCGCATGTATGCATTGAAAGCAAGCAATGCAGAAATGGATTCTGCCAATAACGGTCTAGACCTTGAGGTTCGCCCGATAAAACTTACTTGCAATATAGACGCTGTATTCGAGCTCAAATAAAAATGGAAAATAGATCTACCTATAATTTAGAAAAAATAGATAAAGATTTTCAATGGGTTAAACGACTATCTGTATTAATGGATAGTCGTTTCCGCATTGGAAACTTCAGATTTGGATTAGACCCAATCCTAAATTTTATACCTTTTGGTGGTCAAATCGCAACTTTTATAATCTCTTTGGTACTTGTTTCTGTCATGTATCGAAATGGCGCAAGTAGCAAAGTAGCCGTAAAAATGTTGCTTAACGTTACTTGGGACGCATTAATAGGATCAATACCGCTATTCGGTAACGTTTTTGACTTCTTCAACAAGGCGAATGAGAAGAACATCAAACTATTGAAAGAACATTATTACGACAACAAACATCAGGGCAGTGCAAAAAGAATACTCATAACATTAGGATTGGTACTTTTCATTCTCATCGTTCTGTTTATTTATGCCATGTATGCATTGACTGTTTGGTTAATGGGATTAATATTTTAATGGTTGTTAATAAAATAACATAATTTTGTAGCCATGAGCAAAACAAGAATATTTGCATTGTTGGGAATCGTTATTATGTTAACAGCGGTATTCACTAATCCGTCTAAGGAAAAAATAAACGATAAATTAACCCTGAAAGCTAAAGAAATACTGAAAAATCAACTTGACTACAAACATAAAGATGCTGTAGATTTCGGAATGATGCTTTTTGGAGATCAAGTCGTTAAAGAATTCGTCAATAACTATACACATACGGATAACTATTACCTTTTTTCATTAACTAAAATCAATTGGAACAGTGAAGAAGTGGTAATAGGAGGAGGGGCTTTTGGCCAAGTTTGGATCAGTGACAAGATCGATGAAAAAGCAGGTATGTTGATGGACGCATTAAAAAACCAATAATGCTGGAAATTATCTACCAAGATGACGAACTAATTGCTGTTAATAAACCCCATGGGCTATTGGTTCATCGATCATCAATTGCTGCTGATACTTCAGAATTTGCATTACAGATCCTGAGAGATCAAATCGGAAAAACAGTGTATCCAGCTCACCGCCTCGACAGAAAAACCGGAGGAGTTTTGCTGTTTTCCTTAAACAAGGAAATGGACAGCCTGATTCAGACGGCTTTTTCCTTAAATAAAATCAAGAAGGAATACCTTGCTGTACTCCGTGGACATACAGATCCGGAAGGAACTATAGATTACCCCTTAAAAAAAGATAATGGCACCCTCCAAGAGGCACTAACACATTATCAAACAATTTCTCTTTCTGAAATAGACTTACCTTTCGGCAAGTTCCCAACATCCAGGTACTCCTTGGTACTAGCAAAGCCACAAACAGGAAGAATGCATCAGATTAGAAGGCACTTTGCCCATATCTTCCATCCAATAATAGGGGATAGGCCCCATGGCTGCAACAAACAAAATAAACTCTGGAAAGAAACATTCCAACATGATACCATGTTGCTCCACGCCAAATCCATTGAATTTCAACACCCCAGAACACAAGAAAATATACACATGCAAGCAAATCTACAGTCCGAATTCACCAGAGCATTGGAGATTTTGGGGATAAGACAGTAGACGGTAGACAGTAGACATAAGACTCAAGACATAAGACAGTAGACGCCAGTGGCCGAGCGGAGCCGAAGCCCCCGTCAGCCTAACCCACCGATACATCATCAGTGGACGACGGTGGCCGATCGGAGCCGAAGCCCCCGGCAGCCTAACCCCAACGATACATCATCTGTAGACGACGGTGGCTGAGCGGAGCCGAAGCCCCCGGTGTAAAATCAATAGAAATCCCAGACGCTGGCGCAGGTCATAACCCTCTGCCGTGGCTGGTGTCCCCACCAGCCACTCAAAAGACATATCACGCCATGCCGCCCCAGAGGGTCGGAACTATTATAGAAAAGATTTTACAACGGCATTAAACCCTGTAGGGTTGTAACTATTATAGCGCCTAAATAGTTTCCCGAGCTAAAGCTCGATGACAGACGCCTTTTTTTTTAAAAAGGCCGATTTTTGGGGGAATGTTGTTGCGGCGAGCCGCAACAACATTCCCCCAAAAATCGGCCTCAAGCTCTCAAACATGGCCGTCAATCTTCAGCCCGCTCATTTTCAGTGGCGGCAGGATGGATAAAATGCCGCGGCCATTGTGCGGTTGGGATTGCCCTTGGATGCTTTCAAGCAATTATCTCCTCAAAAGAGATAATTGATTAGAACGGTATCCTCGGCAATAAGGCATTTTGTCCATGTGCATTGGCTCTGTGCGACAAGCCACCTTAAATGAGCAAGCGTTTTTGGTTACTTTTGCGCCTCAAAAGTAACGTCATCTTGCCATGAAATGGCATTATTAATTAGTGAAGATTAGCTCAGCCGATGGATGGTTGGTGGGGACACCAACCATGGCGGTCGTGTTGCCGCCAACCTGGCGTTCATGGAGCCACCAGCCATGTCATTATTGGCATAATTAAAAAAACGACCTTTGCCATGTAATGGCAAATAAAGAATAAAATTCCTACTTTTGCATTAACTAAAAATCATTGAAATAACATGAAAAATACTGCGTTAACAGACGTTCATATCGCTTTAGGAGCTAAAATGGTACCTTTCGCCGGATTTAATATGCCCGTTCAATATTCTGGCATCAATGACGAACATGAAACAGTACGTACTGCTGTGGGAATGTTCGACGTAAGTCATATGGGCGAGTTTATCCTTAAAGGAGAAAAAGCTTTGGACCTTATTCAAAAAGTATCATCCAACGATGCTTCCAAACTTTATGATGGCAAAGTTCAATACGGATATTTGCCAAATGAAAATGGCGGTATTGTAGATGATTTTCTGACCTATAAAATTGACGAGACCACATACTTATTGGTAGTAAATGCTTCAAACATCGAAAAAGATTGGAATTGGATCAGCAAATTCAATACGGAAGGTGTTGAAATGAAGGATATCTCCGATGAGACTTCGCTATTTGCTGTTCAAGGACCAAAAGCTGCCGATGCACTTCAAAAACTTACCGACATCGAATTGGCACCAATGGAATACTATTCATTCCAAAAAGGTGTATTTGCAGGCGTAGAAAATGTATTGGTATCTGCTACAGGATATACTGGCGCTGGTGGTTTCGAAATCTATGTTGCAAATGAACATGCTGAGAAAGTATGGAACGCTATTATGGAAGCAGGAAAAGAGTATGGCATCAAACCAATCGGTTTGGGAGCAAGAGATACTTTACGCCTGGAAATGGGATTCTGCTTATATGGCAATGATATCGATGATAGCACTTCACCGTTAGCTGCTGGACTAGGTTGGGTAACAAAATTCACTAAAGACTTTGTTAACTCAGAAAACCTAAAAGCAGAAAAAGAAAAAGGTGTATCACAAAAATTAGTGGGTTTTGAAATGATCGATAGAGGAATCCCTCGTCATGATTACGAAATCGTTGATGCTGAAGGAAACAAGATTGGTCGTGTTACCTCAGGTACACAATCACCTTCCCTTAAAAAATCTATTGGTTTAGGTTATGTAGATGCTGCCTTCGCAAAAGACGGATCAGAAATCTTTATTTCTATCAGAAACCAACCGATCAAAGCTGTGGTAAGAAAACCTCCGTTTGTAAAATAATAAAGAACTCAAAAAATAAAGGGCTATTTTTTAGCCCTTTTCTTTTGTTTCATTTCTTGTTGAGCCAACCTAGCTCTTTCTTCTTGTTTTGCACGAACATCCCTGTTCACTTGCTTCAACAATACAATCTTCAGATAAATCAACACCACCAATAAGGCAATAGAAATACCCAAATAAAGCATTTGGCCACTATTATATCCTGCCCAAGCACTCAACACTAAAAATACAATCCCTAGATTGAGCAGTAAATTCAATATAAACTTCTTTGTCATCTTTTCTTTATTACTTTAAATCCTGTAACCCGTTCCCGAATGAAATAAAAATACACTATTCCCGCCAAAATATTACCCATGATAATGAATAAAACCAATATTAAGCGCTCACCATTTGATATTCTCGTAGACCGCATGATCTCCAATAAAACTAATATGACCCATATCAAAGACAGTAATGTGGAGATACTCAATAGGATAGGAGCAAAGCCAACCTTCAGCACAAAAAGGATTAGGGACAAAACATAAAAAGCCAGACTAAATAGGAATGCCTGTTTAGTCTGGTGGAATAATTTATTCATAAAACAAAGTTAAGGATAAATTCCCTAGCCTTGGTTATGGGAAAATACCTAACTCTTTGTAGGATTCTCCAACTTTATTGATAGCACAAATAAATGCTGCAGTTCTTAAATCTTCAACTCCTTCTGTATTCTTCCAAATCTGATGGATTTCTTGATAAGAACCAATCATCGTATCTTCAAGGCCCGAGTAAACTAAATCAACTTCATCAGGACCTCTTAAAATGATTTTACGTTCTAATTTTGAAACCTTTTGATTGGTCATAGATTCGATAATGTTCAGAATTTCTGCAAACATATTTTCGCTAAATCTCTTTTCCAATCTTCCATACCTTACGTGGCTTAAGTTTTTCAACCATTCAAAATAAGATACAGTTACACCGCCGGCATTTAGATAGATATCAGGAATTACCAATTTTCCTTTTCTGTTGAATACTTCATCAGCGTCAGGTGTCAATGGACCATTTGCTGCTTCCCCAATAATTTGTGCTTGGATACGTTCGGCATTTGAACCATTAATTACAGACTCTAATGCTGCGGGAATCAATATATCACAAGGGTATTCTAATCCTTTGGAAGGGTCTTCAATATTGGTAGCTCCTGGAAAGTTTAATATGGATCCTGTTGATTTACGGTGAGCAACAACTTCCTCCAAATCCAACCCGTTTTCATTATAAATTGCTCCTTCGTATTCAATTAATCCAACTAAGATCGAACCGCCTTCTTCAAAATACTTAGCAGCATGGTAACCTACATTTCCTAAACCTTGAACAATCACTTTTTTTCCTTCAACTCCAGTTGTAAGACCTAGTCTTTGCATGTCCTCTTCATTCTTACAAGCTTCTCTGACACCAAAGAAAACACCAAGACCTGTAGCCTCCGTTCTTTCCGCGAACACCGCCCTGAGAAACAGGTTTTCCAGTTACACAAGCCTGAGCATTGATATCATTGGGGTTTAAGGTAGTATAGGTATCAACGATCCAACTCATTTCCCTTGCACTAGTACCATAATCTGGGGCAGGAACATCTGTTCCCGGTCCAATAAAGTTTTTCTTTACCAGCTCTGTAGTATAACGACGGGTAATCTTTTCCAGTTCATATTCAGTATACTTTTTGGTATCGATTTTTACCCCACCTTTAGCTCCTCCAAAAGGAACGTTTACAATGGCACATTTGTAAGTCATCAAAGATGCCAAGGCCATCACCTCATCCTGATCAACTTCCATGCTAAAACGGATCCCGCCCTTACATGGTAATTTATGATGCGAATGCTGAACACGATAAGCTTCGATAACTTCTACATTATCTCCTATCTTAACAGGGAATCTAACCCTCAAAATAGAATTACATGCCTTGATTTGTTCAAGTATGCCAGAAGAGAATTTGGTAAACTTGGCCGCCTTGTCAAAATTACGGCCTACTCCTTGAAAGAAGCTCTGAGTTGTGTTGGAATGTTGTGACATAAAATTATGTTTTTGTTTACTCTTGGTACAATGATATAAAGTTAGCTCTTTTATAATTTTTACAATGCAGAAAGAAATAAAAACATAATTTTTTAACAAATATTAATAAGACCGCCCAAAAATTGCTATTTATGCAACAAATAGCCTTAAAAATAAAAAGCTCAAGGTGTCCTTGAGCTTTTTATTGATTTACTGTTTTTTAATAAACATCCATTTCAGGATCAAATGCTTCTTTCCAAGCTAAAATCCCGCCTTGAAGATTCGATAAATTTGTAAATCCTTCCTGCTCCAACAACATAACTGCTTGAGCACTACGTTTTCCTGAACGACAATGAATCACTACTGGAATATCTCTTGAAATCTTTTCAGACTCAATTACAACTCCTGACAATGGAATGTTAATCCCATTTAAATTAGATACTTCATATTCGAAAGGCTCACGAACGTCGATCAATTGAAACTCAACGTTGTGGTCCATCATGTCCTTTAATTCTTGAACGCTAATTTCCTTCATAGTGTGCTTTTTATCAAATATAAAGATTTTTGAATTCAAACTGTCCCCAAATAGTTTAGAATTTTTGTTATTTTCATCGTAAAAAAATTATATATGAGAAATCAATTATTATCCCTGCTATTTATAGCCTTGCTGTCCAACTTCAGCATAGCACAGGAAACACAAATAACAAATACTGAAAATATTTCCAGAATATTGAACACACTTGCCTCTGATGATATGAGAGGAAGGTCGGCTCTAAATATCAATGATATCGGAAAAGCTGCAGATTTTATTGCCAATGAATTCAAAGAAATCGGACTTAAACCATATGCAGAAGAAACCTTTAGACAATCGTTTATAGTCGAACGCTCCAAAGTAACCGAACAAAATGTAAAATTCGGCAAAAAAAATCTCCCTGAAGATGAATTCCTGATATGGGGAGACCTTAAAGGTACCATAACCGAAAAAGACAAAAACACTAAACAATATACCATTACGGATGAACAAGATTTCTCTCAAGAGTTCCGAAATATTGTACAGAAAGATACCTCCACAGCAGTGATCCTTGTTGGTAAAAAACATGCTCCGCTGTTAGCAAGGTTTAAAAAAATCTACAACAGAGAACAAGTTAAGTTTAAAGACCAAAACACGCTCTCAAAAGGGGCCAAGGTTTTCATTATTGCTGATGGAATTGAAAATAAATATAATATTTCTCAAAAGAAGGATAGCCAGGAATTCTCAATGTTCAATGTTGCTGGCATTATTCCTGGAAAATCAAAACCAGATGAATTCGTGATCATTTCTTGCCATTATGATCATATTGGCATTATTCAACCTGTGGAACAAGATTCAATAGCTAATGGTGCGGATGATGATGCCTCAGGAACAACAGCAATGATAGAATTGGCAAGGTATTATAAGAAACTGAACAACAACGAAAGAACATTGATTTTTGTAGCATTTACGGGTGAAGAAATTGGAATGTTTGGTTCTAAATACTTCTCTAACAATATAGATCCCGAAAAAGTGGTTGCCATGATCAATATTGAGATGATAGGAAAGGATTCAAAGTTTGGCCCAAATAGCCTATATATAACAGGATATGAAGCGTCAAACTTAGGAAAGCTAATGCAAGAAAACCTAAAGGGATCAGCATTTACATTTCATCCAGACCCTTATACCACACAAAACCTATTCTATAGAAGTGATAATGCAGTATTGGCAGCATTGGGTGTTCCAGCACATACGTTTTCAACATCACAAATCGACAAAGATCAGTATTACCACACTGTAAAGGACGAAGTAAGCACGCTAGATATCAATAATATCAAATCCAGCATTGAAGCAATTGCAACTGGTGCAATTGGAATCATTAATGGATCTCAAACACCTAGTAGAGTAGAAAAACTAAGAGATTAAGGATTTACGCATAACGTAATCATTTAGAAAAAATTCGTAGTAGGGGATATCAACTTCCTCTACTACTTTAAAACCTTGCTTAAGGTAAAAATTATAAGCTTTATTGAATCTGTTTACGTTCAGTTCAAGCTCTTTAAAACCGAGGTTTTTCGCCTCCTCCGCAGCAAGATCAATCAGCATTTTGCCAAAGCCTTTTCCTTGCGTACTTGGCAACAAATAGATTTTATCAATCTTCAAAACATCTCCCTTAGGACCAAAACCAATAAATCCAACCGCAACATTCCCTTCATACAGAATATAAAATGTTGTGTTTCCTAGTATAGAACTCTGAAGTGTTTCTATGGAATATAGGTGTTCAAGCATAAAATCTATCTGCTCTTTAGATAAGATTTCAGTATAGGTAGGATACCAAATTGCATGAGCCAATTGTTGAATCAATTTTGCGTCCTCAATCTTTGCTTTTATAATCTGGATCATAGCTCTTCAGATATTAATAGGTAATTGTCTTGTTCTGGGATAGAAATAAAACCATCAGACGCCACTACATAACAGTTGTTATCAAGATGGGTTAAATTCTTCAAATCTTCCTCATTCCCTCTATAATTCTCAATAATCAATGAATATCCTTTGGGAAGCCATTTCTCATATTTTTTTAATAAAAGTGATTTCCGCTCAGCATTTAATAAAATAATGACAAAATCCTCCAAATACGGCTCGTAATCAACGATGTTAACTCGTTCTGTTAAGATATTGACAGCATGATTTTTCTTTTTATCAAGGTATTTAAAGAGGGGAATAAAATAGTTTTGGGAGTAGGGTATTAGGATAAGGTTTTCTTCTATTTCTTTAATGTCGATCCCTTGGTTATCAAGGACCACGTCAACTTTTATTTCTCGAGATTTTAATAAATCATAATGCTCAGAAAGAGTTATTATGGTAGGGCTCCATTCAAGGAGTTGATTCAAATAGTCGTCAGCAAGACAGTCTGGGTTTGCTATAAACAGGGCTGGTTCCTGATTCTCACGGACTATGTGATGGGATGACATACGAATAGTATTAATTCCCTAAATACTGGACAGCAATATAAGACATCAACCCAATGCTGGTTTCCAACGCTTTTTCGTCTATATCAAATGTTGGTGTATGAACGGCAGAATTTATACCTTTTTCTTTATTTCCTGTACCCAATCTATAAAAACAAGCATTGGTTTCTTGAGAATAATAGGCGAAATCTTCCGCTGCCGGCCATAAATCTAATTCAACGACATTTTCTGCGCCTAAGTATTCGATAGCATAAGATTGTGCAGCAGCAGTGATGCCTGGTTCATTGACTAAAAATGGATAGCCTTTTCTTACTTCAAAGTCACAGGTTGCCCCCATGCTCTCAGCAATACCAACGGCCATTTTCACCATTCTCTCATGCGCATCTGCTCTCCATTTCTCGTCAAAAGTACGGAATGTACCTTCTAAATTAACTTCGTCAGGGATAACATTCGTAGCTCCATTTCCGATAATCTTACCCCAAGAAAGCACGGAAGGCGTTCTTGGATCAGCATTCCTGCTCACGACTTGTTGCAAAGCGGTGATAATTTGTGCAGTAATCGCAATAGGATCTATATTTTGGTGAGGCATGGCACCATGACCACCCTTACCTTTCACAGTCATAAATAACTCGTCACAGGAAGCCATGTACTTCCCAGATCGAAAACCAACTTTGCCAGATTCTATAAATGGCATCACATGTTGGCCAACAATCCCTTGTGGCTCTGGATTCTGTAAAACACCTTCTTTGATCATCAATGATGCTCCACCCGGAAGACGTTCCTCACCAGGTTGGAAAATCAACTTTATAGTTCCTCCAAACTCTGACTTCAGATTATTTAAGATTTTGGCTACGCCCAAAAGGGAAGAGGTATGGACATCATGTCCACATGCATGCATAACACCAATATTCTTCGAACCGTAGGATCGACCTTCAACCTCAGTAATGGGAAGGGCGTCCATATCGGCTCTTAACGCCAATACTTTATGTGAAGGTAAATCACCTTTGATAATCCCTACAACTCCAGTGTTGGCCATAGATTCAAAGGGAATATTCAGATCAGTTAACTTTTGCTTCACATATGCAGAAGTATTATACTCCTCAAATGAAAGTTCAGGGTTCTGATGTAAAAACCTTCTGTTATCTACGGTATCTTGAAAATAGGAATTCGCTAGTTCTTGAATTCGTTGTTTTGTTATTGGCATGATGATCCTCCACTATTGCCATGTCCAGACATCTTCGACAAACACAAAAACATTTCTGTATTTTCCTCGAAGTTCTCTCATATATGCAGTTGCTGCAGAACGGCTTGTAAAGTCGCCTACTTTGATTCTGTAGTTTGGTTCTACATAATCTAAATAAGCATTGATATCAGAGTTTTGGCTTTGGAAAGAACGCTGAACGTTTTCAGCCTCCCTACGGCTTGACCCTGAGAAAATCTGAACCCTAAAACCACGGACTTTAACACGAGTAGCTCTCGATTTATCTATGGTTTTAGGCTCTAGACTTACTGCTTTTGTAGAAGTAGTTGGATTTAATGCGTAAAATGACCGATATTCCTGCAAAAGACCAATTAATGAATCTTTTTCAACCAATACCTTATTCTCTTGTGCTTTAGAAATTGTAACTGTAGCAAATAGAATTAAACAGCTTACTATAAATCCTTTGTATTTCATTGTTTTATTAACCTTGTTTCCCGTGACAGTTTTTGTACTTCAACCCAGAACCACAAGGACATTCATCGTTTCTACCAATTGCCTGATCTTTACGGATCGGCTGAGTAACTTGAGGCTCTTGTGTATTCAAGTCTTCCTCTGATACCCCTGTTGGTGAACTTAACTCTTCTTTTGTCTCTTTTACCTTTACCTTCGGTGCCTCTGGGCGTGCTGCTTGAATGTTTTGAGGTTCTTGCTGCTGTCCAGGAATTTCGCCTTTGAACAAGAAGCTGACAATATCTTTGTTCATGCCGGCCAACATCGTTTTAAATAAGTTGTAAGCCTCCATTTTATAGATAATGATCGGATCTTTTTGCTCATATCTAGCATTCTGTACAGATTGTTTCAAATCATCCATCTCACGAAGATGCTCTTTCCATGCCTCATCGATCAAAGCCAATACAATGCCTTTCTCGAATGATTTGAAAACTTCTTTACCTTTACTTTCTACAGCTTTTTGAAGATTTGTAGCAACTTGAATGCCACGAATTCCATCTGAAAAAGGAACGATGATATTTTCTATCATTCCACCACGTTCAGCCAATACATTTGTAAGGACTGGCAGGGTTTGCTCAGCAATATTTACTGCCTTGCGGTGGTAATGTGAAATAACTTGGTCAAATAGCTTGTCAACTAATGTAGGAGCAGAATTACTTGCAAATTCTTCTTGAGAAATCTCAGGGTTGATCGCAAAAATACGAATCACCTCAATTTGAAACTCATCAAATGAATTGTCTTGTTTTGCTTCCAAAACAACGTCTTCAACAACATCATAAATTGTATTGTTCAAATCAACGTCTAAACGCTCACCGAACAACGCATTTTTACGTTTAGTATAGATTACAGTACGCTGTGAGTTCATCACGTCGTCATATTCCAACAAATGCTTACGTGTTCCGAAGTTGTTTTCCTCGACTTTGCGTTGTGCTCTTTCGATGGACTTAGTCAACATACCATGTTGCATCACCTCACCATCTTCAACACCCATCTTAACCATTAGGTTTGAAATACGCTCTGAAGCGAATAAACGCATCAATGGATCTTCAAGTGATACAAAGAACTGTGATGATCCTGGGTCACCTTGACGTCCTGCACGACCTCTTAACTGACGGTCAACACGACGAGATTCGTGACGCTCCGTACCAATAATTGCTAAACCACCTGCATTGATAACCTCAGAAGTAAGCTTAATATCCGTACCACGACCAGCCATGTTGGTAGCAATAGTTACCTGACCTGGACGACCTGCCTCAGCAACGATATCAGCCTCTTTCTGGTGTAATTTCGCGTTCAATACATTGTGCTTAACACCACGTAACTTCAACATACGGCTCAATAATTCCGAAATCTCAACAGAGGTCGTACCAACCAATACCGGACGGCCTTGTTCTGTCAACGTTTGGATCTCTTGTGCAACCGCATTATATTTTTCACGAGCCGTACGATAAATTAAATCCTGACGGTCATCGCGCTGGATAGCCTTGTTTGTAGGTATCTCAACCACATCCAATTTGTAGATTTCCCATAACTCACCCGCTTCAGTAGAGGCTGTACCAGTCATACCTGACAATTTATGGTACATACGGAAGTAGTTCTGTAAAGTAATGGTAGCATATGTTTGAGTTGCATCCTCAACCTTAACGTTTTCTTTCGCCTCAATCGCTTGGTGCAACCCGTCAGAATAACGACGGCCATCCATGATACGACCAGTTTGCTCATCAACGATCTTTACTTTACCATCATCAACGATATATTGATCATCGATTTCAAATAAGGTATATGCTTTCAACAATTGGTTGATAGAGTGAATACGCTCTGCTTTAACAGAATAATCACGCATTAACTCTTCTTTTCTTTGTGCTTTCTCTTCAACAGGAATACTTGATTTTTCGATCTCAGCGATCTCGGTACCTACATCTGGAAGGATAAAGAAGTTTGGATCTTCACCTGTTGCTGTAATTAATTCAATTCCTTTTTCAGTAAGTTCAACTTGGTTGTTTTTCTCATCAATTACAAAGAACAATTCCGCATCTGCTTTAGGCATATGGCGATTCTGCTCTTGCATATAGTAGTTTTCAACCTTTTGAAGAATCTGACGGTGATTGCCTTCAGACAAATATTTAATTAATGCTTTGTTCTTTGGCAAACCTCTATAAGCACGGAACAATGCCAATCCTCCTTTTTCAGGATCGGTATCATTGTCTGCAATAGCTTTCTTAGCTTGGTTCAATACCGTATTGATATATGCTTTCTGAGCATTTACCAAACGCTCGATCCTAGGTTTCAACTGATAGAACTCATGTTGATCTCCCAATGGGATAGGACCAGAGATAATCAATGGCGTACGGGCATCATCAATCAATACCGAATCCACCTCATCGATCATTGCAAAGTGAAGTTTGCGCTGAACCATAGACTCCTTGGTATTGGTCATGTTGTCACGTAAATAGTCAAAACCAAACTCATTGTTTGTACCATAAACGATATCACACATATAGGCTTGACGGCGTTGTGGTGAGTTAGGTTGGTATTTGTCGATACAGTCAACACTCATTCCGTGGAACTCGAAGATTGGACCATTCCATTCCGAGTCACGACGTGCTAAGTAATCATTCACCGTTACAATGTGTATTCCTTGACCTGCCAATGCGTTCAGATAGGTCGGCAATGTTCCTACTAAAGTTTTACCTTCACCCGTTGACATCTCAGCAATCTTACCTTGGTGCAGAACGATACCACCGATCAACTGAACATCATAGTGAACCATATTCCAGGTAACTTCAGTACCGGCTGCCGTCCATGTATTTTTCCAACGTGCTTTGTCACCCTCTATGGTAACATTTGGTTTGCGAGCTGCAATATCTCTATCGAATTGCGAAGCTGTAACCTCGATTTCTTTATTTTCTGTAAAGCGACGTGCAGTCTCCTTAACAACAGCAAAAGCTTCAGGTAATATATCTAATAATACTTCCTCAAGCTTTTTGTCGCGATCTTTTGTCAATTTGTCAATCTTGTCGTAGGTTGAAGTTTTCAGCTCCATATCTTCGGTAGCTTCTGCCTCTGTTTTCAGACCGTTGATTTCATTGTCGATATCCTGCAAATAGTCGCTGATTCTTTGTTTAAAATCTGCTGTCTTCCCACGCAACTCATCATGTGTTAATGAGGATAGTTTCTCGTATTCTTCCTTGATTTTATTTACTAATGGTTGTACTCCTTTGACATCTCGCTCAGACTTACTACCAAATAATTTGCTTAAAAACTTTAACATAATATTCTATTTCTCTATTCGCATGTACAATAATGACTCCAATTCAATTAAGCAGACATTTTGACATTAATCGGGCAAATTTAGTTATTAAGGTTGATAACTAATACTTTCCCCATTCTTTTTTATTAATTATTTTACCAAAAACAAATTTTTCTCCGTACTAGGTACCAAGTTTAATTCCCGAGCCTTTTCAAACATCTGGTTTATAGCTCTTTTTCCTTCGTCTCCAAGGTTCTCTGAAAACTTATTTACATACAGTTCAATATGTTTGTACATTACTGATTCATCCATTTCCTGAGCATGGGAATCTGATATAATCCAGCCCTGACTTCGGATGGTCAAACCCAAATTTTACGCTTTCAGCAATCAGCCTATTGACTTTGTTCTTAACCTCTTCTGGCAGGGATCTTTTGATCACAATTCCGCCCAATGGAATAGGGGAGCCTGTCGTTTGTTCCCAATAGTCGCCCAGGTCTACGATTTTATGGAGTCCTTTGTCCATATAGGTGAATCTATTTTCGTGGATGATCAACCCTACATCGATAGTGCCATCCAAAAGAGATTTCTCGATATCGGAAAACACCATGATTTCTTTCTGCTGCAACTCAGGAAATGCAAGACCGAGCAGGAAGTTGGCGGTTGTATATTTACCTGGTATGCCAACCTTTAGGTCTTTCAGTTTTTCGGGAAGATCCTTGCCTACATATTGCGAAAGTTCGGCTGCCAGATCCTTGTCCTTGCAGATCAAAAGTGGACCGACGCCAAATCCCAACGCTGAACCCGCATCCAGGAGCTCATAATCCTCTACAGCATAGGCAAAGGCGTGGTAACTCAGCTTGGTGATATCCAGGTCGCCGCGGAACGCCTTGGCATTCAAAGTCTCCACATCATGATATTCCACGTGAAACTGTAAGCCCTCGCAGTTTATCTTGTCATGGATCAAGGCGTCAAAAATAAATGTATCGTTAGGACAGGGAGAAAACCCCAATGTTAATTCCATTCTCTAATTATTAAAATATACTGATGTTCTTGGTGAACACCAAGGCTAACATACCTAGAAATGTAGCCAAAACAAGACCATTGCCAAACTTGTCCAATTCCTTTTTATAACTGATCCAACAACCAACCAAATTGATCGCTGCAGCAATAACATACAAACCCGCCGGTTTGTCCGGAAAAAAATCCGCCTGCACATTACTGTACCGCATCAGCAAAAAAGCCGCCAATGGACACATCAAGCCAACAACAAAACCCAAACCAATACTGTTCTTCATAGACCTGTTGTTATTTGTCAAAAGACCATGAATTCAACTCCGGTATAACGTGATGAGCCGTCATGTCAAATTGCGTCGGAACAATGGATACATAACCGTTAAGGATAGCATAAGCATCCGTGTCCTCACCGCGATCCTGAAGATCGAAGTTTCCAGTCATCCAGAAATATTCCCTGTTATATGGGTCCAACCTTTCATCAAACTCCTCAAACCACTTCGCGTTCGCCTGCCTACAGATCTTAATGCCCTTGATTTCCTCTCTTTTGTTCGGAAAGTTAACGTTCAATAAAGAATTCTTAGGCAATCCATTTAACAGAACCTGCTCTGCGATTGTCTTTACCCAAGGTCTCGTATGCGAGAAATCTGCATTGTGATGAAAGTCGTCCAAAGAGTAACCAATTGATGGAATTCCTTCTATGGCTCCTTCCACTGCTGCAGACATCGTGCCCGAATACAACACATTGATAGAATAGTTCAAGCCATGGTTGATTCCAGAAACACATAAATCTGGCTTCTTGCCCTTGAAGATCTTGTTTACTGCCAATTTAACACAGTCTACAGGAGTACCTGAGCATTTATACATCTCAACACCTTCATAAAGGTCGATTTTATCTAACCTCAATGGCTTTCCGATCGTTATAGCATGTCCCATTCCTGATTGTGGGCTGTCAGGAGCAACAACTACAACATCCCCGATCTCTTGCATCACCTCTAAAAGAACCTTGATTCCTGGAGCAGTAATACCGTCATCATTTACAACAAGTATAGTGGGTCTCTTTTTTGTCATAGCGCTAAGTTAGTAAAATATGCCTTCAAAATGATGTGACTTAAATCAGTAAGATGTTAAACTTTTATTAAGACAGCATTGGAGGTTTATTTATACTTTCTATTCGTTCTCCTTCCACTCTCATTATACTCTCCTTCCACTCTCGTTCGTCTCTCGTTCGGACTTCCTTCGGACCTCGTTCGGAGCTGCTTCGGAAAACACCCGAACAAGGTCCGAACAAGGTCCGAACGAAAGAGGACGGAGAGTGGAACGAGGTAGGAACGAGAGTGGAAGAAGAGTGGAAAAAAAAGTCAGATGTGAGATGTGAGATATGAGTGAGATTTGAGATCTGAGATATGAGATATGAGATAGGAAGGCGCTAGCAAAGCCGTGGGTTGGTGTCTCCACCTGCCACTGAACTGTGAATTGTCTATTTTCTTTTATCTATTTCACAAAATTAGTTTCCTTATCTTGCGATAAGGAATGAACAAGCATGTCGTGAGGAAAACGGGGCGATTTTTTTCTTAACCTAATGATATTGGTAAACCAGGGCATTGACAAACTTGAATGTCTGGTTGGTGGGGACACCAACCAGGGCAGTGGATTTCCAGGGACGTGGAATTCCAGGACAGTGGAAAATAAAAAAGCCGACAGTTTTGTCGGCCTTCACTATTTTGTTTAGGGATTAACCCAGTTTATTCAACCAGTCAATTACCTCTTCTCTGGATTTTCCCAATTTTTGTTGAAGCTTTCCTAATAACTCATCATCTTTTCCTTCTTCATAAGCTAAATCATCATCAGTCCATTCTGCATACTGTTGTTTGATTTTACCCTTCAACTCGTTCCATTTTCCTTTTAAATCTAATCTATCCATTTTAAATTTCCTCCTATTGTTTAATTATAAAGGTTAAACAGAAGCTGAAAAAAATGGTTTTGTGAAAAAATGTTAATTGATAAACTTGGTACTTAAGAAGAATACAGCCCTTTTTTATCAATAAAATCGATTACCGCATCAGGGGTATAGAATTTTACAGATTTACCTTCTTTGATAGCATTTCGGAGGAAAGTCGATGAAAGTTCCATTACAGGTGTATCAGTCATCAATACGGACGGGTGTTCTTTCATTTCGCCAGCATTATAGCCCGGCCTAGGATAAACAATGATTTTATAATCCCGCAAGATAATATCTGCATTCTTCCATTTCATCAACCCCTGCAGATTGTCCTCACCCATAATCAGTAAGAAGTCTTTATTCGGATATTTTTCGGCAAGATGTGTTAGGGTATCTATTGTATAGGATGGTTGTGGCAGACTGAATTCGATATCACTTGCGCGCAAATTTTCAGAACCTTCAATAGCAAGGTTTACCATTTCAAGGCGGTCATACATATTCCCGAGGCTCTTTTTATCTTTAAAAGGATTCTGGGGAGATACAACAAACCACACTTCATCCAAGGTAGTATAGTTGGCCATATAATTGGCTATAATCAGGTGTCCTATGTGAATAGGATTGAACGAACCGAAGAATAAACCAACTTTACTATTTGACATATTAAGAATTAATAAAATCCAGGACTAATTTCTCGGCTTCAGCACAGGCTGTTTCTAAATCATTGTTCTGTAGAATAACGTCGAATTTGTTGGCAAAGCTCAGCTCATGTTCCGCTTTGGCAAATCGCTCTTTCAGTTTCTCTTCAGAATCTGTTCCTCTCCCAGCAAGCCTTTCTTTCAATATTTCCAGTGATGGTGGATTAACAAATATAGCGAGCGCTTCATTAGGAAACTTCGATTTCAATCTCAGACCTCCTACTACATCAATATCAAAGATTACATGCTTTCCTTCATTCCAAATACGCTCAACTTCAGAACGTAAAGTTCCATAGAATGTTCCTGAATAAACCTCTTCAAATTCTATAAACTCGTGTTTAGCAACTTTGTGCAAAAAGTCTTCTTTGGAAACAAAATAATAGTCAACCCCATCGACTTCCGCACCACGTGGTTGGCGTGTACTTGCAGAGATCGAAAAAGCAATCTTGTCGCCATGTTTATCCAATAATCTTCTGACAATAGTGGTTTTTCCTGCGCCAGAAGGAGCAGAAAAAATAATTAGTTTGCCGCTCATATTACAATACGTTTAATAGTTGTTCCTTTACTTTTTCCAACTCATCCTTCATTTTAACAACGATTTGTTGGATCTGCGCATTGTTGGCTTTTGAACCAAGAGTATTGATCTCACGACCCATCTCCTGAGAAATAAAACCTAGTTTTTTACCGTTTGAGTCATCGCTGTTTAATGCTTGTACAAAATAGTCGCAGTGTGAGCGTAAGCGAACCTTTTCCTCTGTGATATCTAATTTCTCAATATAGAACACCAATTCTTGTTCGAAACGGTTCATATCGACATTTTCTTTCCCTACAGCTTCCTCCATATATTGGTTGATCCTTTCACGGATCAAAGGAATGCGGCTACCTTCTACTGCTTCAACTTCTTTTAAGTATGATAAAATCAAGGATACACGATGCTGAAGGTCTTTCTTAAGGACAGCACCTTCATCTCCCCTAAATTTATTGAACTGAACCACGGCAGCGTGAAATGCATCTACTAATACCTTTCCTTCTTCTTCATCGATCTCATCATCATGGCTGATTACTTCCGGCATATTCAATGCTAATTCAAACATATTTGCCTTGGTATCGCCCAATTGAAAGCCGATATCCTGCAATTGCTTGTAATATGCTTTTAATAAGTCTGCATTGATGTTTGCCCCTTTGGTGGTCTGATCAACGTATTCGGTGCTGATGTTAATATTTACCTTACCACGTTCGATTAACTTGCTACATTCCCCACGCAGTAATAATTCTTTGTCGGAAACAGCTTTTGGCAAGCGAAGGTTTAGTTCGAGGAACTTAGAATTTAAGGATTTGATCTCTACGGTATATTTTACAGTACCGTTCTCTGCAGTACCAATACCATAACCTGTCATCGATTTTATCATATGCAAAGGTATAAAAATTACGAAAAGAAATTACCAATCATGCTTTGCGATTAATACGCAGAGATATGTTTTATAGGCAGCACCTTTTTTTACCCTTACAAATCCGATTCCTACGTCTTTCAAGGAGGCATTCCAAGCATCTAAGCCCAACATATGTTTTCGGTGCATAAAACCCGGAGATCCTTTTCCGACAATAAAAGATTGGATTCCTTCGATGGCCGTATCATGGTTGGCACCAATGGATTCGAAATTATTGGTAGATCTTTTCTTCAACCAATCAGGATTCAGTGCATATCCAGCTTGGCTGATATGATAGTTGGGACCATATCCATCTGGGTCGGTATGGTCGAAATAATTGCGCCTTGCCATGTCTTTTGCGCGTTCTTCAGCAACCTTGGCAAGCTTATCATTCCAAACAAGTTTTGATTGTTTTACGTTTCTAAGATTGTTAACACGGATTTGTCGGCCATATTTTTTAGGATTCATCCTAAAATCGTTCAAATAATTATAGGCCTGTTTGGCCTCACGACGGTCAACTCGAATATTTTGAGCCAAGATAGGCTGGGCCCATAGGATAAAAGCAAATAATAGATACCTCATAGAAATGTTTAAGAATAAAGACTCCGTTTAAAACTCAACGTTTAAACAGGCTTTTCATTTTAAACCGTTTTTTTTGAAGTTTTCTCCTTAATCAACTCAATAATAGGAGGTAAGAGAGAAATACCGATAATAGCAAGAACGACAATGGAGAAATTTTCTTTGACAAAAGAGATCTGTCCGAAAAAATAACCGCCCAAAAGGAACATGCTCACCCATAACACGCCCCCAACAATATTGTAGAGTCCAAATTTTGAGTAAGGCATCTTGGCTATTCCTGCAACAAATGGCGCAAATGTCCTTACAATGGGAACAAAACGAGCATAAATAATGGTTTTTAATCCGTATTTGCCATAAAAGTTCTGTGTTTTCTCAAGGTAGGAAAGTTTAAATATCTTGGAATCCTTGGTAAAGACGCGTTGACCAAAATGCTTACCAATTTCGTAGTTTACAAAATCGCCAATAATAGCTGCGGCAATCAATAAAAGCATCATTATCCATAAGCTAAGATTTGTTTCTGGCTTTGCAATCAAAGCACCCATGGCAAACAAAACAGAATCGCCCGGCAAAAAAGGGGTTACAACAAGGCCCGTTTCAGCAAAGATGATCAAGAAAAGAATCAAGTAAGTCCATGTTTGATATTCTTGCGTGATATCGATCAGATGTTTGTCGATATGAAGAATAAAATCGATTAAGGCAGATATAAATTCCATGATAATATATTCAATCTGTATAAAGCAACAATTGAACCAAGGTAGTGCGATTTAACTTTCCAATTCCTCCACGCAGGACCCGCAAGACATAAAAAAAGGAAGCTTACTCAGCTTCCTTCTTTTTTGAAAATTTTTCTTTTACGATCTCTATGATTGGAGGGAGTATTGACAAGAATATAATTGCAAATACTACGATTGTAAAGTTGTCTTTGATAATTGGCAGACCACCGAAGAAATAGCCAATAAATAAGAATGAGGTTACCCACAGGATTGCACCGATTACATTGTATGAGGCGAATTTACCATAGGACATGGATCCTACACCAGCTACAAATGGGGCGAATGTTCTAACGATTGGGACAAAGCGCGCATAGATAATGGTCTTTCCACCGTATTTTTCGTAGAATTTCTCTGTTTTTTCCAGGTATTCTTTTTTCAGGAACTTATATTTTCCTGAGAATGCTTTTGGACCAATGTATTTACCGATATGGTAGTTGACCATATCTCCTAGAATTCCCGCAACCATTAACAATCCCCACATTACAAAAACGTTCAGGTTTGTTTCAGGTTTTGCTATAATAGCACCTGCAGCAAATAAAAGTGAGTCTCCGGGAAGGAATGGTGTCACAACAAGACCTGTTTCGGCAAAAATAATCAGGAACAGGATCAAATAGGTCCAAGTCTGATAGTTATTGACGATTTCCACCAAATGGTCATCAATATGGAGGATAAAGTCAATTAGGGAATAAATTAAATCCAAAGTTCTATGCTATTAAATATTGTTCAACATTACAGGCATTACCAACATTAAGATATCCTCATGGTCTTCTTTTACTGCTGGAACTAATAAACCTGCACGATTAGGCGTGCTCATTTCAAGAACTACTTCTTCACAATTCAAGTTATTAAGCATTTCAACCAAGAACTTAGCATTAAATCCGATTTCCATGTCTTCCCCTTCAAATTGGCAGCTCAATCTTTCATGTGCTTCATTTGAAAAGTCCAGATCTTCAGCAGAGATATGCAATTCGCTTCCTGAAATCTTTAAACGAACCTGATGGGTTGTTTTGTTTGCAAAGATTACGACACGACGTAGGGTGTTCAAAAATAAAGAACGGTCTACGGTAAGTTTGTTCGGGTTGAGGCGCGGAATAACAGCTTCATAATCTGGATAACGCTCATCGATCAAACGACAGATCAGGTTAATGGTGCCAAATTGGAAGAAAGCATTTGTGTTGTTGTATTCAATTGACACATTCACATCATCTGATGGAAGTGACGATTTTAAAAGAGTTAGTGCTTTTTTAGGCAGAATGATTGATGTAGGTTTTTCGGCGCTTACATCAGTTCTACGATAACGTACAAGCTTGTGTGCATCTGTAGCGACAAATGTGGTTGATTGCTCAGCCAATTGAACATACACACCGGACATTGCTGGTCGAAGTTCATCGTTGCTCACTGCAAAGATTGTTTTATTGATTGCTTCCAAGAGAATTGGTGCAGCAATATTTACTGTTGATATATTTTCTACGACAGGAATTTTCGGGAAATCATCGGCGTTTTCACCGCTAAGTTTGTACTTACCGTCACCGGCAGAAATCTCGATTGCTAGAGTTTTAGTATCTACTGAGAATGCTACAGGTTGATCTGGGAGAGTTTTTAGGGTTTCGATCAAGATTTTTGATGGCATGGCCACACGTCCTTCTTCTTTTGCTTCAATCTGCAAAGTAGTAACCATACTGGTTTGCAAGTCGGTTGCTGAAATAGTCAGGATGTTGTCTTTGATCTCAAACAAAAAATTCTCTAGAATAGGTAGCACCGTACTGGAGCTAGAGGCGCCACTAATAGCTTGTAATTGTTTCAGTAATATAGATGTTGATACAATAAATCTCATTTCTTTTAGCTAATAGATTTTATTGCAATTATACAGAAAAGAATCTGATTTTTTGCAATTCAAATTAGACTTCGCTTACATAAACATTAAAAAGCACTGCATTAAAATTTGTACATTTGTAAGATTAGGTATGCAATTTAAAAATATCGTAGGGCATCAGGAGCTCAAACAACATCTAATTTCTACGGTTGCTGAAAACCGTGTAAGTCACGCACAACTATTTTTAGGCCCTGAGGGGTCTGGTAGTTTAG
Source organism: Sphingobacterium daejeonense (assembly GCF_901472535.1). Classification (NCBI taxonomy): domain Bacteria; kingdom Pseudomonadati; phylum Bacteroidota; class Sphingobacteriia; order Sphingobacteriales; family Sphingobacteriaceae; genus Sphingobacterium; species Sphingobacterium daejeonense. The sequence goes on along the minus strand of NZ_LR590470.1, from coordinate 6,514 downwards.
CATTGGCATTGGCTTACGCGCAATTTATCAATTGTGAGCAACGCTTGGAAATTGATAGTTGTGGCACCTGTCCATCCTGCATAAAATATGATAAATTGATCCACCCTGACCTTCATTTTTCTTACCCATTTTTTGCCAAGCACAAAGATGACACTGCCACGACTTTTATTGAAGATTGGCGGAAGGCATTTTTAGAAAACCCCTATATGAGCTTAGGGCATTGGCGCAATCAATTGGAGGCGGAAAACAAACAAGCAAACATCAACATTGCTGAGGCACATGATATCATCAAAAAATTAAGCCTTAAATCCTTTGAAGCGGAATACAAGGTTTTGATCGTGTGGCTGCCCGAATATTTGGATACGCAAGGGAATGCATTGTTGAAGCTCATTGAGGAGCCGCCAGCAAAGACCCTCTTTTTATTGGTTGCAGAGAATCAGGATAAAATCTTAAATACGATAATCTCAAGAACGCAATTGGTAAAGGTGAATAAGTATTCACATGAAGAGCTGATGCAATACCTGATTGACGAAAAGGGCATTGAGGCCAATCGCGCAAATGAGATTTCCTTCATTGCTGAGGGCAATATTCAGACTGCTCTTGATCAAATTGCGGAAGCATCAAATGAAAATTTCGATCTGTTGATTCGTTGGTTAAGATGTATCGTCACTGATGCGGGTTTGAATATTATTCAAATCTGTGATGATGAGATCAGCAAATTGGGGCGGGAGAACCAAAAATTGTTCTTGATGTATAGCATCAATGTCTTAAGACAGATTGTGTTATTAAACCAAGGGCTGCATGAACTAGTCTTTTTAAAGAATGCTGAATTGGATTTTGTCCAAAAGTTCAGCGAGATAACGACTTTGGAGAAGTTGGAAACTGCGATAGATATGCTTGAGAAAACGCATTATTCTGTTGAAAGAAATGCAAATCCTAAAATATTATTTTTAGATTTATCTTTGCAGTTAGTTTTACTATTTAAATACAATACGTTCCCTAAGGGGACTCAATATATATAATTAAACAAATATGGGATGTGGCAGTTGCTCATCCGGGGGTGGTTGCGGAAGTAAATCACTAGGCACAGTACCAGCAGGTTGCAATAACAATGGTACGTGCATGACCAGCGGATGTAATAAATTGGATGTTTACGATTGGTTAGTCGATATGGACTTACCATCTAACTATAAACCTTTTGATATTGTTGAAGTTCGTTTTAAAGGCTCTAGAAAGGAGTTTTTTGTAAATACGGACAATATTTACCTTGAAATGGGAGAGATGGTTGTTGTTGAGCCTAATACAGGCGGATATGACATTGGCCATGTTTCACTGACTGGTGAATTGGTAAGGCTTCAATTGAAAAAGAACAACGTTAAACCTGACGACGTTGTAAAGAAAGTATATAGAAAGGCGAATGAGAACGATGTTGCCAAGTATAATTTAGCCAAAGATCTCGAATGGGAAACCATGCATAGAGCGCGTAATCTAGCGCTCGAACTGGGTTTGTCCATGAAGATTTCTGATGTTGATTATCAGGGTGACAAGACGAAAGCGACATTCTATTATACGGCTGAAGGCCGTGTGGATTTCCGTGAATTGATCAAAAGAATGGCTGAGGCCTTCCGTATCCGTATCGAAATGAGACAGATCGGGATGCGCCAAGAAGCCAGCAGACTTGGTGGTATCGGCTCATGTGGCCGTGAACTATGTTGTTCAACTTGGTTAACGGATTTTAAAACGGTTTCAACTTCAGCTGCAAGATATCAGAATCTGTCCTTGAACACATTGAAATTAGCGGGACAATGCGGAAAATTAAAATGTTGTCTGAACTATGAGTTAGACAGCTATATGGATGCTCTAAAAGATATTCCAAACAATATTGACCGCATTGAAACACATTCAGGTGTTGCTTATTTGCAGAAAACGGATATTTTCAAGAAAACAATGTGGTTTTCATACCCACATGCAGAGTCTTGGATACCGTTGACGGTAGATCAAGTTAAGGAATTTGCTGAATTGAACTCACAGGGCAAGAAACCTCAGGAATTAATCGTTCCTGAAAAAGAAGAGGTTGTAAATGTTCCTAATCCAGATTACGAAAATGTGGTAGGACAGGACAGCTTAACTCGTCTTGATGAGCGAAACAAAAAGAAGAAAAAGCGTAAACCGAAACGTAAGCCTGAGAATGCTCAAAATGCACAAGGTCAAAACGCTGAGAACAAACCTCAAAGGCCAAAGCCTGAAAACAAGAACCCGAATAACGGTCAAAATCAGAACAAGCCTAGAGAAAATCAAGGAAAAGCTGAAAATGGGGACGACTCTAATCAAAATAGAAGAAGACCTCAGAACAGAAATAGAAGAAACAACAACAATAATAATAGAAACAAAGACAATAACTCTGAGGGTTAATTATTAATCCAATGCGCAAATATGTATTTATAGCTATTGTTACGCTTTTGCTGACCTCCTGTCAGGAAGGGCCCTTCTATGAAAGAAATTCTGCTATCCCCAAACAACTGTGGGATAGCAGTTTTAAACCTCAATTCCAAGTCGAGGTGGAAAATAAAGAGGATCGATTCGATCTGTTCTTTAATATTCGACATACCGCCTATTATCCTTATTCTAACTTCTCCTTTTATATAGAACAGAAACAGCTTCAAGACAGCATAATCCGTTCGGAGATTAAATTGGCTGAATCCGACGGTAGATGGTTGGGAAACTCTGCCGGCAACCTATATGGGCAAACAGTTCTGTTAAGAGAGAATTTCACCTTTCCAGATACGGGAAAATATGTTTTTTCTGTTGGTCAGTCTATGCGTGAAAACCCATTAAGGGGAATAAACGATGTTGGTATCAAGATTATAAAGAGATAATTATGCAATGGCTTCGATGGTTACTATTTCCTTTTACCATCCTCTATACCCTTATCATATGGGTTAGAAACAAGTTGTATGACCTAAAGGTCTTCCCCTCACAAACTTTTCCTGTCAAGACTATTGTGGTTGGGAATTTGGCCGTCGGAGGTGCTGGCAAAAGTCCGCTGACCCAAAAACTAATCCAATACTTTAGCAACAAATACCGTGTCGCTACCTTAAGCAGAGGGTACGGCAGAAAAACCAAAGGCTTTAGATTGGTGGAAGTAGAAGACAGTGTTGAAAATGTTGGTGATGAACCTTTACAGTTTAAAAAGAACTTCCCAAATATTACTATTGCCGTTAATGAAAATAGAACAGAAGGAATAGAAATCCTTCAGAAAGATCATGATTTAATAATATTGGATGATGCTTTTCAACACCGTAAGGTAACTCCAAAATGTTCTATTCTCCTTTTTGAATATAACTCCATTCTCAATCCGATCTTTTTATTACCTACTGGTAATTATAGAGATACTTTTAATCAAACCAAAAGAGCAGATATTGTTCTCATCACTAAATGTCCAGATGAAATTCCGGCCATGGAAAAGAATAAAATTGAGTCCAAAATAAAATCATACAACAAAACGACTACTATTTATTACAGCAAAATTGGTTATAAAGAATTGATTCCTATATCTGAAAACGCCACAGGAATCATAGGTCTCCCAAAAAATGTTTTGTTGGTAACGGGTATTGCGAATCCGCAACCTTTAGCAGAATACTTAAGGATAAATGCCGTAAAAAAGGAGCATCTCAAGTTTCCTGACCACCACAACTTTGATGAATTTGATTATAAGGTAATCAATGCCAGGTTTGAGAAATTAAACGCAGACGGAGATTGTATTCTATTGACTACCGAAAAGGATGCTCAAAGACTTTTATTAAATAGATTGGAAGGCATTCCTGTATATTATATTCCTATCGATATAATAATAGAAGATGAAGATCAATTTTTCCAAGAATTGGAAACTTCTATATTAAGATAAATTAATTCTAAAAATCAAGGTTATTATTTATTGAACTCGAGACTATAAATGTCCCATCCTTAATTCTTGTATTCTCTTTTCCCAAGGATTGTTGTAACAGATATATATTTTTTTTTCTATTCAACTAAAATAAATATAATTTAACTGAAATCTTGCTTAAACCCTATGTTAAGCCAGTATTTGAATAATAAAATCACCCTTAGTTGAATTCCTTAACTTGTTAAGAAATGTTAAAAAGTAACAAACATGATACAATTGCACAATAAAACATACGAAAGGGTTGTTATTTATTGTACAGAAACGGAGTAAATAATAAAAGTGTTAAACAAAAAAATTAAAATCATGAAAAAGTTATTTTTAGCAGTATCCGCAGTATTATTTTCGTTAAGTCTAACATTCGCACAGGAAGTAAATCCTGAAGAAAAAGCAAAAGCAACAGTTACCGAATGGACTGAGAAGTTGCAACTAACACCAGAACAACAAACAGCTATCTATACAGTTGTCTTAGAGCATAAAAAATCAAAACATGCTTTAAAATCAGATACTACTGTTGCAGCAGAGGCTCAAGTTCAACAAATTGAGGCTTTAAATGCTGACTTAGACAAAAAAGTAAGTGAAATTTTGACAGATGAACAAAAACCATTGTACGTTTAAAATCGTGGAAGAACGCGCAACTAAAAAGATGCCTGAACCACAAGTACAATAAGCTAACTAATATTCATGTTTCATAAATAAGAAAAGGGATTGCACGAGGTGCAGTCCCTTTTTTGGTTTTTTGGGATGTGGGATTTGAGATTTGAGATATTAAACGTCTTATGGAATGGGTTCTGCCGAAGCTAGAAAACGGAGGGCGGTCCATGGGCGGAGTCGATGGGCGGTCCCTGAGCGGAGTCGAAGGGTAAGCCCAACGCACCGAGGCCTCAGCATTATGCCCTGGCTGATGTCCCCACCAGCCAGCAATTTGTCGCCTCATAGTGGTCGGTGAGGACACCGACCACGGCTTCGTGAACCAAACTTATTGAACGCCATGGCTGGTGGTGACACCAGCCATCTTTAGGATTTGCTAACGCAAGTCTTACGCGCCGGCCTGAGCATAGGGTTGACTTGCGTTTCAACAAAAAAAAAGCTTGGGAGAATATCCCAAGCTTTTAAATTTCTTTTCTTTACAATGTTTTGTTGTTTTTAAGACGCTTTTAATTTCTTTTGTATGTCTTGCACATAGGTTTTGAATTTCTTATCCGTTTCGATAAGGTCTTCTACTGTTTGGCAAGCATAGATTACGGTAGAGTGGTCGCGACCGCCGAAGAAATTACCGATTGATTTCAGGGATGATTTGGTGTGATTTTTTGCCAAATACATTGAAATCTGTCTTGCTTGTACGATTTCACGTTTACGAACTTTCGATTTAACCATTTCAACTGGTACCTCAAAGTATTCACATACTAATTTCTGAATGTACTCCATTGATATTTCTTTATGTGTATTCTTCACAAAGTTTTTCAACATTGACTTTGCTAAATTCAGGTCAATTTCTCTTTTGTTAAGAGTGGATTGAGCCAATAAAGAAACCATAGCACCTTCTAATTCTCTGACACTGTTGTCAATCTGATTCGCCACGTATTCCACTACATTCTCTGGGAGCTCAATACCATCTGAATACATCTTTTTCTTGAGGATAGCCATTCTTGTTTCCAAGTCAGGCACTTGAATATCTGCAGATAATCCCCATTTAAAGCGGCTCAACAGCCTTTCTTCGAGACCAGAAAGATCTTTTGGCGCTTTATCCGATGTCAGGATGATTTGTTTACCAGTTTGGTGTAAGTGATTAAAAATGTGGAAGAAAATATCCTGTGTTTTCTCTTTACCTGCAAAATTGTGTACATCATCCATGATGATGACATCCATCGCTTGGTAAAAATTCACGAAATCATTGATGGTATTGTTCTTAAGGGAATCAACAAACTGTTGACAGAACTTTTCACATGACACGTAGATCACCAACTTATCTGGTAGATTACGTTTGATTTCATTACCAATTGCTTGAGCAAGGTGGGTTTTTCCCAATCCAACATCTCCATAGACCATTAAAGGGTTGAAAGAAGTTCCTCCGGGTTTATTTGCGACAGCATATCCAGCCGAACGAGCCAAACGGTTACATTCTCCTTCAATGAAGTTGTCGAAAGTATAATTTTGATTTAATTGAGGATCAACTTGCAGTTTCTTTAAGCCCGGAATCACGAAAGGATTCTTGATGTTCTTATTCAATGCAACAGGAACAGGAATAGATTGTTTCTTTCCTTCAGCACCATTTCCATTTGAAGGAATGTTGGTGGTGTAAGGTGGGTTTGCAGATGATTTTTCTACAACGATGTTGTACTCCAAACGACCTTGCTCGCCCAAGAATTTTTTAACTGTTTTTCTGAGAATACCTACATAATGTTCTTCTAGCCACTCATAGAAAAACAAACTAGGTACTTGAATAGTTAAAACGTTTCCTTCAAGACGTACAGCTTTAACGGGCTCGAACCATGTTTTAAAACTTTGCGTTGGTATGTTATCTTTTATGACTGCAAGACAACTTTCCCAAACACTTGTACACGTTTTTTCCAT